>CAMJDL010000001.1 GCA_946404405.1 uncultured Prevotella sp.
GTCTCTATTTGATGAAATGTAAAACTTAACGCGATTTTATCGCACCAGTACTAAACATCAACAAAACCATAAAAAAGTCGGGCCCCCAATGGTTAGCCCGACTTTTCGCATAAGTTTTGCTGTATACATTTAGCGCGCAATGAACACTTTTTTGCCATTCCTGATGTAAATCCCCCTTGTTGGTGTAGTTACTCGCACACCTTGTAACGTGTACCATGTATCATCCTGAATAACAGTCTTTGCAGTCGTGTTGCTGATGCCGGTGGTTTGGGCATTGTCAAATACGATGCTCATATAGCTGGCTGCACTACCTTTATCAGCTGGCAGCTCTAGGTAGGCTTTGCCTGCATGGCTAGTATAATTGCTGACATAGTAGAAAGCAGTAACCCCGCCAGTTGTTCCTAATACATAGAAGCGCGTGTAGACGTCAGAACTAAGAACTGTACTGGTTGTAGCCGAACCTTTCAATAGGTTGTTGCTTATGTTGTCTGGTGTTCCTGTCAATGTGGGAATATCAGCAATAAGATCGTTGTGATTGTCGGCGACGAGGAAGAGAGGTGTTCCTGCAGGAACTTTTGTCACTTGTGTGAAGGTGACGGTGCCGTCATTAGCATCAGTTGCGATGTAAGCCTTGACATTGAGACCGCTGAAGTCAAGAGCACGATCGGTAACCATTGTCTGGCAGGTGTTGGTCGCCTCTCTTGTTTTCTCGATTTTGATGCTCTCGATATATACGGCCCCCGTGCTTTCAAGGTCCATGTTGCCATCAGTCTCGACAGTGTATGTTTGTCCATTCACAACAGCATCTCCATCAACAAATTTCAGGTGGTTGCCCGTAGTGTGCATGGTGATAATGACACGGTCACCTTTTTTCAGATTTAGAATAGATAGGTAACGGCCACTATATTGCGAATAGAGTCCCTTATATGCTCCGCTGTCACGGAACTTGAAGACGTTGGCATCGCCACGCTTTGGCCCGCAAGCAAAACGACTGTTGAATGTCTCGTCTGCTGAAGCCAACATCTGAAGTGTATGCCCGCCACTGGTAATCTCATCACCCCATGTGGGCACAGTACCACCCGACGCACCTATACCAGTGAAATTGTAGTATTCTGTGTCCTCATTCAATTCCAGCTTAATGCAGTCGTACATCACACCGGCAATGCCGCTGGTGGCATAATTATGGTCGGTTAGCAGTAGGGCGATGGTGTTCTCACCCACCTTCAGCTGGCTGGATGGAATGTCGGCTGTGAACTGCTGATATCGGCCGCTCTGTATGGCACTTCGATAGACAGAACCGTCACTGGCGAGTGGATTCATAATTTCAGAACCGCCATTCACGCTGACGTTGATGCGAGTCACGTTGGCAGCACCGGCAATGCCACAAGTCAGGCGATACAGACCGTAGCTCTTCTCCGTGAGATTGAACTTGATGGTCCACGTTCCCACCTTGGCTTGAGCGTAATACCAGTCGTCGGCAGCTGTGCTGGTGCCGATGGTGTATGTCAGGTCGGCAGGCACACCGTCGTACAGTTCGTATGCCCGTGTTGCATTGCTCAGTTTGTAGCCGTCGCTCAGTCTGTTGCTCTCGCCAATGCGCCACAGTTCTGCGCCGAATGGTGCTGCTTCCCAGTGAATTGTACCTAACTCCGTTGTCGTTCCACTGACCACGATACCGTTTCTTGTCAGCTGACCGGTATTCGAACCGCCCAGGGCGTATGCTGTCAAGGTATAGGTTCCGGGGCGTACATTGTCAATGGTAAAACTTCCGTCAGCCTCTGTCACAGTTTGGAAGATATAGCTGTCCCCTTGGTCGTAGACGTCGCGATTGGGCTGAGCCAGCACCACTTGCAAGGGAACCGCACTGAATCCCGTCTGCTGAATGCGTCCGCTGACAGTGGTACGAGCTTTAGGATACAAGTCGTTGTTAAACCATGCAAATGGCCACTGTGCCTCTTGTTCGCCTGCTTCACGTGCGGCATCGCTAATCATCTCTTCACGTGTTCCTTTATTTAAGTAGAAAAAGAACGGTCCATAGATTTTCTTTGTACCTGTGGCAAACGTCTGAGCACCTGCGCCGAAGTGCGTGCCGTGGAGCATCTGCAGAATAAGTGGTGATACATCACTGGCGTGTACTGTCAGATCCTGACGCATAGGACCCCCATTGATATACTCTGTCGTAACGGGGATAGACCATGCACCTATGCCGCTGGCATCCGATATCAAACCGTGAAAGTGGTCATCCTTCACATAGTTGGCCCAATTATACTTTGTGTAGATGGAATTGTCGTCAAGGCGGAAGGTCGCATCCTGCACCTCGCGTGACTCTGAACGCTTCATTTCGGCAGCTGATGGCATCTGTCCTTGCATCTGGTCATTGACGTAGCCGTAGTTGAAGATATCATCTTTCAGTCGGTAAACCATGCGGGCTTCGCCTAATGAGTTGTCGCCAACACCTTCGGCTACCAAATAGGTGTAAAATCCGCTGACACCACGACGCAGAATATAGCCTTGTGTCCACTTGATGCCACCATCGGGTGAAGTCTGTGTATAGACTACTTCGGCCATTTCTGGCGTGTTGGTACGTAATTCGGCAGCATCGGCCTGCAATTCTGCGTAGTTGGGTTGGTTACAACTAAAATAGAATCTGCTTCCAGACGGGATGAGCGACAGTCCATTGTAGGTACATGTTGATACACGACCGTCACTAGCTACAATAAGTCGTACTATACCATTATCTAAAGTGGCGGCTCGATAGTTGTCGAGACTGGCGCTGACATCGCCATTATCGGCAAAGCTGTTAACCGAGATACATATCAAGGCTAACAGCATTTGTATCGTTCTTATGATTTGCTTGCGCATCATATTAATCACTATTTTAATACTCCAAATCATCAAATGTAAACTCAGGGCTGAGCTGATTGAAATCGTCAACGCCAGCAGCATCTGTGTTGTCTAATAATTCTGTGACTGAGCCTGCTAACAGACTTGCTTCATAATTAATGTTGATGACTTCGATAGCTGGAATAATATATCTTTTTTTCATAATCGTATGCAGTTTTATTGTTTTACTTCCTAATTATTATCTATTATGTTATTTGATGACCACCTTTCGTCCATTCACGACATATACGCCTTTCATAGTGGCTTTGCTGACACGCTGTCCGCCGAGTGTGTACATCTCGTTGGATGTGCGTCCCATCGTAGTCTTGACAGTCTCGATACCAGTGACGTTTTCGTCAAAGATGGCATTGATGAAGCTGGCTGCGCCGGCCTGCTCGGTTGTCAGTGCCAGATATGCCTTGCCTGCCTGACTGGTCAATTCAGATGCATAGTAGAAAGCGGCTTTCTTGCTGTGGGTTCCATAGACATAATATTTGGTCTCGCCTTCAGAAGTCAGCGCTGTACTTTCTGTAGCACTGCCCTTCAGCAGGTTTCCACTGACATCCTCGGCTGCGCCCTCCAGTTCGTCTATGCGCACTGTCAGTGGTGTTGTATTGTCAGCTTTCAGCAGTAGAGGTGTGTTGGCAGGAACTTTATAAACCTGCTTGAAGGTGACGGTACCTGCATTGGCTGCTGTTGCGATATAGGCCTTAATGCTGGCGTTGGTAAAGTCTAGGGCAGTTGCGCTTACCAAAGTAATGCCTGTTGAGGTACCTGTTACATTGGCGGGCGTAATAGACACCTTTTCAATATAAACGCCTCCTGTGGTAACGAAATCCAAGTTACCGTCTGCCTCAACAACATATTCTTGATTGCTGACAATGACATCACCTCCTACAAACTTTAAATTGGGGTCATTATTACTAATGGTCAGTGCTACGGTTTCGCCCTGTTTCAGGTTGAGAATGGAGAATCTGCGGTCACCATATTTAGACCAGAGACCTTTCCAGTTGCCTGCTGTACGGAAAATGAAACCACCATCGTTACCATTATTACGATTTGTGGGTCCAATGGCGAATTTATTGTCAAAAGCGTTGCCTCCACCAGAGAAGAGTTGTAAGTCGGCACCACCTGTCGAAACGGTCTCTCCGTATGTAGGTGCCAATGTACTGCCTTCTTCGGCCACCACGAAATCGTAAACGGCAGGATCCACATCAGGTATGATGCCAATAGTAACGGGCACACCTTTTTCTTGTGTTTCGATGGTAACTTTCTCTATATACACACTTCCTGTCGATACGAAGTCTAAAGTGCCATCAGCCTCGACGGTGTATTCCTGACCACTGACCACTGCATCGCCGTCGATGAATTTCAGTGTCGTTTCATTCTTACAGATGGTAATCGTAACTTTGTCGCCAGCCTTTAGATTCAAAATGGAGAAGTTACGGTCGCCATATTGTGACCACAATCCACGATAGTCGACACTGGCAGTGCGGAATTTGAAACAATTGCCACTGTCATTGTTACGAGTGGTTGGTCCTACTGCAAAACGGTTGTCGAACGTAGTTGTTCCGTAGGCAAGAAGATTCAGCGTAATATCACCATGCACGACAACCTCTTCGCCCCATGTTGGTAATTCGATGGAGCCGCTGGCAGCACGTACAAAGTCGTAGGTTTTCACATCTGCAAATGCCGTATGGGCAAAAAGCAGAGCCATTGCGCAAAGCGCAAGCTTTGTCATAGTTCTTTTCATAATAGCGTTTTTTATTTGTTTGAATAATATGTTATAATCGGGGTTGATGGTTCCCCAGGATAGATGACGTGTTGCGGCTCTTTGCCATTCACATTGACATTCAACAGCATCACACCTGTGCATCCATCGATGCTTGCTGTCGGGTCTTTGGCGGTGATGTCAGCATCTTTCAATACGAAACCCTGTGTGTCGCGCATCTTTATCAGTTGGTCGCAACTGGCCTTGACGTTGCTGAACAGCACGTTGCGCAGTGGACGCTCTGGCAGTCCGATGGCCTTCACCAGCTGCTGACAACCCTCGACTACCATATTGTCGATGGTGATGGTATGGAAGTCAGGCGTATAGTCGTTGACAGGCTGTGCCGGCAGTCGTTTGGCCAGATTGCCGCCCCACTTGATGCTGCCCAGCATGTCGCAGAAGAAGGCGTAGTCCTTGACGTTGGCACGGATGCGTTCCACGACGAGGTTCTCCACACCGCCACCACGCGGACGTAGCGTTTTTACACGGACGGCCTGGTCGGTACCGTCGAACACACAATCATGACAATAGATGTTCCTGACACCGCCAGCCACCTCCGTACCGCACACAATGCCACCGGCTCCTCGGAGTGCGAGACAATATCGAACCACAACATTCTCGGTTGGTATGCCTACGCGTACACCCTCTACGTTGCGTCCGCTCTTCATGGTGTAACAGTCGTCCTGACAGTCTAGCGAACAGTATTCCACCAGCACGTTCTTCGACGACTCGATGTCGATGCCGTCGGTACGTCCGTGCCCAAAGCTGTTCACCGTGACACCACGGATGATGACGTTTTCACAATATTGCGGCACCACGTTCCAGTAGAGTCCCTGGTCGATAGTAACGCCCTCGATGAGCACATTCTTGCAGCGTATCGGTGCTATCGATTTAGGCAGGAACACCTCGCCGCAGCCTTTTGTCCCGTCGAACACGCGCTCTGACAGCGGTGTGTCAGGGAAGACAATCTTTTCTATGTTAATAGCCTTGTCATGATTAGTCTGATAGATTTCACAGTCGGTGCTGGGTCCAACGATCTTGCCGCGTCCCGTGATGGCTATGTTTTCCTGTTCGTTGGCATAGATGAAGGCACCTAACGACATGATTTCGAAGCCCTCGTCGCGTGTGAACACTACGGGCAGGTAGTCCTCAATACATCCGCTGAAGTGTAGTTCGCAGCCTTCTGCCAGTTGCAGCTCTACGTTCGATTTCAACTCGATGCGTCCCGATTGCCAGTGGCCTGCGGGTATGACGACCTGGCCTCCACCTTGCTTCCACATTTTGTCGATAGCAGTTTGGATGGCACGGGTCGACAAACCTTTCTTAGCCATTTTTACAACAATCTTTTTACCAGATATCAGTGGACGCTGCAGTTGTGGCATGTCGAAGGGTGCCTCGATGGGTGCTATCTCTGTTGTCATGGCCTGTGGTCCGACGTCTTGTCGTGTGGGAATGTCGTAGTCCTCCAGTCGCCATTCGTCGCGCCAGATGAGTGTCGGCTTTCCGTTTTGGTCGAAAGTTATGGGGAGGAAGACGTAGCGTGCATCCTCGGTGGTGTCCCACTTGTTACGCTTGATGCCCGTCTTGTCCTTGACCTGTGGCGTGGTGAAGTCGCGGTCGAAGGGCTTGTGGTTCAGGTAGGCTTTCTCCTTGTTCCTTATAGTGCGCTTGGGGATGTCAGTACCGTAGAGGTGCGGCAGCCAGCGGTCGGCCAGTGCTATGTAGAGGTTCTTGCCTGGTATCTTGATGACGCTCGTAATCTGCGAGCCAAACGAGTCTTCATACTTGTCGCCGATGCAAGGGTCACCCAGATCGGTATATTCGCCATGATAGTCGTCGAACACGCAAACCTGCGACGGATTGGGCACGTAGCCTGTCGTTCCGCTGGTAAACATATAGTGGCGACCACGCCACATGAAATGTGCTGGGGCCTCGCGGGTGAATGGCGGCCGTATGCCTACGAAGTGTTCTGAGTATTTACCGTTGGTACCCAGGAAGTCGTCCGTCAGTTCAGCGCATATCATCTCCCAATGGGGACGCTCAAACCACACGTAGCCCTTTCCCGTCTGTGGGTCGCAGTACATGTCGAAGTCGCCCACGCCGAAGCCTTCGGGTTTCAGACTCTTCACGATGGTGTAGGGCCCCTCAAACCTGTCGGCCTGCAGAATAACAAAGTAGCCGTCGGTGTCCATCGACTTAATCCAGCACACCCATTTCTTTGTCTGGGTATTATATAAAATATGTGGTCGGTCCAGCGTCTGCGAGTAGTGCAGCGGTGATGTGGCATTTACCGTGTCCGGTGGGATAATCAGTCCCAGGTCCTCCCAGTTATAGAAGTCCTTCGAGCGGTAAGCCCGTATGCCCCACGTCCAGACGTTCGATCCCAGCTTGGTGTGCTCTTTGTTCTCACCATACCAGTAGTAGGTGCCGTCCTGCTCAAAGATTTGGAATCCGTGGGCGTGAATGGGATTGCCGTTGGTGTCCAACCAACGCTGTCCTGGACGGATGCTGTTGTAGCGTTGCGCCAAGCTATTTGACGCAAACGTCACCAATAGGGCTATAGCACTTATAATGATGATAATTCTTCTCATATAGCAGTTCTTGTTGTCAGAATTTCTCCCTTGGGATAGCAGGTCTCCGCTGAGACCTACTCTTTTTCACTCCCAGGGAACTACTTACTTAACTAATTACTAACTAAAACCTTATGATAAAAACTACTAATACTGTTCAAAATCATCGTTTTCGTCGCTAATGGGAACCGATTGGAACGACATCTTCAATGATCCTGCTAAGAGTTGCGACTGTGAACGCATCTCGATAACCGTTGTTACGGGGCTGATATATTTCTTTTTCATAGTTGTATCGTTTTTAAGAAAGAAATTGTGGGAAATTATGGGAAATTATTTAATCACGACCTTACGTCCGTTCACGATGTAAAGGCCCTTTGTCGGGTTATCTACGCGCTGTCCTGCCAGGTTGTAGAAGATGCCATCGGCCTTCAAAGCTTTGGTTTCCATGATTCCTGTTGTGTTATTGTTGTCATCGAAGTTCAACCAGAGTATGGGGGCAGCAGCAGCTTGTTCTGTTGTCAGTTGAAGATATGCCTTACCTGCAGCACTGGTTAGGTCGCTGGATGTGCTGACAGGATAGAATCCAGACACACCATTTTTCACACCAAAGACATAGTATTTGATAGCATCTGTAGACTGAAGGGAAGTTGTTGCCGATGCTAAGCCTTTCAGTAGGTTGCCTGTTGTTGCATCCGCATTATCATTTAAAGCAGGAATCTCATAGAAACCGGCAGTATCTGCTTTATAATAGATAGGTGTTCCTGCAGCCACCTTGGTAATTGGGGTTAATGTTACAGTACCAGCACTTGCTTCAGAAGCATAGTAGGCGGAAACCGAAGTGCTCGTGAAGTCGAGAGCTGTACTGCTGACCAACGTCCCAGCCTTTATACTTGCATCGGTATCAATGATGGTGACATTCTTGATGTTAGCGCGATTGGCTTCTGTATTATCGGTTGTGGAAATAACAATATCACCAGCCTCAGCTACCGTATAAGTCGTACCAGAGACCAAAGTCTTAGTTTCGTCTGTCAGTCCAACTTTCGTGGGAGCATTGAACACTAATGTCTGTGTATTAACGAGAGCAAAAGTTAAGGTGAACTTGTCACCAACAGCCATATTCTTGATTGTGAAAGTACGGTTTGAGTACCATATCTGAAGTCCATAGCCGCTGCCACCAAATTTGCAACCATTATCGTAACGCCCCAATGCAAATCGGTTGTCGAAATTATTATCTGCTGTAGCAAGCGACGAATTGTTTGTTGTATTTGCGAAAGCAGTATTATTAGCGATACTCTCAAAGTTATAGGTCTTTGTACGCTTGCCAATGTGAATCGTCTCTGTAGCGACAGAAGTTTCGATGACCACCTTCGTAATATTGACTTTAGTTTCGCCTGTCTTGATATCGAAACGGCCAGTAGCAGTTATGGTATACTCTGTTCCTGAGACAACAGCATCACCGTCCGTCAGACCGTTGGCGGCAGAACCATCTCTGTTATAGTTATAAAGTGCACCTTGGTCGTATGTGATAGTCACCTTATCGCCTGCCTCCAGACCGAGGATAGAGAAATAGCGGACTGCAGCATAGCCTGAATTAAGGCCAACCCAATCGCCAGACTTGCGTAAGTTAAAGCCACTTGAATTTCTTGCTTCTGCTGCGAACCTATTATTTAGGCCAAAGTCATCGTATGACATCTTCTGAATATCTATCCAATTAGAATTCTGCACGTTGAAGATACGAGTTCCGTCATAAGCAGGATAGTGTTCGTTAGTATCCCCTAAGGTATTTGCCATAGTCTTGAAATCATACGTTTCGACTGCTGCACTTGCTACACCTGAGGTGAGAAGTGCTACGGCACATAGTGCCAATCGTTTGAGTGAGAATTGTTTCATAATCATTATTTGTTTTTGAGTTATTAATGCTTCGATTTCTGGTTGCAAAAGTACGGTTTGCTTGAAATGATTATAGGGTGTTTTTGTGCAATAAAGGGCAGATTTGTATGATTCCATCCTATTTTGTACGAAAGGAAAAGGCAGCCTGTACGAAAGGAACGTCATCTTTGAGTCGTTCCAACGTCATCTTCCACCCGAAGATGAGTTACTTTGCGACTGTTCCGACGTCAGTTTACTGGGGCAAAGTGACGTCGGAAGACCTTGTAGATGACTTCGGAACACCCTGAAGATGACTATGGAGCAACCCAAAAGTGATATGACTTTCGTCTGCTTATCGCTCGCGGCCTTCGAGCTTATTGCTTAAGCCTCGCTTGCTTATCGCTCATGCCCCGCTTGCTTATCGCTCGTGCCTCGCTTGCTTATCGCTTAAAGGCTACGAGCTTATCGCTTGCGGTAGTGTCATAATATTTATTTTCACTTTTTTAGATAATCTGCCACCTTTCTTCTGTATCTACTATATATAAATGGTTTGACTGGTGGTGGTAGTATGATTGTAGGTGGTGGTTTTTTATTATTTTCGATGGTCTTGCCTTTATTTTTAGCCAAAAATATTTGGAAAATGACTTAAAATTTAGTATCTTTGCAGTAAATATTAAAAGAAAAAGACATGAAATTGACATTAGTACTTAGAGACAAGAAAAATGCGATGAAACTCTCGACGAGAACCATCGAGAATTTCATCGAGCGTATCAAAACCGACACCAAGGACGGTGCCGTAGCCCGTCGTCGCCGACAGCTCAGCTTCGGCAGTTATGTGATTGGTTACGACCGACAGTTTCCTTCACACCAGATTTATCCTTCCGCCGTTTTCGAGAAGGATGATAATGATAATCTGCGTATGAAGACGTTCAACGGGGTGGTGGCACTGACCATTACAGGGTTAGATAACCCAGAAGACTTGGAAGCCGTGAAGCGGGCAGCCCAGATTCTGCACTATACGCTGGCGGCCTTTGTCGGTCCTTCCGGTCACGAGGTCATTATCTTGGTGAAGATTGAAAAGGCCGGTGGCACTGGTTCTCCAATAAGTGGCACTTATTCGGTAATAACCCAGCCTTATCTGACGGAGGAGGAAGCTGACGTGCTCTGCCAGGAAGGTCACCGCTTAGCGGCTGCCCTCTATCAGACCATCATACCGAAAGCCATCACGCGCGATCCGGTATCCGTGAAGAGCAACTTCCACATGCCATTAGACGAGACGCCTTTCTACAATCCAAAGGCCTTGGCACTGCCTGTTAGTCCGAAGCCGACGGTGGCAGATCACGGGGCGGCGAATCATGGGGACGGTTCTCCTGATCACAGTCGCCTGTCGACGACGGATCAGGAGAACCGTCCCCATGATCCTGATGTTAGCCGTAAGACGCAGCAGCTGATGGATTATCTGAATGAACATTATGCGTTCCGTTACAACTGCATCATGGGCTATACTGAGTATAAGGATAATAACCGTCAGTACATGGATTGGGAACCGGTGGATGACCGCACGCTGAAAGGTATGACGATGAAGGTGCGCCTCGCCGGTATCGATGCCCGCGACAACGATGTACGCCGTTATGTACAGTCGGATATGCTGCGCCTCTACGACCCCATCAACGATTACCTCTGGGAGCAGTACTTCAAATGGGACGGCAAGGACCATATCCGCAAGCTGGCGCGTACGGTACCCACGAAGAATCCGTACTGGGAGGAGTGGTTCTATACATGGTTCCTGGGTATGGTGCGTCAGTGGCAGGAGGGCAGCCGTGCCAAATACGGTAATCAGGCCGTGCCCCTGCTTATCTCCGCACAGGGCTGGAACAAGACGACGTTCTGCGAACAGTTGCTACCGCCGGAACTGAGTTTCGGCTACACGGGAAACCTGCAGATAGACGACAAGAAACAGGTGTTGCAGCAGATGGCGCAGATGCTGCTCATCAACCTCGACGAGTTCAATCAGATATCGCCCAAGACGCAGCAGGGCTTTTTGAAAAACATCATCACGCTGTCGTCGGTAAAGATCAAGCGCCCCTATGGCCGCCATGTGGAAGACTTCCCGCGCCGTGCCTCGTTTATCGCCACCACGAACCAGACTGACGTATTGGCCGACCCCACGGGTAGCCGCCGTTTCCTGAGTGTGGAACTCATGGGTCCCATCGATGTCAGCACCCCGCCGAACTATGTGCAGCTGTATGCCCAGGCCATGCAGGCGCTCCATAACCATGAGCCTTACTTCTTCGGCCCCGCCGAGTCGCAGCAGATTCAGGAGTGGAACAAGAGGTTCAGCGTCAAGACGGCTGCCGAACAGTTCTTCTTCGACTATTTTGAGCCGGCAACGAACGATAACGAAGGTACTTGGATGAGCGCTTCGGCTATTTTCAGTTTTCTCAAGGCAAAAGTTGGTGTTAGTTTGCTGAAACCCGACAATGTTTTAGCCTTTGGCCGCAGACTTTCGAACAATGCCGCCCTCAAAAAACGTATATCTAAGCGTGGTTCTGAGTACTTTGTGAAGTTGAAGACAACGTAGCCACTTATTTACTACCACCTGTAAAAATACTACCACCACCCTTGAATGCCCTTTAAACAAAGGCGTTTCATGAAGGTGGTGGTAGTATTTATGAAAATCTGAAATTTTAAATACAGATTACTTGGCAATCACCTTTCTTACTTGTTGACCGCGACGAACGATGTAGACGTGACCAGGCTGCATGGCGTTGACGGGACGGCCCTGCAGGTCGAAGACGGCACTATTCATTATTTCATTATTCATTAGGCGCGTAGCGTCGCTAATGCTTGTGGCATCGCTGACGTGGATGCGGAGGGTGTCGGTTACAGATGTACCGCTCATGTCGCCACTCGACTTGATGACGAATTCGTAGTCGCCAGCTTGTTGTGGCGTTCCGCTCAGCGTGAATGTTTGGGCGGTCTTGTCAGTGGTAAATGTGAAACCGTCAGGTGCGGCATAGCTCTTGATACGCTCGCCATTGAGGTAGACGTATTGAAGGATGACCGACGTGCAGTTGTGCATCTGGCAGGTGACGTCGCTGATGGGCTGACCCAACTGAACGGTCTGTTCCTTTTGGCTCTCGCCGACGGTGTCGAAGCGCGAGGCCACAAAGTCGGGCAGATAGTAGCCCAAGTGGGGTGGCTGGTTGTAGCCGACGTTCTGCCAGGCGACAGACATCCGGTAGACGTGGTCGTGCATCAGCGTGGGCACACGCAGTTTGGTAGTCGTGGTGGTGGTGAAGATATTGATGGTGGCAGAGTCAGACTTGTCGAACATGAAGATCTCCTCGCGCCAGTCGCCCAAGATGTCGGCAATGAGCAGCGGATTGGCCTTCGAACCATAGGTGGCCGAATGACCATAATCGCCAGTGGTGAGCAGGCGGCTCCACTTGCCATTGTTCACAGCGCCCTTGTCGAACAGTTCGTCGTAGGCATCTCCGTCCCAGTAGAGTCGGAAATTGTAGAAGGGGTAATCCTTGGTATAGTGAGCGGCCACTTGGTCGTTACTGTCGTAGATGTTCTGCGTCGAATTATAGTCATCGCTATGCCAGTATTCAAAACCACGATGGTTCGACAGAATGTCGGCAGCAATACCACGTCCGGTGTCTTTCTTGCCAGTGTGGTAGATAAGCAACTGGCCCGTCATAGCATCGCGCACGCTCCAGCCGTAGGGTGATTCCTCGTGAACCATCATCACCTCGAGACCTGGACGGTCGGGCATGAGATCGGAGAGGTGCAGGGCATCGCCATGTCCCAAACCGGTGGAGTGGAGCAGCTGGCCGTCGTTGTCGATAGCTGCCGAACCGTAGATAATCTCGTCGTAACCATCGCCGTCGACATCACCTACTGCCAGCGAGTGACAGCCCTGTCCGTAGGCAGTGGCTTTGTAAGTCTGTGTGGTCTTGTTGCCAGCGGCATCGGTGACCTCCACCTCCGTAGGACTCAGGGAACCGTGCAGCCAACGGGTAGACAGTTTTTCGCCATCGAAGTCGACAGCCCATAGATAGGAACGGGTGTAGTAGCCACGGCACATGACGGCGGATGCTCCCTCGGGAGCTAAGTGTGCTACGCAGGCCAAGAAACGGTCGCAGCGGTTGCCATAGTCATCGCCCCACAAGCGGTTGGTGTTGGCATCGAGTGTCTTGACTTCGCCAGTGGTGAATCCGCGGTTGGGGTTATACCAGACGGTGTGCAGTGCGCGCCCAGTGGTGCCCTCAAATACGGTCAGATACTCGGCTCCGCTGAGCACACGGCCTTGGGCGTTGGCATACTTCATGTTGTTGTTGGCCGACTTGATTTTATCGTCGTCGGCAGCCTGATTGACATAGTTGCCCTGTCCGTCCATGCTGCCCTGAGCCGTCTTGCAGATGAGCTCGGCCCGTCCGTCACCATTAAAGTCGTAGACCAGGAACTGCGTGTAGTGGGCGCCGGCACGGATGTTGGCACCCAAATCTACGCGCCACATCTTGGTACCGTCCATCTTGTAGGCATCGAGGTAGACGTTACCCGTCTTTCCGGCATTGGAGTTGTCCTGACAGTTAGAGGGGTCCCACTTCACAATCAGTTCGTACTGACCATCGCCGTCGAGGTCGGCTACCGAACAGTCGTTGGGGAAGTAGTGGTAACCCGTCTGTGAGGCAGGACGGTCAAGTCGCAGGCTGCGGTAGATGTCGGTCCAGCGCACGACAGCAGCACTGGTGTCTACAGGCTCACCGCCAACTTTCGTCACCACCTGATATCGGCTCTCGTCGGTACCGCCCGTCACACTGACGTTGGTCACCGTGAGGTCCTTGGCCGAAGACAGGGGCGTACCGTCGCGCAACAGGTCGAAGGTGGTGTTCTCGGCATCGGTGGCCAACAGTCGCCAGCTGACGAAAGTACTTGTGCCATTCTTGACGGCCACCAGACCACGGTCCAGCTTCTCGAGTTGAACCGACTGCGCCCCTGCACTATGGACGGATAGTGCAGAGGCGAGCAGGATAGTCAGTAGGTTCTTCATTGTAAGAACTATAATTGCTTAAGACTCAATTATTTAATGACAACCTTCTTGCCATTGACGATATATAAGCCTGGTTTCAGACTGTCGGTCTTATCGGCCACCTTGATACCAGTCAGCGTGTACACACCCTTGGCAGCAGCAACCTGTGCCTTTGTTGTGATGCTCTCGATGCCAGTGGTGGTGCCATTGAGACGTGAAGATACCTCGTTAATGCCCCACAATGCATTCTGCATCTGCTTGGCGGTGGTAGCTTCCTCAGCATTCTTGATGTAGCGGTTCAGCTTCACTGTCCAATAGCTGTCGGGATTGCTGGCAGCCTGTGTCTTGGCAGCAGCTACAGCAGCAGCGAGATCAGCCTTCGTGTCGTCCAGATATTTTGTCTCGTCACCCAGGAAGTAGATCTTGTTATTTCCAAATCCGAAACCGTTGGCACCAGCGTTGGCATAGTTGTCGCGTGCCTCGAGACCGAACTCAGCCTTAACAGGAGCCGTTCCGTTCTTCTTGAAGAATACAGAGTAGGTGGCATAGACCATGCCTGAATACTTGGTACCGCTGACGTCACGTGTGAAGTAGCTGCCATCATTCTTGACGCCGTTATACCACTTCGAGATGGTGATAGAGTCGGCCACACCATCCTCGCCGAAGAAGAGGCGGATGTTGGGTGTAAAGATGGTGTCGTTCTCGAGCATCTCAGCAGCGGCAACCAGTTCAGCAACGCGCTCCTCAGAGATATAGGCTTCGGCACGATACTCATAGAGTCCCTCGTAGGTCAAGTCGACGGTCTGCCAGGCCTTACCGTCGAGCTGTACGGTAGTACCACGCCAGATGCTGGCACCATGACCTTGCGACAGTGTCTCGTTGTCGCGAATCTCCCAGCGGCTGGCATCAGCAGCAACCATCCAGTTCCAGTTCTTGACAGGGGCGTCGAACGTGGTGACGTTGTTGTTGTTGGCAAAGTCGGAGAAGTCGGCATTCTTGATAAGAATCTCAGTAGGATTAGCACGTGAGGCTGTGGTAGCCTTGAACTCTTCCAAAGCCATCATGATGTCGGCAGTAGCAGCCGTAAAGGCTTCGCCCTGATTGGTGGCACTGATGCCGTCGACGAGAGCTTGTCCGGCATTGACGGCTGCCTGCAGAGCCGTACGCTTGCCGGCAGCAGCACCGGCATTGGCAGCATCGATCAGAGCGGCATTAGCGGTGGCAATGGCCTCTTTCAGTGCGGCTACGGGGGCATTCTGTGCGATGACGAAGCCACGGGCCTTACCTAAGGCATTCACTTGGTCGAGCAGTTCTTGTGTCTTCTCTTCGGTAACCTGTTCCTTGTCGAGTACATTACCCTCGGCATCGATGATGGCGAGCGAAGCCTCGTAGACGGGCTGGGCAATGGCTATGGCGCGAGCCAGTGAGTCTTGTTCCCAAGGATAGCTGGTGGCGTTCAACTCGACAGGATATTCAGTCAGACGCTTGTTCAGATTGACCTGCTGTACGATGAAAGCCTCCTTGCGGGCCTTGAACTCCATGTCCTCGGTGCTGCTGCCCAGCAGGTACACCTGTGGGTTGCGCAGACTGTAGCGGCCACCCTTCTTGTTCTCAAAGAATGGGAAGTGGAAACCTACCACCTTCTCAGTGCCTTCCTTAATCTCTGCAATGGCATAATAGCGCTTCCAGTAGTAGCCGTTCAATGTGTCGGCAACGACGATGGTGTCGGTTCCGATAAAGAAGTAGGGGTTGTCGATGACAATGCTATGGTCTGTACCATAGGGGTTGGCACGATTGGCAGCAGCCACGGCCTGAGCCTCGATAGAGAAGAAGTATTTACCTGCGGGCAGATTGTCCAGTGCACCAGCCTTGGTACGCAGACCGGCATTGAGATTCAAGCTGGTCTGAATACCAGCAGAAGCGATGTAGCCGTCGCCAGCCTTGAACTCGAGATAGTCCTCATTGCCGGTAAAGCCCCAACGGCCACCTTCGAACGTCCAGTTGTCCTTATTGGCCAACTTGGCATAGTTATATTTGCCCCAAGTGGTCCAGTCGTTCAGATAGGTGGGGAACAGGTTGGCACCATTGGCATTCAGGAAAGCTGTCAGATACTCGCTGTTGAAAGCTTCGACGAAGTCTTGCATCTCGTCCTTGCTGTCGCGAACAGCCTCGTTGGCCAGTGCAGCCTTGAAGTCTTCTTCAATCCATGCTTTGAAGGCCTCGCGACCATTGGGCAGGTCAGGATCGGCCATCAACTTGTCGGCATAGGCCAGCAGACGGTCGGAGATACGGGTGTCAAACACCTCCATGGCCTGGTTAACGGCAAAACCTGCAAACATCGTTCCGGCATCCACCTTTGCAGCGTGAATAACGATGACGTCGCCATCCTCTAACTCTACAGAATAGACGACTTGCTGCCATTCAGTACCAATCATCTCAGCCTGTGCCACCTGCTTGTCGTCGGCAACCTTTGCAATATCGCCAGTCTTATTGGCAAACACGTCGATGTAGTTGGCTGCACCGCTTGTCGTGGTGCTAGTGAAACCGCCTTCTGACTTTACCCAGAACGAAACGGTATATTCGCCTGCCGACAGTCCAGATACCTTATTTATTAAGGCACAGCCATCCGTAGCCTCACTGCCCAAACTGATGACGGCATTGATACCATTGGGACCAGTGCTAGGATCTTTTGCCCAGAACTGTGTCATCAGTTCCTGGCCCAACTCGTTCTGCCAACCAGCGAAGCCGTTGTCACCCTGGTCGAAATTGCTGTTGGCTATCTGGTTCTTGCCAACCGTGACATACTTTGCCGTATGGGTGTACAGATACTGTCCCTGGGCGTACGCACCAACGGTCAATAACATGACCATCAATTGTAAAAGTAATCTCTTTTTCATACTGTTGTTTTGTTTTAATTGAGTTATGACTATAAATGATTTCTGCCGCAAAAGTACGGCTTTGCGGCAGAATCAATAGGGTAAAAATGTGTAAAATGGGATAAAATCGTGTAGAAGCGTCCTTTTAGTAGCTTATTTCAATATGACAGTCGGTTACTCCTGATGGTACCAGACGGTCGTTGGGCTTGGCCAGCTGATGGGTCTGCCAAGTGATACGTTCAGCCTCGGGAAGATTGGCATCGCCGACTAAGCGGTTCCACAGGGTGTTGCAGACACGCAACTCTATCTGATTCTTGCCTTTCTTCAGCTGCTTGGTGATGTCGATGTCCCACGGAGAACACCATACTATGCCGGCAGACTGTCCGTTGATTATGACTTCTGCGGCAGCGTTCAATAGTGAAAGGCTGAGGCGATAAGTAGCTCGTTTGTCTTTTTTGTTTAACTTAAAGGTGTTCCTATAAATAGCTGTACCAGAGAAATACTTGATACGCAGGTCGTCGTGTTTTGTCCAGTCGGTAGGGGTAGGGAAGAAGACTGGTGCCGAAGGGCCGCCCATAGTAGTATCGAAGTATACTTGCCAAGGTTGGTCGATAACAACAGGTGCGGAAGTTTTTGCTGTTGTAGCACTTGCCCCAATGCTATTTTTCTGGTTACTCAATATAATAAAATAGGATTCGCGCGCATGGAGCGTTAGGTCGATGGTAGTACGATTTTTCTCTGCTGTCATTGCAAGTGGTGTACGCTCACCTGTCACAGGATTCCACAGTTCTGCCAATGAGGCTTTTGTGCGGAAACGGAAGCAGTCGCTGACATCCTTGTCACTATGGTTGTTGAGGAAGTAGATATCCTCATTGTCTGTTTTGCGATGGCAGAAATAGAGGCTCTTAGCTTTGGGAGCATCCACATCGGGCACGAGTCCTGCCTCACGAATAGCTTCTGACAATGAGTGGTTGTCAGTTTGCGGATCATAGACAGGAACGCCCTGACGGCGGAAGGTTTCAATAAGTTCTCTTACCTCTTCCCTCTCCCCTCTTCCATCTGACGGCAGTATCATCATGCTATAGCTTACTCCATCAGGCAACACAATGCGTCCATTCTTCGCCGTCATGCGGTTCTTGAGGGCATCGGTAGTAAAGGCATCGAAGTCATAACCTTGCGGGAAGGCCGGCAGCTTATGTCCCAGGATTCGGACAGGAATATCATCACCCAGATAAAGGCAGAAATCGCTGACAGGCTTACCCTGACGCAGCATCCACGAACAGCGAGCCTGATAATCCCAGAACGGTTTGCTCACAGGCCACAAGGTATTCAGGCGGTTCAGCACATACTGCCGTCCGTTGGCAGTACTGATTTTTAGAGGTGAGCGAACCCTTACCCATGGTTGGTAGGCAACGGCACACACTACGAATTCGTTGATTCCGTAAGCGTAGGCATAGTCGGCCAGATTCTTTATATCAGCCAAAGTATGCTTGTAGGTAACGTCGGTATAAGCCTCGCCCGATGCAATCTGCTTGCCATAGAGATGGGCTGCCGATGAGCAGTCTTTGATGTCGTAGTTGCCCTCCGTCTGATAGCCCCAGAACTCAGCCTGCGGCTTGTCAACAAGGCGTTTCACGCCAACTGCGTCACCCGCCATACATAGCGCACCGCCGATGGCTTGAGCCGTAAGTACCAGCCCCTCGCTGCGGCACAGGCGGTTGAACTCTCCGAAATAGCGGTCTGTGATGAGGTCGTTGATGGTGTGGCGAAGGTCAAAAAGGAATTGTGCCGACTCCTCTGCCGAACCAACCATATATCCCGCCATCACAGGCAGATACTTCTGCATGTCGTAGCCCCTGAGAGTGCGGAATTCCTGCGGCATGTTTGCCGTCCAGTTCTGCGGACCAGCCTCGTGGCTATCCATGCAGATGCCCGTCAGCAGTCCGTTGTGAGCACGCAATGTGTCGATGATGGGTTTTACGTAGCTCTGCCACTGCAGGCGGGCACCATCTACAGACAGTTTATCACACTCAAAGCCCAGTGCCTCTTTCCTGCCGTGCTTGGTATGTCCGCCCGTTGAGGCAGCAAACAGACGCAGAACGAGCCACTTGCCCTTGGGGCAGTTCTTCCACATTACTACGCCCTTGTCATCACAAGAGGAAGTGAGATCTATGGCCTGTGAGAAATCGATAATCTCGTCCTTCGTATATTGCGGCGTGCGGTCAGTCTCCATCAGCTCTGATACGAAGCTCGCCTTCTCCTGCCACACATCCACGCAAGCCCGTGAAGAGATAACCATGTTGCCGAAGGCCAGCTGGTCGTCGCTCTTCATACCTGAGGCCCATCCTGTCAGCATTATGCGAAAATAGCGTCCCTTGGTGGTTGGGAATGCCAGAGTCTGCTCTTTGCTGCCGCCCAGATTCTGGTATTTCGGACGCAGGCTGCAAACCTTGCGGTAGTTCACACCATCGTCAGACACCTGCAGCTCACCGATGTCCGGCAGGTTGCGATATCCGCAGCCAAAGAAGCTTCCCTCCTGATATATGCCGTTGGTGGGGTGCATTTCAAAGTGTGACTTCGGCACCTGCATCGACGAAGTGCGGGCCTTGCCACGAGCTCCTGTAACATAGGTTATGCTGCGTGCAGTGAAAGCTTTTCCGAAGTCGATAGTGATGTAATGAGTCTGCTTAGGGTCGGACAGTTTTACTACAGAATCCTCGCTGAACACCTGTCGCGAGTCACCCATGAGCTGTTCGTTGTAGGGGACAGCTAGCACAGCGACCGTCTTTTGCCAGTTTCCGGGAGTTTTTCTGGCAGGCAGCTGAAACTTCACGTCAGGCGTCTTTCCGTCAACCTCTAGCATCATATCCTGACTTGCTAGCCGCTGCATGCTCTTGTCGGGCGTAATCCAGCGCCCTCCTGCCACATAGCCGTTGCTGCTGTTGGCCTCGAAGTTGATGCCGATGCGCTTGGCTTCTTGTGAGGAGAAGATTATCTCGTCCCACCACTCAGGCGAGAACACCTTGAAAGCTCCTTCTCCATCGCCATGCACCTGGTCGTAATATATCACACCGCCTACGCCGGCCTTCTTGAAGGCTTCCAGATCGGCAGTGATGCCCTCGTGGATTCCTACTGTCTCGCCATGAAACCACCACACCTTAGTGCGGGCAGAGTCCTGAGGATGGTCGAACCCCCATTCAAGACTGCTCTGTGCTGTCGATGCCGTTGCTGTTGCCAAGAGACCAAAGATCCATGTACCGATTCTTTTCTTCATAACACTTATCGCTGTTTTCGTTTTGTTTTGATAAATCTACGGTGCAAAGGTAAGACATTTATATGATTACGCAAGGGCATATATGTGCACAAAAGTATAAATATGTAGTAAAAAAGTCGTGATAATGCACAAAAATACCCTAAAATATACAATTCGTCCCCTTGAAGGCATGACATAATAGGTAATTTTGCCGTCAAATCACTAAAGACTCGTTTTTTATGTACAAAAGACAATTAACATGGGTAGTGCTTTTTGCGGCACTTTGGATGACAGCCTTCCCCCTGAAGGCTGCCGAGAGAGAGGAAATCTTGTTCAATTTCGACTGGAAGTTCAAGTTGGGCGAAACGGCCAATGCTGAAAAGACTGACTTCGACGACAGCAATTGGCGCATGCTCGACTTGCCCCACGACTACCAGATTGAGATGCCGTGGAACGACAAGGCCAACCGTAGCCGTGGCTTTAAGGATATGTCGACTGGCTGGTATCGTAAGACCTTTGATGCCGACCCAGCTTGGCGCGGACGTCGTGTCATCATCGACTTCGAGGGCATCATGCTACATGGCGATGCCTATCTGAACGGCAAGAAGATTGGCGGCACAGACTATGGCTACCTAGGTTTCGAATCTGACGTCACCAGATTGCTTAAATATGGCAGCAAGAATGTGCTGGCAGTCCACTGCTCCACTGGCGAGTCGAAGAATTCGCGATGGTATACAGGTGGAGGCCTGTATCGCGACGTACATGTCATATTAAAGGATACAATCAGTATTGCCCGTCATGGCATTTTCGTCCAAACTCCCAAGGTAACGGACGCAGAGGCCACGGTGAGTGTGCAGGTGGAGATAGAGGGTATCAAGAACAAGAAGTTGCCCTTGATGGTAGAGACTGTGATATACGCCCCTGATGGTTCGCAAGTAGGTACTGCAAGCATTGCTGCCCCCCAGGACAATAAACAGCCTACCGTAGAAGTACAGTTGCCGCTGGTGTCCATCGCGAAGCCACAACTGTGGTGGTGCGAACAGCCCAACCTGTATTCGGCAGAGGTAAGACTGGTTTTTGACGGGAAAACTATCGATAACGTTCGCCAACGCTTTGGCATCCGTACCGTGGAGTTCTCGCGCGAATACGGATTCCGACTGAATGGCAAGAAGATATTCCTGCAGGGCATGGCCAACCATCACGACCTGGGTGCTGTGGGTGTGGCAGCCCACGAGGCTGCTATCAGCCGTATGATTGATCGCATGAAGGCCTTTGGCTTCAACCACATCCGTACGAGCCATAATCCCTATAGCGAGGCTTTCCTGCGACTGGCTGACGAGAAGGGTATTCTCATTGTCGACGAGCTTTACGACAAATGGAGCAACACGCTGGCATGGGCAGGACGTCGTCCGTGGACAACCATCTGGTGGGAGAACCTGATGGAGTGGGTGAAACGTGATCGTAACCATCCCTCTGTCATCATGTGGAGTTTGGGCAACGAACTACAGTTCCAAGAGGAACGCTGCGGTTTCCCCACTCGAGATTGGGGTATCACTACTTATGACATCATGAATACGATGGTGAAACGTCTAGACCCTACACGCAAGACCACTGTAGCCATGTATCCTGCACGTGCTGGGGGTATCGTCAAGCATAGCAAGGAATATCGTATAGAAGAGAATATCGTGCCACCAGAATTGGCGCAGCATACAGAAGTAGCTAGCTTTAACTATTGCTGGGAAGACTATCCGAAGTATATGGAGAAGGCCCCTCACATGATTCTCTATCAGAGTGAGGCAACTACCAATGAACTGACTGCACCATGGGCAGGCATGGACCGTGACCACATGGTGGGCTTGGCCTATTGGGGAGCTATCGAATATTGGGGCGAGTCGACCATCTGGCCTAAGAAGGGCTGGGACTACTCTTTCTTCAAGCACTCGCTGGAGCCTAACTCACAGGCCTATCTCATGAAAACCGTCTTCAAGCCCGAAGAGCCACAAGTTCATATCGGTATTGCAGGAAAAACCGATACCTTGTGGTGGAACGATATTGTCGTAGGACAGACACGTGTTACGAGCCATTGGAACCGTGAGGCAGGCAAGAAGTATACCGTATATACTTATACAAATGGTGAAGAGGTAGAACTGCTGGTCAATGGTAAGAGCATGGGCACGAAGAAGAATAACGACAAGCGCAAACCCAATGTAATTACTTGGAAGGATATTCCATATGAGGTAGGTAATATTACCGCTATAGCCAAAAAAGACGGGAAAGTGTATGCCCAGCATCAGCTGGAAACTACCGGACAACCAGTACGCTTGATGATGGAAACAGAAAATGCCAATTGGAAAGGTGATGGCATGGATTTGCAATATGTCCGTGTTTATGCCGTCGATAAGAAAGGTCGCGTGGTGCCTACTGCTGATGGTATTGTTGAGTTTAGTGTTGATGGAGAGGCGAGCATTATTGCTGTCGACAATGGGGACCACTCCAGCAACGACCTCTTCGATGGCAATCGTAAGCGTCTCTACGAGGGCTTTGCTATGGCCATCTTGCGTTCGTCACGAAACCCTGGCAAGGTGAAGATAAGCGCCACGTGCAGTGGTTTGAAGGGAATATCAAAAAGTTTAGTCACAAAATAAATTAAGGAAAATCTTTCAATATCTCACTTTTTTTTCATAACTTTGCCAACAATGAAGATTTTGCTTGTCATATTACTAACCTTGTGTACACTGCCTATTGAAGCTGTGGAGATATACTCGCGCAAGTTGAACACATCAAACGGACTGCCCGATGACAATATACGTTCTTTGGCGCAAGATGACAAAGGTTTCATTTGGATGGGTACGCCTACGGGATTATATCGCTACGACGGCTATTTTTTCACAACCTATAAATATGCCGAAACGGGCAATATGCGCCTGCTGAACAATAACCATATCAGTGGTTGCTATCGACTTGCTGACGGACGGATGCTTTTCAGCGAGAAGGGCGGTCTGTACTCTGTTTTTGACACCAAGCGTAATATGTTTGTCGATATGCCTGTTGGCGATATGGAACAGATGTATCGGCAAATACGCCAGCATGATATCCCGCAGAAGGTTATGGAACGCTACTGGCATATTCTGGAGAATGGCGGTAATTGTATTGGTGATAATCTTGGTAACAGCATCGTACTGGACCGTTCGGGACAGATATGGTTTATTGACCGCAGGACAGGCGAGAACATTCACATGACAGTATTCGATGAGCAGCTGTTCAGCGTCATCAGCAGTTTGAAGTATAAAGTTCAGACGTCAGAGCGTACTGGACTTATTTGGGTGTCTACCAATGGATGCGGTATCACTGTCTATGACCGCAATACGCATGAAGAGCATCATATTCGCCAGTCGTCAGGACTTATCTCTACAGACTATATTCAGGATATTTGTCTTGATAAGAACGATAACCTATGGGCTGCCGACGAGTTTCATGGGGTGGTGTGTCTGAATGCAGTCACAAAGCAGAGTGTAACACGATTGTTGGAACCGCTTTCGAGTGGTCTGCGAAGCAATCAGGTACGTGTCATGCATCGGGTAAACGACTCATTACTTTGGCTTGCTAATACACAAGGTAGTGTGTATCAGGTTGATGCACGGCTGAATGTTAAGAAAGTGATGGATAAGATTGATGTGCACTGTATGACGACAGATCGGAGTGGCAACGTGTGGATAGGTACTCGTACACAAGGTCTTCGTTTGCCTGATGGTACGTGGTTGTCTGCAGCCGGCGATGCTATCGCTTCACTGTCGTCCAACAATGTGTCTGCTCTTCTCTATGATATGGAAGACCATCTGTGGGTGGGTTGTGAAGATGCCCGTCTAGATGTTATAGATTTCAAGGGTCAGCACCCTGTCGTCCGTCATTTCCTCCCCAAAAATGCCTCGCCCAAGGTCATTGTTACCGATAAGAAAGGATATATGTGGGTCGGTACCAAGACCGGTTTGTACAAATTCAAGCCTCGTCAGTTGCTTGCCGACAGCACTAAATATGAACAGCCTATGGCTACTGCTGATATCAAGTACAGTGATGTTAATTGTATCTATGAAGACCCCCAGGGACGTTTGTGGATTGGTACCAGCGGTGACGGCTTATACCGTACCGATGATGCAGGTGCGACATTTTCCCATATCACGATGGCTGACGGTTTGATAGGTAACGAAATTCAGTCGTTGTATGCCACTCACGATGGCACGCTATGGGTGGCGACGACCAAAGGTATTACACGCTATCAGATAAGTGATGGTCATTGCCAGTATATCTACAACGAGCGAAACCTGTTGCGTAACTATTATGCTGAGGGCTGTGTCAGTACCACGATGGATAATCGTATGGTTTTCGGTACCAATCAAGGTATCGTACTATACAACATTAACACCCGAAATGACGATGCTCGCCACATAGAACCAGCTGTTACTGATGTGTTGGTGAATGGCGCGTCGATAGGTCCTGCTGAAGGACAGGTGGAGTTGCCTTATGATCAGAATTCACTGACTTTTCATTTCTCTACTTTCTCGTATAGTGGCTCTACGCGCTATTCGTATATGCTTGATGACTACGACCGTCAATGGAGTGAACCTTCGCCATATAGCTTTGCCAGCTATAAGAATCTGCCGCCTGGCAAGTATACACTATATATCAAGACCTATGATAACAATATCCTTGGTACGTCTTCTCAACAACTCATTATTGTTATTCGGCATCCGTGGTGGCTTACGTGGTGGGCTTTCCTTATCTATTTTGTTGTGGCAGCTGCCTTGGGTTACGCCGTCTATCGCCAACTGCGCACGGTTTACAACCTGCGACGTCGCATCAGTATTGAACGCGAACTGACAGAGTACAAACTTCTGTTCTTTACCAATATCTCTCATGAGTTCCGTACACCTCTGACTATTATACGCGGCGCAATGGAGCGAATCCGTAGTGTGGCACAAGTACCGAGTGAGATGCGCCAGCCGCTGAGCAGTATGGGTAAGAGTGTCGATCGCATGCTTCGTCTCATCAATCAACTCTTGGAGTTCCGTAAGATGCAGAACGGCAAACTGCGTCTGGCTTTGGAGGATACCGATATTGTAGCTTTCGTGAAAGACATTATCTACGACTTTAACGATATGGCCGATGCCAAGCACATCAGTTATACGTTCCTGCCCAGTGTAAAATCGTATATGATGCCTATCGACCGGCAACACGTCGACAAGATTGTCTATAACCTCTTGTCAAATGCCATCAAGTACACACCTGCTAAGGGTAGTGTTACGGTACGGCTTCGTGTTGAGGACCCGATGCTTACCATTAGTGTGGAGGATACCGGCGTAGGTATCCCTCCTGAAAAACAGGCGCAGTTGTTCCAGCGCTTTATGCAGAGCAGTTTCTCAAATGACAGTATCGGTATTGGCTTACACTTGACGAAGGCCCTTGTTGATACGCATCATGGCACCATCAGCTATGCTTCTGGCAACACTGGTGGCTCTGTGTTTACGGTGCAGTTGCCTACCAATCGTGATGTCTATACTGAAGAAGACTTCATTCAGCAGTCTGCCCTGCATGATGCTCAGCAGGAGGCGGTCAAGCAGAAATCTATCAACTATAAGGAACTGGCCACTGAACCGATGAATGAACGTCGCGTGCTGATTGTCGAAGACGACATTGACGTAGCGGAATACCTGAAACAACTGCTGGGCCACTATTTTATGGTCAGTGTGGCCGTCGATGGAAAAGCTGCTTTGGAAGGTATTAACCGTGAAGGTGTTCCGCTTCCCGACCTGATAGTAAGCGATATTATGATGCCAGTGATGAATGGCTACGAATTTACCCGGCAGTTGCGTGACAACTTGCGTACTTCCACCATTCCCATCATCCTGCTGACGGCCCTTAACTCCGAAAATACCCATCTGAAGGGTATCGAGCGCGGTGCTGATGCCTATCTCACTAAGCCTTTCGATCCTAAATTACTCGTTTCTACCTGTCGGCAGTTGCTTGAGCGCTACGACCGTCTGCGGAATACGACATCAGGGCAACCAGCTACACGTGTTATCGCCCCACCGGAGATTATTGTAGACGAGCGCGACAAGAAGTTGTTAGAGGTTATGAATACGTGGCTCTACGATCATATAGGCAATCCAATGTTGTCTGTCGATGAGCTCGCTGAGACGATGGGCTATGGACGCTCTGTCTTTTATAAGAAGGTGAAGTCGTTGACGGGTCAGACACCAGCCGATTATATCCGTACCCTGCGTATGGACCGTGCTGCAGAACTGTTGCGTGAAGAAACAATTACCGTTGCTGAAGTATGTTATAAGGTGGGTATTAGCGACCCTCACTATTTCACCAAAATCTTTAAACAGCAGTTTGGTATTTCACCCAAGAAATACCAGCAAGGTAAGAAAAAATCTGAAGAAAACCAATAGCCGCAAGTGGTTACTCGAACGTCTTGAACTGGTAGCCTTGCTGCTGAAGCCAGCCGATGGAGGCGGGTAGGGCCGTGCGCAGCTTTTCGATGCTCTTCAGCGAGTCGTGGAAGGTGATGATGGAACCGTTGCGGGCATAGCGCTTGACATTGTCAAGCACATCGTCGGGTGTCATCCATTTGGAGTAGTCGCGGGTGACGAGGTCCCACATGACAATCTTGAACTTGCGCGAGAGCCAGGCATATTGGGCCAAGCGCATCCAACCATGAGGCGGACGTACCAAGTCGGTATGCAGATAGGCGTTGGCTTTCTCGACATTGTAGCTGTACTCCTTGATGCTGTGGCGGAACCCTCCGATGTGGTTGTGGGTATGATTGCCAATGCGATGGCCTTCGCTGACTACGCGCTGGTAGATGTCGGGATATTTGCGGACATTGTCGCCCACCATGAAGAACGTGGCCTTTACCCCGTATTCGCGCAGCACATCGAGGATGTACGGCGTTGCTTCGGGTATGGGCCCGTCGTCGAAGGTCAGATAGACTGACCTGTCGTTGGGGTCCATACGCCATAGAGCCTTAGGGTAAAGCCAGCGTAGCCACATAGCGGGTTGCTCAATGAACATTTAACAATAACCGTTAACCAATAACCATTAACCAATAACCATTAACCAATAACCGTTAATATCCCAAGTTGCCACCCTTGTCCTCGAACAGCTTGGCTAAAGCACTGAGTTCCAACATGCGCTCGTCAGTCCATTTCTTGTCGAAGTTTTGCGTCAGCCCGATAAGCTGCTGAAGGATGTAGAAGTGCATGATGGCATCGTTCTCTGCCGACTTGAAGCGCATGCCATCGAGCGAGCAGTAGTAGAACATATACTGGGCAGAGTTCTTCCACAAGTGTTTAACGATGTCCATGGCCTGCTTGTTGTCGCCAAGGGCAAACCAGGCACGAGCCATGTCGAGCGAACCTGACGAGTAGTTGTGGGCAACGTTATAGGTAGGTATCTTCTTGGCTGTGTATTCCAATACCTCGCGGGCCTGCTTGTTCTTACCTTCGTTCATGAGTTCAAGTGCCAGCTTGGCCATGATGCGACGGTGGGTATAGCACATGCGCATAACCGTCTCGTCGAGATAGAGACCTTCCTGTTCAAGACCACCGAACTTGAAGCGGTGCATGACGTTGTCGTAGGTCTTCTCCGTATCGAAGTTCTTGGCGCCCTCGATGGGACGTCCGCCACTTGTTGTGGTGAACGGTGTGATACGATAGGCCAGACCCTCGGTGATGGTGTTGTTGCCCAAGTTGATGTAGTTGTCGTCGCCAACGCTGACAGCCACATAGATGGGACGCGTCCAGTTGCACTGGGCCAGCATCTCGAGAATCATGAGGTCGCCCTTGTAGAGTGCGCTCTTGTTCTTCAGCGAGATAACCATCTTGTCAGGTATCGAGTCGGTAGCCATCATCATACCACTCTTGCGGACGGCCTCCTTATCGATGGTCATATAGAGCGTGTCGGTGGGTATGAGGCGCAGTTCTGAATTCTTGGAACGTACCCAATACTTCAGCACATTCTTCAGCTCGAAGGGCTCGTCGCCAAACTGTTCGCGAGCCTGTTCGGGATTCTGCTTGTAGTGGTCGAGGACAGCCTGCTTCATCTGCGGCTCTACGCGTACATATTCATTAGTACCTGCGCAATACTCGATACGCTCCCACGTGATAGGCACAGAGGGGGAGTCGTAGGCAGGACGGCGCATCTGGTCGATGTACCAGTCGGTCTGCAGATAAGAGAGGTTGCAGACGCGGGCGTCGGTACGCACACCCTCTACGTCCTGGTTGTACCACAAGGGGAAGGTGTCGTTGTCGCCATTGGTGAAGATGATAGGATTGCCTTCATCCTGCAGCGTCATCAGATAGTTCTGTCCGAAGTCACGACAGGTGTAGCGACCCGAGCGGTCGTGGTCGTCCCAGGTCTGAGAGGCCATCTGAACGGGAACCAGCAGGCAGAGCATGCTAACTGCAGCAGCCAGAACAACGGGATTGACCTTCTTCAGCCACTGCTTAATAATCTCGATGATAGCTGCCACGCCAATGCCGCACCAGATGGCAAAAGCATAGAACGAACCAGCGTAGGCATAGTCGCGCTCACGAGGCTGTGAGGGCGTCTGGTTCAGATAGATGACAATGGCCAGACCCGTCATGAAGAACAGGAAGAAGACCACCCAGAACTGACGGATACCCGTCTGGTCCTTGGCATTGTTGAAGTGCTTGGCCAGCGACTGCCAGAAGAGTCCGATAAGGCCGAGAATCAGAGGCAGACAGTAGAACACGTTATGGCCCTTGTTCTCCTTCAACTCGTCAGGCAATTTGCTTTGGTCGCCCAGACGCCAGTTGTCGAACCAGTCGAAACCGGTAATCCAGTTGCCGTGCTCCAGCTCGCCATTACCCTGCAAATCGTTCTGACGTCCGGCAAAGTTCCACATAAAGTAGCGCCAGTACATGAAGTTGCACTGATAAGAGATGAAGAAACGCAGGTTCTCAAACTGTGAGGGTACCTTTACGCTAATCATCTCGCCACAGCGGTCGTACGCCTCCTCATGACCGCTGATGTCGCCCATCCAACTCTCATACTGAGTGGCATGGGCTGAACTGTACATACGAGGGAACAACATGTTCTGCGCGTATTTGTATTCGTCCTTGGTGCGGACAATGAAGTATTCGTCCTTCTCGTCGGGCGATGCCTTCTCCTTGCGCTGCCATACGGGATCGCCAGTGGTCATGACGGGCTTGCAGTATTCGCCATCCTTCTCCAAAGCGACCTGCGATGTGTAGGCCTGACCATAGAATAACGGACGCTGGCCATACTGTTCACGACCCAGATATTCGCCCAACGTGAAAATGTCCTCGGGCGAGTTCTGGTCCATTGGCGGATTGGCTGCCGAACGGATAACGATGAGTGCATACGACGAGTAGCCAATCATCAGCATCAGCATGCAGAGCAGCGACGTATTTTTGATGCGGGCGCTGACCAGCGATACCTTTTTCTTGCTGCCTGTATCCAACTTCTTGTAGTTCAGTACAAACCACATGATGGCCAGTACGACGATACCGATGATGCCTGCACTCCAGCCATGACCATAGAAGGGGATACCCAGCATGGCGACAGCCAAGAGGAATGCAATGTTCTGACGTTTCTCGTTCGTATTCTGATAGGTCTCGCGAATAGCCCATATAATAATGCCGATAAGCAGGAAGATATAGACGATTTCGCCCGTATTGAACGGCATGCCCAAGATGTTGACAAACAACAGTTCGAACCAACCGCCAACCTGTACGATACCAGGAACGACGCCATAGAGTACGGCTGCCAGAATGACCACCGAGATAAATAGAGCGAAGAGCGAACCCTTCAGGTCGCGCTTGGGATCGTCTGTCGGGAACTTGCGGTAATAGTACACCAACACGATAGCTGGCAAGCACAGCAGGTTCAGCAGGTGGACACCGATAGAAAGGCCCGTCATATACATGATGAGTACCAGCCAGCGGTCGGCATGGGGCTGGTCTGCCTGGTCTTCCCACTTGAGAATCAACCAGAATACCACAGCGGTAAAGGCTGACGAATAGGCATATACCTCACCCTCGACAGCTGAGAACCAGAAGGTATCGCTGAAGGTGTAGATCAGTGCACCTACCAAAGCTGAAGCCTCGATGGCTATCAGCTTGTTCCATGACAGGTCGGCCAATGTGGTAGCCTTGCGGAAATCTTCTTGTTTGATAAGCAACCTGCGCACCAGATGCGAAATAGTCCAGAATAGGAACAGGATGGTGGCGGCAGAAAGCAGCGCACTCATCATGTTCACCATGCGGGCCACCTGGCTGGGATCGCTGGTAAACTGCGAGAACAGATTGGCTGTCAGCATAAAGAACGGTGCACCGGGCGGGTGGCCGATTTCCAGTTTGTAACCAGTAGAAATAAACTCAGGACAGTCCCAGAACGAGGCTGTCGGTTCAATGGTAGAACAATATACGAAAGCGGCAATGGCAAAGGCCAGCCAACCCATGATATTGTCTACAAGTCTGAATTGTTTCATTGTCGTTGTTTATGAATTATCCTGCAAAGGTAATATAATTAAATGAGAAATGAGAAATGAGAAATGAGAAATGATATCCGCTTGGTGTTTTTTAACATTATATAATAAGTTGGGCACCGTAAATCAGGAGGACGTAGCGCAGAAATTTGCCGATTGAGATGCTGGTGAGCGAAATGGGAATGTTGGCACGCATGAGTCCTAATACGATGGTGATAGCCGAGCCCAGAATGGGGACGAAGGCGAAAAAGCCCATCCAAGCACCGCGTCCGGCCATGAAGCGGGTGGCGCGGTCCAAGTCCTTTTGTTTGACATGAAGATATTTCTCTATCCATTCCAACTTACCCATACGTCCCACGAAATAGTTGAACATACCGCCTGCGACATTACCAATGGTGCCATAGATGATGAGTCCCCACGGGTCGAGGCCTGCTGCCAACAGACCTGTCATGACGGCTTCGCTGCTGAACGGAAAGAAGGAACCTGCCACGAACGCAGTAATCAGCATGCCCCAATAGCCGTAACTAATCAGGAGGGAAATGATATATTCCATAGGTTGAAGACAGTAATAAACAGAATGATTCCTGTGAGCACAAAGAATGCCACATTGGTAACCTTTGTGGATGTCAGTGCCAGGAAGTGTGCTATCAGTGGCGCTGTGTTGATAACCATGATTCTCAACAGTATGTCGCTATGTTGTGGCTGGAAGGCCATCAGGGCAAAGGCAAAGAAATCCATCCAGATAAAGAAACCATACAGCAGACGAATGCGAATGCTGTCGTAGCTGCTATTACGGACAAAATGGATGACACCTGTCAAAAAGCAGACAGCCAATAAGCCCCATGTCGTCAGTTCGCTAGTGCTGAGATGGTTATAACGGATGGGAAACTGGAAATCCAAGAGTGGTGCGAAGTGAGAGATGAGAGGCGTGAAGTCATGTTGATATGCCAACCAGGCAGAGATAAACCAATAGGGCGTCAGTAGCCCGAACAGGGACGACAGCCAAGTGCGCCACGACAGTGACAACAGATTGGTGGCAGTCAGTAGCCAGATGAGAGGTATGAAATAGAGGATGAACGGGTTGGCAAGACTGGCCAATCCAAGCATAAGGAAACCATAGTAGGTAATGCCCACTGCTTCGCGGTTCTGGTAGCTCTGAAACAGAAGGAGGTATGCGGCCACCACAAACATCTGCATGATACCCCCGCGAATGTCTATAAAGAGGAAACAGGCAGCACACGACAGTACCAGAAAGGCACAGCTCACCATACGTGAGAAGATGCGAATCAGCGCATTCTGATTGTTCAGCACCATCATCAGATAGCTGGTAACACCAAAACAGGCGAACTGCAGCCACAGATTTGTGGTCAGCAAACCGCACAATAGCCAGATGACTATGGTGTAGACGACGGTGCAAGGGAGCGTCAGTCGACTACCTGCTACGATATTTTGTACCAGTTTTCTCACCTCTTACTTCTTACCTCTTACCTCTTAAAGGTCTGCTCCAATGTCGCGACGGAAATACTTGTCGGTAAACTGTATCTTCTGCGCCTCTTCGAACGACTTCTGCAGGGCTTCGGCCTTGTCCTTGCCATAAGAAGATACGGCGATGACACGTCCACCATTCGTGACGACCTGATTGTCCTTCAGGGCTGTACCTGCATGGAAGACGATAGAGCCTTCGACGTTTTCAATGCCAGTGATAGAATAGCCCTTTTTGTAAGCTTGCGGATAACCGCCTGAGACGAGCATGACGCAGACTGCTGCACGTTCGTCGAATGCAATGGCACGCTTGTCTAAATCGCCATTGGCCACACCCTCGAAGAGGTCAACAATGTCACTCTTCAGGCGCAGCATGACGCTTTCCGTCTCAGGGTCACCCATGCGGCAGTTATACTCGATGACGTAAGGCTCAGGCTCGCCAATAGGCGTATTTGTTCTGTTGATGAGTCCGAAGAAGATGAAACCTTTGTAGTCAATACCGTCTTTGGCCAGTCCTTCGACAGTAGGACGGATGATGCGGTCCTCGACCTTCTGCATCCACTCCTTCGTGGCAAAGGGAACGGGCGAAACGCTACCCATACCGCCAGTATTCAGACCCGTATCGTGTTCGCCAATGCGTTTGTAGTCTTTTGCCTCAGGCAGTATCTTGTAGTTCTTACCGTCTGTCAGTACGAAGACTGAGCACTCAATGCCGCTCATGAATTCCTCGATGACGACGCGGCTGCTGGCGTTACCAAACATGCCACCCAGCATCTCCTTAAGCTCTTTCTTGGCCTCGTCGAGGGTCGGGAGTATGAGTACGCCCTTACCAGCGCAGAGACCATCGGCCTTCAGAACGTAGGGTGCTTCAAGCGTCTCCAGGAAAGCCAAGCCTTCCTCCACATGTTCACCGTCAAAGGTCTGATAGCGGGCGGTAGGAATGTTGTGGCGCTGCATGAAAGCCTTGGCGAAGTCCTTCGAGCCTTCCAGTACGGCACCAGCCTTCGAAGGACCGATGACAGGCACATTCTTGGTACGCTCGTCAGCTTTCAGGTCGTCGTAGATGCCTTTTACCAGCGGGTCTTCGGGACCTACCACCACCATATCTATTTCTTCAGCGACCACAAATTGCTTGATGACCTCGAAATCATCAGCCTTCATGGGAATGTTGATACCACAATTGCTGGTACCTGCATTACCCGGGGCAATGTACAGCTTCTCACATTTCTCACTCTGAGCGATTTTCCAAGCCAGTGCGTGCTCACGTCCGCCACTGCCTAACAGTAGTATTTTCATCTTACCTTTGTTGTTTATGTTGTATTTTGGCTGCAAAGGTACGAAATATTCTTTTATTTACCTAAGAATTTTGTGTCTAAATATGCTTGGAAAGTGTCTTTATACATGTCGCCAATAGGCAGATAGGTGTCTGCATCCATGATGATACGGTTTTTGTTGACCTCCTGAATCATCTTCAGATTGACGATATACGAACGGTGGATGCGCATAAAGTTGGCGGGTAGGCGTTCCTCCATCTTCTTCATCGATAGCAGGGTGATGATGGGTTTCGGCTCGCTCACCAGATGTACTTTCAGGTATTCGCTCATGGCCTCGACGTAACGGATGTCGCTGATGCTGACCTTGACGATGCGATATTCCGTCTTGAGGAAGATGGTGTCGTCGCTGGTGTCGGCGGCAAATTGCAACGCCACACTTTGACCAGCGGTCAAAGAACCGCCGACCACACTGCCTTCCATGCGTTCTTTCAGACGGTTGGCTGCTCGTTGGAAGTCCTGCAGACCAAAGGGTTTCAGCAGATAGTCGACGGCGTTGACGCGGAAACCTTCGACGGCATATTCCGAATAAGCTGTGGTAAATACGACAAGGGGTGGGGTGGCCAGCGACTTCACAAAGTCCATACCGTTTAGGTCGGGCATGTTGATGTCGCAGAAGATGGCATCCACCGTGTCCTGTTCCAAAAAAGCTTTGGCTTCCACTGCGCTCTGGCATTGGGCTGCCAGTTCCAAGAAAGGCACTTTGCCTATGTAGGCTACTATCTGTTGGAGAGCCAGGGGCTCATCGTCAATGGCCATGCAACGTATCATAGAAATTACGAATTACGAATTGTGAATTACGAATTGAGTGGGATGGTGAGCTCGACGTTATAGACGTCTGCTTCGTCCTTGATATTTAGCGTATAATTGTTGTCATAGAGTAAATTTAACCGTTGTTTGACATTCTGGAGACCTACGCCACCTTTTTCTTCGTTAGGCTTATCTGCCTTTGAGTTTCTGCATTGAAAGCACAACTGTTCATGTTTGATTTCCGCCTTCACGTCGATGAACGAGTCGTGCTGATACGAAATGCCGTGTTTGAAGGCGTTTTCAATAAACGTGATGAGCATCAGGGGTGGAATCAGCTTGTCAGGTGCCTCTGTGGGCAGATCTACGCTAATTTTTACCTTGTCCGTATAGCGCAGCTTCATTAGCGTGATGTAATTGAGGATAAAGTCAAACTCGCGTGAGAGCGGCACTCCCTTTTTGTCGCCTTCATACAGCACGAATCGCATCATCTTCGACAGTTCCAGTATCGTATCCTTCGCCTTCTCAGGGTCAATGTCCACGAGTGCATGGATATTGTTCAGCGTATTCATGAAGAAGTGGGGATTAATCTGATAGCGAAGATATTCCAGCTGCTGTTCCAGATTCTCTTTCTCCAATGCCATGAGTTTTTTGTGGTCGTTACGGGTGCGGAAGTAGAGTTTGATGCCAAGGTTCATACCACACATCAGGATTACGACCACGATAGCCACAATATCCTTCTCTCCGATGAATACGGGTGGTTTTTTGTCCATCTGCTGTTCTCTAAACTCAGGTGGAGGCTGATGGTCGAAACCTCGATCCATATCGCCAGGATCCATAGGCCTTGGACCTCTCTGTTCCATTGGATGATGATGCCTGCGCATATGTTCCGGGTGATTGTTACACTGGTAGACGGTGAACAAACCTATCAAGCAAAGTGTCAATACGGCATAGAGCCATCGTCTGTTGCGATAGATAAACAACGGTGCCAGCAGGAAATTGTGAATGAGGAATAGCAGCAGGTAGACGGTAAAATGGCGCCATACCATCCAAACTTCTTCCCAATTGAATACAAACTCGCTGTCGCCCGTACTGCGAACATAGAGGCTTAGCAGAGGCACTGCGAAGAGTAATCCCCACAGTGCCACGTAGACCGCGTTTTCGTATTTAGACTGTTCTTGCATCCATTTCATATAACGGACTTTTTAGGCATTTATTGTGTTTACCAGTGTCCACCGGGCTGTCCACCGCCGGGTTGCCCTCCCATACCGCTACTTACGGATGTCGAGGCGGTAATGGTTTGCTGCGAACTGCCCAGATTCAGTGTGTAGCTGGAACCGCTCTTCATGTCGGGCGCACTGACCATAATAGTGCCGCTGTTGTAAGAGTAGGGAGGCATGGCGAACGATGCTATTGTGGTTTCTCCGCTACTGATGGTTACCGTTCCATTGGCTTGTACCGATCCAGTAGTCGATGCGATACCCTGCGATGTAGAACCGATGTTGGCGTCTATGCGACCACCAATGCCGAAGATGTTGCCGCCAGTGATGTAAAGCCTGTACTGCTCGCCAGTGTCAATACCTGTTTCTGCACCGCCAGCTCCAAATGCCACCACCGTGCCGCCCTGAATATACATATTGCCGTTGGCGTCAATACCGTCGTTATTAGTACCGATAGCAGTAATAGTGCCACCTTTAATATACATGTCCTTGGCTGAGTTGATGGCATCGTCGTAGGCTGAAACCTGTACGTTGCCGTCAGTGACGGTCAGCACACCTTTCGACTCGATACCTTCACCGTTGTAGCCCTTGGTACGTACCATGACAGTACCACCGTTAATGGTCAGATTACCATCCACCTTGATACCCTTTGGCGATGAGGTGTCGTTGTTGCTCTTAAACTGGCCACCTTCGGTGATGACATACAGCGAACCGCCGTTGATGTCGGCACCCATATCCACCTTCAAACCTTTACCGCCTGAACCGGTGCTCTTGAGTCTCACTTCGCCTGCATACATCGTGAATGTAGAATCAGCCTTGATACCTGCAGACCCCTTGGCCTCCTTGTCGTCGGTGTCATACATGCCGTTGCCGGTGGTGATGACGGTGGTGCGTCCACCGTTAATCATAATGTTGCTCTCGCAGTTGATGCCTTTCGCAGCAGCAGCTGATACTTCCACATTAATGATACCGCCATTGATGAACACGCCGTCGTTGGCCTTGATGCCGTGATTGGCAGTTGATTTCACGTACACGTTGTTGCCAGTTCTGAACACGATGTAGTCAGCCGAATGGATGCCGTTGTTATAGTTGCCCGTTACCTCCAACGAGCCGTTGCCATTGAACAATAGCTTGCCCTTGCAATAGAGTGCGCCCTTGTGGCTGTTCTTCGATGACGTACCGTCAGCTAGTGTGTTGGTGGTACCATCGACCAGTATGACAAAAGCACGCTTGCCGCTTAGCAGGTTGAGTGCTGCAGAGTCCGGATTGGTAATGCTGACACCATTTAGTTTAACCGCATATTTCTTGTCGCCCACAACGGTGAAGGAACCGTTAGAGGTTGTGCCACTCAACACATAGCACACGCTCTTTGTCGTACTGTGGTTGGCAGTAATATGTCCACCATTGACCGTTACTGTTACGCCATTCTCAGTCTTTGCTGTGGGACTCGACAGGTCGATGTTCACCTCTGTGGTAAAGGTGTTGTTTTCGAGCATGTCTTCTTCATCGGGATAATACGCTTCAGCTGTAACAGTGGGCTCAGCTGTAGTCTTGTCGATGCTAATCGTGAACGTCGTCAGTTCACCGCTGCCTGCCGTTGCACTGCCAGAGCCGCCTCCAGACATATTGTTAGTACCGCCATTATTCCAATTGTTGTAATAATCATCAAAGTTGTCCTGTGAGCAGGCTGTCAGCATGGACATCGATGCTATCAGCATCATACTAAACATTTTTCTTGTCATATCGTTGCTTGTTTTTAAATTTTATGTTGCAAAGATAGAAAAGAAAAGCCGGCTCGCAAAATCTATTCAACGAACCGGCTATTTTGTTCAGTAAACTATGATCCTATTTGACGAGTTGTAGTACAGCCTTGGCACCCTCGTCGCCCTCAGCGGCTTCCTTGCGAAGCTTTTTACGCAGTTTTGCACCGTCTTCCTCGTCTTTGAGGGCTTTGGTCAGCAACGTCTTAGCCTTCTTTTTGTCGACGGTCAGTCCTTTCTTACCTAACAGATAGGCCTTTCCTAAATGATATTGTGCTTTGGCGTGACCCTGCGCAGCGGCTTTCTGATACCATTTCACGGCTATCGCGTTATTCTCGGCCACACCATGTCCCTTGTCGTAGCAACGGGCCAACCGGTATTGCGCCCCTTTCTTGCCCTTTTCGGCTGCGACCTTCAGCTTGGGCAGTGCTGCCTCGTATTTCTTGTCTTCGTAGAGGGCCTTGCCTTCCTTGTAGATTTTGTCTACGTTCTGGGCTTGTGCAACAGTTAGCGTCGTCCAGGCTATCAGGAGCATTATTATTTTTTGCATCATAACTACGAGCTATTAAAAGACGATGTTTACAGTTTTCTTTGTAATCGACGATGTTGACGGCGTGCCAACGACGGTGAGACGATCTTCAGGCGTATCGCTTTCTACGCCATTGTCGCACGCCCAGCCTTTGCTGACTTTCGCATAGAATGAACCACCGCTGACGGTGATGCCGTTGCCCTTCACCGCCTTAGGCTTTGCATTGTCGTTGTCGCCAGAGGTAATGGCACTGAACGTACCACCGCTGACAACTACAGCTCCGTCGCAGTTCACGCCCTTGCCACCATCACCACTGCTGGTCATGGTAAGCTTGCCGCCCGACATGGTGAAGTCGTAGTCGCACTTGATGCAGGCAGCACTGCTATAGTCCGCTTCTGCTTCGTCATAGACATCGTCGCCAGTTGTTTTGATGGTGATGTCGCCACCAGTGATGACGACTACCGAGTCGCACTTGATGCCACGACCAGCAGTGCTGCTGACGTCGATGCCGAGTGTACCATTGTTAATCCAGATGCCGTCGTTCACTTTGATGCCGTTGCCCGACGTGCTGTTGACGTTGAGTGTCGTGTTCTCGCTGATGACGATATAGTCGTCGCAGGCGATGGCATGCTTGCAACTACCAGTCACGTTGAGCGTACCAGTGCCTAAGAAGTAGACCTGACCTTCGCTGAACAGTGCGCCCTTTTGGTCGAACGTCTGCTCGGCATATGTCGTACCATCGCTCAGGGTATTCGTCGTGCCATTGACCACCTCTAAATAGAGCGACTTGCCGCACTGGTTATTGATGGCAGGACCATCGGCATTATGAATGGTCACACCATTGAGTTGGATACCGTATTTCTTCTCGCGATAGACCAGCAGTGAACCGTCTGTCGTCGTACCGCTGAGCACGAGCAGCAGGGAGTCTGAATTGTTGCTGCCGTTGACGGTTACGTCGGCACCGCTCACTGTGACAAGGTTTTTGCTGTCACCAGTCACTGTGGCTGTGGTTCCGTTATACGTGATAAATATCGTGCTGACCGTATTCTCAGTATAGGCACTGAAGTCTGTGTCGTCGTTTTGGCAGGCTGTCATACAGCAGGCCATAGCCATCAGATAGAAAATCTTTTTCATCATACTTCTGTTTTTAGAATTTAAACTTATAGCCTACGCCGATGTAGTGCATATCGGGATCGTAAACATCCTCTTCTACATTCTTCATGTTCTGATAGCGGTAGAATACGTTGAACACATGGCTCTTCGTCACGTTGATGTCCGTACCAACCGTATAGCGGATTTTCTCGATGGCCCATGAGTTATACAGTTCCACGCTGGCATAGGGCGTCAGCAGGGCTTTCTTCTTGTCGTACTCCAGTTGCAGACGCGAACGTAGCTGGTTCTTACCCTTGCCTGCACGTACCTTGTCTTCCCAATACTCATTGTCGAAGTCCCATCGGGTGACAGTTTTCTCAGGACGGTAGGTGTACTGCCAGCGCTCACGCAGCGAGAGACGCAGGTTGTTCTGAAACTTATACGTACCCGTCATTGAGGCATGCACGCGGTGACGAATGCCCCAATACGAAGGGCGCCAGTTGTTAAAGTTGCCATTAGCTTTCAGACTGATGTCCTCGCGGAAGTTCGTGTTCAGCAGATGATAGCCTGCGTCGGCCTTCAACCACTTGTTGAACTTGTACTCTACACCGAGTCCCAGACTCCAGCGGTCCATCGTCTTGAAGTCGTTGCGTGTGCGCAATTCGGCCTCGAACCCGAAAGACAACTGCTTGTTGACCTTCTTTTCTACTTCAGCGCCGGCTATCAGCCCGCCCTCCGTCTGTGCCGTAGCCGTCAAGCTCATGATAGCCAGCAGTGCTGTGACGACAATTCTGTTAGATGTGCGCATAGTCGGTATTCTTTAGTTTTATTTTGTCATTCAGTTCTTTGTCGGCTATACCGTCTGCTTTGTAATAAACACGCAGCATAGCCATATCGCGCAGGAAGTCGATAGCACCCACCTCAACCTTTAACACCTTGAGTCCAAGGCGTTCCTCCAGATCGGCCACCAGTTCTTGGTAACGGTCGGGCTTCACCAGTTCTATGCGGTCGTACTGAACGAGCTTCGACGGCTCAACCTTTAGTGTCCGTTCGAACATGACGATAGATGCTATCACAATGGCATCGATGACCAGCAGCTCCGAAATAGGTGTGCCTATCATTTTGCCATTGCTGTCAACACCCATTGAGTCGGCCATCGCGTGGACTACCGACAGACAGACCACGACGAACAGATAGGTCATCTCGCGCACTGGCATGGTATCGGTACGATAGCGCATGATAGAGAAGATGCCGAAGAGTCCGAGTCCTACACCCATCGTAGCCTTACCGCGGTCCATGCCCATCATCAAATAGACCAGGAAGAATATGGCCACTGAGATGATAATAAAGGTAAAGAAAAAGTCGCGACGCTTGCTCTTCTTGTAATAAAGGAATTTGACAATGAACCAGTTGACGAGAAAACAGAGAACGAATCTCAGTAATGTGTCAAGGAAGCCAGTTGAAAATAATTCTTGCATAATGTGTAAAGTTTTATTAAGTTTTTAATGTTGATTTACTAATTTATCCACTTCTATCAGCTTGCGCTTGAAGCGGTTTACCGTCAGATGGTCCTGTCCGGTGAGGGCCGAGCCCATGCAGTATTTCGAGAATCCGTGGGGATGGATGCGCAATTGGCGAAGCATTTCCAGTACTGGCGAAAACACCAGTCCGTCGCGCTTCAGCTCAATCACCACCAGTTCGCCCATATCCTTTTTCTCGTCGTTCAGCAGGTTATGGAAACGCAGGGCTGAGTCGATGGTCAATCGCTCCGTCTTAGCCTTATTAACTAATGTAATGCGTGAAAAATGGTTGTTTAGCGCTGGTTGTAGCGTGTCGGCCTCATAGCGCAGGTGCTTGGCCAGAAAGTTGTGCTTCTGCTCTTCCAACACGTCCATGTCAGTCACCTCGATGCGCTTCTTCTTCGTACGCCCGTGGTTGTTCTTGGTCTTTACCTCCATGAACTGCAGTCCGCTGATGCAATAGGTGCGGAAGCGTATCTTCTGGCGGTTGGTATGTCCCCATTGGTGCTGATTATACATATCGAAGGCGCGGGTGTCGAAGTACGTTGTGTCGTACTCCAGATTGCGCTCACCGTCTATCTCCTGTATGAAATAGTCTTGCTGCGCCAGCTTTAGCAACTGGTGCAGCTTGTCTAAATTGGTCACGAACTTCGTGTCCGTGCGGTTCATGAGTTTCACCCCACTCATCTGTTCCAGCGAGATGGGGTCAAACGTGTTAATCAGTTGTGATAACTCCATATCCGTTCCAAATAGTTGTGCCACTGGGTGCACTCGATTGTGAGGTTGCTGTTGGTGTACTTGGTGCACAGATGGTCATCGACGAGCCCATGCTGTTGTTCGACGGAACCTTGAACGAGAAGGCTGTCGTGCTACCGCTCTTCAGCGTGTACCAGCTGCCTTTGCTGTACGATACCGATTTGCTGGTGACGCCGCTCAGACTGCTGTTGTTCTCCAGACCGCCGATGGCTGCTACGTTGCCGCCGGTAATGTAGAGCTTATAGCCGCCTTCGGTATTGGCATCGATGCCTACCTCGGGTTGTCTGCTTGCTACGGCAAACACGTTACCGCCTTTGATGTAGAAGTTGCCGTTGGCATCCAGTCCGTCGTTGCCGCTCGAGTTACCCATTACATAGCCACCGGTGATGGTGAAGTCGCTGGCCGAATTGATGGCATCGTCGCCTGCCTCGGCATATACATAGCCGCCACTGATGCTTAACGTAGCCTTCGACTCGATGGCTTCGTGGTTAGTCGATTTGGCATAGATAGTACCACCGGTGATGACGATGCCGCCCGTATAGGTGTACTGCGTATTGTCTCTGCCGCCGCCACCGGGCCTGCCACCGCCGCCACCAGGTGCATTGCTGACAGCCGTCTTCGTACCACCCTTGATGGCTTTTGGCGATGCCGTGATACTGCTGCTATACTTATATTGACTGCCTGTTGCCGTTGCTGAGATGTTACCGCCGCTGATGGTCAGCACATTGTCTGCCTTGATACATTTGCCACCCGTGCCCGTGCTTTTCAGCGTCAGCGTGCCACCGCTGATGGTCATATTGCCGTCGGCCTTCAGACCACAGCAGCCTTTGGCGTCTTGCTCGTCGCTGTCGTAGGCGCCGTTACCGCTTGTTGTTACGGTGATGTCGCCGTCGCTGACCTTCATGTCGCCATCGGCCTTCACACCTTTCGATGCGGCTGCCGTAACGGTCACTTTTAGTGTGCCGCCCTCTAAATAGACGTTGCCACTGTCCTCGTCCTCATGGTCGGCAGTCTCACCCGTTGATGTCGTACCGCCCAGATCGCACTGGATGCCGTCGTCGCCCACGCCGCTGATGGTCACTGTACCGCTCTTCATCTGGAAAAACTCCTCGCAGTTGATGCCGTCACCTGCAGCCTTCGTGATGTTCAGCGTCAGGTTCTTCACGGTGATGTAGTCGCCGCTCTTGATGCCGTGCTTGGTGTTGCCCACCACGTTCAGCGTGCCTTTGCCCTGCATTTGCAGCTGTCCCTTGCTATACAGACAGGCTTTCTGCGAACCGTTGGCGCAGTCGGTCAGCGTATTCGTCGTGCCGTTCTTGGCACTCAGCTGGATGCGCTTGCCGTTGGTGATGTTGATGGCGGCACCCGTCGTACAGGTCAGGTCAACGCCTGCCAACGATACCGTACATTTATATGAGCCTGATAGGGCAAACTGTCCGTCGGTCGATGTGCCGCTCAACTGGTAGGTAATCTCGTCGTTGTCCACTGCATCGGTATTGCTTTGTGTTATCGAGACGTAAGCTCCGTTAAGGGTAGGGGTGACGTATTGTGCTACGTTGCCAGCCACCGTAACAGTAGCCGATGTGCCGTTATATGTTATTTCAACCAGATTGTCGGTTACTTTTGTGTCGTCCACCGTCATTCCGCTGATATCAGCCAGCGAAAAGGTCTTGCCCATGATGGTCAGCGTCGAGCCGTCAGCATAGGTCATATCACCCGTTTGCGAGGCTGGAAACTGGTATGTCACGTTGCCAACCTTGACATTCAGCGTCTGGGCTGAAGAAATGAGAAGTGAGAAATGAGAAATGAGAAATGCTGCCAGCACCGTCACTCTTAGAATATAGTTGCGCTTCATTTTACTGCGATTTTATATGTTTTGTCCTTAGTTTTGACAATATATACACCTTTCTTCATCTGCGCCTTAGTCACCTTATGGCCCTGAAGGTCGTAGATTTCATTGTCAATGGTTAATTCTCCATTATCAATTGACTTGATACCCGTCGACATATTGGAGGTCGAGAAGTACATTTTCGAGAGATTGGTCAGCTCGAACGACTGCGAACCGGTTGTCAGTGTCGTGCCGTTAATGGTCAGCGTGAGCGATGCAGCTGGTACCGAAGCCTTTGTGCCGTCGGTCAGCTCGAAGGTCAGATAGGGATAGTCTTCGGCATGCGTGGCAGTAAGTCCTGCACATAGAATCAGACAAATAAATAGTAATTTTTTCATTGTCGTTTTCGTTATGATATTGTTGTCGTTTCTGTTTTCGACTGCAAAGATACACTAAAAAAACCGATTCGCAAAATATTTTCAGCGAATCGGCTCATTTCTTCAGCGAAAATCACTTTTCACTATTCTCTGACCAAGGTCAGAGTGTGGCGTTGCAATCACTATTCACTAGCGAAGCGTTACAGTCCCAGACCTTTCTTCACGTCGTTGGCTGCACCGTCGATGGCGTCGTTAGCCTTCTGCTTGGCAGCATCCTTGGTCTCCTGAACCTTCTGCTTGGCGGCATCGTTGATTTCGTTGGCCTTGTCCTGTACAGCCTGCTTGCCCTCTTCAACCTTTTGGTTGGCAGCATCGACGGCAGCGTCCTTGGTCTCTTCGGCAGCATCGCCAACGGCTGTCAGCAGTCCGCTTACGATGTCGGCAGGCGACGTCTCCGTGACGGCACTCAAAGCTGTAGCAGCAGCCACATTGTCGCCAACGATGGCCTTCACCTTATCCGTGTTCTCCTTCAGGAAGTCCTGTACTTTGGCTACATATTCCTTAGCCACCTCAGGATTCTCCTTCAGCAGTGTGGCAATCTTCTCCTTGACTGTTGCCAGAGCCTCCTGCAACTTCGTGGCGTCACCACCGTTAAACAGGGCACTGATGGCGTCAATGTCCGTCTGGGCGGCAGCACTGGCCAGTGAGTCAACGATAGCTGTAGAGTCAACAGCCACCTCAGCCTGCTGGGTCTTGTTACCACACGATGCTGTGAATCCGATGGCAGCAACAGCCATCACTGCTAAAACAAATTTCTTCATAGTTTTTCTTTCTCCTTTAATTAATAATAATGTTTAGTGGTTCTCTCAAAAAACCGACGGCAAATATACGCCTTTTCTCCTTTTGTTGTATCTTTTTGCCCCGTTTTTTGTGTTTTTTTAATTTTTTACGTAGCACAACGCTGCGTGAGTCCTATTTTTTTGCATTTTCTTTTGCGGATTCAAAATTTTGTACTATCTTTGCCTTCGATAAACAAACAATTGACGTATGAGCACACAGACGATGACACAGCAGATAGCTGAGTACTTCAAGACTCAACCCGTTTTGAAAGCATGGCTTTTTGGCTCCTATGCACGCGGTGAGCATACTTCAGGCAATAGATACAATATTCCAGTATGTCGAAGGACTTGACAAGGGAAGCAATTTCCGTAGACTTGAATCCCATCCGCGAGAAAATCGTGAAGTATCTTGAGGAAATCAATAATTGTTGAACCAAATAAACGGAATTGCCTATGGGCTGAGAAATACACACAAAGGGCGACCCTTTGTGTGTATTTTTTTGTCATCTTCCATACTTTTGAGGCGAAATTTTCACTTTTTTCCAAGAGATTGCTTTCAATTTCAAAACTTTTTGTATCTTTGCAGCGTAAAACGTCAAAAACTATCCACTTATGCTTGACAGGACGCAGACCATAGAAAAGCTGAAATCCACTCGCCAATATTTGGACGAGCACTATGGTGTACGATCCATGCTATTGTTTGGTTCGCTAGCCAGAGATGAACAGCATGAAGGTAGTGACGTAGACGTCTGCGTTGAAATGTCCCCCAACCTGTTTCGCCAAGCGGGAGTAAAAGTATATCTGCAAGAACTATTAGGATGTGATGTGGATGTCGTACGAATGCGCGAGCAGATGAATTCCGTTTTTAAACAACAAATCTTAAAATATGGAATTAGAATCTACTGACAAAATGGCTATAGTCTACGAGACGCTAAAGAATATAGAAACAGCCATATGTCGGCTGCAGGAGCGTACTCAGAACATCACGACTGCTGATGATTTCTTGACTTCTCCTTCAGGTATGGAAAAGTTGGACGCTGCCTGTATGGTACTATTAGCTTTAGGTGAGAGTGTCAAGACACTTGACAAACATACCGATAAGCAGCTCTTATCGACCTATCCATCTATTGATTGGAAAGGAGTAATGGGTGTTAGAGATATTATTGCACACCATTATTTCGAGGTCGATCCCGATGCTGTTTTCGATATTATCAAAAATGATATTGAACCACTTAAAGCTGCTATTGAGTATTTCAAGAACCAGCTGTTTAGTAATAATTATTGAACCCTTAAAACCGCAGATGCCTATGGGCTGAGATAAATATAAAATGGACATATAGGATGAACATCCACTTTTAGATTCTTGTATTCTGACATTTGGGTAATTGTAGAAAATCAGAGTCCCCAAGATCCAAATGCATTAACAGGTAGAGACAAAATGACCATAGAAGATTTTGAAATGCTTGATTGTCTATAGCAGCTTCCCCTATAGCATTTTCTTCTAAATATTCAAATTTCCCAAGAGGTTTTGATGGGTTATTGGGATATTATTTGTAACTTTGCAAACAAAACCTAAATAAAAATGAATATGAAGAAACTGTTATTGCTAGTAATCGTATGTATAGTTTCATTGACTATACAAGCTCAGACAGAACATTTGAAATTTATGGGTATACCATTAACTGGTAATATTATTACTTTTCAAAACAAGTTGAAGGCTAAAGGTATAAAATATGACGCTGTAATAAGTAAGCAGTTAAAAGATGGCGGTCGTGCTTTCAAAGGTACATTTGTTGGCGAAAAAGCAAACGTATATGTATATTATAATACTAAAACAAAGAATGTTTATAGAGCTAAGGCCGTAATTACATGCTCAAGCAGAACACATGGCGATAATAAATATCAGGAATTTGAAGCGATGCTGAAGAAAAAATATTCAGACCATGTCGCGAGTTATAACGAGCAGGATGGGCATCCAGCCATGTCGATATTAATTACGGATAGCAAAATGGAATATACATTGGGATTTGTCAATTTGTATATGACAAATCCGCCATATAGTTTTATGGATGAGGTTTGTCTTCATATTGATTACGAGGACATGACTAACATTAAAAACAACACAAATAAGAATATGGATGATTTATAAAGTAGTACACTGCGAAGACCTAATGTGTAAAACGAAATAACGAACAAAACGAAATAGAACTATGAAGAAAATATTATTATTATCATTGTTACTAATACCTATATACATTATTGCCCAAGATACAGGCAGTTATAATTCGTATATCACAGCTGGTTCCAATGTCAAATTTTGGCCATACACCTTTGATGGAAAGACTTTTCTTGTGATGGAATTTACGAATAATAATGGTTGTTCATTGTCTGGATTCCCTATCGTAAAATTTCAATTGAAAGATGGTAGCATATTGAAGTTTGAGGGTTCTGTATCAAATAGCGAGACAAGTGGCTCTTCATTCTTAATAGGACATGCTGTAATTAATTCTTCTTCAACATCTCATTGCGTTGCTATGCCTATCACCAAAGACGAGGTTGAAGACTTTAAGAAAGGGGTTGAAAAGATAGCTATAAATACTCTACCTGTTGTATATAAACGAAGTAAATGGGCTGGGAAGAAAGATTTTGGTGAAAACCTCAACAAACTATTCAATCATCTGAAGGGTGATTTTGAAGAATAGAACACACGAAGTACAATCGGGAACCGCCCCCGTGATTGTTAGACAATCAGAATCGTCCCAATTATTTACATATCATTTATGAATAAACATAATGAAGAACTATTATTTGCAATAGATGCTTCAGGGAATTTTGTTAGCATAGAAAACATTCCCCCAGAAAGAAGAGGTAAAAAATGTGGCTGCATCTGTCCTAAATGCAAAGCTGGCTTGTACGCAAAATTAGGATCAGGCGAATTACATGGAAGGAAACCTCATTTTGCCCATGAGTCAGGCTCCGATTGTCATGGAGCAGGTATGACAATTATCCACATGTTAGCAGAACAGATTATTGAAGAAGAAAAGGCTGTAATGGCACCTTCATATAAATGCATTCCACCTGAAAAATTACATTTCAAAGAGGTTGAAATAGAGAAACGTGCAGATAGACCGGATTTGCAGCCAGATATTGTAGGTATTACTGAAGATGGTCTTCGATTCCATATTGAAATTAAGAATACCAGTGAAATTAAAGAAATCAAGAAAGCCAAATTATTAGAATCTAATATTACTTGTTTGGAGATTGATGTTAGTGAACAGATCCAGGACATAGACAAATTAAGGGACTTCTTATTAAGTTCCACAGAGAGCAGGGAGTGGATTAATAATCCTATTTACGATAAACGAATTGAAGAAATAAGAAATAAAGAAAATGCTGAAAAAAAGAAAAGGGATGAAGAATTAAGAAAAAAAGAAGAAGCTGAGAGAGCTGAATTAAAGAAAAAGCTATCACCTTATGACGAAGCCAAATACGACATTCGAGACGGATCGTATTGTAGAAGTAAATGTGAGTGTTATAACTATGGTTGTTGTGCATATCAAGTTAACAAGTTTAGCTTTCATGATTTTACTATAGTCGTTTGTGACAAAGAAAGTAAAATCAAAGATCAAGAAAACAAAAGGACTACAAGACCTATCGTATCAATCGATGACAAAAAAGAAATTCAACCCTATTTAAATATTAGTGTCAAAGGATTATCATTACATGATATTATTTATAAGATAAGAGAAGAAGAACTAACTATCAGAATTGATGAGCATAATGTAAATGCCATAGAGAAAATCAACATTAGTGGTCTTTGTGATGGAATAGTATTATTTTGTAAATGTAATGACAGAATTTATCCCTATAAAGTCGTTACAGCATGGTTAGAGAATGAAAAGCTGAGATACAAAATAGTATGCAATCGGAAGATGAAATCTTATGATGATGCTAATAAAATATACGAGGCTGCACTATTAACTACAATCAAAATAGATCAAATTGACCAAGATAATGTGCTTGAGAAAAATAATTGGTGTGTATTCTGATGTTCATGCTCACACAGGAGCATTTCCACTTTCATTTAGTTTTATTTGGTAGTATGATTTTTTTTGTGTACCTTCGCAGCCAAAATACAAACATTGCGGAAATACAGAGAGCCTAAGGCGTTCGAAACTCCTTAAACAACCACACTCTTAAGAGTTTATGTCGAATCGAAGGCTGCCAGCTCACACCGGAAACGGCGTGGGCATTGGTGGTATCATCAATTCGACACGGGTGTGGTTGCCCAAAGGAGTTTTGCTGTATCATCGGTGACCCACGTTTTTTTATCGAAATTTTTGGTGTGTTCTATCCTTAAGTATACGGTTTGGAAAAATGTTACACCCAAGTAATAAAAAAAAAGAATATTTAACAAGTAATAGTTTCTAAAAACAAAAGAAGAAAATGAAAGAACCTGAAACAATTTCGGACGAGATTATTATTGTCGGCAGCCGCTATGGGGGCTTGGCCGACGTTCTGACTCCTTTGTACGAAAAGGGAGAACCCATAGAGAAGGAAAATATCAAGCAGGTGTTGGGTACGGACGTTGTATATTTGCAACCCGTCGGTAATAACCACGACCCTTATGCTGTGGGGGTGTTTCTAAGCACTGAGATTAGATTGGGCTATGTGTGGATGTGTCAGTCGTTGTCGTTACGTGAATGGATGATGACAAATAATAAGAAATATCACACGGTGCATATCAGTCGGATTAACACCCAATATGGCTTTATGATAGCTAAAACAGATGCCCCCATCAGATTGGCAGATTACGCACGGAATGAACTTGGTATCGATAATGAATGGGCAAAGCATATCCCTGGAACTATGAGAAGCATTACTGAGCAAAGTTTGAGTCTGGGTTTCGCTTTGTTGTGTGACGAACTGTTGATGACTAAGGAATGGAGCGATGCTTTGGAGCGTCGTTTCGTGAACTTGAATCGTCATCTGCCTGCAGACCTTTCAAGCCAGCATATGCAAGAATGTCTGGAATTGTACTACAAGATGAAGCAATCGTCCATTAGCGAGGTTCGCGAATCGTGCGACAATATGTTGCAAGCCTATATCAGTCGTGGCTCGAAATCAAGTATAACGTGGTGGGTTAACGAGTGGCTTCCGAGTTTTTTCCGTGAGGCTGAAGAGAATGATCTGCTGGGGTTGTTTGAAGCGGCCAACTACACTCTTGAGCGTGTAGAGGAGTTGTTGGAACAGGCGCCAAGTAATTTGTTTTATCTATACAAATTCAACCGCGAGCAATTTGCCTTTCGCCTTTATTACAGCGCTCTTCCTCAAGAGGTTTATAACCGTTTGCTGACTTTGCTGGCTGTACGCGAGGCGATGATTGAGAAAAAACGCAGAGCTGGCAAGTATAGCTTAATCTTCAGTAAGGCAGTTCTTGCTCGTGCTGTTGAAGATGTCAGCGAATACTTTTGGGGTTTCAGTTCGAATGCCGTATTGTATTGTGTGTATAGGGATGCTTATAAATATAAAGGTAGTTCCGCTGATTTTGAAAGGTTATTGAAAGATTTGGATTACAAGAAAGAAATGAAGTATCTGTGTTCCTCGGGTACAATAGCCAATGCGTTCAGTCATAATCCTTATATGAAATATCATATTGACAAATGGGAGCGCCATGGAGTCAAAAACCGCGTTATCAGACTTCGTGACGAATTCATCAAGTCCATCGAAAAAGCTATGCAGGAACTTAAAAACTGCGATGAAAACTGAGAAAACTGCGATAAAAACTGCGATACTGCTATAAAACACACCTCATGCGTCTGCACTTTTTCAGACGCATTTTTTTTATCCCTACCTTCGCCATCGCTAACAGATCTGAAAGCGAGAAATAAAAAAGTATTCACAAACAAAAACATGGTTATTATGGCAAGGAAAAAAGTAAAGAAGAGTGACCTGCAACAGAAGCAGGCGTTGGAGAACCAGTGGGCATTCGACTTGGCGCACCGGTTGATGGACGAGTCGGGATTCGAGCAAAGCAAGGCGTTCCGACAGGCGTTCCTGGTGCTCGAACTGCTGGGGCAGCTGGGGCAAGGCGTGGTGACGTTCGAATACATGAAGCAGGACGGCACGCTACGCATGGCGCGCGGTACGCTGTGTCAACGACTGATGCCGCAGCTGGAGGCGGACAAGGTGGAACGGCATGAGAAACGGGAGCCTGACTACTATCGGCTGGCCTATGCGTATTGGGATTGGGATAAGAAGGCCTTCCGCGCCTTCCGGGCTGACAAGGTGGTCAGAATCTGCGCGGTCAGCATCCCGAACTATAGATAAAGGTAAAAAAGTAAAAAGGTAAAAAAGTAAAACTAATATGATGGACAATTATCCCCCAGGGGCTGCGAACGATCCGAATGCCCCATACAACGAGACGCTTGCACAGGAGGTTGATGTGACGGTGAGAACACGGCTGACGAAGGATACGTGTATCTTTGCCGATACGCACGACTGCGTGGAATGGGAAATAGACCCGGACACGGGACGGCGCGAGGGCATCCACTTCGTGGAATATGACGATGTCAAGGAGAACTACGAAAACCAAGAGGATTCGCCTTACCAAATCATCCGGAAGTGCCTGACGATTTGCCTCCAGCTGAAGCGTGACGGGCAACGGCGGTATGCCGGCGTGAACATTGAACGGCTGGCCGACAGCTGCGACGGATGGGAAGAAGAAGAACTGACGGTTGAGTGAGTGAGAAATTGAGAAAATGAGAAATTATGATTGGAAAGAATAACATTTTTAATATTCGCGCCGGACAGGCGCAGTGGTTGGGAATGACGGGCACCCGACGTGGGTTCGTCGAGTTTGATACACGTGAGCACGGCATCCGCGCATGGCTGGTACTGATGCGTAACTACCGACGGCAGTACGGTTGCAAGACTGTCAGGCAGATTGTGTCGCGGTTTGCGCCACCGACGGAGAATGAGACGGAGCAGTACATCAAGTTCTGCTGCAAGGGCGTCATGCTGGATGCCGACTGTGCGCTGACGGAGGTCATAGACTATGCCTTCTTGGGCAAGTACATGGCGCGCATGGAAACGGGCACGGCTGTAACGGCCGAGGAGATTCTTGAAGTTATGAATAAATTTAACATTACGATTGTGTAGACTATGGAAGTAAAGTATTTACAGGAGACGGAGCGCGACATTCGCGAGGCCGTCAGCAGGTTGAAAGAGAGGAAGGAGCAGCGCAGGGCGCTGGTTCTGGCCGCCAGTTGCCTGAAGTTGATGGAGCGCAAGCAGATGCTGGAAATCCCGACACGCGAGGTGTACCATCAGACTGTGACGGCGGTGTACGACTATCTGCGCCGCAACAAGCAGGTGCAGCGGAACGTTGGCCCGTTCGACCGCGAGGTGAAAGACAGCATAGAGCAAGTTTTGTCAAGACTTTTGGTAAAGTATGGAAATCGGAAGGATTGAACGCTACGTCAGCGACTTGCTGGAGTGCTCGGCAGTCGGCAGGGACGGTGCAGAGGCGACGGTTTACGACGCCCTGTTCCGCCTGCTGACGGCCGTCAGCCTGTACGAGCAGATGAGCGACGAGGAGAAGACGTTCTTCACTGCGATGAAGAAGAAGCTGCAGTATTTTTTTTGCGCCAGTTTTAACGTAAAAGAGAGAAAAGAAACAAAGAAAAAGAAAAACTTTCCCCCGAACCCCCTTATAAAAGAAAAAGCAAAAAAAGAAACAGCAGAGAAAGAAACAGAACAGAACACCGCCACCGGCGATGCTGTTCTTGAAGGTTTCCGGAAGGAGTGCCTGCGCTATGTGGGACAATACGGTCTGGAGCTTGTGACCGACTTCTACTACCATTGGAAACAAGTGGACAAAGAAACCGGCAAGCGGCTCTTTGAAGGCAAGCGATGCTTCGATATCGACAGTCAACTGCGTGCCTGGTCGAGAAGTGAATTCACATTGTCCAAGGAATCCGCCGCCATGCGAAAGCAGCAAGCTGAAAAGAAGCTGGCGAAGGAGTCCGGTGCACAGAGTCTACAGCAGGCCGTCGCACAGGAACGCAACGAGGCCAACGACCGCCTGTGGCAGCAGTACGACGACATGAAGAAGGGTGCAGTCACCCACGAAGAATGGTTGGCAATGAGAAACAAAAAGACATGAACACGAAAGCGTTTGAAATCAGGGCGTACGGTAAACAGGAACTGGCCGTCATCTATCATCCCAAGGTGACGACGGAAACGGCGATGAAGCGTATGCGCAACTGGTTTAGGGTAAATCCCAGGCTGCGCTACCTGATTGACAAAAAGATTCATAGCTACACGCCGAAACAAGTGCGGCAAATCGTGGAGGAGGTGGGTGAACCGTAAGAGAATCAACAGATTACAGCGTTTTACTCCCAAGTACTCCCAAGTACTCTCAAGTACGACCGATTACTGCACACTGCGCCAACTGAAAGGATTAATTTTGCACTCGGAAATCGGGACGCGGAACGGGTAGTGCGCAATACTCCGAAAGTATTCCCGAATACTCCGAAAGTAATTTTTAATGTTTAATCTTTTAATTTTTCAGAATTATGTTGGAATTGAATTTGACAAAGAACACGAACGAGGCCATTCAGGGCACTTATGGCAAGTATTACTCACGTGTGGAGTACAAGGACACCCTCGGCATTGCCGAGCTGGCCAAGCACATGCACTCGCACAACGCCGTATGGTCGCGCGGTCTGGTACTGGGTCTGCTGACCGACCTCACGGACTGCATCAAGGAGTTGGCTCTGCAGGGTTACGTCATCAAGATTGACGACCTCGGCCTGTTCAAGGCCACCGTCGAGTCGAACGGCTTGACGCTGCAGCAGGGCGCCAAGGTCAGTGCAGGACGCGGCACCCAGCGCAAGGACGAGGAGCTGCAGGCCGACATCAGCAAGCAGCAGTTTGCCGTCAAGAACGTGAAGCTGCTGGTGCAGGCTACTGGCGAGACAACCATCGACTCGATGAACGGCGACGCACAGACCACCTTCACGTCGAAGGCCAAGGCGCTGGTGCTCAGGCTGACGGGCAGCGAAAGCAACGCACCGGCTAATACGGGCGGAAGCACCGGAGGTGGTTCGAACACTGGTGGCAACAGCGGTGGCAACACCGGAGGCAACAATGGTGGCGGCGGCGAGGAAGGTGAACCCGATGAAAACTAGTGAGCTATGAAGAAGGAAACGTGGAAGACAATTATTCAGGTGGTGATATCCATACTGACGGCGGCACTGACCGCAATGGGAACAACGTCGTGCATCAACGAGTTAATGCACTAGTGAAAAAAAGAGGGCGAATCCTTGGCGGTTCGCTCTCTTTTTTGTACCTTTACACGCAGAAATGATTACTGACGAACTGAAATACCGGATACATAGTGCGTTTGGTCACGTGCCTACGAGTGAGCAGGAGGCGGCCATCGACTGCTTCGTGCGCTTCATGACCGACCGCCGCGAGGAGGCTGTGATGGTGCTGCGCGGTGCGGCTGGTACGGGTAAGACATCGCTGTCGGCAGCCATCGTGCGGGCACTGGTGTCGCTGGAGCAACGGCTGGTGCTGATGGCGCCGACGGGTCGTGCAGCCAAGGTGTTTTCGTTGTTTGCGGGTCAACCGGCTTACACCATTCACCGGCGCATCTACCGGCAGAAATCGTTGGAGGGTGCGTTTGACCTGAACTATAATTCGGCTCAGGACACGCTGTTTATGGTGGACGAGGCGTCGATGATTGCCAATGCAACGCCACACTCTGACCGGCGGTCAGAGAATGCCAGCAGCTTCGGCGACAGCATCTTTGCCGGCGGACAGCTGATGGACGACCTGATACGCTTTGTGTATAACAACAGGAATTGCCGTCTGATGCTGATTGGCGACCATGCGCAGTTGCCACCCGTTGGCGAAACGGAGAGCCCGGCGCTGATGACGGATGTGCTGCGCGGCTATGGATTGCACGTGTACGAATGTAACTTGAGCGAGGTGTTGCGCCAAAGCGAGGAGTCGGGTATCCTGTGGAATGCGACGGAAGTAAGATGTCTGATGGAAGATGGAAGATGTATCTTGCCGAAGATTCGATTCCGGGGCTATGCGGACATCAGAAATGTACCTGGCGACGAACTCATAGAGACGCTGGCCGAGAGCTATAGTCGGGTGGGGCAGGACGAGACCATCGTGGTGACGCGAAGCAACAAGCACGCCAACATCTACAACCAAGGCATCCGCAACCGCGTGTTGGACAGGGAGGATGAGCTGTGTGGCGGCGATCAGATTATGATAGTGAAGAATAACTATTACTGGATACAGGGTGAAGACCAGAAGCAAATAGCCTTCATTGCCAATGGCGACCGTGCCGTGGTGCGACGGGTGCGCCATGTGCACGAACAACACGGTTTCCGCTTTGCCGACGTGACGATGACCTTTCCCGACTACGATGACTACGAACTGACGGCTACGGTATTGCTGGACACGCTGACATCGGAGGCACCGGCACTGACGCGCGAGCAACAAGACCTATTATATAATAAGGTAATGGCGGACTATGCCGACATTCCGCAGAAACAGGAACGCGTGAAGAAGGTCAGGGAGGACAAATATTTTAACGCGCTACAGGTCAAGTTTGCCTACGCCGCGACGTGCCATAAGGCGCAGGGTGGACAATGGGCGCACGTGTATGTGGATCAGGGCTACATGACGGACGACATGCTGACGCCCGACTACCTGCACTGGCTCTATACGGCTTTTACGCGTGCAACGGAGCAATTATATTTAGTGAATTGGCCAAAAACGCAAACAAATGATTTATCTGAATGACGACATAGAGCATTTTGACTGGGAGGCAGCGCTGCCATTGCTGAGCGAGCAGCGACGGGAACAATGCCTGAAGTTCAAGCACGAGCAGGGACGCAAGACCTGTGCGGCAGCCTATCTGCTGTTGTGCGAGGGACTGCGCAAGGAGTACGGCATCAGTGAACCGCCCGTGTTCGAATACGGTGAGCACGGCAAACCAACCATTGTGGGCCATCCGGAGATATGCTTCAACATGAGCCATTGCAGGGAGGCAGCTATCTGTGTACTGAGCGACAAACCCGTAGGTGTGGACATCGAGAGCATTCGCCGCTATTCGGAGAGTCTGGCGCGCTACACGATGAACGATGCCGAACTGGAACGGATAGCGCAGGCCGAACGTCCTGAGGTGGAGTTCATCCGTTTGTGGACGCTGAAAGAGGCCGTGCTGAAACACTCCGGCGAGGGTATCAGAAACGACATGAAGCACGTGTTGGACGGCTTAAAAGATGCAAAAACCGTTATAAATGAAAAAAAATGCTACATTTATAGCGTCGTTTCATGATTTTTTTATTATCTTTGTAGCGGAATATAGAATCCTAAAACGAATAACATTATGAAACTGGACGGAAGAAGAGAAAGTTCGAATGTGGAAGATCGCCGCGGAATGAGCGGTGGCAAGAAGGCCAGCTTAGGCCTTGGTGGTATCATCATTGCAATGGCTATTGCCTACTTTACAGGCGGCAATCCGTTGGAGGCCGGCATGCAGGCTGCACAGCAGTCGATGGGTCAGAATACGGAGGTCAACGAAGGTCAGCAGCGTGAATTTACCGAAGAAGAGCAGGCACTGGCAAAATTTTCTACACAGATTCTGGCAGGAACAGAAGATGTCTGGACTAAGATTTTCAAAGAGCAGGGTGCAACCTATCAGGTGCCGACGATGGTGCTGTACACCGACGGTACGGCAACAGCCTGCGGACAGGGCTCTGCAGCCATGGGTCCTTTCTATTGCTCAGGCGACCAGAAACTGTATATCGACCTTTCGTTCTTTACGACGATGAAGAAACAACTGGGTGCTGACGGTGACTTTGCTTACGCTTACGTCATTGCGCACGAGGTGGGCCACCATGTGGAATACCTGACGGGTACGCTGCAGAAGGTGCACGAGCAGATGGCGCGACTCAGTCAGACGGAAGCCAACAAGCTCAGCGTCCGCTTGGAATTGCTGGCCGACTTCTATGCCGGCGTTTGGGCGCACCACGACAACAAGATGTTCCGTTCGCTGGAGGACGGCGACCTCGAAGAAGCCATCAACTGTGCCGAGAAGATTGGCGACGACTACTTGCAGAAGAAGGCACGCGGCTATGCCGTTCCCGAGTCGTTCAATCACGGCACGTCGAAACAGCGCATGAAGTGGTTCAAACTGGGACTGGAAACCGGCGACATTTCGAAGGGTACGACCTTCCAGTGCTCTGACGCAGAGCTGTAATCTTCTCGTTAATAGGCAAACTTTAAACACTATGATACACAATCAGCAGAAGACCCAGGTGGTGGGTGTCAATGTCAAGGTACACGAAACAACGTGTGCTGTGGTGGATATTCGAGGTGATATCCTCGGCCAGAGCAGTTTCGCGACCAGTGACTATCCTTTTATTGGCGATTATGTCTCAGTACTTACTCAGGAAATCATGCAACTGGCAGAGGCTAACGGCGGTTACGAGCAAATCCGTTCGGTGGGAATCAGTGTTCCCAGCGGTAATTTCAGAACGGGTTGCATTGAGAATTCACCCAGTCTGCCATGGAAAGGTGTTGTCCCCTTGGCTGCCATGCTGCGCGACCAGTTGGGATTGGCAGTGGCGCTGGCTAATAATGCCCACGTGATAGCACTCGGTGAACAGGCATTCGGTGCTGCCCATGGTATGCGCGACTTCGTGGTTATATCGTTGGGTAGTGGCTTGGGCAGTTGTATCTATTGTAATGGTGTTCCCCATCTTGGCGCCAATGGTTTTGCAGGCGAGTTTGGTCACTCATGTATTGTACCTAACGGACGCGTGTGTGGTTGTGGCAAACATGGTTGTCTGGAAGCCTATACGGCATCGTATGGCGTCGTTCAGACTGCCATGGAACTGATGGCTGAATCGTCAGAACCCAGTTTGATGAGACAAGAAGAGCAGTTGACGCCTGCCATCATCACGCAGTTGTGCGAGCAGGGAGATGCTTTGGCTATTGAGACTTATCGTCGTGCAGGCTATATCCTGGGTATGGGTTTGGCCAACTATGCCTCAGTAGTCAATCCCGAAGCGTTCATTTTTACCGGCTCCGTCTCGAAAGCTGGTCACTGGTTGCTGGAACCTGCTAGCGAATCGTTCGAACAGCATGTGTTCCATAACCTTCAAGGCAAGGTGAAACTGATACCCTCAACGATTGATGACGAAGTACGCAACTTGTTGGGTGCCAGTGTGCTGGCTTGGGAAGTGAAGGAATACTCACTATTTAAGTGAAGAGTGAATAGTGAAGAGTGAAAAGTGAAAAGTGAATAGTGAAAAAGTGAAAAACTTAAAACATACACGCCATGAGTAATACCGTAAAGAATAGAGTCATAGGTATTGACGTGCGCTTGAATCGCACCACGATAGCTGTTGTTGACCAACGTGGCAATATCTTGGCTACAGACAGTTTCCTGACGACTGACTATCCTGATGTAAACAATTTCCTGACCGTACTCAGCGAGCGCATCATATTAATCGCTGAAGCCAACGGGGGATTCGAGAATATCCGCTCGGTAGGTATCAGCGCACCCAGCTCCAACTATCTGACGGGATGTATTGAGAATGCCGCCAATATGCCGTGGAAGGGTGTGATACCCCTGGCAGCTATGTTGCGTGACAGAATTGGTCTGGCTGTGGCCTTAGGCAACGACGCTCATATTACGGCATTGGGCGAGCATGTATATGGTGCCGCTCACGGCATGCAGAACTTTATCGTCGTGTCGTTCGGACATGGTGGCTTGGGCAGTTGTCTCTATAGTAACGGTCTGCCATACTTGGGTACCAACGGTTCGGCTGGCGAAATAGGTCATACTTGTGTGGAGGATGACGGGCGACTCTGCGGTTGTGGACGTCGTGGCTGTCTTGAAAATTATGTATGTGACCGTGGTATAGCTCAGACGGCTAAGGAACTGATAGAAGCAAGCACGCAGCCCAGCATGATCAGTTCGCTGGACGAGTTGACACCCATGGCCCTTGCCCTGTGTTGTGAGAAGGGCGACGAACTGGCTAAGGAGGTGTTCCGCAAGACGGGCGACTACCTGGGACTTGGCTTGGCTAATGTGGCTTCGGTTTTGGATCCCGAGGCTATCATCCTGGCTGATGTGCCTGAAGATGTGTTCAAATGGCTGATAGAGCCCACGAGGGAAGCCTTCGACAGATACGTGTTCCGCAATGTCAAGGACAAGGTGAAACTGGTGATGGCTGGTCTGAACAGTGACGAACGTGACGTCCTCGGTGCTGCTGCGCTGGCATGGACGGTGCAGGAGTATTCATTGTTTAAGTGACATTTTATAACTATACTAACTAACTATGGAATTTGCAAATGTGAAAAACAGAGTGGTAGGCATCGACATTGGCGTTGCCGTCACTAATTATGCGGTGGTTGACCTGCGTGGTGAAATCATTGCACATGACAGTTTTAGTACACTCGACTATCCCAGTGTCGATAATTATCTGGCAGTGCTGTGCGAGAGAGTACTGAAACTGGTAGAGGCTAATGGCGGCTACGAGGCTATGCGCTCGGTAGGTGTGTGCTGTCCAAGCAGTAACTTCCTGACAGGTTGTATTGAGAATGCGCCTAACCTGCAGTGGAAGGGTATCATTCCCTTGGCAGCTTTGATGCGCGACCGTCTGGGACTGGCTGTTGCACTGGGCAATAATCCACAGTGTGTAGCATTGGGTGAACAGGCCTTCGGATCGGCTCACGGCATGAAGGACTTCGTGGTCATTACGTTAGGCTACGGTTTGGGTAGCTGTCTTTTCTCGAATGGTAGGATGCACTTGGGAACCAAGGGCTTTGCCGGCGAGGTGGGTCATACCTGCGTGCAACCCAACGGACGTCAGTGTGCCTGTGGCAATATAGGTTGTCTGGAGGCTTATTGCGGTCATAAGGGTATTATCCGTACCGCTGAGGAACTGATGGCCGAGAGTCAGGAACCAAGTTTGATGCGCCAGGTGGAGAATCTGACGCCAAAAGTCATTGCAGGACTCTGCGACCAAGGCGATGCACTGGCTATCGAGACTTTCCGCCGTACAGGTGAGATATTAGGTCGCGGACTGGCTAACTATGCCTCAATCACCAATCCCGAGGCTATCATTCTGACAGGTGGTATTCCGCATGCCGGAAAATGGCTGTTGGAGCCTACGGAGCAGGCATTCGAAAAGCACGTGTTCCATAATATCAAGGGACAAACAAAGATACTGGTAACCAACCTGAAGGACTCGGAGCGCGAAGTGCTGGGAGCCTCAGTGCTGGCATGGATGGTCAAAGAGTACTCGCTATTTATATAGTACGCGTACCTTATATATTAATATTTAAAGCTACTGCCGCCTACGAACTCACGCATGATGCTCGTTGGCGGTATTTCTTTGTCGCTGACGGGCAGGAAGAAGTGGATGAACTTCAGCAGGCGATGGGCCTCGGAATATTCTGGACAGTTCTTTGGAACACTGGAAAGGATAATCTCAGCATGGGTGCGCAATACGGCGAACTCGATATTCAGGGCAGAGTTGAACATGGCGTCGGCACTCTCCTGGTACGGGAATATCCATTGGTTCTCGGCCTCGCAGACGTTCTTCCATTGGGCGATGGTTTGCTGAGCAGTATAGGCGCCCTTGTTGTAGTCGCGGATGATGCGGCGCAGCAAACGGTTGTCGCGAACGGGAATCCAATTGTGGTCGTCGAGTGAGATGCTGGTCAGTGCTGAGATATATACCTTGTATTTCAGCGTGTCGGGCACTTTCTTCGTCAGCAACGGGTTCAGGGCATGGATACCTTCGATGATGAGTACGGTGTCGCTGCCGAGTTTCAGCTTCTTGCCGTTCCATTCGCGCTTACCGGTCACGAAGTTATATTCGGGAATCTCCACACGTTCGCCCTGCATCAGTCGTAGCAGATGGTCTTCCAGCAGAGAGTATTCAACGGTCTCAATATTATCGAAGTCGTAGTCGCCGTTGGGCAATTTTGGCGTGTCTTCACGGTTGACGAAATAGTCGTCGGTAGAGAAAGAAACGGGGCGCAGACCGCACGCCAGCAGCTGCACGGACAGACGTTTGCAGAACGTAGTCTTACCTGACGATGAAGGACCGGTGATGAGCACGATGCGGACAGGATCCTGTTCGCGGTGGAAGCGGCTGTCTATCTCTTCGGCTATCTGCACAATCTTCTTTTCCTGCAAGGCTTCGCTGACCTGAATCAGCTCAGAGGCATAACCGCGCATGATGGCTTTGTTGACGTCACCGGCATTGGACAGGCGCATAATGATGTCCCACTTGGTCTTCTCGGCAAACATCTCGAACGTCTTGGGCTGGTCAACCTTCTCTGCCAAAAGATTGGGGTTGTTCCAGTCGGGCACACGCAGCAGCAGTCCCTGTTCGTAACGCTCCAGTTCCCATACCTTCAGATAGCCTGCCGAAGGTACGAGCGGACCGTAGTAGTAGTCGACAGTGTCGCCCAGCGTATAGTAGTCGCTATAGATTTGTCCGCTGGTCTCAAGCAGTTTGACTTTATCGGAAAAGCCGCGTTCGGCAAACACGCGGATAGCCTCTTCGGTGGTAGCTTCCGTGCGACGGAACGGCATGTCGAGATTGATAATCTCCTGCATGCGCTGCTTGATAAGTGCTACATCCTCGTCGGTCAGTGGCTCGCCACCCTTTTTCTTGAAGTTACAGTAATAACCGCGGCATAGTGAGTGCTCGACGAAGAGTTTCGAACCAGGAAAGACATCTTGAGTGGCCTTGTAGAGTACGAAACTCAGCGAACGTACATAGACGCGATGGCCCGACCCTTCGCGAGCATCCAGAAACTCGACGTCGCGGTTCTGGTACAGTCGGAACTTCAGACCTTGCGAGGCATTATTGACCTTAGCCGATACCACAGGGTAGGGCAGCTTGATTTCGTCTTGGAACTCCTGATAGACGTCCAATAGTGAACAGCCTTCAGGGAAACTCTTGGTCACATTGTTGTTCTTGCAGCGGATTTGTAGCATATTAGTTTAGAGATTAGATTTTAGATTTTAGAGAATTGGGGTTCATTCCATGTTCAATGTTCAACGTTCAACACTCTCTATAGAAGTCGAGGGCATCTTTGATTTCATCCTCCGTAGCGGTCTGGTTGATACGGATATCGCCAATTCCGCCAAGAAGCGTGAAGTTGATGCTATTGCCCTGGTTCTTCTTGTCGTGATGCATCAGTTCTATCAGGTGGGGATAGTCGTCACAGCTGATATCCATGCGTCCGTAGTTCTCCTTGATAAACGCCACCGTCTGACGCATCTTGTCCTGCGGAAAGTTTGTCTTGACGCAACTGAGGTATAGCTCGACAATCAGTCCCCAGGCTACTGCATAGCCGTGAAGCACAGGCTTGCGTTCTAAAGCTAACGACTCAAAGGCATGGCCGGCGGTATGTCCCAGGTTGAGAGCTTTGCGGATGCCTTGCTCTGTCGGGTCTTCTGTGACGATGCGCTGCTTTACGGCAACGCTCTCGGCAACCATTCTTCCTAACGACTCTAAACTCTCAACTTTAAACTCTAAACTAAAGTTCAAGAGTTCCGCCCACATCTGCTCGTTATTGATCAGTCCGTGTTTCAGCATCTCAGCATAGCCCGAACAGATGTTCTCATGGTCCATTGTACGTAGGAAGGTGGTATCGAGGATGACGCTGCGGGCATTGTTGAAGACACCAATCTCGTTTTTCAGTCCACCGAAGTTGATGCCCGTCTTGCCGCCCACCGATGCATCAACCATCGAGAGCAGTGTAGTAGGTATATTAATATAAGGTATACCGCGCTTGAAGGTAGAGGCCGCAAAACCGCCTAAGTCCGTCACCATGCCGCCGCCAAGATTCACCATTAGCGAATGGCGGGTGGCACCCATGCGTTGCAGTTCGCTCCATACGTGACTCAGCGATTCCAGCGTCTTATGGCTGTCGGTAGCAGGAATGGTGATGAGCTGGGCTCCCGTCATACAGTCGAAATCCTTGATAACAGGCAGGCACAAACGCTCGGTAGTCTCGTCACAAAGCACAAACAAAAGGTCGTGCTTAACCTCGTCAATGGCCTGTGTAAGGCTCTGACAAAGGTCTTGGGATATGATAATTTTTTGTTTTTCCATATTTTTGGTGCAAATTTACAATTATTTTTTAAACTTTCCTATTCTTTGAGCGTCAAAAAACCATAAATACATAAACATTGTTTAATTCATGAGACGTATTTTATTACTCATTGTGGCAGTTTTGACTGCTTTGACAAGTATGGCCCAGCTTCAGGTTACGGGCAAAGTGATTGAGAGCGACTCACAGGAGCCAATCGCTCAAACCACAGTAAAATTGTTAAAGACTGATAGTACTTTGGCAGCAGGTGTGCTGACAAAACTTGACGGTAGTTTTAACGTAAAGGCTCCTAAGACAGGTACTTATATCATTCAGGTGACGTGTGTAGGCTTCAAGCCGTACACCAAGCGTGTCAGTGTACAGGCCGACAAGGATATCAAGCTGGGCACTATCTCCATGCAACCCGATGCCATCATGCTGAAGGGCGCTACCGTCACAGGTCATGCTGCTAAGGTGACTCTGAAGGCTGATACCTTCATCTACAATGCTGCAGCGTTCCGTACTCCTGAAGGTTCGGTGGTCGAGGAATTGGTAAAACGTCTCCCTGGTGCTGAGGTCGGTGACGACGGAAGTATCAAGATTAATGGTAAGGAGGTGAAGAAGATCCTAGTTGACGGTAAAGAATTCATGACTGGCGACACGAAGACTGCCATGAAGAATCTGCCAACGAACATTATCGACCGCATCAAGGCTTACGACCAACAGAGCGACTTTTCTCGTATCACCAATATTGATGACGGTGAAGAGCAAACTGTGCTCGACTTCGGTATCAAGCCAGGTATGAACCGAGGCTTTATGACTAACAATGACTTTGGTATCGGTACTCGTAGCAGATATTCTGCTCGTACTTTCAATGGCCTCATGAAGCAGGACATGACTATGATGTTGATGGCCAGTGCAAATAACGTCAACGACATGGGCTTCGGTGGCGGTGGCGGCGGTGGTCGTTTCGGCATGGGCCGTCAGGGACTGACTGCTACGAAGATGGTTGGTTTGAACATGAACTATGAGAAGACTGGTAAACTGACACTTGATGGTAGTGTCCGTTGGAACCACAACGATGGCGATGCCTTCTCGAAAGGCAACTCTGAGACGTTCTTCAGTTCTACAGTCTCGCAGTTTGGTAACAGTTTGAACCAGAACTATTCTCGTTCGAACGGTTGGGATGCCCAGATGCGTTTGGAATGGACGCCCGACTCAATGACGAACATCATGTTCCGTCCGAATTTCCGCTATAACAGTAATGATGGAACTACGGGAAATGTAAGTGCTTCTTTCTCAGAGAATCCTTACGAGATTGACTTACCTTCAGTAGGTCTTGTTACTGACCCGCTGGGGCAGATTATGGCGATTAAACAGCTTGATCCGAGTCTGATTAAGAACTATCAGCTCCAGAACAGCATCAGCTACAGCGATACGAAGAATGTCGGAGGTATGTTACAGATTAACAGAAAGCTGAACAGTTCAGGCCGTAACCTTACTTTAGTATTGAATGGTAACTACAGCAAGGGCGACAGCAAATCACTCTCGAATAATATCGTAGATCTGATAGCTTCTGACTCTACTTATCAGACCAACCGCTGGAACATCACACCTTCTACAAATTACAGCTATAGTGCCCGTGTGAGCTATAATGAGCCAATCTGGCGTCGTACCTATTTGCAGTTCAGCTATACTTACGGATACAGCTATCAGAAGAGCGACCGCGAGACCTTTAATATGCTGGGTGCTGATTTCAGGGATTTGTCTCCTTCGTATCGTGGCTGGGACAGCTATCTGGATCGTTCAACACTTGAGAAGGACGACACCCAAAGCCGTTTCTCGGAGTATAAGAACTACACACACACGGCAGAGGTGACCCTGCGACTCATCCGTAACTCATATCAGTTCAATATCGGTTTTCAGGTTGTTCCTCAGAAGTCGCACTACATTCAGGACTATACTCAGAAAGTACAGGGACAGACCGTACGTCTGAGAGCTGATACAACCCGTACTGTGACGAACTTCTCGCCAACACTCGATTTCCGTTGGAGAAAATCACAGACCAGTCAGTTGCGTTTCAACTATCGTGCCAACACCCGTCAGCCGTCTATCAGCGACCTGTTGGATATCTACGACGATAGCAACCCATTGGCCATCCGTAGAGGTAATCCAGGCTTGAAGCCTTCGTTCACACAGAACTTCCGTTTGAACTATAACGATTATTTCCAGAAGCATCAGCAGTCTATCGGTGCCTTCCTGAACTTCTCGATGACCGACAACTCTGTCAGCAGCAAGACGACCTTGATTGATCCTTCAACAGGTCAGACAGAGACAAAGCCTGAGAATATCAATGGTAACTGGAACAGCAGCCTCTTCTTGACATTCAGCACTGCTCTTGACTCTGCTGCTTACTTCAACCTGAATACATCGACGAACCTCAGCTATAATCATAATGTAGGTTACGTTCAGGTTGCTGGTGATAAGGAATCTCAGAAGAGTGTTACTACAGCATTGGGTGTCGGTGAGCGTTTGGGAATCAGCTACCGTAACGAGTGGTTTGAACTTGAGTTGAATGGTTCGCTGAACTATCAGAAGAACCGTAGCGAACTGCAGACCAACAACAATCTCGACACTTGGCAGTTCACCTATGGTGCCACACTGGGAATCAATGCTCCTTGGGGTACAGCAATCTCAACGAATATGGGTATGCAGAGTCGTCGCGGTTATGCCGATGCATCAATGAATACCAACGAGTTGATATGGAATGCACAGCTGTCGCAGTCGTTCCTGCGTGGCAATGCCCTCACTGTTTCTCTCCAGTTCTACGACATCCTGCATCAGCAGTCAACTGTTAGCAGTATGCTGAGTGCTATGCAGCGCAGCGATACGGAGTACAACGCTATCACTAACTATGCTATGCTTCACGTCATCTTCCGTACCAACATCTTCGGCGGTGGCCAGAATGGCTTCTTCGGTGGCCGTGGCGGTCGTGGCGGTCGTGGTCAGGGCATGGGTCCTGGTGGAATGCCTGGTGGTGGCCGTGGTGGCCGTGGCGGCGGCTTCGGTGGCGGTGGCTTCGGTGGCGGCTTCGGAGGCGGTGGCTTCGGTGGTGGTCGTCCGATGATGTAAAGATCATAATCTAAACTAGATAACATTTGGATATTATCCACGAGAAAGGGTGCTCATTGATTTGAGCACCCTTTTAGTTGTTTTAGTATATCTGTGTTCCGTTAGTCTTCCTTGCGGTCGTCAATATTATCACCCTCGGTGGGAGTCATCTCCTCTTCGAAGTCGGTAATGCCGGCAGCGACGAGGATGTCGTACCACTGGATCAGTTTCTTGATGTGGCTGTTCTGCACACGCTCCTGATCCCAGTCAGGCAACACCTTGGTGAAGTAGTCGTGTAACTCCTTAGGAGTGGCCTTGCGGAAGTCAACACTCGACTTCTTGCCTTTTTCCAAGTCGCGCATAGAAGCCAGTACCTTCATCAGGGGAATATCCTCGGTCTCAGTAAACATGGCGATGTCGGCCAGTGAAGTGATACGGTCGGTGCCAAAGGCTGGGATGCGCTTGTGCGTGTCGTCCAGTGCCTCGACGATGAGGCTGTTCTTGGCACGTGATACTAATTTGTAGAGTCCCGGTTTACCCGAGATAGCTAAAATGGTCTGTTTCATTTTTTTCTTCTTTTTATTTTACGTTATTTCGATGTTTCGATATATCGATGTTTCGATGCTTCGAGGTTCTTTATTAATTCTTCGATTTGGCTGTCGATGTCTGCCTCGCCATCATTGATGATTTCGTAATCGGCATGGGCCTTGACCTCGTCTTGCGACCACTGGCATGAAATCCATTGCAGGGCTTTCTCGTGCGTGATACCGTCGCGTTGCATGATGCGCTGGATGCGAACTTCCAGGGGAGCAGTGACCACAACGGCCTTGTCCACCAATTGACGGGCACCCGACTCAAACAGAATGGCGCTCTCCATCCATTGCATACCGCTGGTCTCGAAGTCGCGGAACACGGCGGGGTGGACGATGGCATTCATAGCCTGTTGGTTGGCATCGCTGGCTAACAGAAAACGACTCATAGCAGCCTTATCGAGCGAGCCTACCAAATCGATAATCTGCTGCTGAAGGTCAGGAGATGTACGAATAAGACGTTTGGCTGCCGCATCGCAGTCATAAACCGTAATGCCATGCCGTTGCAGACGCTTGCATACATAGCTCTTACCTGACCCTATTCCCCCAGTAATACCTACCTTCATTTCTCTCTTCACTCTTCACTCTTCACCAGGACTCCGCCCGCTTAGTCTTCTTCTATGAGATAGTCCACATGCTTCGTGTCTAATGTGGCACGACTGATGCCATGTGGTACACTTTGCAGATAGAGATTGCATTTCTCTGAAGGGCTCTGGGATATTTCGCGATAGTCGGCCACGACAATGAAGTCTTCAGGGCGCAGAAGCTTAATCTGACTGGCACCGGCAACAAAGTGTACTTTCACCTTGGCAGGGAATGTGCGCAGAACCTTACCCTCTGGCAGATTCAGACACTGGACGGGTACACCGTCGATAATGTCCTCGGTCAATACGTCCGTAAAGAACTCGATTTGTATACGCTCTGGTACAACCTTGACATCATTGGCGTGACTCAATCGGCAACTGACGGCCAGCGTATCTCTGAAACCCGCATAGTTGAGCGGTTCGGTATATACGGCACGGATACTGTCCAACTTTTCAGGCGAGGCATATACGTCCACACTGTCGGGCATGTAGTTAACCTGCGAAATGAAGTAGAGATGTTCGGGAATGACGCGTCCCGTCCAGCGGACAGGCACACGTTTACGTTCGCCATTGTTATAGAAGAACTCCAGACGATCGGGTTTGACGGTGGTAACTGTCGTCGAAATCTCCAGTTGTTGTTCCAACAGACGTTTGATGTCGGAAGCAGATACAATGCCGCCACCATTGCCTCGGTCGTAATTCTTGTAATTCAGGTTAATCGTAGGCAGGCGGTGCCCATACATATAGGCCACAATCATCCACCCCTTGTCGCGGAGCGTAACACGCACGGTGTCGATAGCAGGAGAGGTTAATACCACATTTTTTGGTATGCCTACCACCTGCACAGGCACTTTTATTTCGCGCTCGTAGGTCTCGTTCAGTGTAATGGTTAGCCAGAAGATGCCCGAGAGCATCAAAAAGAACAAAAATGTCAGGAACTGCTTGTTCACGTTACTGAACAAGAAGTCCCTGATGGTCTTGTATAAGCTCTTGAAACTCAAAGCGTCTTACTTCTTACCTCTTACCTCTTACTTCTGTACAGGTGTACTGGCGGTATCTTTATAAACGTAGCCCTTGTCAACCTTGATAACGACACCATCGGCAATCTTTACCTCGATGATACCGGTGGCCAGGTCAATCTTCTTTACGGTGCCATAGATGCCACCACCAGTGACAACCTGTGTGCCTTCCTGCAGCGAATTTTGGAAATTCTGAATCTCCTTCTGACGCTTCTGCTGGGGCTTAATCATAAAGAAATACATGATGGCAAAGATGGCTACCATCATAATCAGGAAACTGGTCATGCCACCACCGCCTTGACCGGCCTGTGCGGCTAAAATAAACTGTGTCATAATTCTTATTTTAAAGCTTTATTGTTTAATCTTTATTCTTTCTGTTCTCGATATGTTTCATCAGCTGTCCATTCCTTACCAGATGGTGGGCAATGGCATCAAGCATACCATTGATGTAGCCTGCACTACGTGGGGTAGAGTAGAGCTTGGCCATCTCTACATATTCGTTGATGGTCACATTGATGGGAATCGAGGGGAACGTCATCATCTCGGCAATAGCAATCTGCATGATGACGATGTCCATGTAGGCCAGACGGTCGAAATCCCAATTACGCGAAGCCTCACTCATATAACGCTGATACTGGTCGGCGTTCAAAATCGTGGCACGGAACAGCTTGCGGGCATATTCCTTGTCCTCTTCTGAGTCGTATTCGGGCAGCAACTCCTGATGACTCTGGTTTTTCTCCTCAAAGCGTTTGATGGTCTTTATTACAAAGGTATCTACCACCTCCTTGTCGTCGTTCCAATAGAGGCTCTGCTCTTCAAGCAGGGCATCCAAATCTGGATTGTTCTGAATGAGTGTACGGTACAGCTTGCGCCATAATTCACGGTCGGCATCATAGCTGTCGTCATTGCTGGCCATATAATCTTTGTAGATCTGACTCTCTGTAATCTGGGTATAAATCTTCTTCAAGAATTCAGGCTGCTCCTGATCCCAGTTTTTCTTCTGACTCTCCAAAAACTCGTTCAGCATGTGGTTTTCCTCCAACTGCAGTGCAAAGCGGTTGTAGGCAAACTTCTGTGAAGGCATTTCCGTTCCTTCGCGTTGTGCACGTGCCTGAGCCACTTCCAAGTGGCGGCGCGATTCGTGGGTAATCCCCACAATAAGTGCTAACAGGTAATTGTAGAGATCGTAGGCTTTTGAGAGACTGAACAAAAGTTCCTTTTCAGCCGTGTCAATGTTCTTACTGCCGTTCTGATAGTACGCATAGGTTAACTGTACTGTTTTGATCCTAATGAGTTCTCTGTTGATCATAATTCTTCTAATCTAAATAGCTTTTTGATACTCTTATCAGCTGCAAAGGTAGGTATTTATACGCAAAAAACCAAAAAAAAAGAAAAAATAATGGTGGCAGATGCAATTTTTTCACTTTTCACTTTTCACTTTTCACTTTTTTTTGTACCTTTGCAGCCGCTTTTCGCATCGTGTGATGGTGGATTAAGCAAAAACACTTAATTTTAGAGTAACACATTTATTAATTATGAAAGAGATTAACGTAAACGGTCAGAAGCGCACCGACACAGGCAAGAAGGCCTCTAAGCTGCTTCGTAAGGAGGGTCTGGTACCCTGTAATCTGTATGGTGAGAAGAAGGGTGAGAACGGTCTGCCTGAGGCATTCGCTTTCCAGGCTTCTATAGCTGAGCTCCGCAAGGCTGTCTATACTCCCCACGTATATGTTGTCAATCTGAACATTGACGGCAAGGAGCACAAGGCTATCATCAAGGAACTGCAGTTCCATCCCACAAGTGATGCTCTGCTGCACGCAGACTTCTTCGAGATCAACGAGACCAAGCCTATCACTGTTGGTATCCCTGTGAACCTCACTGGTCACGCTCAGGGTGTTCGCGATGGTGGTCGTCTGTCTCTGTCTATCCGTAAGATCAACGTTACTGCTCCATACAAGCAGATTCCTGAGAAGCTCGATATCGATGTTACTGATCTGCAGCTTGGTAAGGCTATCAAGGTTGGCTCATTGAACTTCGAGGGTCTGGAGATCGCTACTTCTAAGGAGGTTATCGTTTGCTCTGTTAAGGCTACTCGTGCATCACGTTCTGCTGCTGCTGAGGCTGCCGCTGAGTAATTATGGACAAGTACTTAATTGTTGGTTTGGGGAATCCTGGCGACGAGTACGCCGAGACCCGCCACAACACTGGATTTATGGTATTGGACGCTTTTGCTAAGGCGTCCAATATCGTTTTTGAGGATAAGCGCTATGGTTTTGTAGCCGAGACCTCGTTGAAGGGTAGGAAGGTTTTTCTGCTCAAGCCTACCACGTTTATGAATCTGAGTGGCAATGCCGTGCGCTACTGGTTGAATAAGGAGAATATCGACCAGAGCCGTTTGTTGGTCATCAGCGACGATGTGGCTATTCCCGTCGGACAGTTCCGTCTGAAAGCCAACGGCTCCAATGGTGGTCACAACGGTCTGGGACATATCCAACAGCTCATCGGTCAGCAGTATGCCCGTCTGCGCATGGGTATTGGCAATGACTATCCTGTAGGCTCTCAGATTGACCATGTGCTCGGACGTTTTCCTGCCGAAGAACTTGAGAAACTGCAGCCTGCTATCAACTTGGGTGTTGACATCATCAAGAGCTTTGTCTTGGCAGGTATCGATATTACGATGAACCAGTACAATAAGCTGGGAAAGGGCGCTTTGCTAGTGAAAAGTGAAGAGTGAAAAGTGATGAACGAAGCACGAATCGATAAATGGCTGTGGGCGGCGCGTATCTTTAAGACGCGCTCAATCGCCGTTGATGCTATCAAGAATGGTCGTGTCACCATTCAAGGTGTCAACGTCAAACCTTCGCGTATGGTCAAGGAAGGCGAGGTGGTCAGCGTACGCAAACCACCAGTAACCTATTCGTTTAAGATTTTGAAGACTATCGAGCAGCGGGTAGGGGCTAAGTTGTTGCCTGAAATCTACGAGAATGTCACACCGCCCGATCAGTACGAGTTGCTGGAGATGAACCGCATCAGCGGATTCGTCGATCGTCAGCGAGGCACAGGACGCCCCACCAAGAAGGAGCGCCGTGCCCTCGACGAATTTGTAGGACCGTCGCTGGAGGGCTATACTGATTTCGACTTTGACTTCGATGATGACGAATAGTCTTTAAATGATTAGCCTATGCATTGCTATCGACTTTTCATCCTTCTACTGTTAGCTCTTAGTAGTGTCAGTCATGCACAACCTTATTGTCATGTCCGCACCTTTACTATTCGCGACGGACTGGCAGCCAACACGATTTCCGGTATCGACCAAAGTCCGAGCGGACTGATGTGGATAGCCACATGGAATGGTCTGTGTTGTTATGATGGCTATCAGTTTACGACATTCCGCAGCGATAATTGTGCTGATACCGATGCGCTTTCGTCGAACCGAATCGCGATGATCAAGGCTGACAGCCAGGACAACGTATGGGTTCGTACCTACGACGGTGGCTTATATCTGCTCGATACACGGGAGTGCCGTTTCGTCAACGTTGGTTTGCTGTTAGAGCAAAAGTATGGCAAGACGATTCTCCCGCGCCATTTCTACCAACACCCCAACGGACACACTCTTATTACTGACGAACGCGGCGCGCTGAACGTGCGCGTTGACGACCATTACCCTACTGACGTGGACCATATGGTACTGGTGACGGAGAAAGATATCAAGGTCGCTGAACCACAAGTCCAAGATTCTGAGCAGGCTGACACGGCGCTTGCATGGCGACTGGCTGCCAGCGGACTGGCAACAGCAGACAATGCCAAGCATTTTATCGATCGTCAGGGCAACTTATGGCTGACGTCCTCGCACGGGCTGACGCTCGTCAACTTCCTGGATCGTCGTATGCAGTGGTTGCCATTCGTCGATGGACAGGAGACGCGCTCGCTGCTCTGTAGGCGGGACGGCAGCGTCTGGGCAGGGTCGAAAGATGGCTACATCGGTGTTTTCGCCTCTAATGGTCAGCAGCATGGTTGGCTTACAGCCCAAGGACAAGTCTCGATGGCGTGTACCCGCTTTGCCGATCGCATCTATGCCATGAAAGAAGATTCGCAGGGGCGCGTTTGGATAGGCACCAAGGGACAGGGGCTCTACGTCGTTAGTCCGCAGGGTGTCGTTCGTCACTATATGCCCGACGACACTAATCCCTACGCCTTAAACAATGCTGCAGTTTATGACATCGATGAGGATGGACAAGGGCACATTTGGATAGGTACATACGGTGGTGGACTGAATCTCGCCAGCTGGCTGCCCGACGGTACGCTGCGCTTTCTGCATAGTGGAAACGAGCTGAAGGGTTACCCCATGAAGTCGTTTAACCGCATTCGCCGCATTACCCACAATAGTCAGGGCGTGCTGTTGCTGTCGTGTACAGAGGGCTTGGTAACCTTTTCCAATCGTGATCGTCATTTTTATTGTACGCAGCATCGCCAGCAAGACGATATGTCGCTACGTACCAGCGATGTCATGCAGACGTTGGTAACCCGCGACGGACGAATCTATGTTGCCACATTGGGTGGAGGCATTCAGCAATTGACGTCCGAAAACCTGTTGCAAGACAACCTGCAATTTCAGCTGATACCTGCACCAAACCGCGGAATGGGCAATGTGATGTCGATGACCGAAGACCAGCAGGGCAACGTGTGGATAGCCTACGAGACTGAAGTATGTAGGTTCAGTCCTTCAACGGAACAAATGGAGCGCTTTAATCCCAACTATTTGACAGACCATATAGAACTGACTGAGGGATTGTCGACCATCGACAGTCGGGGACAGCTGTGGATAGCTGCAGCCGGTGGCCTGTTCCATCTTGATACACAGCAAATGCAGAAAAGCCGTTTCCGTCCGAACATCACGTTCACCAACGTACTCTTTCAGGGCGAACAACAGACGCGTCCTCTGTTGAACAAGCAGACACTGACCATAGACACCGACCAGCGCAACCTGACCATCAGCTTTGCTGCCCTTGACTATGGTGACAACTATCTGATGGAGTATGCCTACCGTATGGATGGCGAGAAGGAGTGGAACTATATCGGCGCCATGCCACGTATCTCGTTCAGTCAACTGCCTCCAGGACTGCATACCCTTGAGGTCAAGAGTACCAATAGCGATGGCGTGTGGATGGATAATGCCACCGTGCTACGCCTTGATGTTACTCCTACGCTATGGGAGCGTGGCTGGGTGCGTCTGCTCTGTCTGCTACTGGTTATTGGAATCAGTGCATGGGCGATTATCCGTTGGCAGCGTCATCGTCAGCACATGCAGGAGCGTGAGCAGCGCTTGGAAAGCATTCTGCGCCAATATCGTGAATTGTCTGAGCGGTTAGAGGCTGTTGGTAGTCAGGAGGTAGAAGCTCAACCCACGTCGAAATACACGTTGTCGGAGCCTCAGATAGTCAATGAGGACGATGAGATGATGGATAGCCTGATGAAATTCATCGAACAGCGTTTGGACGATGAAAGCCTACGTATAGAGGATATGGCGGAGGCTGTCAATATGGGGCGCACCGTGTTCTATAACAAAATCAAGGAATTGATGGGTGTGTCGCCCAGCGACTTCCTTCGTCAGGTTCGCATGCAGCGCGCTATCCAGCTGGTTAGTCAAAGCAAGCAGAGCTTTTCGCAGATTGCCTATTCCGTAGGTTTCACAGACCCGAAATACTTCACCAAGTGTTTCAAGAAAGAAACGGGTATGACGCCATCAGAATATAGAGAGAAAAAGGGGTGACCAACGCTTCGGCCACCCCCTTTTCCTTCTTTATTACTAACTATTTACTTAACTACTTTTATCTTATTAGGCAACATCATCTGCATTATTCCTTAAACGTGACGTCAATATCTCCGAATATGGGGGCATCGGCATCTAAACCACTACCTCCTGCTGCGTCGTCCAAATTTATACCAGCCATCGCATCAATGTTGCTGCCTGCCAATAGACTAATGTTGTTCTGCAGTTCGATGCACTCCATCTCAGGTGTTATATATCCTTTTTTCATAATAATATCCTCCATTTTTTACTTTACAATCATCTTTTTACCATTCACGATATACAGACCCTTCGTTGGTTGGCTGACACGCTGACCAGCGAGGTTGTAGTACTCATTATGCATGATGCTTTGTGAATTATGCATTGTTGAGATGCCTGTCGTTCCACCGTCGATGACGAAGTTCAGCTCAGGCGCATTGTTCGAAGTGGTGAAGTAAGCGTGGAAGGGCTTAATGGTGTTGGTGGCATCGCTGGCACGATAGAGCTGATTGCCACTGACGAAGTAGGCACCGGCAGGAATGTTGCCTGCTGCATAGACGCCCTGGAAGGTAACACCACTAACGGTCTTTGCAGGAGTTCCCTCAACGATGCTGACACCACTGATGTTTGCAGTAGCAAAGTTTGCTGCAGTCTTAATCATATAAGGCTCGTTTGCATTCATCGAAGTGACGCTTTGGAAACTAAGGGTATTGCCATTGACATTGTTCAGTTGAGCCACTTGAGTCCCTGTACCGAATACACTCTCCACATTGGCAACAGCGAATGGCAGCACGATGGTGCTCCACTTGTTAGCAGTAATGCTGCGGGTAAGAGTTACATTTGCAGGACCGGCAACAGGCGTATAGTCTGAAGATTCATTCAATGTTGTAGCAGCTTTTAGAGTGAATATAAATTCTTCTGCGTTGCTGGTGTAGTAACCCTCATGCAGGAAGGTAATGGTCATTGTCTTCAGGCCTGCGGTAAGTATTCCATCGAACGAATAATCCTGGAAGTCTGTCCAGCTGCCATTATTGGTAATGGCTATTTCTTTCGACACTTCAGTTTCACTACTTGTGTTGTCAACAATATCGAATTTAATGCTATTTCCGTCGTTGGCTGTACAAGCCTTGAAGGCGAAGTTGAAGGCTCCAGCTTCTGTTACGTTGAGTGTCAGCGTAGCTGTACCGTCTGGATTGAAGCTATCGAAGGTTGTTTTTCCGTCTACAATCTTGAATGTACCCTTGTTAGTAGTGGCTACTGCAATATCGAGTGCTTCGTTGGAAGGAATATTCAGTGTGGTCGCACGCTGTGTAAATACGGCCTTTACGGTCTTGTTTGCATCAACAGTAACGTCGTATGGGTTAGACGTTGAGAGATCATTATCGCTGCCGTCAGTCCATTTGGTGAAGTCCCATCCCCATTCAGGTGTAGCGGTAAGTGTCTGTACGCTTTTAGCTTCGTAGTCGTTTGTTCCTGGTGTTACAGTACCACTACCTACTGTCTCAACTGTCAGAGTATAGGTTGTTCCTGCATAAGCTGTAAACTGGATGTTCTGGACATTGCTTCCTTTGGTCAGGAATTTGAGTTTAAAAGTCAGGTCACCAGTAGGAAGGGCGTCGGTCACTACATTGTAAGAATTGAAAGTATTCCATCCTGCCTTGGTAATGCTGACAACCTTCGTTCCACTTTCTGGAGAAGCTTCATTGCCACTGCTGTAGACCTCCAGCTGAACTTGTGCGCCGTCATTATTCGTAGCTGCCTCAAATGAAATACTGTAGCGCTGGCTGGTACTGTTTGTCAGATTGAAAATGACGTATGCGTTAGCCTCACACCAGTCGGTATGTCCACTTGCTACAGGATGTTCTGACCTACCAGTGTTGTAATCATAATACGTTCCAGTCTCCATGTCAATGGCGCTTGCCGTTGGAATGGAAGTTTTAGTACTTGCATTGGTTCCCACATAGGGATTTGGACCTGCAGCCCATGAGGCATGTGCTCCGATGAACATAGTCATCAGAAGCAGTGTTTTTTTGAATTGGTTTTGTTTCATAGTTTGTTGTTAATTAAAAAAAGTAATTGAAAAAATACTTATTTCATCATCATTTTGCGACCGCCAATAATGACGAGTCCCTTGTGAGTGGTGCTGACGCGCTGACCTTGTAAGTTGTAGGCCTCACCTCTTACATCAGACATCTGACTTCTTACATCAGAGATACCTGCGGCATCACTGACATTGATGGTTTCGGAGGTACCGCAGAGACCTCCATTCAGGTTGGCAGAGCGTACGGTATAGACGCCATTCTCAGCGGCCTCGTAAGTCGTTGCCGTCTGGCTGATCAGATAGGCACCATCCTTGAAGATGACATAGCAGCGAGCGCCGTCGATAGCGGCCCACGACAGTTTCTGGCCATTGGCAGCGACTACGGGAGCAGCAGTCTCAACGGTTTCCTCGGTAGGCAACCATGAGTCTGTGCCACCCAATACGTTCTCTATGGTGTACTTTGCAGCCTCTTCGTTGGAGAGAATGGGCGAATAGCTGTTGGTGCTGGTCGGAGAGTTCTTGCGGACAGAGAGGTCGATGACCTGACCGTTCTTGTCTACGCTGTTATACTCGTAGAAGTGAGTAGGCAGCGTACCCATGCTTGCCCATCCTGCATCGGTCGACTTGATGTTCATCTTGGTGTTCAGGAAGTAAGCGCGTGGCTCGTTCTGCCAGGGACGTCCTAAGTTGTAGCTGCCGTCACCCTGATTGGCGCCCTCAGCAGTATCTACCGTACAGTTTTGGAACACGTAGCCCCACTTCAACAGCGCACTAGTGCTGGGTGCCGTGATATGACCGCCATTGGTGATCAGCAGGTCGCAGTGGTCGTAGAAATGATTACCACCGCCACAGATGAAGTCTACGGCGCCATAGATACGGCAGTTCACGTAGTAGGCACTTTCGCCAGTTACCTGAGTGTCCTGTTGGCTCTGCATGCAGACGTTCTTCAGCACAGCCTGTTTACCACCAGAGAAAGCTACACCAACACCGGCACGGGCCTTCTGCCAGTCCAGGTCGTTGCGGATGGTGAAGTCCTGGAAGTAGTTACCACCCATATTGTTAATCTGCATCACAGGATTGGTGATGCCCGAACGGTTGCCATGCAGGATGACGCCCTCGCGGCTCTCACCGATGATGCTGACGTTGTAGGCTTTCAGGTTCTGCTCTTTGGCATCGAAGTCGTAGTCGCCATTCTTGACGAAGATTACCTTACGTGCGGCATCGGCCTTGCTGTTGCTGCTATTGACAGCTGCGATGGCTTCTGAGAATTCGGCTGCGGTAGATACCACATAGTCATAAGCGGCCTGTGCAACGGCAGGTTTGCTGCCTACGGTAATGTTGACGGAGATGTCTTCTGTTGTGCTGTTGCCATAATTATCCTTTGCGGCACCTTTAGCGACAACGAAGGTGTATGCCTTGTCGTAGTCGAGGTTCCACACGGGGAAGTAGAGGGTAGCGCTACCACCTTCGGCCTTGACGGTCTGCGTGCCAATGGTAGCCTCGGTGTCCTGCATTTCACGATCGAAAGTCAGTGTGACCACGCAATGGTTCTTCTCTGTAGTCGGTGTAACGCTTTGGCTCTTCAGTACAGGAGCTGTAGCCACGGCAACCTTCTCCGTTGTCAGTTCGAACCAACCGGTGGTTTGCGAACCATCCTTCAGTTGCAGGGTGATATTGCGACCAGGGGTGTGGTTGTCGATATTGATGATGCAGTCGTATTTCACCCCATTGATGAAGTTGTGCTTCATGGGAACATAGATGGTGGCACCCTCAGAGGCAACCTCAGACAATTCGCCCTTGGCATAGTTGTCGCTGAATTCGCGGATGATGAGCTGTTTTACCTTCACATCGGTAGGAACAGAGAGCGTCACCAGACTGCCGCCACGAATCTTGAAGCCGCTACCATCCCAGCCGTCACCGATGGGTGACAGGGTGTAGAGACCGTCAGTCCAGATGTTGTTAGCCTTGTCGTTACCGGCAGACGAGTACTTCAGTTCCACGGTATTGTCAGCGTCTACCTTTTGATAGATGTGTAGACCGTCGAGGGTTATCGTATAGTCACGTGTCTTACCAGCCATCTCGGCATGCAAGGTGTAGGTAGCCTTAGTTCCGTCAATAGTTGGCTCGCCCGCTTTGATGGTACTGCCGTCCACTACCTTGGCTGTGACCGAAGGAACGGTGGTGAAGCAATTGGCAAATGTCGTTGTATAAGGTGCTTTGTTCAGTGCTTCAAGGGCATCAGCTGTAACGGAGATGCCATCAACAAGCACATCGGTTAGTGAGATTTCTCCAATACGGAACAGTTTGAGTGTCCACACCTTCTTAGCTGATGCGGCCCCCTCGTCCGGTGTAAGTGTCAGCGTGATTGTCGTGGTAGCTGAAGGCTCTGGTGTGGCCAGCGTATAGGTACCGTTACCATTGTCGGTAACAGCGACAGTTGTACCATCAGTCGTTGTAGCCGTCACGGCAATTTTACCACTCGTAACATTGACAGCCAATGTGGTGGTAGCTGCATAGTCGGCAGGCAACTGGCAGAACCAGTCGCTGTCATCGCCGGTGGTAATGGTCTGTCCCTCGATGCTGACACCGTTGATGCGTGCAAAATGTTCGCCAACCTTGGTGAGTGTCAGGGCCTTGTAATTACAGATAAATGAGCTGCCACCAGAGAAGGTAAAGGTCATGGTCTTCATGCCTTTAGTCATCTCGCCTGCCATAGGAATATTGGTAGCGGTATAGCTGCCAGGAGCGTCAGCGGCTATCACGTAGTCGCCATTCACCTCTTCGCGACCAGTCTCGTCGTCAACGACGGTGATGTTTAATGTGCCGCCCTGATTGTAACGGGCCAGTTCGGTGGTTATCTGATAGACACCAGCCTCAGTACACTTAAAGCTATACTTGGCGGTGCCACCGGCTGTTATCCAACCGACATTATCGTCATTATTCTCTGTGCGTGCGCCGCCACCGTAGCTACCTTTGCCCAATGTCAGGGTACCAGGCACTTTCTCGATGGCTTCGTCGGCACTATAGAATGCCAGCTTTCCCCAGTTACCTGCATAGCCGCTGGCCTCAGTGACCTTCATCGTGAGTGTGTATTGACCAACGGGTAGTGCATCAATGGGAATATTGGTTACCTCAGAGGGTGTCCAGCTGCCTGTGTTGGGAATGTCGACATCCTTGCTGACAATCTCAGCACTACTGCTGTTGGTCAGTGTTACCTTCATTTTGGCAGCACTCTTAGAGCCTACGGCGAAAGTTAGAATGTAGTCCTGCTGTACGGTGTTGCTGATGGCAAACGTCACAACAGTACTGGCACCGGTAGAGCCGATATTGGCACCGCTGTTTTCTATGTTGGCACCAGTCAGGTTGGCTTTGTTCCAGTCGATGTACGTCCCTGCTGCGGTAGGGATCGTCACCGTTTCGGCAGCCCATGTCCCAAGGGTGAGCATAGCTGCCAGCATGGTCAAAATAGTTCTCAAAGATTTCATAATGTGTACAATTAGTAGTTGTTTTTATTATTTGATGATTTTCTTTCCATTAACGATATACATGCCGTGGGTCAGACTGTTCAGTTGGTCGGCCGTCCCCATACATGTGCCCTGCATGTTGTAAACGTGGTCATTGCCGTAGCAGGTCTTAAGTACTGGAATGTTCTGAATACCCGTAGGATTCGAGATGTAGGTGTCCTTCAGTTTGTAGCCCTTGGTGGTAAACGAACCCGTCAGACGGTCGTCAGCCGATGAGGCCGAGATATAGACGTTCACCGTTCCGGCTTCCACCTGCCATGTGTTTGTCTGCTCGTCATAATAAGCCAACTGTTCGTCAGAGATGGGGATGGTGACCGTCTTGCTCTCGCCGGGTTCCAGTTCCACGCGGTCGAAGCCTACGAGTTTGCGGGTGGGACGCTGGCTGATGCTGGAGCCAGGGAAGCTGACATAGACCTGTACCACCTCGGCACCTCGGCGCGATCCCGTATTCTTGATCGTGCATCGAGCTTGTGTGCTGCTGATGGTGGCGTCCGAATACTCAAAGGTGGTGTAGCTCAGACCATAGCCGAAGGGATAAAGCGGTGTCTTGTCGTAATACATATAGGTGTATTTATTCTTGCGAATGTCGTACTGCAACAAGTTCGAGGGCAGGTCGCTCTGGGCATTGTACCATGTGGTCGTCAGCTTACCGCAGGGATTGTAGTCGCCGAAGATGACGTCGCTGATAGCCTTGCCCTGCTCCTGACCGTCATACCATGTGGCAAGGATGGCGGGAACGTGTTCTTGTGCCCAGTTGACGGTGAGTGACGAACAGGTATTCAGTAGTACGATGGTCTTGGGGTTTGCGGCATAGACGGCCTCCAGCAGTTGCTGCTGTACGCCAGGCAAGCCCAGTGACGAACGGTCACGGCTTTCATCGCTGACGCTGAGGTCTGTGCCCAGTGCCAACAGCACCACATCGGCTTCTGCTGCCATAGCTTTGGCTTCGTCGAACATGGCCTGCGACTGTTTGCTGTTGTTGACATCGCAGCCCTGTGCATACATGACACGATGTCCCAATGAGGTAGGTGAGTCGTCACCCTCATTGTAGAATTTGAACCAATCGACGTTGATGATGTACTTATTGTTGTCGGTAGCAGCCGACAGCTTGTTGAAGATGAGGAATATGGTATGCTTGCCCGTGATGGCCTTAGCTTCATTGCTTAGTTGGACGGTCTTCGTGACAAAGGTCGTCCAGTTGTTGGCTGTTGCGGGTAGTGTCTCCTGATAGACGATGGTTCCACTGGTGGCATTGTCGATGCGGATGGTCAGCTGGCGGTCGCCATAACGGCCAGCATAGCTGTAGTCGAGCAGTGATTTGCCACTACCGAAGTCCACATTATTATATATAAAGACATCATTGTTCTGGATATTGCCGATGCCGGCATTGTCTACACCGCCCTTGGCATTCTTGCTGTCGAAGCTTTCAGCCTGCACGGTGCCGTCGCTCGTGATGTCGTACTGCATGACGTCGGCCACAGCGCTGAGTAATGTTTTTTGGTACGAAGGCGTGCCAGAGTAACCACCTAACTGGACCGTGTTGCCATAAGGGCCGATGACGGCTATTTTATTGGTTTTCGTCGCATCCAGTGGCAGCAGTTTTTCGTTTTCGTTCACGTTTTCGTTCTTCAACAGTACGATGGCCTCGTGCGAAGCCTGTAGAGCCAGCTGGCGGTGGGTGGCACACTCCAACGTATCGTTTTTGATGTCGCTGAAGGGTTTGACGCTCTCAAATTCGCCAACCGAGAAACGTGCCTCCAGTACGCGTACCAAGGCAGAGTCCAGATCGGCCTCGGTCATCAGTCCCTGTGTGATGGCAGCCTTACAACCTTCCGGATCTTGGAACGTCGAGCCACAGTTCAGGTCTTCTCCGTTCTTCATGCTAATGGCCGATGTCTCGGCAGCGGTGTTGACGTAGTGGTGACGGTTCGATTGGTATACGTCATCCACGGCACCACAGTCGCTGGTCACGAAACCATTGAAGCCCCATTCCGTGCGCAGGATGTCGATCAACAGTTCGTGGTTGGCGCCACAGGGAATACCGTTCACGGCATTATAGGCACTCATAATGCTGCGCACATTGCCCTCCTTGACCGCCATTTCGAACGCTGGCAGGTAGTACTCGCGCAAGATGCGTACATCCATATTTGACGACGAGTTGTGACGACCACCCTCAAAGTTGTTGGCTGCAAAGTGTTTGGCTGTGGCTACCGTTTTATAGAATTTCGGGTCGTTACCTTGCATACCCTTGATGTATGCCACGGCCAGTTTTCCCGTCAGGAAAGGATCTTCGCCGTAGTTCTCCTCGTCGCGTCCCCAGCGTGGGTCACGGCTCATGTTAATGGTGGGACACCAGTATATGAGTCCCTTGTTCTTCTGCTTATAATATACGCGCGCTTCGTTAGCCGTAGCTTCGGCACAGCGGAAAATCAGGTCACGGTCCCAAGTGCTCGACATGGCACGCGATACGGGGAAACTGGTAGCCTGTCCCGATCGGGCCACACCGTGTAGTGCCTCGTTCCAATAGTTGTAGCCTGGCAGATTGATGCCGTTACGCGTGATGCTGAGCGTCTGGTGACCTACTTGGTTGATTTTCTCGTCGAGTGTCAGTCGGCTGACGAGGTCTTTGGCTCGCTCATGGAAGCTGAGCGACGAGTCTTGATAAGGCAATTGTGCTTTGATGTTGGTCACTCCAGCGAGAAGTGCCATGATGAGCATTACGATAGTTTGTTTCTTTGTCATTACTTGATTAGTTATGATTTGATTTCTGGGCACAAAATTACCCCTTCTCCGCAAAAGAGAAGGGGTAAAAACTGTTGGAAAAGGGGTAAAATGGCTTATTTTAGCTTGATTTTCACCTTTTTCAGGTCTTTGTCGGCACTTGATGCGCCCACCATGATTTCATATTCGCCAGGCAACACGCGCATGGTGTTGGTCTTGGCATCCCAACACTCGAAGCGTTCGCGGGGGAAGTCGATGGCTACCATTTGGGCACCACCAGCCTTCAACGCTACACGCTGGTAGGCACGTAGCGTCTTCAGCGGACCTTCCTTGTCAGCCAAACGGCGGATATAGACCTGTACGACCTCTGTACCGTCCATATTGCCTGTGTTCTTGATGGTAAACTGCACCTTATTATTCTTATAGACAGGTTTGCTGATGTCGAACGTGGTATAGCTCAGACCGTAACCGAAGGGGAACAGTGCCTCGCCCTGGAAGTAACGGTAGGTACGGTTCTTCATCGTGTAGTCGAGGAAGTCGGGCAGATCGTTCACGCTCTTGTAGAACGTCATGGGCAGTTTGCCACTTGGGTTCACCTTACCTGTAATGACTTCTGCAATAGCCTGACCGCCACGCTCACCGCCATACCAACCCTGAATGATGGCATCGCAAGTCTCCAGTTCCGGTACCATCGCCATCGCACCGCCCGAACAGTTGACGAACACCACCTTCTTGCCAGCCTCGTGTAGCATCTTCAATAGGTCGCGCTGTACCTGTGGCAGTTCAATGTCCGTACGGTCGCCACCTCTGAAACCTGGGTCGCTGACCTTCATCTCTTCACCTTCTACACGGGGTGAGATGCCACCTACAAAGATGACCGTTTCTGCCTGACCAATCTGCGCCAGCAGGTGCTCACGGGTAGGTACGTGTTTCTTGCAGACGTCAAACTGCATGGCAGCCATACCACCTTCCTGCACGTAGTCTATCTGGATGCGATAGCTTTGGCCTTTCTTCACTTTTACTGTGGGCTGTGCCTCCTGAATGCGTTGGCGCACCTTCCAAATGTCCACCAGTGTGTCACCATTGATGATGACGCGTACCTTGTCGTCGGCACCCACCTTGAATGTCAGCGTCTCGTCTTCCGTTGGAATCAGCGTACCCATGTAGCGGGCCGAGAAGTTCTCGAGGTTGACGCCAGGTGCAAAGACGGTGTTACCGCCATTGCTCAGATTAATGGGCTCGGTGATGACCACACTTGTTACGGGGTCACCCTTCATCTCCGTATTATTCCAGTAATAGGCCCTGATGCCTTTGCCACCTTCTGGAGCCCGAATCTTGTCGAAACGGCTCTCGAGCACCTCGCCTCGGGTTAGTGCACAGCCCTGCACGTAGGGCACGTTACCCAGTTGTCGGCGCAATCCTTCCAACGCAGTGACAGTCTTTGTGGCAAAGCCGCTGTAGTTGCCCCACTGCATGATGCTATCGTTGGCGTTCGGTCCCATGATCACTATGTGCTGCGGTTTTGCCGCAGCAACCTTCAGTGGCAGCACGCCGTTATTCTTCAGCAACACCACACCCTCACGCGCAATATCCAAGGCCAACTGCTTATGCTCCTTGGAGGCAATGACCGACGATGGAATCTTCGTCCATTCCACTAGTTCGTCCTTATCGAAGTCACCCAGTTCAAAGCGGGCAGTCAGCAGTCGTTTCAGGCTGACGTTGATCTGTTCCTCGCTGATGTCACCACGTTTCACAGCGGCAGGCAGATTCTTGTATTCCGAACCGCATTCCAGGTCGGTACCGCTCAATACGGCTTTTGCTGCTGCTGCCTGACCGTCCTTCGACACGTTATGCCAGCGGGGCAGGAAGTCGCGAATGGCACCGCAGTCGCTGGTAATCAAACCCTTGAAACCCCATTCGTCGCGCAGGATGTGGCGCTCGTAGCGGGCATTACCGCAGCAGGGATCGCCGTCTATGCGCTGATAGGCACACATCACCTCGGCAACATTACCTTTCTGGACCAACGCCTTAAAGGCTGGCAGATAGGTCTCCCACAGGTCACGCTCCGGCAGTTGTTGGATGTCGAACGTGTGTCGGTTCCATTCAGGACCGCTATGTACGGCAAAGTGCTTCGCACAGGCAAGCAGCTTTTTGTACTTGTACTGACCGGTTTCGCCGGTCAGACTCTGTCCTTGCAAGCCGTTCACCACCGCCAGTCCCATACGCTCCGTCAGGTACGGATCCTCGCCGTAGGTCTCCTGTCCGCGTCCCCAGCGTGGGTCACGGAATATATTGATGTTCGGAGTCCAGAACGACAGCCCCTGATAGCGCTGTACGCGGCCCCTCTTCTTGGCCTCCTGATTCTTGGCACGAGCCTCGTCGCTGACGGCCGAGAACACCTTGTACACCAGTTCGTCATCCCACGAGGCTGCCATCATCGTTGTAATGGGGAATACGGTCACAAAACCATTACGCCCAACACCGTGCAGCGCCTCGTTCCACCACTGGAATGCGGGGATGCCCAGTCTGGGTATGGCGGGTGATACATCCATCATCAACTTGGTTTTCTCTTCCAGTGTCAGACGGTTTAACAAGTCTTCGGCACGTTGTTCAGCCGACAGGTTAGGATTCTGGTATGGCAACATCTGCGCCATCATCGCAGATGTCGTCAATGTCAACAGGGCTGTTAAGAATAGTTTTTTCATGTTGTTTAGTTGTGCTATTTTATGATGATTTTCTTTCCGTTATGGATATAGATACCCTTTGTTGGATTTGTTACGCGGACACCCTGAAGGTTGTAGAAATTGTCATCCTTTTCTTTCTTAAAGTAGATATTTTGAATGCCCGTTGTCGTTGCTATATGCATGGTAATCTTATAGCATGACTGACTACTTCCTCCTGTAGTGAATGTCAGAGTGTTGGTAATGGGGGCATCAAACTTAATAGTATGTGTGACACTGCTGGGGTTAGCGTTTCTTGCAGGAAACACATAATCCGTCGAACTATAGGTTTTCCCTGCCAGTTCTGCCAAATATGACTCATTGCCATCGCTGTTACAGTAGCCGTAGATAGTTACCTGGTCAATAGGAACATTTTCTGGAAGTGTGATAGTGTACTTCTTGTTGCCGGAATATTTAATGGTACCATTGCTACCTGTTGCGGGTGTACCCGTTTGATTGATTTTTAGACCACCGGCGAAAGTCCAGTCACCATTAGATGTTTGGCCACTGATTTCGTACTCAGTGAGCACGTCTCCTCCAACATTGACAGTTCTTCCCAGCAGTTCACCATCAGCATTCTGCTGTTCGGTGATGTCAGCAACTAGGGAGTTCAGGTATATCTCCAGATTGGTATAGCCACTATCTGTAACAATATTACCATCAGCTGCTTTTGTCTTGTCCAGCCCGTGGGCATCCTCCCAGTCGTCTGGCATACCATCGCCATCTGTATCTACAGGAGCGTCAGTGCTATTCAGCGTAGGCCATGCACTCCAGTCGCTGCCAGCACCAGACGGTTTGTTGTCGTTCTGCGAGTTGACGAATCCCTTGCTCAGTCCACTACCTGTGTAAGTAGCCTTACCATCACGCGTATCGCTAACCATCAGGTCATCGAATGTGTCGCGGCTCTTGCAGGCTCCAGCATACTCCAGCACTTTTTCATAAGCTTTCTGGGCTGTATGGGTTGTCGTAGCAATGAAGTCGATAGGCTCGTCAATCTTGATAGAGTCCTTTGTGGCTGCCGTATAGGTACCGTCACATCCGCTGGCATCTATCTGGTTGTAGATGCCGTACGTCCAGTTGTTGCTTGTAACGTCGCTATACTTTGAGTTTACATTGCCCGTCACATAGTACTTACCCCATAGGTGCAATGCTGGTGCGTAGGCAGGATATGTCGTGACGTACGAATTGGTACGAACACCGATGCCTGCAATACGCTTACCTTTGTCGCCAGTCGGTGAACCAGGGCCTGGCTTATAGTAGTTGTTGACGATATTCACCTTCATACCTTCACCACCATAACAGCCGTTACCGCCGAAGTTATAGATGACATTGTTACGCATGTCCATACGTTCGTCCAGCTGTGTCGTAGGACGCGGACCAAGACGTGGCGTACGCGAACCGTGGTGAGCTATCAGGTTGTGGTGGAACGATGCACCGCTGCCTCCCCAGTTGCCGCCATAGCCGTGAGCACCCTTGGAGTGTCCGCTGTTCACGAGACTCTGGGCTACCAGGCACCATTGTACGGTGGTATTCTTGTTGCCAAGTACAGACAGACATTCGTCGATACTCCATGATACAGAGCAGTGGTCGATGATCCAGTCCTGCTTGTCAAAACCGCCAAAGCCATCCCAGCCGTCGGCACCGTCTTTCTTCACGTTTTTGTTGCCTAAACGGAAACGCATATAACGTACAATGACGTTGTTCCCCTTAATAGAACAAGGATAGTCGGCCACACAAATACCGTCACCAGGTGCAGTCTGCCCTGCAATGGTTGTGTTGGAGGGAATACTTAGTTCCGACTCCAGATGAATCGTGCCAGAAACGTCGAAAACAATAGTTTTGGCTCCCGTCTGTTGCAGACACCAGCGTAGTGACTGATAGCCCGAATCTTTCAGGTTTTTTACATGCAGTACCTTGCCGCCGCGTCCGCCAGTGACGTAGCGTCCGAAGCCCTCGGCACCAGGGAAGGCTGGTGTCTTTTCCTGTGCCGTCATTGGCATCCACACCATGATTGCCATGAGGCAAAGAATGATTCTTTTCAGTTGTCTTGTCATAGAATGATTTGTTTTTATTTCTTAATATTAGTAATTTGTTTGCAAAGGTACGGTGTTTCCGTAAAACGAAGGTGGATTATTTGTTCTTTTTGGTGGAAAACACGATAGTAGCCTCTTTAATTCTTTTGTTTTTGCAAAGGTACATATTTTATTTGAGATGTGCAAGAAAAAAAACATAAACCAATCCTTTTTCCCTTTTTATATCAATTATGCTGTATGGCGGACTTGCAATCCTTCGACTGATTGTCGTAGTGTCCACTAATCCCCAATTGCAACCCATCCGTCGCTGCCAGCAAGGATGGTTTTCATGTCGTAGTTGTCAACATCTGTGAGTTGGTAGCTCCATGACACACGTTGGTTAGGATTGGCACCTTTGCCTAGGCTTTGATACTCAGCATAGTAGGCCGTCTGCTCATTAGCAGGATTACCCCAGTTATGCCATCCTTCTGGACGGATGTGTCGCCCCATTTCACAGCGGATAAATACGCATTTCGCGTATGGACGCCAGGGTCGTGACAACCAGACAGAACCATCCTTGACATCATCGTCAACAGTCATGCGGCAATCGAAGAATACGTAGCCATAGGCTGAAGTCTGTGGAGTAGCCGGGGCGGTGAGATAACCACCATTGCGTTTGCTGTGGATTTCACAACGATTAAAGACAGCTGTAGCCTTGCCGAAGATGAAGTCGACGGTACCTTCTATATAGCAGTCCTCGTAGTACTCACGTGTGTTTTCACCAAAGGTGTATAGCGTATCTTGGAATCCCAGGAAACGGCAACGGCGGAACACCGCACGGTCGGCACCGACAAAGCAGGCCACAGCCTGACCTACGGGACCGCTGGAGTTTTCAAACGTGATATTCTCGGCCAGGAAGTTGGGTCCATAGATATAGACCGACGACGAGCCGCTGGTTCCCTTGTTCTCGCCAAAGACGTTAGGCTTCGAGGCAAAGTCGTCATAGGTGATCGTCACACCGTCCTCACCATAGAGCTGAACGCCATCCTTGGTGTTGGGTACAACGAGTTTCTCCTTATAGACCCCTTTTCTGATGAGAATGCGCGTAGGGCCGGCCTTACGAAAGTCCGGTACGGCATTGACGGCCTCCTGCACGGTGCGGTAGTGGCCCGTACCGTCCTGAGCCACGACGAAGTGGTAGCCGTTAGAGGTAGCCCTGCAGGCTAACACCGTCAGCAGCAGGGCTATCATTACGAATAATTGCTTCATTGTCTGCGTCCGTCAAAGCTGTAGTTATACCTTACCGTCTTACGTCCTGTACGCACGGCCTTGGTGAACGACACCGTCATGCTCTTGGTGTCGGTGATACGGCCAAGCAAGGCATTGTCGCCCGACTTGTTGTAAAACGTAAAGCCTTTGTCGGCATGGGCAATGTTGGCGGCAATGGGTGTCGTCTTGGCCAGTTCCTCCATATCGTCGCTGGCGTAGGTAATACGTGCACGATTCAGTGTGTCGGTAGCTGTGATGGTCAGTGTGCCGGCGGCTACCAGCGAATCGGTGGTGCCAACCTGCACACGGATGAAGGTCCCCTGGTAGGTGCCCTGAGCATCCTGCTGTGCAGGCGTCTGGAAAGACGGGCCGTAGTTGTGGTCCTCGTCTTTGTTACAGGAAACAAATAGGGGTAAGATGGTTAGCAGAAGAAATAATGCTTTTCTCATAACTCTTAACTCTTAATTCTTAACTTTTAACTCTTAACTATTCTTAGTATCCTGGATTCTGATCAGCAACCGATATAGCAGTATTGGTTTCAATCTCTGCTGCGGGAATAGGACGCAACCACTTCACTTCACCCTTGCCGTTCGACATGTCTGCAACAGAGCTGATGACGGGGTTAAACTCCACATTGTAGCGTACCAGCTGACGTGTGCGGCGCAGGTCTATCCATCGGGTGTTTTCGCCATACAATTCGCGGGCCTGCTCGTCGAGCACGACATCAAGCGGTGTTATGGTGAAGTTTGCATCAGTCTCGTAGTCGGGAACATAGTCAGCAAAACTGTTCAACTGCGTGGCCTTGGCACGTGCACGTACAGCATTGACCATCTGTAAAGCCTTGGACTCGTTGCCCGACATGAGGTATGCCTCAGCAGCCGTCAGATAGATGTCACTTAGATGCAGTAGCACGATGTCACGATAGCCCGTAGCGTTGTTCTGCTGGGGTGTTTCAGGGTCGTCGAATTTCTTGACCGACGGCACAACGGCAGAACCATGCTGACCGCGCAGGTATTCCGAATAATTCTCCGTAAATGTCTTGTCTTTCGTGCCATCCTGCTTGATGGAGTAGAGCGTCGACTGGCTGGCCAGCACATGTATTTGTACGGTAAGTGCACCATTGTTCTTGGCCAATTGAGCCTTATGGTCGGTAATGAATTTCTCGACTTCCGCCAGCGAGACATACCATGGGAAATAGCAGTCGGCTATAGACATCGTAGCCCGCTGTGCAGCCGTTTTGTGGTAATAGGCGAAATAACCCTCTTCCTGCCATCGTCCGAAATAGTTGTACGTGGTCATCATAAAGGTGGCATCGAGTCGTTCGTCACCCTTTGCCCACAGATAGATGGACTTTGCAGATGGCGAGAGCGAGCTGCCTGTAGCCTTCATACCGTTCTCAACAGGATTGCCCATCTGGCTACCGTATGTACCCTGACGATTGTGCCCTCCAGTAACAACATCACCAGGAAAGCCATTACGCTCATACTGTACAGCAAAGATTTCCTCGTTGTTGCCCTCGTTGGCAGGGGCCCACTTGTCTTCAAATGCCATAGTCAACTGCTGGCCGCCAATCACTTCGTCGGCTATCTGGGCAGCCTTTTGGAAATAGGTGGTGCCATTGACGGTATATGTGCCTTTGGCTGCATCAGTAAGCGTCGTTTCCAGATCCCATCCTGCTGCCAGACATACTTTCGCCAACAATGCCTTGACGGCACGTCGACTGACGTATCCATTGAAGTCTTCTGCAGGAAGATTATTGTCAGAGGCTATGCTTTCTAAATCACTAATCATAGCCTGATAAATGTCGGCCAGCGATGTGCGTGGATAATCCTTACGTGCGCTCTCAATATATTCAGTAATATATGGCACTGATCCAAACTGTTGGGTCAGCATATAATAGCCATAGGCACGTATAAACTTGGCCTCTGCCACATTGCGGGCTTTCTGTGTTCCATACTTCAGCATACAATTGGCATTGTTTATCAAAGCGTAAGCATTCTGATAGAAGCTTGTCACATCACTATTTTCAGCAACAATCGTGTATTGCCCCATATTACCAGCACTAGTACCACGCGATGGTACATAGAGGTCTGTACCATATTCGGTCAACGATGTGTTAGTAGCCATTGATTTTATGCCGCTATACATCACCACACGCAAAGCCTGCTGTCCTTCGTCGGTATTGAAATAACCCTCAGCTTCAATGGCTGCCTTGTTCTCGGGCTGTAGGAAGTCTGCACACGATGTAAGGCCAAATACCAATAAGCAATAACCAATAACCGTTATTGTGCCCGATAGTTTATTTATCTTGGTAATCATAATTCTCAATTTTCAATTCTCAATTCATCAGAACTTGATGTTTGCACCAAACTGCCACGTCACAGTACTAGGACCATCGTTGCTGAGCGATGCGGAAGCCCACTCAGGATCGTAGCCCTTATAGTCAGTAAAGACAAACGGATTGGTAACTGTTGCATAGAGACGTAGCTGCGAGCATCCGAACTTTGCAAGAAGCGACTTCGGCAGTGAGTAACCCAAGGTGATATGCTTCACTTTTACAAAAGAAGCCTCGGCAAACGAGTTGGTCACACCCAGGTAGTAGCTGACCATGTCAGGCTTCTCCACCACACTCATTGCGGGGAAGGGATAGCTACCCTCATGAGTGGTTTCCTGATAGACGGGGTTGATGAATGTGCCGTCTGGCAGTTCTCCGTCGCAGTCAATCATGGTTCCGGCGGGAACATAGAAGTCGAGATTCAGCTTCGTGCGTCCACGGTGGCTGGAATTCGTACTCATGTACTGATTGTAGAAATTCGAATAGACGGTATATCCCTGCTTGGCATAGATGGAGAACGAGAAGTCCCAGTTACGCCATGAGAGATTCGATGTCAACGAACCCGTCCACTTGGGGTCGCTGCGGTAGATGCGCTTGTCGGCATCGTCAAACTTACCGTTACCGTCACGGTCAATGATGATGGGCGAGCCTTCTACCCAACCGTAGCATTTGTTATAGTAGGCATACTCCTTCACCGTCTCACCTGGTGTGAATCCGCTGAGTCGGGCGATCTCGTGGTCAGGAACAGTCATGTCATGAGTAGAAACAATGCCGCCGAACTCATAGCTGTAGATATTGTTGTAGGGCTCGCCAATCAGCAAGTTGCCTGTTGGGCTGGTGCCGTTATACAGGTTGCCAGTACCGTTGATTTCCAATACCTCGTTATCATTATGGGCAAAATTGAAGCTGGTAGTCCAATGCCAGTCACGGGTAACGATATTCTCTGTGGTCAGACTAATCTCGATACCTTTATTGCGCACACTGCCGACATTGGTTGTCAGACTGGTTCCGCCGGTCTCTAACGGCAGTTTTACGCTATATAGCAGGTCGGTGGACTTCTTGTTATACCAGTCAATACTACCACGGATGCGCTCATCAAGGAATCCGAAGTCGAGACCAATATTCACTTCATGAGCTTTCTCCCACTTCAATGACTCGTCGACCAGACCATTGGGGCGCATACCCTGATAATAGGTCGATTCAAAGGGATAGAATGACTGTCCGCCTACCGTCAACTGAGTGGCGTATGCGCCCACGTTATTATTACCTGTTACACCATAGCTCAGGCGCAGTTTCAGGTTCGACACCCATGGCAGGTTTTTCTTCAAAAACGCCTCCTCGCTGATGCGCCAAGCAACGGCTGCAGAGGGGAACGAGCCCCATCGGTTGCCATCGGCAAACTTCGACGAGCCATCCCAACGGATGGTACCGGTCAGCATATAGCGGCCCAGTAAAGTATAGTTAGCACGTAAGGCATAACTGAGCAAACTGGTCTCACTATAGCCTGTCGACGAACGGTCATAGTCGTAGCCCTGATCGCTGGTACCAAGAGCCCACCAATTGGTTCCCTCCATCACATTCTTATAGTACAAGTTCTCGCTTTCGCCATTGCTGTAGGCTGCTGATACGAGTCCCATCAGGTTCAAATGGTGGATGTCGTCAAAGGTATGGTCCCATGTCACGATGTTATCCCATGTCCACGAGTACCCCTGAGAGGTCTGACGTCTGGCCTGATTCTCCGTCTCGCCCACTTCTATACCTTGATAGAAGCCGTAACGATAATAGCTGAATGTCGGCGAGAAAGTTGTTTTAAGACTCAGTCCCTTCATCGGTGTTATCTGAAGATATACATTGCCCAGGGCGTTCCAACTCAAACGGTTGGACGACTGGTCCTGCATATAGAGCAACGGACTATAAGCACTGGTAAAGGCAGCAAAGTCGGTACCTAATGCCCCGTATGTGCCAGGTTGCTTGTTGATATTACCATCAGCATTGTAAGCCTGCATAAAAGGGTTCATGGTGAAAGCGTTGCTCACACCCGTGTCACTGGCGTAGTCATGGTTCTGACGGGCCAGATTCACGCTGAAGCCAGTACTGACCACCTTACTGATCTGTGCGTCAAGACTACCCTTAATCGTGAATTTGTTCTGCTCGTCGCCCTTATAGATACCTTTTTCTTGCTGATAGCCCAACCCCATGTGATAGTGTACTGCTTCGGTGCCGCCGGTAACTGCCAGGTAGTGGTTCTGCTGCTGGCCGTCCTGTAGAACCAGGTCACGCCAGTTATATGTCTTGCCATCAGCTAAAAACTCCTTCACACGGTAGCCCTTGGAGGCATCCTTCGAGTCAGTCTGAAGATATGTACGCATCAAGTCGCCGTTCTGATATAGAGGCTGTCCGCCGTTCTCGTCGCCATTGACAAAACTCAGGAAAGCCATATTACGATAGTTGTAATACTCCTTAGCGTCCATAAAGTCAGGCATACGGGCCACCTTGCTTACGCCGTAATAGCCATCGTACGAGATGGTAGGTTTCTGAACCTTTTTGGCCACATTGGCACCACTTTTGGTAGTAACCATGACAACACCTGCCGTAGCACGTGAACCATAGATGGCTGTCGACGAGGCATCCTTCAAAATATCGATACGCTCAATATCCTGTGGATTCAGGAAATCAATGTCAGAACAGATGACACCATCGACTACATACAGTGGTGACTGTGAACCGCTGATAGAGTTCTTGCCACGTATCTCGATATTCATCGAACTGCCAGCACGTCCTGCCGTTTTAGTGATGTTAACACCAGCCACTGAGCCTTGCAATCCCTCCAAAATGCTGGGAGCACCCTTCTCGTTCAGTTTCTCTGTTCCAACACTACCAACGGAACCTGTTAGGTCGCTCTTTTTTAGAGTACCGTAGCCCACGACTACCACCTCGTTCAGCATTTGGGCATCGTCACGCAGTGTAACGTCAATCTGCGTCTTCTGTCCAACGGTAACCGTCTGAGGTTGATATCCAACGTACGAGAACTCTATCTTGGCCGATGATGGTACTGATGGAATGGTGAACTGTCCGTCATAATCAGTCACAGCAACCGATTTACCGTTAATTGCAACTGAAACGCCTATCAGCGGTTCGCCGCTACTGTCTTTAACAGTACCTTTTACCGTCTTTTGGGCCATAGCCACAAGACCAGCAAAGGCCATCAGTGCCGTTATAAGGTTTCTTTTGTTTAACAGATGCATTATTCTGTGTTTTTAGTTCTTAAAGCTAAGAAATGAGAGGCGGGCCGTTGTAGCAGTCCGCCCCATTTAATTAAACTTGTCGAGAAGATATTATTTTACAACATATTTCTTGCCATTCTTAATGACCAGACCTTTATAGCTACTGCTAACCTTCTGTCCAGAAATATTGTAAGCGGCAGCCTTGCCAACATGCTCTGCTTGAATAGTGGCAATGCCTGCTGCTTCTTCGGCAGCCTTGCCAGCCTCTATAAAGGTTTGAACGCTGTTTTCCTTACCGATAGTCACGCCCTCAGCCTGTGGAGCTGTTGCTGCTGCTTCAGCACTGGTATAAACCACCATCCAGAAGCGCTCCTGGTTGTTGCCGTTAAACAGGAAACAGAACTCACCCTCGTAAGCCTCGTTGCTGAAATCGATTGAAGCGAAGCAATAGCCGGCATTATGGTATGTGGGCGAATAGCCATCTTTGGCATTCTCCTCGACAACGACACATGGATCCAGTGGATACTTAGCCTGTTCGATAATAGTCTTGTTGTCTTGGATACCAGAACCGATAGGTTCAGTCCACTCCCACTCAGTTGAACTGGGACCGTATGCATAGAGGTAAGTCCAGTTGTCACCCTGTGACCAACCATAGAAATTAATCTTATAGACCTTCTTGCCCTCAGGAATGATAAGCTTCTGAGCACTGTTGTTTTTTGCATTCAGCACTTTTCCGCAGTATTCACGAATGGTTTGTGCCTGCGTGCGTGAAGAACCGTCTGCACGGGTCAAGATGAATCCACTCACGTTCTTAGTGATGGTATCAGTATAGAAGGCTGTATTCGTCTGGTCAGCAGCGTTTGTACCAGTCTCGTCTTTTACCATGGTGTCCCATGACAGTTCAAGGATATTGGCCTTCAACTCAGCCTGACGGTTGTTCTCAGCATCAATGAAGATGGTCTGACTTTTGTCCTTACCTATCGTAGGTGACTCAGCTCCAGGAGCAGCTGCTGCAGCTTCCTTGGTGGTATAGACTACCATCCAGAAACGCTCCTGGTTGTTGCCGTTGAACAGGAAACAGAACTCACCCTCGTATGCCTCGTTGCTGAAATCGATTGAAGCAAAGCAGTAACCGGCATTATGGTAGGCAGGCGAATAGCCATCTTTGGCATTTTCAGGCTTCACGACACAAGGATCCAACGGATACTTGGCCTGTTCGATAATAGTCTTATTATCCTGAATACCAGAGCCGATGGGGTCAGTCCACTCCCATGCAGTCGAAGCGGGGCCAAATGCATAGAGGTAGGTCCAGTTGTCACCTTGCGACCAACCATAGAAATTAATCTTGTAAACTTTTGTTCCATTAGGAATTACCAGTTTCTGTACAGAATTATTCTTGGCATTAAGAACTTTAGCACAATACTCACGCTCGGTCTTGGCCTGTGTACGGCTACTTCCATCCTCACGGGTCAGAATGAATCCAGTCTTGACGGTCTTTGTCTCGTCAGCCCAGAATTCTGTGTTTGTCTGGTCAGCAGCATTCGTACCTGCTTCGTCCTTCACCATGGTGTCCCATGACAGTTCCACCACTCCATTTTGTGCATTGGCTGAGCTCATGCCGAGCAGTGCCATTGCAATCAGTGTAAAAATTTTCTTCATAAGTTTGTTTTGTTTGTTAGTGATAAAATATTTTTTTGCTGCAAAATTACCCATTTCATCGGCAAAAGGGGTGTATAATTAAATCAAAAGGGTGGATTATTGCACCAAATCGTTATTTGAGCATTATTTTCCGTCCATTGATGATACAAATCCCCTTGTAGTCGGCATTTACACGCTGACCAGCCAAATTGTAGATAGCGCCATCTGTCGGTATCGCGCTTTTGGCGACGTCTATGCCTGATGTGTTCAGCGAGATATTTCTAATAGGTACGCGCGTAAATTGTGCATCGTCCTTGTTAGTGGAGTAGCTGACGTAGAGATAGTCGCCATATACCAATGCCTTGGGGTAGCTGTAGCCCAGCGTCTTCGCCTTGCCCTCATAGCGACGGGACGTGTAGTCGCCGGCCTTACCTGATCGGAGAAGATAGGAATGGTCGAAAGTCTTGCCATCAGCGCTCAGCGTCAGTGCCAAGGGTACGCGCCACGTGGTGTTAGAACTGTTTGTGACACGACCCGGATTATTTACATAAAACACGGTTCCATCGGGAAGATTGCCGGCACACTGCTTGGCACGTGAGTCTGGCATATTGGTTTTCACGGATTTTGTCCATGTCTCACCGCGGTCATTACTCGTAGCAGCGAGCGTCTTATACGACCCTTTTTGGTCGCGCATCACCATGACCAGTGTGCCATCTTTCTGCAGGAAGAAGCTGGGCTCCAACTCTGCCGACTGCGAGCCGTTGTCGGTATATTGGAACTGGCCTTTCTTCCACCCCGTACGCCCCGTCGGATCGTCGGTATATATAGGACAAAGTTTCAGTCCTGGCTGGAAATGGGCGGCTCCTATGATGCGACCGTCACTCAGCACATGCGGGTCTTGTTCGAAGATGCCGTTCAACTGACTGCCGTCAGCCATCGTCACATCCTGAGACTGTGTCCAAGATAGGCCGTCCTCACTCTGCATATATTGTGTGAAGCCACCGCTGTTGGCAATATCCTTCGTACGTACATTAATATATGCAATCAGAAGATTGTCTGTAGCCAGCCAACCGCCTGAAGCACAATATCCATTATCAACGGTAGGGCAGAGCACCATAGGATCGCTCCATGTCACACCTCCGTCGGTGCTGATGGCGTATGCCACATAAGTATCTTCAGCATCCTCATCCTTGGCAGATGTTTGCCACATGCAATAAAGCTTGCCCTTGAAGGCCGTCATCACTACACCATTGGCATAGTGCGGACCGTCATTCTTGGCTGCCCAAACGGTGAATGTTTCTGCCCCAGAGGCATAGTCAAGCCCCATGGTCTCCTTGTCGGTAGCATTAAAAAGTCCATCAACAACGGAGAAAGGGACATCATCGGCTAATGCCGTCATGACCGTAATCAAAAAGTAAAATAGAGTAAACGTTTTTCTCATATTATCATTAGTAGTTTGTTTGTTTCCGGCTGCAAAATTAGTAAAATACCACCCTATCAAGGTGGAGAATTATACCAAAGAGGTGTAAAAATATACCAAATATATCAGAAACAACAAAAAGATTCCAATCACTTGCATCCCAAAGTGAAAATTATCTGTTTTTTTGTCGAATTTCTGACGAAAATGCAGTTCTTTCAGAATAAAATTCGTACTTTTGTACCACCTAAACAGTAACAATATGAAAAGACTGATTTTACTGCTGTTGTCTTTTGCCAGCTATATCATGATAGCAGCCCCCGTGGCTGACAAGACCATCCGCATCAAACATTTCGGAGAGGACGAAGGTTTTTCTGCTGCATTGGTGCAACACATGATACAGGACCGGCAAGGGTATATTTGGCTGGCTACATGGGACGGACTGCGTCGGTACGACGGCTACCGATTTGAGACTTTCAAGGCTGTGCCTGGTGACAAGAGTCCATTGGAAACCAACCGTTTCACCTACGTTGAAGAGGACGCTACGGGAAACATCATTTGTGTATCGAATGAAATACCATACCTATTTAATATAAAAAGCCGACAATTTGAACCTTATCAAGGCAAGAAGGTTAAAACTGCATCCTATCAACCATCCCAGCAAGTGAAAGATCTGGTGGGGCAGGTACAAGAATTTCAGTCATCTGAGGTCAACATTCTAATGACTGACCGGCAAGAGGGTGTTTGGGTATACTCCCACAGAGGACTGGAAAGAATTTCGCTTGTGCCCAAAGTCATTCAGCCAGAGCAAACTAACGGAGAGAGTGAACAAGTTATCAGTACATTATTTACCGACAGACGAGGACGGCTATGGACTGCCGACAAGCAAGGCTATATCAGCATCAGCAATGCAACGCCACACTCTGACCAGTCAGAGAATGCTGGCGGCGGCATGCGTTGGCTTGCTCCCAATGGAAGTCTTTCATCAAGTCGAATCCGTTTTGGCTATGCTGCATATGCTATTTTTGAGGACAGTCAGCGACAGGTGTGGATAGGTGCTAAGCCCAGTGGACTGTTTCGACTGACCCCAGAAAGCAGTGGCTATCGTGTGACTCATTTCACACACCAGGCCGATGATGCCTATAGTCTGAACAGCGATGGTGTCTATTGTATTGCAGAAGATAGCCAACACCGAATTATTTTAGCCACATATGGCGGCGGTCTCAATATAGGTGAACCTCAGCCTGACGGCACTATGCGATTCATTAACTGCGACAACCGACTGAAGCAGTATCCGCAGGCAGGACTGAAAAGCCGCTGTCTCTGGTTAAAGGATGACAACACCGCTTTGCTGGGTACTAATGACGGACTGTATACTTTCTCGCTGCGTGAACCCTACGAAAAAATGCATTTCTATGTAAACCATCGCCAACCGAACCGGCTACAGAGCATCAGCAACAACTTTGTGATGGAAATACGCCAAATGCGTAATGGTGATTTGTATCTGGCAACGTCTGGGGGAGGTACAGAGAAAATTCTGTCTACCCAATTGCTGAGCGACACCATTCGTTTTCAGCATCACTCGGTACGTGAAGGCATTTCGTCAGACATGAATCAGACATTGGCCGAAGACATGGACGGCAACTTATGGATAGTGTCTGCTGGCTCTGTCAGCCTATTGAATACACGAACGGGGATAGCTACTAATTATTGGCGACTACTGACCGAAGCTGGTAACACCTTTACAGAAGCTACACCTGCCCTATTGCCAGACAGCAGTATGGTGTTGGGTACGGCTAACGGAACGCTCACACTGAGGAGCGGCCAGATGCTAAAAAGCACATTTCAGCCACCAATCGTATTCGACTGTGAAAAAGAAGTTCACCTGTCATCTGACGAACGCGACTTTACAATCCGCTTTGCTGCACTCGACTATAACAAAAACGAGGAAATCATCTATGCCTATCGCATGGAGGGTATCGATAGTGAGTGGCGCTATACACGTCAGAACGAGTTGAACTATGCCAGTCTGGCACCTGGTACATATATCCTTCACATCAAGTCGACCAATGGCGACGGTGTGTGGACAGATAATGAGACGACCATCACCCTGCACCGTGCCGCCAGTTTCCATGAGACGCCATGGGCATGGATGCTGTATGGCGGACTTGCAGCCCTGCTACTAATAATAGTAGTATCTACTGTCCGCTATATTCGAATGCTGAAACGCGAGTTGAAAGATGTCCAGCTGACCAGCAAGGAACAAATTGAGGTATTGGGAGCACGACTGAAAGAGCTGTTGCCTATCACCGAAAATGTTAAGGAGATTCATGAGGAAGCAGCCGAACAACTTACTGCCGACGACCGCCAGTTTGCCGAACGACTCAAGAAGTTTGTAGAGGGCAATCTTAATAATGCCGATCTCTCGGTTCAAGACATGGCCAGTGAGATGAATGTGAGCCGCACGGTGCTTTTCGTCCGTATGAAGCGTATCTTCGACAGCTCCCCCCATAACTATCTGCTGAATACCCGCATCACATTCGCCAAGAAGCTTCTTCTGGAACCAAGCGCACGTGTTTCAGATGTCGCTTATCGCTGCGGATTCTCCGACCCGAAGTATTTCAGCCGTTGCTTCAAAAAACTAACAGGTAGTCTGCCCAAGGACTATGCATAAAGATGTCGTCTAAATAGCAAAAAAGAGGGTTGTCACCCTCTTTTTTGTTGTTATCCAAATTTTATCAATCTATTTTACTACTAACTAATTATTTACGATTTTCTTGGAAATAACTCGGCCATCTACAGTTTGCATACTTACAATATTCAGCCCTTTTGTCGGTGTTTGGAGCCTGATGCCCTGCATATTATAGATGGCAGTTGCCGATTCTTTACTCTTTACTCTGTATTCTTCATTTATCCCCGTCGTTGTGCTGACAGTTGAGGGCTGGCTCAGGCTGCCATATTCGTTGACAGCCTTGACGGTGTACTGAGCACTCTTACCATCAGTAGTGAACGAGTTCTCCTTTGTGAAGCCTACGACCTGATTATTCTCATCGATGATGATGTAGCAGATGGCATAGTCGGAAGCGGTCCATGAGAGCGTGCGGTCGACCTCACTGTATTTCAAGTTGGCAGGAGCATCAACAGGCTCGAAGAACTTGCGGGGATTCCAGTCGTCATTACCAGAGGTGACGGCCTCGTAAGTGTAGCGGGCAGCCTCTTCGGCACTGAGCACGGCCTGACGGGTTACGGGACTCGTCTCACCGGCAGCCAGTTTGTCTTCATCAACCTTATAGGTGGTGCGGCGATTGTTCAGGTCAACGGGATTGCCGTCGGCATCCATTGTATTGTATTCGGCAAAGAGTTTTGGTGCGATATGCCACTCGCTCCATCCCTCGGCAGCCAGCGTGGTCTTTAGCGTGGTATTGATCCACACGGCCTGCGGCTGGTTCTGCCAGGCACGCCCCAGTTTGTTGCTACCACCCTTGCCCTCAATGGTATTGTTGACCATGACATAGCCCCACGGTGTGCCTGCAGGATGGCTGGGCGCCACGATGACGCTACCCTCGCGGGCCAGACGGAAGGTTGAGTTCTCGATGTAGTTGTTGCCGGCGCCGTAGTAGAAGTCGACAGCACCCTCGATGAGACAGTTGTTGACATACTGGCGGACGGTTGTACTGCGTACATCGGTGTACCAAGTATCCTGATAGGAGCGGAATTGGCAGTTATAGAAAGCCTGGCGGTCGTTGCGGCTGCTCATGGCCAGTCCCATCGGGCCTGCCTGACGCTCCACGCCATAGCTATCGATATAGGAAATGTTCTCGGTATAGAAGTCGGCACTATTCACCTGGACCACGCCCTGCTTGCCGTAGGTTTTCGACTGGGGGTTGTTGGTAGAGTATTCCCAGCCGATGTCCGACGAACTGCCGTTGTTGATCCAATAGCTGATGATCGTCTTCTCTTTGTCCTGACCGATGAGGTGGATAAAAGGTTTGTTTTCAGGGATGGTTACCAGTTCCTCGTACTGACCATTCTTGACGAAGATGAGCCAAGGAACGATACGGTTCGTGGGAGCCTTGTCGATAGCCTCTTGTACGGTCTTATAGTCGCCACTGCCGTCCTGGGCCACCACAGCGTCAAACAGCTTGGCGGCAGGTGTGGGGCGTTCCATGACGGTAAAGGTAATGTTGTGGGCAGGGAAGGCGTTGCCGCTGAGGTCGGTGATGGCATTATCGCCGATGCTGAGTGTATATTGCTGACCGTACTGTAGTCCGTGGTAGGCGTAGGTGACGCTCTTGCTACCAAAGGATCCAGTGAGTGTCTCGCCGTTGAGAACGACGCTGCCTGTACCGGCCTTTACACGCTCATTGAAGCTGAGCACGATGTTGCCGTGTGCCGAGGCACCTATGCTGCCATCAGCGGGTGAACTGCTGACAAGCTGCGGAGCGTCCTTATCGTCTACAGCATTCTGGTCGGCCAGAACGATGACGTCGGCCAAATAGAAACCTTCCGTACCCGAGTGGTTGCCACCATCGAAGAAGTCACTGGTCTCGTCCTCTATCCAGCGGATATACACCATGCCGTCGATGTCCTTCGTATTGAGTTCATAGTCGAAGTCAACCCAGTCGCTGTTGGGATTCTCCGTCAAGGTCAACGTCTTAATGGTCTCGAAACCCTCGGTAGCACTGGTGGTCGAGAGTTGCATCAACTGACGTTGGCGCACGCAGCTATTATTAGCAGCCACCAGACTATGAATCCTAATCTTGTCGTAGTCTTTCACGCTGAACGAGGCCACAAAGGCACGGGGTATCTGTTCCGACTTGCTCCAGTCGGTGTAGCGGCGGGCAGCCCATAGCTCCCTGCTGCCAAACGAGGCCTTGCCACCGCCCCAGTTGGTACTGGCGCAGTTGGGACCCTGATAGAACTGCATCACACCCGTATTGTCGGTGGCGAAGGCATAGTCGGCCTGTCGGTTGCCACGTGCCGAGTTCTTGTCGTTATTGAAGTCCCAAGCCACGATGAAGGGAATCACGTCAAATGAAGCCGTCACCTCCATGTTATCGTTGACGGTGACGACACGGCTCAGCTCAGCGCTGTTGTCCTCCCAAGTTAGGAAGTTGGTCACCATATTAGGTACCACGGTCAGCGTCACCTCCGTACCAGCATCGTACTTGCCGTTGATAGGTTCGGGCGACAATGTGATCTCACCCCACTTACTACCGTCGCCAGCCTTGTTGACTGTCAGTGTATAAGTTTCTACGGTGCTGAAGACAGCGGTAACTGTTGTGTTGGCGGTGATGGTAGCGGTATAAGTGGGTGTGGTGGCCAATGTCTTACCGCCAGCATCCTGCCATTCCTTGACCTTATAGCCCGACATGCCCTGGGTGCTGAAGTTCACCTCTGTGCCACTAACGACAGCATCGCCTACGGGCGACATCATTATGTAGCCGGCATCCGATGGTGTGGCTGTGGTGGTGAGCGTATAGACAGCATCGCTGCCCAGTGTCTCGCCAGTCACCTTGAAACTATTCAGGTACATGTCGCCCGTAGCGCCTGCATCATAGCCGATGACGGCACGTACTCGGACAGACGGCTGATTGTCGACAGCCAGAGCAGCCTTCGTCTCGTTGAAGTTGCTCCAACTGCTGCCCGTACTGTTCAGTGTGCTGGAGGGCATCCATGTGGTGCCCCCATCGGTAGACACCAACACATAGACCGGAAGTGTCCGGCTGTTATTGCCCGACATGCGGCATGAGAACTGTAGATTCTTGTAACCCGCAGCCGACAGCTCCACCTCAGCATAGTTGTAGTGCTGGGCGGCATAGGTCAGGTTACTGATAACCTGTGGCGAAGCGGTGTACATGCGCAGCGCACCATTGTTATAGTTAGAGATGTACCACTTTTTATTGCCGTCAGAAGAGAAAATGGTCAGCGTACCTGTCGTGACCGTTCCTGACGTGGGATAGAAGAAGGGCTGCTGAGCCGAGAAGCTGTATTCCATGTTTTGCTTGGCTTCTGCCGATGCCGTGTAGTACGTCTTGTTGCCGTCAGCCGATGTCTGGGTGTACTTCATATCGTTTGTAAAGTCCCAGGCGGCCAGCGTTATGGGTTCGGCCTGTGCCGTCTGAAGGCTGCCTGCCACAGCGAGGGCAGCCATGATGGTTTTGAATAATCCTTGTTTCATCGTTTCTAAGTTTATTTTCTGATAAATTTGAGCTTTGCTCGAGCTCGTTCCCGTTCGGAAGAACTCGAGCAAGCTCAGTTCTTCTCTCATTTAATCACGACCTTCTGTCTGTTGACGATGACCAGTCCACGGTAGTTGTCGCTGACTTGTCGGCCATCCAAGGTATATGCTATCTGTGAACTGGTAAACTGCTGGTCGGGCTGTTGGATGGTGATGATGGCAGAAGTCTCATCGCGGTCTATGAGTTCTATCTCTTGACCTGCCGTAGTGGGAATATCATAAAGATAGGTAGTGGATAAAGTGGTGGCAGGAATCTTCGAGGGATTGGCCACAATAGGATCGGGCATCACGTAGGGCTGCATCAGTGCGTTGCTGTTGTTGCCAGTGGCATCGGTAAGGGCTGCACCGTCGGCATGTTTTAGCGGGGTATTGCTACGCAGGCGCAGATTGCCACCGATGGTCGACTTTACTTTCAGCGATACCACTTTGCCGTTTTTCCAGACAAGGTCGGTCACCTCGAAGCCTCCACGGGCACGAAGACCTTTCACCTTGCCATCAGCCCAGATGCCGGGTAGGGCGGGTAGGACGTGCACGAAACCGGCATGACTCTGCAACAGCATCTCGGCGATTCCGGCACAGCAGCCGAAGTTACCGTCAATCTGGAACGGAGCATGGGCATCGAACATATTGGCGTAGGTGCCGCCGTCGGCATCGTTCATGGTGGCATTTGGGTCCATCAGACGCAGTTGGTTCTTGATGATCGTAAGCGCATGGTCGCCATCAAGCATACGAGCCCACTGACATACCTTCCAACCCATTGACCAGCCACGGGCAGCATCGCCACGGCCTACGAGCGATTTGTGTACGGCCTGATAGACGGTGGGGTTGACGTATGGCGATACCTGGTTGCCTGGATAGGCTCCCCAGAGGTGTGACAGGTGACGATGTGAGTTGTTCTCCTTGTCCCAGTCTTCCTGCCACTCCTGTATCTGGCCGTACTTGCCAATCTTGTAGGGAGTGAGCTGAGCCTTCAAGGCATCCAAATCATTGGCAAAGTCTGCATCAGTTTCGAGAATACGTGCAGCTTCAGCCGTATTCTTCAGCACGTCATAGACCATCTGGTTATCCATAGCTACACCACCGAAGAGGGCACAGTTCTGGTTCTTGCCGTTATCATCGGTATAGGAGCCGATACCAGGATGGTTCTCAGGAGAGTTGGAAGGACACACTACCATGTAGCCCGTATTCGGGTCCTTCACCAGGAAATCTTGGAAAAACTGGGCGCAGCCTTTCAGTACGGGGTAGATATCGGCCAGATACTGGCGGTTGCCGCTGAACAGGTATTTCTCCCAAAGGTGTGAGCAGAACCATGCATTACACGTAGGCCATACACCTACGGAACCGTTATCTACGGCACCAGTAGTACGCCAAAGGTCGGTGTTGTGGTGCAGTGTCCAGCCACGGGCACCATACATCTTCTCAGCTGTCTCAGCACCTGTTACACTGACATCCTTTACCATCTGGACAAACGGGTCGTGACATTCTTCGAGGTTCGTTACTTCTGCAGGCCAATAGTTCATCTCAACATTGATGTTCGACGTGTACTTGGAGTCCCACGCCGGATACTGGCGAGCATTGGGGTTCCAGATACCCTGCAAATTGGCAGGCTGTGTTCCTGGTTGGCTCGACGAGATGAGCAGGTAGCGACCAAACTGGAAATAGTTGGCAATGAGACCAGGGTCGTTGCCGCCGACGGAACGGAACTCTTTTATACGCGTCTCCGTGTCCTTTTGCTCCCGTTCGCTGTTCGTACCAAGTTCGAGGCTGACACGATTGAACTGCTCCTGGTATTTCGCAGTGTGTTCGGCGAGCGTAGTGGCATAATCCTTCTGCTTGTCAAGATAGGTGGTCATATATCCCAATGCCTTGGCCTCGGCATTGGCACTGATGTCGTCGTAGTTGACAAAGTTGGTGGCCGACGAGATAATGATGGTGGCCACCGTGGCATCGCTGACCTCAATAGTGGGAGTCTGCATGTTTCCTGCCACGATGCCCCATGTCTGTACATTCTGCTTTGTGGTATTAGTCTGCGTACCACCCTCGTTCATCACCTTGATGAATGTATAGCACTGCAGCTTGTTGGCGACGTTCTCCGACTGGTCGCGGGCAGGGATGAGTGAGGCTTCAATCATGCCGTCAGCCGTTATCTTGTTGATGCCCAGTTTCTCCATATTCGTCTTCGCAGGAGCGGCAAAGCAGACGTTGAAGTTCAGCTTACCTGGCTCTGAGGCCTCAATGCGCATTACGGTGACATTGTCCTCGAAGGATGTAAAGACGGTGCGGGTATAGGTAACACCATCCACAACATAGGTGGTCATGGCGGTGGCATTGTTCATATCGAGTGAGCGGACGTAACCCTGAGCATCGTTGGCACCAGTGGTTTGGCCTGCTTCCTCATCGTCATAGCGGTGGCCGGGGAAGCCCACCAGCACACAACCAGCAGCCTGATACTGGGCTCCGTGAGAAGTTTGCGACATCCAGTTAGGAATGGCCAGTTTCTGTGCTGCGGCATAGTCCTTGTTAAAGATATACTGCTGCACCTGCTGGAGCACCGACTTTGCGTTGGCGTTATAGTTGCGGTTGGGCGACTGTCCCCAAAAAGTATCCTCATTCAATTGTAGCGTGTCCTTGGCTACACCTCCGCTGACCATAACACCTAAGCGTCCGTTACCTAATGGTAGTGCCTCTTCCCAGTAGGTGGCAGGGCGGTGGTACCATAGGCGGTTATGACTGTCGAGAACAGGCGGTGGAACAGGACGTGTATCGCCAGTGGTAAATGTGATGCTAATAGTTTCTGTATATACGTTACCTGCCAAATCGGTCAATACATTGGCGGGCAATGTTAGGGTGTACGAGGTGGTGAGGTCAAGGTCAGCGTATGTAAACGACACCTTATTTATATTAATGACGGGTGCAATAGTCTGACCAGTACCCGTGGCGTTATTCGTTAGTGTGGCCGTTGTACCATCTTTAACCTTGACGCCTTCATTAAACAACATGATGATCTTACCCGACGGCAGCACGCCCATAGCACCATTTTGAGGCGTGATACTCTCAAGCTTCGGCGCCTGCGTGTCTTCGGCCAGGATATTCAGGTATTTTAGGTTGTAGTTGCTGGTCTTTGTGGCACTTTGTATGAGCATGCGCACAATGAGCAGATCCTTATCGTCAGCCTGCAGGTCGTAGTTGGCATCGACCCAAGTGTTCCAGTGAGCACCAGCAGTGTAGTCGTTGAGCACCGTCCATGTCTGGCCACCATCAACAGAATATACCACACCGAATTTTGTTGCCGAACTGGAGCCATCGCCAATGGCGAAGTTCAGCTTCAGGTTGCTCAGCGATGTCGTTGGCATCGATACTTCAAAATACTGGTCGTGCTTCGAACCGTCAGTATAGTCGGCCTTGGCTGTAAACTTGTCGATGGAGGCAGTGTTTAGGCGCAGGTGATAGTTAGGAGCCGAACCACTGGTACATACCTGCCACTTGCCGTCGCTGGTGTGGACTGTCACCTTGCATTGTTCAGGTACCAATGCACACTCGTTGGGCAGGAAATAGGGTTGCGTGGTCTTCCATGCCGTATTGGCTATGGCCGACCATCCAAGGTTGTTTGGTGTGTACGTCACCGTTGTGCCTTGTTTCTCGGCATCATAGCCGGTAGTAAATTCCCACTTGGCTACTGCCGTCTGACTGGCCATAGCCGTTTGCGAAAAAAGGAGTAGCATCAGTAGCATGCTCCATCCAAAAGTCTTTTTACTTGTTTTCATCTATCGTTTGTTAGTTCGTTATTTTTGCCGCAAAAGTATAAAGAACTAAAATTTATAAGGTGGACATTTGCACCAGAAAGGATAAAAAAGTCTGTCTATAGGCAGTTTAGTACGAAAATCCACCTTGTCAGGATGATTTTCATACCCCAAGAACTTTATATGATGACATAGTACCTAAATTATTATTTACCTAATAACTACACACAAAAAAAGAAAAAAAGTATCTTAATATTTTTTTGTTCCATAAAAAAGTATTACCTTTGTATCGCAAGAAGCTACTTGAAATTCGAAAAATCAAGCATCATCAACACTAAGGAGGAATAGACATGCGGGATAATGTACTTTGGCGCAAACAAAGCCACATCATCATGATGTTGGCTGATACGCTCAACATTGATGCAGAGCGGGCGTTGGACTTGTACTATTCTACCCAGACAGCACACCGACTGTCAGATGCCCGCTATGGTCTTCAGTTGATGAGCGACCAATATCTTTTAGATGACATCTTAAAAGAAATACGAAGGTAAGCCTCTCCTATTTTCTCCCATTCTGCTGAATTCTGTACCTTGTAGAACGGATGGTCTTTTCCAAGAAATTGGTTCCGGTTCCGATTATCTATTTATTTTTTACACAGTAGGGTCGGTTCCGCTGTGTAATTCGCTTAGTACACAGTAGGGTCGGTTCCGCTGTGTAATTTTTCAAGAAAGCATATGAACGATAAAAAACCACCCCTTATGGGATGGCTTTTAAAATGGAGTAGTGTCGGTGATGTCTTGCTCCGAAGCGGTGTCAATTAAGTCCTGCCTCTCGCGGGATTCTGCCCGGATAGCCAAAACAGATGTTCTGACGGTGCAAAGATAGGAATAAATTCCGAAAGTTCCAAATATTTAACCAACTTTTTTAGAAAATGGTTCCGGTTCCTATTTTCTATAGTAACTTCGAAAATTATTTATTTCAATTTTAAGTATAATCATAGGATGTAGTTCTCATTGATATAGTTAAACACTGTCATATAGACTTTTTTCTGGTCGCTCTCATCGATAGATGTATTTGTATCATATTCTTCGAAATAACGGGTACATGGTATAATTTGGGCCAAATCGAACATCGATTCTTTTCGAAAAGTCACTACCTTTGCACGCAAAAAGTAAAATAACGGAGAGAAAATGAACATTTTATCACTCATACCACGTCACGGAAAGGACACATTACGTATCGGCGACAGCGACGAGCTGGTGGTCATGGAAAACTTCGGTGCACTGCCGAAGGGGCCACTCACAATGGACAGGCATGCCCTCGTCATCATCTGCACCGAAGGCATGGCACAGTTCGACTACAACGGGACCACCTACCAACTTCGTAAGAATGACATGTTCATGCATATCATGCTACATAGCGTGGCAGATAACTTCATGGCCTCTGCTGACTTCAACTGCCGCCAGATCTGGTTCACGCGAAGCGAGACATGGAACGTAGATATGCAGGGCAAGAAGAGCCTCACCGACCTGGTCTATCTCAAGAATCACCCCAAGTTTACACTCACCGAGGCAGACGTTGATCTGCTTGACCGATATTTCCAGTTGCTATGTATGCGCATGCGCGACACATCGCCCATACTTTACCACGACCTGGTGCGCTCCCTGGTAGGCACTATGCTGCTTGAAATCCTCAGCATCGTGCGACGCAACGAACGCGAGGACAAAGAGGGTGAAGAAGGAAAATACGACACTCAAAACGCTCTCCACGGTAAACAGTTGGCTCATCTTTTTTTGCAGATAGTGGAGCAGAGCGACGGGCGCATCCGCCGTGTCGAGCAGTTTGCACGCCAACTCAACGTCACCCCCAAATATCTATCACGTCTGCTACGCGAGACCCTCGACCGCAAGCCCAGCGACATCATCAGCCTCTATACCGAGAAGGCTATTGAGTATCGTCTGCGCTTTACCGACATGACCATGCAGCAGATTGCCAATGACCTGAAATTTGCCAACCCCTCCTTCTTCGGCAAGTATGTGAAGGAGCACCTCGGCATGACACCCTTAGAATATCGCAATAAATACCTGAAAGTCGACAAATGAACCGGCTCTCGACGATACTCATAGCCCTTTTGTGGGGTGTTGGTCTGACAACAGTCACGGCTCAGAGTGTCGCGAGCGATACCATTGTGAGTGTCTTCTTTGCCCACGACCGCTACGGACTGGGGCGCGAGGCGGCCAAGGTGGACTCAGTGGCACGGATGCTGCGCGAGAACACGGGTGCAGTGGCGCTGCAGGGCTATGCCTCCAACACTGGCACAGCAAAGTATAACCGCCGCCTTGTGGCCAAGCGTCTGCGCACGGTGAAGAACGCGCTGATACGGCGTGGCATAGCCGGTAAACGCATCTATCCCATCATCAACAATGGCATTGACAAGGCCAGCGGACATCGTCTGGCACGCCGCGTAGACATGACGTTTACGCTGCCGACGCCTAAATATAAGACCAGCACATCTGAGGAAATCATCATATCAAAGACGGCCCTGACTGACAGCATCAGGACGGCTGCCGTCAGCGTGAAGACCGACAGCACACCAACGGTTGACAGCACGCCAATGGTTGACAGCTTGGCTACGACTTGCGACACAATGGAGACCGATACCTTGGTCTGCTGCCGCGTCTTCTGCCCAAAGCTCGCCCTGCGCACCAACCTGCTCTACGACCTCGCGCTAGTGCCGAACATCGGCGTGGAGTGGTTCGTGGACCAGCACTGGTCGGTGGCAGCCAACGTGATGTACATCTGGGCAAGAAACGACATGCGTCACCGCTATTGGCGCATCTTCTCTACTGATGTGGAGGGGCGCTACTGGCTCCGTCCGCAAACGTGCGACGTGCGTACGGGTCACCACTTCGGCCTCTATGCCGGCTTCTACCGCTACGACTTCGAGTTTGGCGGGCGCGGCTGGATGGGCAATGCCAACTACGGTGGCGGCATCAGCTACGGCTATGCGCTGCGCCTGTTCCCGAAGTGGCGTGAGCGTTTCACGCTCGACATGAGCATCGGACTGGGCTATCTGGGCGGCACTCACAAGGAGTACATCCCCGATCAGGGCTGCTATGTGTGGCAGCGAACCGTACGCCACAACCTCTTCATTCCCACCAAGGCCGAGGTAACCCTCGTCTGGTATCCGCGCTGGTTGTTCTTCAACAAGAAAGGAGGTGACAGATGAAGCTGATTACGAACCTGTTGCGCTCACTTCGTCTATCTACTCCCCTCGCCTTTTGGAGAGGGGTCGGGGGTGAGGCTCTTCTTTTATTGCTCTTCACGGCCTGCCAAAAGGATCTCTGCTACCATCATCCGCACAACGGAACCGACGAGAACCACGGTCGTCTGCACGTCGTGTTCGACTGGAGCGAGACGCAGAACCCGATGGCTTCGGAGATGCACCTCGTGACATTCCAGGGAGGCCGCACCCCAGTGACGTACCCGCTGACGGGCATGGATGGCGGCGACGTGTCGCTCTGGGGCGGCAACTATTGGTTCGTGGCCTACAACAGCGATACCGAGACTACGCAGACCCGTGGCACCTGCTACGACGACTTTGAAATCTGCGGTGTAACACGTACCGTCAGGAGCATCGCCGACCTGCACTTCATCTGGGAGCCCGAGCGCGTGTGGGTGAGCACGGCGCAGGACTACCCCGTCGTTGCCAACACCGAACAGACGCTGCCCATGAAGATGTGGGCCGCTACGTACCAATATACTTTTCTCATCCGCAATGTGGCCAATCTGGACCGCGTGGCCAGCATCACTGCCACCCTCGACGGACTGGCCGAGTGCTACCGCCCGTCGGCACGTGGTCCGCTTAACTACACGGTGGCTGAGATCTTCTCATTCCACAAGGTCGATGCCTCCAGCATCCGTGGCACGTTGCGTGTCTTCGGCCACTCGCCAGAAGAGAATACTGACGCGCCCGAAGACCTTGCCAATCAGCTGGTGATCTACGTCACCATGGACAACGGCGCGGACTACAGCTTTACGTACGATGTCACCGAGGACATGCAGAACCCCAGCTCCAGCAGCATCGACGAGCAGACAGGCGAAGTCATCATCGACATTCAGATTGAAGACATCCCCATTCCAGACCAACCCACTACCACCGGTCTCTTCGATATCGACATCGGCGATTTCGATACTGAGGAATGGGACATATTTCCTAATTGACAATTGACAATTGATAATTCATCATTAACTATATTAACATCACTTAAATTTACAAGCGTATGAAAGTATTTAAGTATCTGGCAATGGCAGCGGCGGCGCTCATGATGGCCGCCTGCTCCAACGACGAGATTGCATCCGTCGCACAGAAGGGCCGCACGCCCTTGGAGATTGTACCCGTAGTGAAGACGCAGACCCGTGCTGCACAGATCACGACCGACAATCTGACCACACTCACTGTGGATGTCACCGGTACCTTTGTGACGGCTGGTGGCGAGAACGTTGTGAACCCTGTGCTCACGCTCACCAAGAGCGGCAGCACCTGGAGCTACACCTACAACGGCGACAACGCCGGTCCGCTCTACTGGCCCACTGCGGCTCAGACTGCTTACTTCTCGGCCCACACGTTGGCTGGCGGTGCTACCGTTAATGAAGCCACCACACAGCAGGATGCCATAGGCGCCTACGCCACTAAGGAGTTCGACGGCTCGACCAACCCAGGTACCGTGTCGCTTACCTTCAAGCATGCCGTGGCTAAAATGGAGTTCAAGGCCCGCGTGAACGCTGCTACAAGCGGCACCGTACAGGCAACGATCGACATCAAGCAGGTGGCCGTGCGTAACATGAAGTACACGGGCACCTACGCCATACCCACTGCCACCGCTAATCAGGACATGGGTGTGATTACGCCGACGACTGCCGTAACCAGCCTCCTCACTGATGAGCGCACCAGCACCACCTTCCTGACCAAGGACGATGCTGCCGCCACCTCCCTCGGCTCGCTCTTCATGGTGCCGCAGACTGTCACTGCCGAAGACCTGAGCAACAATACATGGGACGACGCCTACATTGCCGTGCTGGCACAGATTCGCATCAAGAACGGCGATGCCGACGCGACGATGCTCTTCCCCTCGGCAGGTGCCGTGGACAACTCCAGCTACGCCTGGGTGGCCGTGCCCATGCCCGCCGACTTCACGCAGATGCAGGCCCACAAGAAGTACATCTTCACCATCAACTTCAGCGCCGACGCACTGGGTAAGGTTGACCGCAACCAGACACCCGTCATCCCTGGCGGTGGTCAGGACATTGAGATAGAGGGCCGCAGCAGCAGCCCCGTCACCGTCAGTGTAGAGCATGTCTATGACTTCGATGCTGAGGACAACGATGTGGATGTGAATCTGCCAACGGCTTCTGCTTCTGTACCCACTGGCATCATCAACGGTCTGTTCAGTGTCAGCGCCACAAAACAGGTGTACTTCTCGCAGGGCAACTTGCAGTATCAGGCCTCCACAGGAACTTGGCGTTTTGCGGAACATCAGTACGACTTTGTAGGTGGTGGCAACTTCCTGTCGGAGTCAAATACAGATTGGATTGACCTCTACCGATGGGGTACCAGTGGCATAGACTATACAGGACACGCCACATTATATCGGCCGTGGGAGTGGGCGTATGATAGTCAATATTTTAATCCATACGGTTCACTTACAACGAACCTGTATGACGGTGCTGGTGAAAATGCAGGCAAGGCCGACTGGGGCTATAACGCCATCAGCAACGGCGGCAATACCCAGAATTCGGGCTGGCGCACGCTGAAGAATAACACTACCGCCAATGAGTGGCAGTACATTTTTAACACCCGTACCACCGCAAACGAAATCAACTCCACTTCCAATGCTCGCTACACCCAAGCCCGCATCAACATCGACGATTTGGCTGTTAAAGGTATCATTCTGTTCCCTGACGGAAGTATCGGTGATACACCTTCTGGTGTGACATGGGGTACCATCAACGCCGCCGCCAGCAGTTGGACGACGGGGACCACCCAGTGCACCACTGCCGGCTGGGCAGCGCTTGAAGCCGCAGGCTGCGTGTTCCTTCCAGCCTCAGGAAAATATGATGATTCTGGGGTCGGTGGGGCAGAAATCGATGGGTATTATTGGTCGAGTTCCTATGCCAATGATGATAATGCTTATGGCATGTATTTTTATTCCAACGAGGTGAACCCTCAGTACTCTGATGCTCGCCACTACGGTCTTTCCGTCCGCTTGGTATACGACGCCAACTAATGTTTTAAACTCAAATCATATACGATTATGAAAGCAACAAAATATCTCGCAATGGCAGTCATGGCACTGGCCTTTGCCGCCTGCTCGAACGACGAGCTGGCATCCGTGACGCAGAAAAACGCCAACGGACTTAAACCTGTGGAGTTCACAACAGTCGTCAAGAACCAGACGCGCGGCACTGCTTATGGCGACGACCCGCAAATTACCAGTGACAACCTTGCATTATTTTACATGGAATCCACCGGTACGTTCTATGCTGCAGACGGCACCCCCGTCACCAATCCAAAATTTGTGATACAGAAAGACAACTCATCGTGGATCTACAAGGTGAACGATGCTGAGACAGCCTCCACCCTCTACTGGCCGCTCGAAGGCACTGACGCCACCTTCAGCGCTTGGAGTTACACGGGCGCTTCCTATGACAAAGAGGGGCTGGATAACAGCTATGCCAACCGAGACGCCGTGGGCGCCTACACAGCCCTCAGCTACACCGGCAGCGGCGATGGTCCTGTGGTCAATCTTGACTTCAAGCACGCCGTATCGAAGGTGGAGTTCAAAGCCAAGGTTCTGGACAAGAGCGACGCTTCGCCCCTGAACGTGAAGGTCTTCGTACGCGCTATATGCATTAAAAATGTGGCTTATGCCGCCAGCAGCTATACCGCCTCCACCAGCACCACGACCATGGGTGCCTTCAACAACACGGCTGACAAGCGCGACATCATCAAAGTGATTAATTTGACAGATCCCGATGATGACGATTGGCTGACGGCCACCACCGATGGCGATCCCAGCACAGACGGTCGCCAAGCCAAAGCACTCGGCAGCCAGACCAAAGTGTTCGTGATGCCGCAGACGATAGCCGCCGTTGAGGACTTCAGCACCTCGACATGGAGCAAGCCCTACATCAGCGTCCTCGCCCGCATCTGCATCGATGGCGGTGACGCCGACGGCACCATCATCTTCCCCAAGGGCACGGGTGCAAACCATCATGGATGGATTGCCCTGCCTCTGCCTGACGACTTCACCGGCTTCCAGGCCCATAAGAAGTACATCTTCACCCTCAACTTCCGCAACGATGCCCTCGGCCTTGTGGACCGCGACCAGAACCCGAATGATGACGAAGACCCCTGCGGCCCAGATGCCACAGACGAGATTGGCGGCGAGACTCCTGGCGGCCCCGTCCATGTTCCCGACCACTCTGGCTTCCCACTCAATGTAACCGTCACCGAGGTGCTGGACTTCGACGCAGAGGGCAACTATGACATGCCCACCTACACGGAAGTCTTCACCACGAACCAGGGATTAGATTCTTACAATGGCACCCACTTCACAATCACCTGCGAGCATTCTGGAGACGGTGATGGATTAAATATAGGACAGAACTGCCACGTTACCATCACTGCTAAGAATAGTAAAACAATCACGAAGGTCGAATTCCATTGTACCTGGGGGCCAGAAGAAAATAGCCAAACGACTGTGACGGCAGGTACCCTTAATTGGGCGGCGAGCAATAATTCAAATGGTTCTATCGAAAATGTGAATGCTAATACCGTGACGATGAGTAACAATTCAGAGTCTATGGTTATGATAAACCAAATCACGGTATATTACAAGTAAGCACTAGGTGCTCACAGTGGAACAGCCCCCTGTGAGGTTTCCATCCATTTAACACGCTCACAGGGGGACAGTCCCCTTGTGAGGTTTCCCTGTCAGAATATACAATGAACGTTGTGTGCCGTTCAGTAATCAGTTAGTTGGTTATTTAAGGAGAAATAGAGGCCGTGGGGTCTCTATTTCTTTTGCTGTCAAAAACAGCGGGGAGAAATAACAGGGGGACAAAATAACAGGGGGACAGGCACGGTGTGATGTTCTTACCACACATCGTCATGTTGCAGATTGAGGGGATGTCAAGGTAAGAGGCGAGTGAGTTTTTGAGAGAAGATGGCTAGAGGCAACTCAGCCAAGTGACGATATGCTACGAAAGCTTTCATTATCTTACGATTAGCCTGAATGGGAAAAATGGGGACGGTTCTGATTTTCTACTTGGCACGATCCTCACCACGCTGTTTGTAAACTTACCCAGTTACCCACTTACCCAGTTATGACATTTAGGTTTTTGGAAACTACATGATGGGAAAAGTAGAGAGAATTCAAATTTAATATTAAATTTATATTTATTATAATATATATAAATTATATAATATAGTTTCTCTAGATTTTAAAAATGCAGATGTCAAAAGTGGGTAACTGGGTAAGTGGGTAACCTCTGATTCTGCATTTTTTTGAAAAATAATCGCTAAAAAGCTTGCATATATCACGAAAATTTCGTACCTTTGCATCATAGATGCAAGACCGGTAAAGCATCTAAAAATTGCGGCATAACTATAGAGAAAAATTTTCTTGGCTAACGAGTAAAATTTCCATAGTGTAGCAGCAAAATGCACGATTAAGGAAGAGGTTTTAAGGACGCGGAAAATTTTTAACACCCTTAAAATTTAATTTTATGGCACTTAAAGTAAAGGCAGTAGAGAGACTGCTGAAGTTTGACAAGGAATCGGCGGGCAAGTACCGCTATGTGATGAAACCCGAGATGTACTCCAGCCTGAACCAGACCAAGGTCATCAAGGAGGCTGCCCTTCGCAGCGGCGTAAGCCAGGGCGTGATGAAGGCCTGCTGGGATGCAGCTGGCGAGGTGATCAAGGCATGGGCTACGGAAGGCCACTCGGTGGCACTGCCCGGACTGGGCACCATGCGTTTCGGACTTCGTTCGAAGGCTGTCGAGAACGTGAACGACGTAAAGGCAGGTCTGATTACCAGCCGCCGCATCATCTTCACCCCATCAGTGGACCTGAAGGACGAACTGGCCGACACCGCCGTGCAGATTACCTGCTATGACCGAGACGGCAAGGAGGTGAAGCGCGTGACGACAACCGCCGGCGAAGTGGAGGATCCCGAGAATGGTGAGAACGGAACCACGGGTAACGGGACTACGGGTAACGGAGGTTCGAACACCGGAGGTAACACGGGCGGCAACACCGGAGGTAACAACGGCGGTGGCGGCGGCGACGACGAGCCGGACGAGAACTAGCAAAGAGTGTGCCCGAAAGGGCAACTCTTTGAATGAGGAATGAGGAATGTTGAATGAGGAATGAGGAAACAGGGTCGGCCTACGGCCTCAAAATTACAAGAAAATTTAAAAGAAAATTATAATAAAATTTTTTGGATAATTTTTCTATAATTTTGAGCGAAGCGACCAAGAACAATTAAAAGTAAGTAAATTATGAAGAAGGAAACATGGAAGACGGTGATTCAGGTGGTGATATCCATTCTGACGGCGGCACTGACCGCACTGGGAACGGCTTCATGCATTGCATGAAGAGTGATAAGTGATAGTAAAAAACGATGAGAGCGAACCAATGCGGTCCGCTCTCATGTTATAAATAGAGTAGGGAAGTAATTACTTTTGGATCATCTTGACACCGTTCTTGATAACGAGGCCCTTGTAGTCTGCACCGACTCTTTGACCAGCGAGGTTGAAAATGGGCGATGTCTGATGTCTGATGGATGATGTCTGAAGACTGATAGCGGTTGTGGCGTTGGCGGTTGCCTTCTGACTCAGACCACCGTATTCGTTGACGGCCTGTACCTGCCAGGTGTCGGCAACGGTATAGCCATCGAACGATGTGTCCTTAGTGAAGCCTACCACCTCGCCATTCTTGGTGACTACGTAGCAGATGGCGTATGGTACGGCCTGCCATGAGAGTTTCGTACCTTCACCCTTGACGACAGGAGCATCGCAGGCCTCACACATCAGGTCGGGCTGCCAGTTGTCGTCGCCACCACAGACGTTCTTGATGGTATACTGGGCAGCCTCTTCGTCGGTCAGGTAATTCTTGGCCTTGCCATAGATCTTCTCACCATTTTCTGTGCGATAGTAGGTGTCGCGACGCTGCGACAGGTCAACGGGATTACCGTTGGCATCGACGGTGTTATAGTCGGCCCAGAGTGCGGGCAGTCCGCCCATCGTCTCATACCAGCCTGCTGCGGGGATGTTGATGTAAGTCTGCAGATTGATGAACACCGTCTTGGGCTGGTTGTGCCAGGGGCGTCCCAACCATACGTCGGTGACATTCATGCCAGGATAGGGGCGCAGCACGTTGTTCTGGAATACATAGCCCCACTTGACGTCGGCACCATGTGAAGGAGCGACAATGAAACCACCGCTGGGACGGTTAATCTCCAGTGTGTCGCCATCGAGATATACGTTACCTGAGTTGTAGATGAAGTCGACAGCACCCTCAATGAGCGAGTTCTTGATATAGTGGCGGTTGTTCGAGGTTGATGTGGTAATCCATGTGTCCTGATAAGACAGCAGACGTACATTGTTCATAGCGATGCGGTCGCCACCAGTGTTCAGGGCGAGGGCTTGCGGACCAGCCTGCTTCTCATGTCCCCAGATATTCTCCATCGTAAGACCTTCGATGAAGGTGTTGTTGGCATTCACGACGACAGTAGCACCCACGCTGACGTGTACGGCATTGTCGCCACCACTGAGACGGTCGTCTTTGATAACCACATTGTTGCGGTCCTGACCAATGATGTGCAGGTAAGGCTTCTTGGCAGGAATATCGACATGCTCCTTGTACTGTCCGTTCTTCACGAAGATGAGCCAGGGCTTAGCACGTCCTGCTGGTGCAGCATCGATAGCAGCCTGTACGGTGGTGTAGTCGCCACTGCCGTCCTGTGCTACCACAGCATCGTAGAGGCGTGACTCTGGCTGCTGGCGTTCCATGGTGGTAAAGGCGATGGTGGCTGCTGCTACGGCATTGCCGCTACGGCTGACGAGCACGCCTTCGGGCATCTGGAAGGTGTAGGCTGTGTTATAAGCCAGACCGCTATACTTGAAGATAGCCGACTTGCCGCTGATGATGGGTTCCAACGCTTCGCCATTCAGCTGGGCTTTACCTGTGCCAGCCTTGATTTTCTTGTCGAAGTTGAGGATGATGCTGCCGTTACGCGATACGCCTGTAGCACCGTTCACTGGGTTAGAGGCTGTCAGCATGGCCTTCTCGTCGGCCAATGATCCGGCATCGGCAGTGACGAAGATGTCAGCAATGCAGAGTCCGTCGTAGTCCGTCTCGTGACCTACCAGACCTGAGGCTTCCACACCCTTCCAGCGAATCCATACACGGTCCTGTTCGTTGGCCTCGGCAGGCAGTGCAAACTCGCCGTCAACCCAGCCCGACTTCAGCTCCGTCTCGCCGGCAAACTCGCCAAACTTGGTGAAGTTGGTGCCGTCGATAGAGTATTCAACGTCGAAGTTCTTATAGGTGTTGTAGCTGACACCCATACCGTTAGACAGTTTCAGGTTGGTGTAACCCTTTGACGAGAAAGAGATTTCGAAGTACCAACCCTCGGAACGAAGCTTCCATACGCGAGCTCCGGCACGTCCGTTTTCGAATCCGTTGCCGATGCCACGTGTCAGCCAGCCCTGTGTGGTGCCATCCGCTTTACGCAACGACAGCTGTCCGCCATTCTCTGAGTCTGACTTGTAGTCGGCAGCACGGTCCTTGGCAGGCTGGTCGTAGTAGAGGTCCCAGCCTACGATATAGTCAACAGCCGAGAAGTTGGCCGTCAGGTTCTGTTCCTTATCCATCTTGATGATGCGCTCGGCATCAGTGCTGTTGTCTTCCCAGCCTGTGAAGGTCAGAATTTTGTTGTTCACGGCAGTCAGCTTCACCTCGGTGCCCTCTTCGTACATGCGTTTGTTGTTAATCATCGTACCCTCTGGCACAATCTGTACGAGGTTAGTCTGTGCACCCTCGGTCAGTACGACGTTTAGTGCGTAGGTGTTGGCTTTGGTGAAGGTAGCCTTCAGTACGGTGTCGTCGGCCATATTGAACTTATAGGGATTCTCGGTCGATACGGTTTTGCCGTTAGCATCTACCCATCCGGCAAAGTGGTAGCCGAAGTTCTCAGTGACAAAGAGGGTGACCTCGTCGCCCTCGTCGAATATGTCGGCATTAGGCGTGATAGTTAATGACCCAGCCTTATCGTCGTCCATCGATACGCTGAGCTTGCACTGCTTGGTGTCCTGAGGCGATCCCAACAAGGTTCCCTCGATGACGATGTCGCCAAAACCCACCTGCTTGGTGTTGCCGAGGCTATAGAGATTCAGACGCAGTCCGCATAGTCCGTCGCTACCATTGGCACCACTGACCGTCTCGCTGACTTCTGTTACGTTTGGTGTCTTGTTGTTGCGGTTGGGTATCAGTCCTGAAGCAATCGATGTTACGGTGCCGTCAGAGGCTACCCATGAGGCATCAACCTTACCGCCGTCGGTGCCATAGCGGGTCATGTTGAAAGCAATCTTGGTAGGCGTGAATATCATGCCCTTCTTGGGGATGAAGTAGAAGTTGACTGCATTAGCTTCGTTGGCAGCACCATCCTGCTGGGCAGGCTGTACCAGGGTTTGCTGACCTACGGAGCCAGTACCCTTATAGGCCAGCGATGAGCCAAGCTCGACGTAGCTGGTCTTGAAGAATGCACCCATCTTCTCGTCAGGACCGAAAGTGGCGGTTTGGCCTTCCTTACCCTCATGGAAAGGGAAACTAATGGTGACAGGCTCGTTCTCTAAAGCTGTACCACTCTCGGTCAAACCACTGATGCAGACATCGGCCAGACAAATGGTCTTGCCAGAGGCATCGCTGTTATACCAAGGATATATACGTACTTCAAGCTTTTGTCCGCTTTCAAGGGTGATGACAGGCTGTGCCTTCACCTCATACATCGTATTGCCAGCCATTGCTGTTGGCGCGAAAATGGTGCTTCTGGTTTGGAAACCATCAGTGCTATAGTAGATATGGCACATCATGCCGCTACCGCCTGCACCTCCGACAAACATCGAAATGTTGTTAACTTTCAGCGTCTGACCCTCTGGGGCTTGTACGCCAAAGCTGATATAACGGCCAGGATCATCGTCTTCTGCCTTTGTCCATTGCTCACCGATAATCACGTTACGCTGTGTATTGCGATTGGCATCATTGGTAGCTCCTTCAGGCCACGTCGTGCCGTCTGCTTTCGGGCTGGCATAGTTTTTGACTACCATACCACTCCACTGCTCATCCAGGATGGTTACCGAACCTTCAGCCGTACACTGCTCGTCGTTCAGTAGCGGCCAAAACGCCTTGAACGGAGCACCGCCGCCTAACTCTATGGCTTGGGCCTGAACGGGAACTTCAATGCGTTTGTTACCACATGCAACGGTAATCATGCCGTTGAATGCACCAGCAGCAGTCAAGACAATGCGAGCATATATGTTCTGTACCAGCGTACCATTTTTATAGTCAATCTGAGCCGTTGATGCCCACTTGCTCTTATCGACAGAGACTTCGATGCCTTCTGTGGCCGAAATGTTGATAGTACCTTCAGCCGGAGAAAGTCCGAAACCATTGATGGTCAGTTCCTTAGTCAGAGTCTGTCCCTTATAAGCCTCGCCCATATCGGCCGTCAGAGGAGATACGGAGAGGTCAACAGGTACGACGATGTTGTCGCTCATAATGCCCTGTTCCTTCATCAGCTGTGCGCAGAGACGGGCCACCAGCAGTGCTCCAGTAGTGTTAAAGTGGGTGGAACCTTGTCCGTCGAACAATTGTTCGTGGCATTTGGCGTCACCATAGCTTTCATAGAGTTCGGCTGTAGCCGCTGTCAGATTGACGAAGGGCACATTTTTCTCCTTGGCCAACTGTTCCATGTGGTAAGTATAGTCCATCAGGTGGTTGTCAGCCGGAACACTTTGTTTTTCTAAGATGCCGTTCTCTGTGAGTTTCGAGAACGAGTCGCCCAAGTCGTGACGGCCATTACGCTTGATCTTGCCGTCTGAGAAATAACTGCGACAGGCTGCACCTACCAGAACGGGATGTGCACCCTTGGCCACCACCTCATCGACAATCTTGCCTAACCATGTCTTATAGGTCGTAGATGGTGTCGTACCTCTGGTGTCCAGGGCAGCAGCTTCGGTGGTCATACCTTTACTGATGTAGTAGTTATAGACTTCTTCACGGTCCATGCCACTGATCTTTTCATCGTTATGGGCAAACTGGATGATGACGTAGTCGCCAGCTTCCACATTCTTTTTGGCGTTCTGCCACAACTCGTTGTAGCCGCCACGCGAGTCACGACCGCCCTTGGCATAGTTGATGCTGGTCCAGCCGTTGGTAAGGAAATTACCAAAATACATACCCCAGCCGCGGGTTACGGTGGCCTTCTCGTCGTAAGGTGCCATCGTCGAGTCACCCAGCGTATGAACTTTCTTTGCACTGCCTGCTGATGCCAACAGCATCACGAGGCTCATCAGAAATAGTAGTTTTCTTTTCATGTTGCAGTTTGTTGTTTTAATCGGTTTTAAATTCTGCTGCAAAAGTACTACTTATTCTCGTTGAAATGGGGTGAAAAATGCGTCAAAGAAGGATGAAAAACGCATCAAACGGGTGGAATAATGCGTTTTTTATACCTGCTATGGTGTGTTTTTAAACTCTGAGGGTGACTTGCCAGTACTCTGTTTAAAGCAGCGGCTGAAATATTTGGGATCGTTGAATCCGCAGGCATAGGCTATCTCAGCCACAGGCTTGTCTGTTTGTTGCAATAGTTGGCATGCACGCTTGATGCGCGCCTCGCTCAACAGTTCCTGCGGGGTGACGCCCATGGTCTGTTTCAGCTTGCGCTGTAAGCCTGAGCGACTGACGGCAGCGGCGGCAGCTAAGTCACCCACGCCGATATCTGCATCTGCAATGTTCTCTTCGATAAACTTCATGACGCGTTTCAGCATGGCGTCGTCCTCGGCCTTTATCGTCGGTACCACAGGATCATGGGGACGGTTCTCATGATCCGTCGTCGCGAGGCGACTGTGATCAGGAGAACCGTCCCCGTGATCCGTGTTAAGTAGCGTCAGATAAGCCTCTAAAGTCTGCTGGTGCTGTCGCTTAATGCGCTTGATATATAAATAGGTATATAGGATGGCAGCCAATAGTGCCACACAGAGCAGTACGATGAGCAGTTGTCCGTACCAGGCCTCCCAGAACGTAGGCGTGACGACGAGGGTCAGTGTGCGGATGTTGTCCTGCCACTCGCCATCAGCATTTGTCGAACGAATCTCCAACACGTAGGTGGCAGGCTTCAGGTCGAGTAGGGTAGCCGAACGGTCGTGGCCTATATAGTGCCATGGCTCGTCTGCGGACAGACGGAAGGCATAGCTGATACGCTCGGGCGCACTATAGTCAAGGGCTGCAAAATGAATGCTGACGTTACGTTCATGAGGTTGCAGAATAATGCTATCGGAATTTTCTATCGCCCAGTCACCTCTCACCTCATCTCTCTCACCTCTCACCTCTATATAGGTCAATACCAATGGCGGACTGTAGGCTTTCTGCTCCATCTGCGTGGAAGAGGTGGTAAAGGCACCGTCTTTCAGTCCAAATAGCCACTGGTCTTTGCCAAACGATAGTGGACGTGCGTCACCAAAACGGTAGTCGGCATTAAAGAAACGGGCATCAAGCACGCGGCTGTGTCCTGTCGTGTCAACCAATGTCAGCAGATGACTGCTAACTACCATCGTCTGCTTGCCATTCATCGGTGCCAGTGAGAGGACGACGTCGTTGGGCAACTGATGGGTGGCACTGTTCATGTGACGGAATACGGGTTGTGGCTTCAGCAAGTCACGTTCGCTAATCATATTGACGCCACCACTTTCTGTACTGATCCATACTTGTCCGTTGCCGTCTTCTATCACATCCATCGCAGCACTACAGCTCAGACTCTCAGCACGGTCACTTTCCCGCAGGTGTCTGTAGAACGTCATCTTATTGACATCATTCTCCAGTTGTGCCGTCAGTAATCCGTCTGTGGTAGCGGCTATCAGAATACCGTTACGTGTCATGTGCAGATGTCGCACACGCTGACCATGATCCTTTGGATACTGTCCCGGTTTTAGAAACTGAGGGCTGGCGGTCGTGTAGTCGTTCGTATAGAACAACCCTTCGCGCATGGTCGCTATCCACAAACGGTGCCACCGGTCCTCTCTGATGTAGTAAACATCCTGTTGCGTCATGCCAGTTGGCTGGCTAATCTGGAAACGCCCACCTTTTTCTTGCATGCGGAACAAGCCTTGAGGCTTCGATCCCAGCCATAGTGAACCATCTGTAGTTTCATACATACAGTATATAGGCGCACCGAAAGAGGTGTAACTGGTATGTATGCTGCCATCGCGCCCCAAATAGCCTATCGTTCGCATGTCACTGTCGTATATTCTAACGGCAGCATCTTCCCGTGTGGTCAGCCAATAACGGTTTTTGCTGTCTTTGAACAAGCACTTGACCTCCGCTGCCGGTTCTATGGAGAGACGTTTGGTATGCTCTGCCACCGGTATGCTGAGAGAAATCTGTCCATTGACTATTTCCCAATGGTTGCCTTGGCGGTCATCATATTCAAATGACACCTGCGACTCAGGCCTCTTCACCGCTTTACACTGACGGTATTTCTGGATGTCGTCAGCGGCCTGTTGCTGGTCCTGAGGTGCAACGTCATGAAAACGGCAGGTGCGGGTGTCGAAAAGGTAATATTCATTTTCCTCAACCTTACAAACTATCTGTCCGTCGGGACGAATAGCAATATCGCGTATGCGGTCGTTGGGCATGTGACAGCCATCACCGGCCTGAGTTTTGAATGTCTGGAATTCGTAGCCATCGAAACGGCACAATCCGTTCCATGTCGAGAACCACATAAAACCATGACTGTCTTGCAGCTGTTGAGTGACGTGGTTAGACGGCACACCATCCTCCTCGTCGTATTTCACCACGTTACATAACGGTTGCGACCACACGTTGTGCAGTCCCCAACACATCATCAGTAGTGTCACAATCAGTCTCATTGTTTTGCAAAGTTACGACTTTATTTTGATTTTGCAAAGGAAAGGGTAAAAAAAATGGTGCAGCCATGTTGACTGCACCATTGTTATAAATAGAGTAGGGAAGTGATTACTTCTGGATCATCTTCTTACCGTTCTTGATTACGAGACCCTTGAAGCTCTCAGCAACCTTCTGTCCAGCGAGGTTGTAGATAGCACCGTTAGAAACCTTCTCGGTTGCGTTAATAGTGCTGATGCCAGAAGCGTTAACTGGAGTAAACTCGATAGAAGAAATCATGATGTTACCAGTACCAGAGTACTTCTGGAAGGTGTAGATAGTGTTCTCAGGTGTGAAGACATCCTCCTGGATAGCCTTGCCGTCTTCGCCCACTACATCGTTACCTTCGGCATCCTTTACGTTCTGCTTGGTAGTCTTACCACCCTTCAGGCTGAACTCGATGATGTTAGCAACGCCAGGATAGAGCTTCTGGTCGCAAACAGCCTTGCCCTCTGCATCTTTAGCACAGTAGTTAGTACCGCTAACATTTACATAGCAGCTACGATCAGGTGTGCAGCCATCAACCAGCTTGTCTTCAGCAGCGTCATCAGCATCAATGTTCTTACAAGCATTCTTCGAGCAGATAACCTTTACGTTAACCTCGTCACCAGCAGCCACCAGGAAGGTAATGTTGGTGTTGCTCATCTGGATGTAAGCCTCCTTGCCGTCAATCTGATAGTCAGCATTCTTTACAACGGCAAAAGTCAGGTTCTTTACGAAGAAGTCGGCCTTGTCAGCACTGATTTCACCATTCTCAACCTTATAAACTTCACCAGTAGTAGAAGCTGCAGTAGCCTCCTCGTCGAGAACAACATCAGCCTTGGTTACGGCAATAGTCTTCTTCTCCTTGATAGGATTCAGCACGTAAACGTCCTTTGTGGTAGCCTTTGTGGTGAAGGTCGTGTATGAACCATTAGCAATCTTTGTGTATGCAGTAACTGTTGCAGACTCAGTCAAAGTTGCACCATTTCCAGCAACTTCCTCGCCATCGCCTAACTTATAGTAGTTTGAACCATTCTGTTCAGCATAAGGAGAGGTAATTGTGAAGGTAGCACCATCGGCATCAATAGAAGGAGCATCGAATACGAAGTTTACATTACCATCGTTATCAGCACCGTCGCACTTGAAAGCTTCGTCAGCGCCCATACCCCAATCCTGATAAGCCTGGAACTTAACAGTCATGTCCTTATAGCACTTGATAGGCTCCTTATAGACAGGACTTGTTGCATTAGGCTCAGAACCATCAGTGGTGTAGGTAACAATAGTGGGAATGCCTTCGTCAGAACCTTCCATCTTATACTCGTTTGCCTTACAGCTAACCTCACGGAACCAGAGACCGTTCTCGAAGGTCTGGTCGCCAACCTTTACAGTAGGAGTACCAGGAGCCTCGTTAGCCTCGACGATGATGTAGCTGACAAACATGTCACCATTGTAAGAACCTACGTAGAAGAGACCATCATCGTCGACGGTGTATTCCCAGCGGAAACCAGCATCAGTTGTTGGATGATCTGCAGTTGGGGCAGCGTTCAGACCTGTCTTGTTTTTGATATCATCAACAGTCTTAGCAATACATGGAATACGAGCATCCTTACCAGTCTTGTTGTTACCCTGGATGAACATGATAACCTTTGACTTTGCAGTCAGTTTCATAGCAATCACGTCCTGATTGTTCTTCAGACGAAGGAAATTGTAATGAAGACCAGGATAGTCTGCTCCATACTTGTCAACAATGTACTGATTAACGTGGTTGTCATCAGCCTCATTTAATACAGAGAGGTCAACCTGCCCTTTGTTAGTAGCAGTTGAACCACCAGTAACATCTAAGAAATGATCGTTACCGAAGAGTACACCCTTGCCAGGACGGGCACCAAGTTGATCGCAAACCAACACATAGCTGTGCTTGCAGACAGCGATATCATCCACTGTAGCAGCATTAGCAACACCTGCGAAGCCCACAAGGGCACAGATTAGAGTAAAAAATTTCTTCATAATTTAAACTTATTAGTTAATAAATAAAAGATTTGTCTGTAGCTTATTTTGCATTATACGGTGCAAAAATAGGACTTTTTTCTGAGATTACCAAATGTTTTCTGTTTTTTCTTTAGAAATAGTTACGTAAAGGTTTTCGTAATAATGAAAAGAGACCGCTTGTTTTTTAAGCGGTCTCTTAACATTATGATGTAAGTTTGCTTACTGTTTCACGAGATAGGTCTGTGCAGGTGTGTCGCCATAGTGTACAATGGTGATGGTTTCCTGCTGGCCACTAACAGCTACACCAACGAAGATGGCATTTTTAGTGACCTTACCTTTATTTTCCGTGCGCTGCAGAATCTGTATTCTGCCTGTCGATTCACTGTACGAATACTCGTAAAGTGGCAATTTTTCCGTATTGGAGTCGTCAACCCACGTACCTTCTGTGGTTCCTTTGCTCATCTTTACAGCCACAGAGTCGGCTGATACGAAGTCAAGGCTCTCCACAAACCCCTGCACTTCCTGACCATAGGCATTTTGCTTGATGCCTGTGCCGCGTACCCACTTGGTGCTGGCCAGTGTCTCAGGATGGGGTACAGCCATAGAGTCGTTGTAATTGATGACCCACGACTTGTTATTGGTGTTGGTATCCTCAAACTCGTTGGCATCGCTGCATGCAGTGGTCAGGCTGATGCCTGCCACCACTGCAAATGCAGCAAATATTGATTTTTTGAATTTATTCATAATCTTCAATTCTTCAATTATACAATTCTTCAATTTTACTTGGTTCTCCATCGGGCGGCACCGACATTGTTGTTCCAAATGTCGTTGTTCTTATCCTTGAAATAGAGGTTCACGTTATACTGAGTCGTAGCAGTACCGTCAAGTGCATCAGCACGGTGCATGTTCTGGTCCTCAGCCGTAGCGGCGATATGAGGAGGACATGGCTGAATGAGCAGGTCGGTAGCCGAAAGGTCGGCAACAGCAACCTTCAGCGAGCCGTTGAGTGTTGCTTTCTGGTTAGCCACCAATGCTCCGAAACCGTCCTTCTCGTTGTCAAAGGCACGTGAACTGAAGACTGAACCATTGGTCAGGTCGTTGTTGGTTGACCAGTTGTTGTGGAAATTCAGCGTGCATTGTCCTGCAGATCCGTCTGGCATCGTCTCCGTATCAGGTACGTATGCGCCGTACTGCTGAAGCAGACGCTGGTCACCACTCTGCTTACAGAGCATAATCAGGTTGTTTTCAACATTGAATACAGATCCGTTTGGTATGCGGGTGAGCTTGAAAATAGCTCCATCGCCGCGGGTGTTATAGTTTACAAGGGTGTTGTTCGAGAAGGTAATGTTCCATTTCGAGTTGCCCTCATATTTGTAAGCATCGCTGAGCTGTTGTTTGATGAAGGCTGGGAACGGACAGTCGTAGAATGTATTCTCGATAGCCTTGAAGTCGGCCAGCATATTGGTCTTGCCATTGTTGCCGGCACCATCAATCCAGCAGTAGCCACCGGCACCGTTGCTATAGTAGCCACAGTCATAGAACAGATTGTTCTTGATGAGCACGTGATTCCACAGCTTGTAGTTGGGACCCTGTTCGCGGACAAAGCCACGGACAATGCGCTTGAACGTACAGTTTTCGATAACCAGCGAGTCAAGCGTCACAGCCATACCGTCAGAGAACATGTTGAAGAAGTAGTTACCCGTTGCTGAGCCGATGCCTGCCTTCTGGTCGCCATAGTTGAAGCACATGGGGTTGTCGAAATCGATGTCATAGAAAGCGAGTTTCTTCATGTAGATTTCACCACCCTCACCAGCTTCCGGTGAGCGTCCGAAGGTAAACATGGAGTACGGGCAGCCGTCCCATTGGCGACCTTCCTTACCCTGTGTGAAGATAGCTGTGCTCTCACCAATACCGCAGATAACCTTGGCGCGGAGGCCTTTGGCTACATCCTCAGGACGTGTGCGCAGGACAAATCCCTTACAGGTGATGTCATTGCCGTCGAGATAGTAGGTTTTTCCACCCTCCAGTTCGAAGGTCTGTCCTTCAGCATATTGGGTATTCGAGATGAAGTCATAGAGTACATGGCTGATGGGCGCTGCATCGTAGTCGGCAGCATGAGCATACACTTCTGCATGACTTACAGTCTCGTGGTCCTTGATGGTGATGCTGCCAGCCTGTGCCAACATGTCAGCATGCGACAGCAGGATGGGCTCTCCGGGCTGTCCGTCTGAGCGTGCAGTACAGGTGTTGTACTTGGCATCGATGTCTACAGGCACGGTGGGGTCAATGACATCGATAACATATACGGAGTTGGGTGTCAGGCCATCGACAACCACATAACCGCGAGCACGGTCCTCATCAGTAATCTCATACTTCTTCCATTTTTCACCTACGGTTGAGTTGGGGTTGTTGGGGGAGGGTACTACCGTGAGGTACTTGTATCCGAAGTTACCATTCTCGTCGATGTTGAAGTTCTCGTGGTAGGCATCCCACTTGTCTTTGTCATCCTCGTCAGACAGGTTGAGTCCTAACTGATTGATGTTGGTGTTGAAATAGACATGCATGTCACTCTCTGTCGTTTCAGCCTGATTGACATAGATGGCCATAGGAGTAGGATAGCGGTCGTTAGTCGTAATGCCCAGGTACTCCTGCCACTGACGGCCGTTGCCATGACCATACCAATTTGAGGCGTGGGCAAACGTTGACTCATCACCCTTGATGTTCTTGTCGAGCTTTGACAGAGCACGGATAGCGAAACGGTAGTTGGTAGAGTATTGCAAGTCCTTCAGCAGCATATCAAGCTGCTTGGGTCCGACGATGGTATCGAGCAGCAGGTCGCTGGTACCCTGGACATTTGCCCAGGCCTCCGCGCCGCCGCTAACCTTGATTTGCAGACCCATCTGAATCTGGTAGCCTGCACAGTCGTTGACGCCATACCAGTAGAGGTGGATGGTGTTGCCGTGAGGATAGGCACCGTCAAGTCCACTATTGTAGGGATAGTCGGTACCCTTGCCGCGGGTGTTGTCGCAAATGAACATGGTCATAAACTCTCTGTTGGTATTGGTTGACGAACCTTTGCTGTCGTCTTCCTTACACGACACCATCAGTGCTGAAGTGCCTGCCAACAGAAGAAGCATGATGCTATTCAGTATCTTTTTCATATCTGTGATTTCTTAGTGTTATTAATATCCATAATAATTCTTATAGACTCCTTCAGAACGCTGGATAACCTGATTAGGATAGGGGAGAATGTAGCGTACGGCAGGCAGTGTCTCGGCAGCAGGAATGTCGTTGAACTGCTCCTGCACGCCATCGCGGATAATCCAGATGTTGTTATTGTCATCGGTACGGATGTAGCCGAAGAAACTGTACTTACACTGGTTGTTGGGTTGTGCTGTGGCATCGTTGAACCAGTTATAGAACTTGGCATTGCTCCAACCCTCAGCAGAGAATCCGAAAGTCTTAATCTGACTGGTCGTGGGCTGGCTGATGCCTTTATAGGCATTGTAGAGACGCAGGCTGGGCAGCGACTGATTGGGATACATCAGGTCGAAGCTGTATGCGGCATTGACAACATAGCCGTACAACTGGTTCTTAAGCATACGGTGAGCCATCAGTTTCTGCTGGTCAGTACCTTCAGTGGCATAGTACTTGTGATAGTAGATGGTCAGCGGACGGTAGTTGAAGTTGGTGCCATCGTGCAGGTTAATGTCTTCCTCAAAGCCTGAATCACCAGCCATACCAGCAGCATAATAGCGCAGGAAGCTGTACATCAGCTCTTCTGAAATGGTATTGGTGCGCACCAGGTCGCGCCAGCGGATGTTCTCGCCGGCAAACTCCCATTTGCGTTCGTCCATGACAGCCTTCTGGAATGCATCCTTATTGGCTACTGCAGCCGTAATGAAGTCTGCATCGCCATCAGTGAATGCACGGGTATGCACTTTAGTCAGACATGCGACAGCCTTAGGGTCAGAGGGACCGCCATCCAGCTCGTTTGCAGTCTCTGCATACATCAGCAGTACATCGGCATAGCGCATGTACGGGAAGTTGATGCCAGTAGAACCAGTAGAGGCATTGCCAAGGGCTGAACCTTCAGAAGTCCACAGTTTCGACCATTTATTGTTGTGTACAGAGTAGTCGTTGCGGATAATAATCGAGTCTACCTGTGTGTTAGTCGCGTCAATGCGATAAGTATAGTACCACATGCCGTTGACAAACTCACGACGTTTGTCGTTGTCGCGGAACAGGAAACGGTAGAAGGCATGCAGACGGCCATTGCCCTTTGTCTCACCCCATACTCCAGTCGTCTTGTTCTCGTATGAAGAATAAGTCGGACCCTGAATGTAACCGGTATTACCTGTTGACTCCTTGGCAAACGGAATTTCGAAGATGGGGTCGTCGTTATTAATAACCTGGTAGTTGCACTCGTTGACAAATACGTTCTGGTATTCTGCCTTGAGGTCGTGTGTGCCAGCCGTGATAACTGAATCAGCATAGTCGCGAGCCGTCTTGTAGTACTCCTTGTAGTTGTCAGGACGCTGCATGTTGCCGTAGCTGCGGCTATCGTTCTTATTAGGACGCAGCGAATAACCACCGGCAGTCAGTGCGATACGTGCTATCATAGCTTGTGCAAACTCCTTCGAGCAGCGCTCAACAGTGACGTTTTTGGCCGTTGACATATTTAAGGATGCTTCCTTCAGGTCTGCAATCAGTGCATTCTGAATGACTTGACGGTCGGTAACAGGAATGACATATTCCTCGCGCTTAGAAGCTGGTGTGAAGGTGAATGGCACGTCACCGAACATCACCACCAAGTCGTGATAAATCATGGCACGCAGACATTTGGCCTCACCAATCCATTGCAGCACCTGACCGTCCTGGCTCCATTCCGGGTCGTTATCGTTATTGACATAGAACTTGCTGTTCTCTGCAGAAGCAATGAATTTGTTGCAATATTCTATCAAGCTATAGGCTGCTGCCCAGAATTTCAGGATGTCGCTGCCTTCGTCGTCACAGTCGTAACGAGCGTATGTATTGTGCTTGTGGATACCGTCGGAACTAATCTGAATATCAACATCACTGTTATAGTTGAAGGTCAGCTGATAGGCATTGCCGTACAGGTCGCCGACGAGGGCTTGAGCATAGACGCCATTGAGGGCGCGCTCAATCTCTGTCTTCTGGCCGAAGACAAATTCCTCAGAGTATGCAGACGGTGCATCAACATCCAGATAGTCGTTACAGGAAGCTAAAGCCAACGCTGCTACTCCGGTCAGTAAAATATTCTTGATTTTCATAATTATCAATTTTCAATTATCAATTATCCATTTAGAATGTGATGTTAGTACCGAATGTGAAGGTACGGCTACGCGGATAGCGGTTGTAGTCCATGCCAGGTACCAAACCTGTCTGAATGTCCACCTCAGGGTCATAGCCCGTGTACTTGGTGATGATGAACAGGTTGCTGGCCGACACATAGAAGCGTGCCTTATTGATACCGATTTTCTGCGTGAGCTTCTTAGGCAGTGTGTAGCCTAAGGTCACGTCAGAGCAACGCAGGAACGAGCCATCTTCGATAAAGTACGAGTGGCAGATGTTTGTGGTGACGTCAGTGGGATTCCACAGACTGCGGTTCTGGTTGCCCAGTTTGTAGATGTTTACTGGATCCGCCAGATAATAAGCCTTGTAGAGGATGTCACCCTTCGTGCCAGTGATACTTCCGTCAATATCATTATATTGCCAACCGTTGGCAAAGTCGGCCAGCACATTGTAGAACTTTTTATCCTTGTCCTTGCCATTTCCGTTCGACGATGACAGGGCATAAGCTGTAGCATTGTTGATGTCGAAATCAAGCATATAGGTGAAGTTGGCCGTGAAGTCGAAGTCCTTGTATGAACCGCTCAGGCCGAAACCGCCCTGGAACTTCGGGTTGGTGTTACCGATGACGGTACGGTCGTTCTCAGTGATGCGACCGTCGCCATCCAAATCCTTGAACTTAATCTTACCAGGCAGTGTGGCAATACCCGAGTTAGATGAACCGGAGATGTCGTTGATGACGGTGACATAGCCGTCCTCACGCGGTGCACAGTTGTTGCTGGTACCGTTGTCGGCAGCACTGCTGCCCCAGGGCACAGCCTGATAGTTGTTCTGTGGGTCGAAGTAGAATTCGTCGAAGGTGTAGAGACCGTCGTAAACGAAACCGTAAATAAGACCCACTTCGTCGCCTACACGCAGCATATAGTCCTTATAGCTGGACTTCCAGCGCTTACCTTCCTCGAAACGAACATCTTCCGTACCGTTCAGCTTGTCAATCTTCATCTTGTTGTGACCGAAGGTGAAGTTGGCCGACAGTACGTAGTCCTTACCCTGCAGGATATCGCCGCTGATCGAGAGCTCGACACCCTTGTTGGTCACCTGTCCGATGTTCTGCATCTGGCTGTCATAGCCCACCTGCAGCAGGTTCGACTTGTAAAGCAGGTCACGTGTGGTGTTCCAATAGAATTCCGGTGTGATGGTCAGTCGTCCGTTGAACAGTGAGATGTCGGCTGCCAGGTTACGGGTGATGGTAGTCTCCCACTTAATTTCCTTATTATAGAACTGGCTGCCACTGTTGTTAGCATAGTATTGTTCGCCATTTTCCGTCACCTCACCGAAGCCGGGACCACCCGTTGACTGGATGGCGTAAAGCTCACGATACAGGTCGGCGGCAATACGATTGTTACCGGCCAGACCGATGGCAGCGCGAAGCTTCAATTGGCTAATCCATGATACACTCTTCATGAATGGTTCCTCCGAGATAACCCATGCACCACTGATAGAGGGGAAGTAGCCCCACTGGTAGCCGGGAGCGAAACGTGTTGATGCGTCAGCACGCATCGTTCCGGAAATCAGGTACTTGTGCTTGTAGTTATAGCTGGCCTGACCGAAGAACGATGCCGTACGGTCGGGTGTCGAGAGCGACGATGTCGAAGAGTACGGCGTACCGAAGTTCATGTTGTCCCATGCCTCGCCTGCCGTAAAGGCTGCGGGGAACAGGTGGTTGGTCACACTGTTATTGCGAGTCTGTGACTCATAGATTTCCTGACCCAGCAGGAACGACAGGTTGTGGTCGTCCTTGAGGCTAAACGAGTAGTTGGCCGTATTGGTCCATACGTAGTTCAGTCGCTTGGTGTTGGTCAGTGTAGCCAATGGCTGGTTCTTGTGAATAGTCTTTGAACCCTCGCTCGTATAGCCTCCGTAGAAGCGGCTTTGGTCTGTCCACTGCAGACCGATGGTACCTTCTGAGCGTAGTAGCAGGCCCTTGATGGGCTTCCATTCCAGGGCTACGGCATTGGTATAGGTGTATGCGTGCTTGATCTGCTGGTTGATGGAAATGTCACTCTTCGGGTTGGTGTATGTGAATATTTCCTCCTCTGCGGGGTCGGCATATGCGGGGTCGATGTAGCCGAATTCGCGCAGACCGTTAGTCGGGCGGTATTTCAGCACATCGATGATACCACCTGTACCAACGTTCTCACCACCAGCACCTTCGTCACGACGGAACGTGAACTTGGGATTGAACTGTATCGAGAAGTTCTTCGTTACCTGTACATTGGTCTTGAAGTTGATATTGGTACGACGAACGCCAGAACCCATGATAATACCTTTATCCTCGCTCTGTGTCAGCGAGAGGTTGAACTTCACCTTGTCAGAACCACCACCAATGGTCACATTGGCAGAGTAGTTGACTGGTGTTTCACCCATTACCTCGTCCTGCCAGTCGTGAGAGGGCAGGGTAGAGTACATATCCAAGTCGTAGGGGTTACCAAAGTTGGAACGGAAGAACTTACCATTAGTAGAACGCGTACCGTTACAAGAGTGCCACTGATACTGGTAGTTGGCAAACTGCTGGGCGTTCATCAGGTCGAGCGTCTTCGAAATGTGGCTGACGTTCAGGTTGCCATTGAACGTTACCTGAACCTTTCCTTCCTTGGCACTCTTGGTGGTCACCACGACAACACCATTACCACCCTTCGCGCCATAGATGGCGGTCAGAGAGGCATCCTTCAGTACGTCGATAGAAGCGATGTCCGAGGGAGGAATATCGTTGATGTTATCCACTTGGAAACCATCGACGATGAACAACGGGTGATTTTCCTGCGTTACTGACGTGCCGCCACGTACACGAATGTTAACATCGGCACCAGGCTGACCGTCGACGGTCGTAACCTGTACACCGGAAATCTTACCTTGAAGGGCAACGGCAGCCGATGTTACTGGTACTACAGCCAGTTTGGCTCCACTGATGGAACCCACCGAACCCGTCAGGTCCTTACGTGCCTTACTGGTGTAACCAACAACAACCACTTCTTCAAGGGCGGCATTGTCGTCCTGTAGTGTGACTTTCATGTTCGGGCCAGCGTTGACTTCTTGCGATACCATACCAATGTAGGATATCACTACAACTTTACCCTTATGAAGCTTCAGTGTGAAATTACCGTCAAAGTCGGTCACTGTAGCATTCTTGGGGTCGCCCTTCTCAACAACGGTCGCACCAATGACGGCTTCGCCAGTGGCATCAATGACCGTACCCTTAGCTGTGGTCTGAGCCGAAACTTGACCGCAGACTAAGAGTAGACACAAAAAAAGTGTCGTGCGAAAGATACTCTTGATTTGTACAGACATAAAATTAGTAGTTTTTAAAAAATTAATTAATAATAGAATATTCTGCCTGCAAAGATACAAAGAAATCTTAATACTGCCAAGGCTTTAGATAGCTTTTTTTCGTAAACGATTACGGATTTTAACAATTCGTGTATATAGTACACAAACATAAAAAAAGGAGCGGAAACCGCTCCTTTATAAAAATAAGGTGTAAATCTTAATAGCCGGGATTCTGCCAGAAACCGTCAGTTGTTGCAGTGTACTGTAATACACCATTAGCATCCTGTGCGGCAGGAGCAGTGACTACGTTGGTGCACGATATCATCTGTGCCTCAGGAATTGGACGGTAGTAGTGGATGGCATTCACATTGTCTTTAGCTTGTCCATTATACTTCTTGACACGCTCGATAAGTGTGTGGGTACGCTTCAGGTCAAACCAACGCTGCTGTTCACCGCAGAGCTCAAGGGCACGCTCGTCGAGGATGGTGTTGATGTCAACGGTACCTGTGAGTGAATTGTCCTGACCACTGATGGCACGAGCTGCACGAAGCTGGTTCAGTGTTGCTAGGGCGTCGCCACCATTCTGCAACTGACACTCAGCCTTGATGAGGTACATTTCAGCCAAACGGAACACGATAGCATCACGAGAAGAAATATCGTGTGTCGGGTACTTGGAATTGTACTGGTCGTCGAGGAACTTCTTCAGACCTGGGTATGACTTCCAACCACCGATGTTGACATTGTTGTAGCGATTATCATTATAGACGTCAGAGGTGGCCTTGGCTGTTTGTGTGGGTACGGCCGTCATGTCAGATGAATTATATACGGGGATGTCGCCACCCGACAGGAACTGGATACGGTAGCGGTTCTTAGCCCAAGCCTGTTTTGCCTGACCCTCTGGAGAGTCACCATCCAGCGGACAGTAGTAGATGGCTGTGTCACCAGCATTGAAGTAGTTGCCGTCAGCTGCATAGGCCACATCAGGATCTGTCATGAACTGACCCATGTTGGGATAGTGGTTGGGACGGTTACCCTGCAGTCCATTAGGAATGTTATAGTGGGTCATCATTGTCGCATCACAACGCTGGTCAGTAGTGCGGATGGCTTCAAGTGACTTCCAAAGCCATGGCGTGGTGGTATATCGTGTAAAACCACGACCATAAGGAGAGTAGAACTTCGCAACTTCGACCTGCTGACCAGTCAGTTTACTCTTGATGCTGGCTGTGCTGGTACCAAGTACACGGACGAACAGACGGTCATCACCGGTTCCGTTACCGCCGACGTCACCAGAGTTACCATTATTCCACATCGGAACGAACATCAGCAGCATGGCTGAGCCGCCACGGCTGTAACCGGTACGGGTAATGAGTGAGTTAAATGACAGGTGGCTACCGCTTGAATTCGTCTTATAACGGTAGGGAATACAGTTTTCTGTGGTCAGGTCATTGTTGTAGGCAACACCCCAAATGGCTTCTTTGTTGTTTTGAATCGCCTCATTATTCATGTTCCAAGTATCGCTATAGCGAGTGTAGAACGATGCTCCGCTGTTGTTGATAACTTCTTCTGCAGCAGTTTGGGCTATCTGATACAAGTTGCTATAGCCTTCCACTGCATTGTTGCCTAACCATGAAGCTGCGTAGAGGGCAACACGAGCCTTCAGAGCGTATGCTGCATAGAGCGTAGCACGTCCCAAATCTCCACCGTCTTTCTTTTTGTCGACGAAATTGGCTGCCTTAAAGTGATCAATAGCCTCGTCAATATCTGTCAAGATATTCTTGTAGACTGTAGCCTCAGGCACGCGTACTGGTGAAGTCGACTGAGTAGAAACGGGCTCTGTGTTATAGGGAATAGGTCCCCATGTTGCTACCATCTGAGAGTAGTAAAGTGCGCGTAAGAATTTTACCTCGCCATTGTACTGCTCTTTTTTGAGGTCGGTGATATTGCTGTTCAGAGGAATGTACTTTAAGGCGTTATTACAAACGTCAATGGCATCGTAGAACATCTCCCAGTAGTGATCGAGTACGGCATCGTCAGCTGTGTTGCCGTCTAGCGAACGAGCTGAGAGGTTGTAACTGGTCAGTGACTTTTGCTTGTTGTCGAAGCCTGCCAGGAATAGGTCGCTACCACATTCTGTCAGACCAAGACCGGCCTCCTTGCCCCACCAGCCACGTGTGTAGGCATAGCATGATTTTACCAAACCCTCGATACCGCTGACGGTGTTATAGGTCAGGTCAGCCGTCATTCCCGTCTTATTGTCTTCCTCCAGGAAACTGGAGCAGGATGTGAAGCCTGTAGTCAGTGAGGCGGCTGTTATGATGATTGCAAATATCTTTTTCATAATTATCAATTATCTTATCGTTTTTCAAAACGCTTTGTACCTTTAGGTCAAAGAATTATCAATTTTCAATTAAAATGACACGTTCAAGCCAACAATAACCTGCTTGGCAAGAGGCCAGTTGATGCTGCCGCCACGCTCTGGGTCGTAGTCGTCGACACTGGCGAAAGTGAAGTAGTTCTTCAGTGAGCAGTAAATCTTAGCACTTGACATGTGGATGGGCTTCAGCAGCTTCTTGTCGAAGTTATAGCTGAGGGTAATGTCCTTAATCTTGAAGAAGTTGTTCTTCTCATAGAGCAGGGTAGATGCATACTGAGTGTACAGTTTTGAAAGGTCGGTGTCGTTAGTACCCGGTGAGGGGAACTTGGCACCCGTATTTGTCGGTGTCCAATAGTCGACGTCTGCCCAGTTGGCATCACCGTCGTTCAGACCCAGGGCATTGTTCTTGTCGAAAGCAAAGTAACCGCCCATACGTGCCATGCACTGGATGCTCAGAGCAAAGTTCTTATACGTAAAGGTGTTGGTTAAACCGATGATATGGTTAGGTGTACGCTGATAGACACGCTTGTCATCTTCGTTAATCTTACCATCGCCATTGCGGTCAACAATCTTCAGTGTACCCGGTGTACCATATTTTGTCAGGGGAGCTGTAAAGGTAATGCCTCTATCTGCATACTCCTGAACATATTTCTCATACTCGCCAACATTCCAGATGCCATTGGTTTCGTAGTCGTAGTAAGCAGACAGTGCCTCGCCTACGATGAGAGCGGTTGTGCCGTCAATGTTGCGCTCCAAGCCATCAGCTAGTTTTACAATCTCATCCGTTGAGTGAGTGTAGCTGGCATTAATGTCCCATGAGAAGTCCTTTGTCTTGACAGCCAATGCATTAATACCGATTTCGATACCGCTGCCCTTCGACTCACCGATGTTTGACAAAACGGAGGTGAATACTGATGAGGCAGGAGCACTCTTGTAGTAGAGCAAATCCTTGGTCTTGGTGCTGTAGTAGTCGATTGTTCCATTGATGCGACCGCCGATAATGCCAAAGTCCAAACCAATATTAATAGAACTGGTGGTTTCCCACGACAGGTCGGTATTGCTCATTGACATGGGGATGAACGAGTCACTGGAACCTGGTGTTGTGGCACTTACGGTAGCTAGTGTCTGATAAGGGTTTACGGCAGCATTACCAGAGATACCCCAAGCCAGGCGCAGTTTCAGATTGTCGAGCCAAGACTTTGTGCCTTCCATAAACTTCTCCTCGGAAATACGCCAACCTGCACTCAAAGAGGGGAAGTATCCCCACTTCTTGCCTTCTGCCAAAACAGACGAACCGTCAGCACGCAGCGAAGCAGAGAAGAGGTACTTGTCCATCAGTGTGTAGTTGACACGACCGAAGAACGACAACATAGCCTGTTTTGTGTAAGATGATGTGGCTGTCTGGTCAGATGAGATCTTTGTTACATCATAGAATTCCTGATTGTAGTAGTGCTCTTTACCTGCGGTACCGCTGTAGCCCAGACCCTCACGGACATCCTGACGCAATTCGTGACCAAGAAGGAAGTTCAGGTCATGGATGTTGTTGAGTTTCAGATTGTAGTTGGCGGTGTTCTGCCAAGTAAGAATAGTCCAGGCATCCCATGCGTTAGATATATAAGTAGTAGAAGGAGCCTGATAGCGTCCAGCAGACTGGTAGTCATTATACTGTCCAACACGACGGTTGCGGCGGTCGACAGCTACCTGAGACTTGAGTGTCAGGCCAGTAATCGGTGTAATCTGTAAATAGGCACTGCCAATAAAGCGGGTGCTCTCAATATGGTTTGTGAAATTGTCGCCTTCGTCCATCAAGGGGTTGACGTGAGCTGGATACCATACGTTTGGCGTCTCGTTGATGCTACCGTCTTCCTTGTATGCCTTTGTGATGCTGGTCATCTTTCGTGCGGCATTGAATACCGATGCGTTGCGGGCGTTGTGACTACGGTATGTAAAAGCAGTAGAACCACCCACCTTAAAATATTTGTTGATGACGTGATCAATGTTTAGACGACCATTATAGCGGTCCATGGCATCGTGCTTCAAGAGACCTTTGTCGTACATGGCTGCCAATGACACAGAGAAGTTGGTCTTCTCATTACCACCGCTGACGCTTGCCTCATAGTTCTGTGAGGTAGTGTTCTCCAGGATGGTATCATACCAATCGGTATAGTCACCATTGGCTATCAAGTCAACCACCTTATAATTATCATTGCCGGCAATAGTCGTAGCACCGAAGACTTCGTCCAGAGATACGTTTGATGTACCCCAGTTGCCAGAAGCCAGATCAGCCTTGTAGTTGGCGCGGTCGATCCAGCGCTGCACCTCTGTTTGACCAGACATACTCTTGACAGCAGACGTAGGTGACTTGAATGACAGATATGCTGAGAAGTTAACACGTGTCTTGCCTGCCGAGCCACGCTTAGTTGTAATAATGATGACACCATTAGCACCCTTTGTACCGTAGATAGCAGTAGATGAGGCATCTTTCAAAATATCCATAGACTCGATATCGCCGGCAGGAATGTCAAGTGCACCGCTGTACTCCACACCGTCTACGATTATCAGTGGTGAGTTGCTTGCTGTGATGGAACGGTTACCACGTAATTTGATGCTGACGTCCGATCCAGCCTGACCGTCTCCTGACAGCAGGTCAAGACCAGGCACCTTAGCCTGCATGGCTTGCATGGCATTAGGCGCAGCCACCTGTGCAATGTCGTCCTGCTTGATGCTGGCTACAGCACCTGTCAGGTCTTTTTTCTTCATCGTTCCGTAACCAACGACAACGAGTTCGTCAAGACCCATGGCATCTTCTTCCATGGTGATGTTGAAACTGTTCTTCCCGGCAATACTGATTTTCTGGTCTTTGTAGCCGATATAAGAGATCTTTAGAGTGCCCTTTTCTGGCACACTAGTGATTTTGAAGTTACCGTCAATGTCGGTGATGCCACCAATAGTGGTACCGTCTACGATAACACTCACGCCAATCATTGGTTCACCAGTCTTATCCTTGACCGTACCAGTGACTGACTTTTGGGCGAAGCCCGTTAGCCATAGCATGCAAAGCAGCAAGGCTAAAAGAAATCTTCTTTTTTGCATTTTAAATGAATTTAGGTTTGTTTTTTGTAGTGTAGTTATAAAACTGATGCAAAGGTAAGGCTTTTTAACCAATTGAACAAAATATAACAGATTTTATTCTTCGTAAACGATTACGAATTTTTACGTAAAAAAAAGAGTGAGAAGCAAAACTCCTCACTCTCTTTCATTGTATAATAGTGTGTTACAGACCTGGTGCGTATGCAGGTTGGTCGGTCACAGTCTCAAAAGGATTATCGACATTCGTTGAGTCCTGGGCTTCGACGGATGGTTCGGGATTGGGATTATCCTCAATACTGCATGCTGTCACTGCCATGGCGGCAAAGACGGCGCAAATTAATATCTTAGCTTTATTCATAACGTACGCTTATTTAATAACTATTTTGCCATTTACGATATACAGACCCTTTGTAGGCTGCGCTACACGCTGACCGTTAAGGTTGTAGTACTGCTGAACGTTGAACGTTGAACGTTGAACGTCGTTGATGCCTGTTGCCTCACCACTTAAGAGATAGTTGAATGCGGGAGCACTCTGACCAACCTTAGGAACGGCGAGCCATGCACGATGAGCCTCAATCTGGAAGGCGGCACCGTCGGCAGCACCCCAGAACCAACCAAACGTGTTGGACAGTTCGGTATTGCTTGGACCGTAGCTGAGCTTGTAGAACCAACTGCTCTCGTCGGCTGTCGTGGTAGTAGCCTCGTCGCTACCCTTCAACAGGTTGACGGGAATGTAGTAAGCAGAAGCGTTATTCGTTGACTTGAGCGTGATGTCGCCACCCGTGTTGTTGTCAGACTTCAGCATAACGGCTGTACCAGAAGTGATAGCACTGTTCAGTTCCTGATAAGTCAGGGCATCGGCAGTAGCAGCTGTCACGATGTAGGCCTTAACGCCCTCTGGCAATGTATAGCTGCGCTTCGAATCGTAGAAGGTAGCATAGCCCTTCTTAGACAGGGTAACGGTAGTCAATACAGGTATTTCGGTCACTTCACTCATACCACCCATGGCATTGACGGCGCGAACCGCATAGCTGGCAGAAGCATCGTCAACGGTATATGTAGCAGAAGTGGTAAATGCAACCAGTTTGCCATCCTTGAACACAGCCCACTGCTGAGCACCGTTGGCCTCCCATGTCAGAGTTGTACCGTTGAGCTTTGCGTTGGTAGGAGCAGCAGCCTGCTTGGCAAGTGCGGCGGGATCCCACTTCTTGTCAGCATTCTCAGAGAACATCTTTTCGTAGCTGTAGTTGGCAGCTTCGTCAGCAGAGATGATGGTCTCGAAAGTGCCGCCATGTGAATTGATCTTGTTGCTGGCAGGTGTGATGTTGTTGGCAGCTTCGTCCATGGTGTTGAACTCACCGAACAGTTTCGGATCCTTGTTGTTCATACCCTTCTCAATCCAACGAGTGCTGATGATGGTCTTGGCAGCGTTGGCGTCGAGTGTGGTGTTCAGATAAACAGTGATAGGTTCGTTCTGCCAGGTACGTCCGAGGTTCCAGTTGCCCTTACCATTGGCAAGGTCAACAATCTTACAACCATCGAAGACATAACCGAACTTAGTGTTGGTGGTAGGAGCCACAACGGTACGGCTACCTGTTCCGTTCAGGGCACGAGGCTCCAGTGAGATAGTGGTGTTCTGGAAACGGATGTCGCCACCACCGCAGATGAAGTCAACTGTACCGTGGATGTCGCAGTTTTCCCAGTAAGCCTGCTGGCTGCTGTTTGAGCTGTAGTAGGTGTCCTGATAAGAAAGCATGCGAACGTTCTTACCGATGGTGCGGTTACCAGCATCCTGGATGACGGCAGCACGACCGGCTGAACCAGCGCTGTAGTAGTCGAGTGCATTCTTCAGTGTCAAATCCTGCATATAGAGGTTGGTACCACTGATGTCGAACATGTCGGCCTTGCCCAGACCCTCGATGGACTTGTCGGGTGTGGTTACGATGATAGTGCCGTCCATGGACTCGCCAATCAGTGAGATGTTGTGGCCGCTGATAGTCGTCTTGACGGTAGCGTCAAGGTCGTAGGTGCCATTGGGCACGAAGATGAATGCACGGGCTGCATCCTTGCTGGCATTCTTGCCATTTACCACGTCGAGGACGTCGAGCAGACTGCCTGCATCGCCAGCCTTGACAAAGTACCAGTCGCCATCGCTGTCGAAGTTAACCTCGGCGGTGTTCACAATCTTCACGCCGTGGATGTACATCTCGCCACCGCACTGCATCTCCAGTGTCAGTGTGCCAGCCTCGCCCTCATAATTATAGACAGCAGTACCACCGTCGCCGTCGGCCTTACCATCAAGCGTTGCCAGTGTCTGGTCGCCCTTCTTTACAAGGATACCTGTGCCAGAACCATACTGGCAGAGTGTGACTGTAATGGTAGCCTTCGGACCTACAAGCAGGTCAACGGTGTTGCCGTTCTTGAAGGCCCAACCGTGCTGTGCATCGTGCCAGTAGAAGCCGTCGCCTGCGGGGTTGAAGGCCTCATGGTCCTCAGCATAGAAGAACTTGTCGGCCAAGTCGAAGATGTACTTCTTATGGGTGCTGGGCACCTCCATCTCAGTCTGTATAGCGTAGAGCTTGGTATCGGCCGTGATGACGTCCTCTGTAGTGAACTTCTCACCTAGGATGTTGGCCTTAAACCAACCACGAGCCTTGTAGCCGTCCTTGGTGGCAGCTGCTTCATTGATGTTATAGGCAAATGCACCGATGGTGGCATCTTCCTCGACAGCCTGTGTAGCCAGTACGCTGCCGTCAACACCGATATACTCCAGCTTATAGTCTGGTTTGAAAATGACGTTCAGCACATAGTCCATCTTTGTATCGCCAGCAGTCATTGGGATGGTAACGGTGCAAGCCTTGTCCTTCTCCTCGTAGGTAATAGTGCCTACTTCACCAGTGGTAGCAGTGACATCGGTCAGTGGGTTGCTTGCGCTAACCATAGCCTCCTTCTTCGACAGTTTTAGTGTTGCTTCATACAGTTCGCCAAATACGTCCTCGACAGCATATTCGTTGCCATTGACCTTGAACGATGCCAATACAGGAACATCCTTTTCCGTGCCATTGAGGATACCCTCGATGACGATATCTGCCAGACCAATCTGCTTGCCAGCTTGCAGTTTGTAGAGGTAGAGCTTCAGTCCGCAAAGACCTTCACCAGCTGTGGCACCAGTGATGTCATAGCTCTTGACCGTATTCTTACCAGAGTTGTTACGCTCGGGCTGGATACTCTTTTCTAATTCAACAGTTGTTCCGTCAGGATTCTGCCAATAGACATCGATCAGACCATTGTCGGTACCGAAGCGGTTTGCCTTGAAGCCAACCTTGGTCGGTGTAAAGGTGAAACCAGGTTTCGGATTGATGATGAAACTGACAACATCGGCATCGGTCAGATTGTCGTTATGCTGTTCAGCAGGTGTCAGACGTGTCTCTGTTGCATCGACATAGGTCGTCTTATCCTGAACACTCCAGTTGCTTCCTATCGTTACCTTGCTCGACAGGAAGTAGTCGGCATTCGAGAAAGTCGCTTTCTGTCCCTCGGTACCCTCACCGAATGGGAATGTAGCTGTAGCGGGCTCGTTGTTGAGCGTAATCTTCTCCTTCGGTGCATACTGCACTACGGAGAGTGACTTGAAGTAGTTGTTGTCGTTGGTGGACTTCACAGCTACATAGCCAGCTTCAACGTCGCTGAGCTTAGCCTTGTAGGTGTTCTCGTTGTTCAGTTCAGCACCGCCAGCGATGGTATAATACGAATAGCCGGGATAGCCAACAACCGTGATAAGGTCGCCGGCATTCTTGACGGGAATCTTGAAAACAGCACCCGTACGTACCTGAATGTTGTCGCCATTGTTACGGAACGAAGCACCGTTGGCTTCAACCTTCATCTTCAGACCATTCTTCTCGATAGCCTCTACTTCGCCAGCCTCACTGCTGCCAGAGAGTGCCACCGTAGCATCCATGACATCTTTGTTGGCATAGCTCCATGTACCGGTTACGTCCTGAGCCACAGGTTCGCCTTTAGGACCATTGGGATCCTGTGTCACTTCAATGGCAATGAGATACTGCCCCTTGTTGACGATCTCGACAAAGCCTTGAGCCACTTCGTTGGCCGTAGCAGTATGAGAGGTAATGGCATCTGTAGCATCCGTTCCGCCAATGGAATAGGCGAAATAGGGAGATGCGTAGCCCGTTACCTTTACCACGTCATTGATGCTCAGTACAGGAACTTGGAAAACGACCCCATTACCTGTCTGAATGCTGTTCCCATTGTCACGGATAGTCTGTCCGTTGGCGTTTACAGTTAGTAGCACGCCATTCTTCTCAACAGCTGCAATTGTTCCAGCCTCACTTTTGCCAGAGAGTGCTGTCACGGCAGCCACCACTTCAGCATTAGTGAAGTCCCATTTGGCAGTAACCGTCTCTGCCTTACCCACTAACGTCAGTATTAGCAGGAGGCACAGAGTGCCAATTCTAAGTAAGTAATTCTTCATAAATGTTTTGCTTTAAGTTAACTATTGTAAAGATTAATGTTCGCGTAATGGTTTATGCTGCAAAGATACGTTTTTTTTGTGAAAGAATATCTCCTTTAATTAATTTTTAATGTCAAAACAGTCGTAAACGTTTACGTAATAATCTATAGGTGTTTTTTAAAGAATTCCAACACACGTCTTTGTGCCCTCTTACCACAGCTGTGTGGCATGTCCCACAGTTCGGTTTCAAGTTTTTCGTCGGCACCCTGACTCTTCCATGTGTCGTGCATGGTCTTAAACGCTTTCTGCACACCAGGTACGGGGAAGAGCTTGTCCTGCGAGCCGTTGATGAAGAGCATAGGTTTCGGACAGGCAATACTGGCGATATGTGGATAATCCAGCCATCGGCGTAAGCCAGGATAGCAGTTGGCAAAGCCGCCATTCTCCGTTCTACTGTACTTGAATCCCATCTGCTCGTCAGTGGTGACCATCCAGCAAACTGCAGTGCCGACCTTAATTCTATCGCTTAAGGCTGACAGCATCCAGGCGCGGTAAGCCCCCATCGACCATCCTGTACAGCCTATTCGCCCGGCATCCACTTCGGGCATCTGTGCCAAATACTCTGTACCAGCGATGTCGTCGTAGGTCATATAGGCTGAGAGGTCGATGCCATACATCATCATATTGCCGGCAATCATATCATAGCGATCGCGACGAGCCCCTTCCTTCTGTCCGCGCTCGCCCCACATGGGGGCGTCGGCAGAAAAAACTACATAGCCGTTCTGAGCCAGATAGTCGCCGAAGAATTGCCCTTCGTAGCCTGCCGACCATGCTTCGGCATCCTTAATGACTGTAGAATCTTCACAAGCCAGTGGCCGTATCATCTTCTCCTTGCCAATAAAGAGGTGTGCACCATGATCGTGCAGGGCGTTGATGGCAGGGAACGGGCCTTTGCCGTCGGGAATCAGCACGTAGGCAGGCACGGTATAGTAACGCGAAAGGCGGATTTCTATCTTTCGTGCTTTGTAGCCGTTGCGCTGTTCCTCAAAGAGCACCTTTGCCTCATAGCCGTCGGCAGGTGCAGGTGGTGGTGCCAGCATACAGTCGAACACCTTCTGACGGGCAGCACGCCGCCAATCGCCGAAGTCCTTGATGTCATTATGGCCCCATGCGAGAGGATAAGTCAGGTCGGCAATCAGCGAGTCGGCATAGACTGGCAGGTTGCGCATGAACTCATACTTTTCGCGCTTCTGTGCCATGCCGTTCATGTTTATGCATATGGCACAGATAAAGACCAACAGCTGTTTCATATAATCAAATACAATTATTCCTTATAACTGTTTCTTTATAATCTTCTTGCCTCGTAGAATGACTATTCCCTTGTATGAGTCATTGACCGGCTGACCGTTCAGGTTGTAAAGCCGGTTGTTAGCTTTTGTCTCTTGACTTTTAACTGTTTCGCTGATACCTGTTTCATTATTAGCGGCAGTGGCTTCACTCAGTCCGCCCATTTCGTTAGCAGCACGTATAGCGTATGAGGCCGTTGTGTCATCGACGGTATAAGTGGGCTCGGTAGTGAAGGCGACGACGTTGCCGTTCTTTACGATGGCCCATAGCAGGGCATAGTTGCTGTTGTCCCATAATAGGGTGGTGCCATTCAGACGGACATTAGTAGGCTTGGGAGCCTGTTCGGTAGCGAGTGTCGGATCCCAATCACCAAACATATTGTGCATGTTACCGTATTCTGCAGCCTCTTCGACAGTCAGTATCGGGTTGTTGGCATGCCCCTCGCCAAAGGTCTTCTTACGGCCACTGAGGTCTATCTGTGAACCAGTCTTAGTCATCGAGTTGTACTCGGCAAAACGCTTGGGCCAGCCGTTCGACATCTCGTTCCATCCGATGGCTGACGGTACGACGTTCATCTTTGTGTCAATGAAGAGGGCAACAGGTGTACCACTGCCCCAAGGACGTCCGAGGGTGTAATTGCCGTCCACGTTGCTGCCTTCACCATTGATGGTGCAATCCTTATACACCCATCCAATCTTAGCAGGCTTGGAAGGCACTGCAGCATAGCCGCCTGCAATCTGGCGCAATTCCACACCATTGAAGAAGGCGTCGCCCTTACCGCACATATAGTCGGTGCGTCCGCGAACGTAACCGCCTTCGAAGTAATAGAGACCACGGTCGTTGTTCGATGTCCAAGTGTCCTGATAGCCACGCAAAGCAGTATTCTTATAGATGGTACGCGTAGCCTTGTCATGAACAGCCAGGTCGCGACCCGTAGCGTCTTCCATACCGGTTTCGATGGTCAGGTCCTGGAAGTAGTAGTCGCTACCGCTGATCTGGAATACGTCGCTGTTGCCAATGCCGTCATACTTGCTGGTCTGGCCGTATTGGCTGGTAAAGGTCTCTTTCTTATCGATGCCGTTAGTGATGATGACACCGTCACGGCTCTCACCGATGAGTGAGAGGTTCTGTGTATTGATGAACGTGATGCACTCGGGCACCTCGTAGCCGTTCACGGTCTTCTTGGTCGATTTCAAAGGAATGGTATATGTGCCGTTCTTGATGAAGATACGGTATCGTACGTTCTTATCGCTGCGCTTCTGTGCAGCATTGATGGCTGCCACCAGTTGGTCGGCATTTTCTACCACCTGGTCGTACATTTTTTTGTCGATGCTGGGACGTTCCATGGTGGTGAAGCTGATGTTGATCGCCTCTGTCAGCATGTTATCCGTCAGGTCGCCCACGCTTTTAGCAGGCAGAATGAAGCGATACTCGGTGGCATATTCCAGACCTTTATACTCGAAGGTAATGGTCTTCCCACTCACCGTGCCCCTTGTGGGATTTTGCGTTACGCTCTTGATGAGTGTGTTGTTGATGTATGCCACAGCATCGTCCGCTAATTTCACTCTCTCATCGAAGGTTAGTACTATCTTACCTGTTGCAGAAGCACCAGTAGCCTTGTCGACAGGAACAGTTGAAATCAATACGGGTGCCTTGCCGTCGTTGACAAGTTTCGGTGTGCCAGTGATGAACAGCATGGCCAGCGTATTGCCGTCGTTAGCAGATGCTGTGCCGTCAATCTTTGAAGTTTTGTCTGCCAGTAAGCGAATGTAGAGCTCTTTCTGGTTGTTGGCGGCTTCGGGCATCTTTTCGCTGAATGTAGCGACAACTTTCGCACCAGCCATCGTTATGCTACCAAAATTGCTCCAGTCCGTACCATTCAGTGACCACTCTGCGTCGTACTTCTGGTAAGCGTTGTAGTTGTACATCATCTGGAACTGTACGTTGATATCGGTAAAGGCTTCGGCATTAATCTTCGTCTGCCAGTGCCAGTTTCCCACGTCGCCGTTACTGCCACCTGTACGCCAATTGACGGCAGCGCCCTTGAAGCTCTCGTAGCCTCCACCGCCTAATGTTGACTTGTCTAACCAACCGCTTGTCTCGCCCGTTTCGGTATTCACCAGATTAAGTGCGTCACCATCGTTATCTTGTGCAGCGAAGTCGGCTTTGCGGCCATTGCCGCCAGTCTTGTAGAAATCCCATCCAGCAATGATATCGGCCTGCGCGTAGTTGGCAGTCAACTGTGTGTTAGCATTCATCTTCACCATCTTGTTCGAATTAGTTTCTCCATCGCTCCAGTTGGTGAAGGTTACCAGCCCTTCATATTGGTTGGCATTCAGCTCAACGGAAGTACCTTCTTCGTACATCCACTTACCATCCACCATCGTTGGGGTGGGGCTGACGGTTACCATATAGTCGTTGGTACCATCTACCGTCACCTTTAACTCGTAGGTGTTCACTTTTTTGAAGTTAGCTGTTAGAGTGCTGTTGGCTGTCAGAATGTACTTGAATTTGGTTTCCTCAGAAACGACCTTGCCGTCAGCATCTGTCCAGTTCTGGAAGTTGTAGCCGAAGTTCTTGGTAGCTGTCAGGGTAATCTCGGTGCCAGCCTCGTAGCTGTCAGACTTCGGATAGACGCTCACGCTACCAGCCTCCACAGGAGAGGCAACAGCATTAAGCGTGTACATATCGACAGCGGCCTTGGTGCCGTCCACTGTTCCTTCGATGGTGACATCGCTGAAACCACCTTCCTTCGTGCTGCCGACACCAACGGTTGCAGCCAGTGTCAGCTGCTCGCCTGACGTGAGGGCGGTTTGTTGTGCAGCGCTGAGTTCAATCACAACCTGATTGGTATAATTGCCGTTACCTGCATACTTGTCCTTATCCACGCCTTGATTAGCACGTGGTGCGGTGTAGTTGCCCAAGGTTACAGCTTCGCCATTGCCCACCTTGGCCGTGATGGTGACGCCGTTCTCGGCATCGGTGCCGAAACGCTGAATCCACATGCTCACTTTCTTGGGTGTAAAAGTAAGTCCCTTAGCGGGCTTCACTACCCATTCGACGGCCTTTGTGGTTCCTGAGGGCTTGAACTTGACAAACGAGATGCCATCGGCATTCTTGTCGGCAGTGCGTGTACCTACACCGGTAACCTCCAAGTCGCCCGTATTGATGGCTACCGTTGTGAAGGCATTTGATGGTTCTGCGACGTAGGTCGTGATGCTCTGAGCATCGTTCAGTGGCCACTGTACCTTGGCAGCGGTGTTGCTAAAAGTCTCCTGCGCCTGCATATCGGTTGCCATTCCCATGACAGCCATAAGAATGCAGGCAAGTTGTTTTACGTAATTCTTAATCATAAGTAGTTTATTTGGTTTGCTTTGTTTGTTATTGTAATTGTAAGGTAACGCTTTATATTGTATTACTTCTGCATCATCTTGTGACCGTTGCTGATAACCAGTCCCTTGTAGGCCGCATTAACCCTCCGGCCTACGAGGTCGAAAAAGGGAGGCTGTCAGTCCCTCCTGATACTTTATTAATGACTTGTATGTCTGTAGGCTTACCGGCAAAGAGTGTGGCGCCAGCATTTTCTTTTACAATTGTCGGTACATCGCCGGAAGGAGCAACGCTGTATTCGTATGGTAGCGTAACAGTAGAACCAAGGGAACTATGTTTCTTGGTTTCAGCAACAAAATTATCGTTAGTCCATGTGACGGCTGTGGCATCGTTTTGACCATAATAGTTCTTGACGCCTTTTTCGAAGTAGTTGCCCTCAATCAGAAATTCTGAGTTCTTGCGGGGATTGATACAGTTGCTGGCAGTAATGCAGCTAAAGTAATTGTTCAGCATATGAACCTTGCCGACACGAGCCATTGGCATACGTTGTTTACAGCCCGTTCCCCACCAACAGAAAGCATAGGTAGTATTCAGAAAACCGGTTGTCTCGTTGTCACTGCTTCCGATAAGGTTGGTGTTTTGGTGCATATACGAGCGGTCGGTATAGCTGAAGGTACACCAACTGACGGTGATAAAGTCAGACTTCTGTGTGATGTCAAAGTTGCCGTCCATACCGTCCATGAAAGCACAATGGTCTATCCAACAGTTCTTAGCACCATTGGTAGCGGATATAAGGTCACTGCCACCCACATCGACAGAGCCAGGACCAGCAAAGGTGATGTTTCTGATGATTATGTTCTGACAACCTTTGAGGCTAAGAATTCCCGAATTGCGGTAGCTCTCGTTTTTGTCGGCAGTCATTTCGATAATAATCCGGCGTGTGTTATATTCAGCCTCTTCTTTTACTGATGATCCATTAGACAATGTCCCGCCACCATTGCTGGTACTCATGCGGGGTACACCTGCAGCATCAAGTGCAGCCTTTATTTCGTCCGTCATGTGCCACTTGGTGCACAAACGTGCGTTATTGATGCCCAACAGTGTTTTGTTCGATGCTGTTATGGAAATGTTGCTTGAAACGATAAAGTCGCCTGCCGAACCGTCGAAGATGATGACTTTGTTAGAGCCGTTCTTGATGGTATTCTCAATAGTAACCTTCATATCCAGACCATTAGACTTCAAGACGACGACACCTGCCGTGCTCTCTGGTACGGGATAGGTATAACAGCCACCGCCAGTAATATCGTAAGGTCTGGTCTCTGTTCGCGATGCCTGTGTACAGAAACCAAAGGGCTTGTTCAGATCGTAGTCTGTAGACCTCGCTGCCAGTGACAACACCAAGGCGACGAGTGTCAGAAGCTGTTTCTTCATTTTTGCAATATTTTGCGACCGTTGCAGACAACAAGTCCTTTAAAGGCCGCATCAACCTTCTGGCCTGCGAGGTTGTAATATACGTTGGACTTGCTGGCATTGTTGCGAAGCACTTGGATAGCCGTAGGCGACTTCCATGCAGGATAATACTCCGTATAGTTGCTTTCGCCGTCGGTATTGCCAGCCTTCATGATGTCTTCGACCAATGAATTAGCATAGACTTCGAGGTTCGTATACCACTTCTTCTCGGTGTCGATGGTGTACTTGTTGCCGTCACTTTTATCGTTTGGATTCAGACCGTTGGCTACTTCCCAAGCATCGGGAATACCATCGCTATCAGAGTCGAAGCCTGCCTCGCGCTGACCTGTCGGGAAGTTCGCCTCGGTATAACCATTGCAGTCAGCCACGACATCGATAAGGCCCTTCTTCTTTGTAACCGAGCCTGTATACGTAGCTGTGCCATTTTGTGCCTCGGTCATGTAACGTTCATCTACCTCGTCGCGATAGAGTGAGGCACCAGCATAGCCAAGAACCTTTTCGAAAGCTTTGTCGGCGGTATGAGTGGTTACTTCGCCCGTTGGTGCAGCTTTGTCGAGTACCATGCAGACGTAGTCGGTGCCGCTGACGGTGATATATTCTGCATCGTTGCCATGCATGTGGTTTGGGTCTTGGGCATAATGCTTACCATTTTGAGTGACAGTACCATTGTCATAGGTGAACTTGTTCCATCCAGCCTCTGTGCCATCAATAATATTGCCGTTGACATAGTATCGACTGGCCATGCCATAAATGTTAGGATGTCCTGAAGAGTTGCCGCTTGCAGCAACGGTGCATTGAGTCAGTTTTGAGACGATAGCTGCAGGACCACTCTTCATGTAGTTGCCTACCATATTAATTTGTCCACCACCAGGACCACCATAGCAGCCATTGGTGTTATAGGTAATGCAATTGCGGAAGTCTACATTCTCAGCCTGAACATAGTTCTCCCATTTATACTGACTGTAGAGCTTGTTGGATGTGTAGCCGCTCCACTCGTAGCGAGCACCATTGAAGCGGGGCGAGCGATTGGCAACGTGACATATCATGTTGTGGTGAAACGAGGCTAGTTTACCGCCCCAGATGCCACCATAGCCATGGGCACCCTTGTCATGTCCGGCATTCACCAGACTTTCGCCGATGGTACACCATTGCATAGTGAAGTTGTTGTTGTCGTAAAACGAAGCTATCTCGTCGATGCTCCATGAGAAAGAACAATGGTCTAAAATGATACCCGTTTTGTTGCGTTGCCCAATAGCATCGGCTCCATCGTTGATGTCTTTCTCTTGCCCACGACGGAAACGGATAAAGCGTATAATGTTGTCGCCACCAGGTTGGACAGTATAGTATCGAACGGTGATGCCTGGGTAAGGAGCTGTCTGACCAAGAACTGTAATATGGTCCTTGAATTTGAGATCACTCTTCAGCGCAATAACTCCTGCGACATCAAAGACAATGGTGCGGTATGTGCCACCAGTGACAGCTGCACGAAACGAGCCAGTGCCGGAGTCGTTAAGATTAGTGACATGAACGACGGTGGTGGAGCCGTCTGTCTTACGCCCGCCAGTGGTATAACGTCCGTGACCCTCTGCACCAGGGAATGCAGGTGCTTGCTCTTGTGCTATGGCCATAACTGACATCATGGCTGCAATAATCGTAAATAGATACTTCTTCATTGATGATATATAAATATTAGTAGTTTTCCGGTTGCAAAGATAGGGAAAAAAAATGAAACAGGGGAATTCCTAGTGTTAATTCCCCTGAAAACGTTTACGATAGAGCTTACTTCTTAGTCCTATTGCATCCGTCGCAGTCCTTCCCAATGTACATTCCATGTGCCGTCTTGTGGAAAACCGGGATTGTAGGCCTGCCGGCAACCATCCCATCCCGCACACATCATAGCAACAGCAGTTAACAGGGCACCATTGCCAGGCAGATACAGACGTAGACGGTCTGCAGTCTGAAAGTTATGTCCGTTCTTCAGATATGTATTCTTTTGCGTGTCGATGAGTAGGGCATCGAGGGCTGTCTTGGTATCACCGATACGGGCAGCAGCCATAGCCATCATGCCGTAGTCCCAGCCCCATGTGGTCTGGAAGTTCCAGTTCTTCATGACCCAGTCCATGGTTTTGTGAGTTACGACTGAGTCGCTGTTTACGGGACTGGAGGGCAAGAGTCCGAAGGCACCCAGACAGGCAGGATGGTCGTTGCGACATTTATCCGTAAAGGTCTCGGTAGCCAGTACGGGAACAGCTCCGGCAGCAACGGCATCGAAGGGATCGAAACTCTTCAGACCCGTCGTCTTGCCTTTGGGGAGACCAGCCGTGATGATACCGTCCTTGGTCAGTGGCAGCGGAGCCATATTACTGGCAATCTTATCCCATTCTGCATGACGGGACTTGCCCATGCGTTCGCGCCACTGGTTAGCGATGTTGAGGCCGTACTGCCAATAGGCCAGTTCGAAGGGATGGTTATATGAAAAGTCCTTTGACATGGATTCCTGCATGGCAGTGGCACCTTGCAGATAGTATTTTTTCGATTTAGCATCGTAGCTGACAAAATCGGCCATGAACGCTGCGGTAGCTTCCACATTGTCGGCATATTTCTTCAAGGTTTCCGAAGTGGGATTGGAACGATACACCTCCTCTGCCAAGTAGATATAGTGTGGCTGCTGCCAGATAAGGAAACTTCCCGTATTGGAAGGTGCTTCGCCAGCCCAAGGGTCAGTCATCTTCATCCAACGCAGACCTTTGAACCCCTGTCGCTTGGCAATATCCTTGGCTACGGGTGCAGCCGTCTTGTTATACCATTCCAGCATCTGTTCTACTACCTTTGGCTGGTTCCATAAAGCGAAGTCGACAGCATGCCACCATGTCATCTCCAAGTGGGGACGACCGAACCATGAATTATACGTCAGACCAGTCTCCTGTGGCGGCATATTGTTGGCACAGTTGATGCGGGTGAGGTATTGCGACAATACCACGCGACGTTCCAATTCCTTGGCGCGAGGGTCAGTACATTGACTAAAGTCGGCAAAGGCACTCTCTGTCCAGAACTGATGCCAGAACTTCTGGGTAGTTTTTTGAGCATCGGAGAAGTGAAAGGTGCCCGATGGTTGTCCGTCGGGAACGGTGGCTTGGTATTCCGCTTCGAAGGCAAGAACGTCGGCATCAGTGGTGAGCAGAAATTGATGGGGAGCTGTCTCAGTGAGGCTGGCGTTGCCCTCCCATCTTATATTAATATAATAGGTAGTGGTATCAAGTTTGTGCTCAATGACGGCTGCGTTAGTTTGTTGCGATACGATGCGCGAGGTGTGACGCTCGGGTTTCGACCAGTCTGCGGCATCGTCGGCATGCTTACCAGTAGGATAGGGCAGACGGATGGTGACAGCAGCCTGCTGATTGACGAGCAGCGGTGTGGTGATGCGATAGACTATAGCATCACGGTTGGGGAGGCCAATGGTTGTGACATCGACGGGAGAACCGTTGACAGTAAAATGCGACTCAATTTGTCCATGGTAGAGCTGTAGCTGTTGGCGAATATCACTAAGACCTTTCAAAGGGATGGATTTGCCGTTGTCGTCTTGCAATCGCAGACCGATGGCACCGAGGTTCAGCCGGTGGGGATTCACGCGCAGGTATTCAGTGGCAGCCACGTTGCGGGCAGGGTCGTTCTTCGATGCTTTGTATTCTATGGCATACACTTCGTCGTGCCCGTGTCCCAAATTGAAGGCCTTCTCAGTATCTGCAGGCTTCAGTCCCTGTGTGTTGGGAAAGGCGTGCCAACCCCAGTCGCTCATCGCACAGAGGGGAATGCCCTGCTTGTAATCATTGACGTAAGTCTGCATGCCCGTGACGTCAACTGTTGTGCAGAAGTGGCCATTGCCGACAGAAAGCGATGCCAGTGGGTCGGCCTCAGTAATGATGGGGTTGTTGCGAAAAAGAACAGCCTCGCGATCAATCGAGGCTGTTAAGTTATCTATCGTGTATCCAAGCATCTCCATCTCCAGCGAAGCCCAGATAAACGGTCCTACGCCCTTGGCGTCGTTGTCGCGTATCTCTTCGCTTAGATAGTACTTGAAACTGCCGTCACGTCGTTTGTTCTCTTTGACGGTACCCTTTGGATTAACCATCTTTAGTGCTGCTTCCACTTCTGGCGTGGCTGCCGGACCAAGGCCGGCTACCGAGCAACAGTTGGTCAGCGAGATGGTCTTATCGGCATTTACCTTGATGAAGTTGTTAATCATACCCTTGTACGCTTTGATACCTGCATCACGATACTTGTCGCCGACATAGCCCTTGCGATAGGCTTTCAACAGAACGTAGGTAAACATGGCCGAGCATGTAGATTCCAGATAGTTACCCTCGCGGTTGGGAGAGTCCATGACCTGATACCATACGCCGGTCTTCTTGTCCTGCCACTTAATGACGGCGTCAAGGTCCTTTTTCAAGAGTTCTACGACCTCCTGTTTGCGGGCATAATCGTCGGGCAGGGCATCGAGCACTTCAATCAGTGCCATCGAGTACCAGCCCTGAGCGCGTCCCCAGCAATGCTGTGACAGACCAGTCTCCTTATCGGCCCAGAAAGTCTTGCGTGTCTCGTCGTAAGCATGACGGTTCAATCCGGTCTTTGGGTCGAGGGTTCGCTCGTAGGTAATCTTCAACTGGTTCACTGCGTCGTCATAGATGGCGATGATGGGGTCAACCTTGGCCTTTTTTACCTTTTTACCTTTTGAATCTTTTACCTTTTCCGTGATGGGCGCTGTCAAACAACGGTAGGGCAGCCCCATAAATATGCCGTCGAGCCATACCTGATAAGCGTAGATAGCCTTGTGCCAGAAAACTTTGTCGGCAATGGTACGAGGCTGGTCCTGTAACTGTTTCATCATGGTCTTCATGGCCAACAGATTCTTGGGCTCTGGCCATTTCTGATACATGCGTGTTACGAAATGGCCTGTGCGGATGTTGTCCAGATTGTAGTCCAAAATGTTGTAACCCGTGATGTTGCCTTTGTCGTCAATCATCTTGTCGGTGTACATCTGGCAGTACTTGCGGATATCCTCACCACCATAGCGCAAGTAAGTGTCGAGCATTCCTTCCAGTTCGATGCCCATGACATAGCTCCATTTGGGCTTCTTGGCAAAGTCGAGCATGTAGCTTTCGGACACACGTTTCATCTCTGAATAGGTGAGCCACTCGGAATAGTGCTTATAGGGAGGATTCTGCAACACCAGCGAACCATTGATGAAGAGGTTGTCGTAGGTGATGTCTTGAGCCAGACCAATCTGGTGAATAGGCTTGTTATAGACACCATTGAACTGACAGTTCTTGACGGTGATGTTGTTGATGGTATTGGCCAGCTTCGGGTCTTGGTAGCCCACAATCATGACGCCGTATTTAGATCTCTGACAGGTGACATTCTCCATCGTCACGTTGCGGATGGTGGGGTAGAATCCACGACAGCATACCTCGCGCGGCTCGTAGTCGGTATTAAGCTTCAGCACGGCTTCGCCACACTGTCCTACGGTGATGTTGCGCATGTTGATGTTCTCGATAATACCGCCACGGCACGAGTTGGTCTTGATACGCAACACACGGTCCAATGAGGGCGAATCCATCACGCAGTTCTGGGCATAGACATTCTGGCAACCGCCGGAAATCTCAGAGCCGATGACGACGCCACCGTGACCATTATTGAACTTACAGTCGCGGATGATGATATTCTTTGAAGGACGTCCGGCAAACTTGCCCTGACCACCCTCGCGACCGTCGTTATTACGTCCGCTCTTGATGGCGATACAGTCATCACCCGTATTGAAGTAGCAGTTTTCAATCAGCACGCGGTCGCACGACTCGGGGTCGCATCCGTCACCGTTAGGCCCGTCGTTATTTATATGTACGCCACGTACGGTGATATCGGTAGATAGCAAGGGATGAATGACCCAGAATGGCGAACGCAACAGTGTGACATCTTCTATCAATATACCCTCACACTGGTTGAAATTAATCATTTGGGGACGCAGACCATCGGTTGGACCGAACTTACGCTCGTCCATGGGAACACCATCCTCAGCATATTTCAGCAGACGGGCACGGGCTCCCATGTTCTGGGCAATGCCGCCTTCCTTCATGCCAAACTTCTTGCTGCCACACCAGGGCCACCATGTTTCGTTAGAACCACCCCCGTCAATGGTACCCTTACCTGTTATGGCAATATCCTTGGCTTGATAAGCGTAGATCAGTGGTGACACGTTCCAGCAGTCCAATCCCTCCCAACGTGTAGGAACGATAGGGTAGAGCTCTGGCTCGAAAGCGAATTCAAGAACGGCCCCTTCGCCAATGACGAGGTTAACGCCCGACTTCAGCTGGATGGCTGCCGTCAGGAAACGCTGTCCTGAAGGAATGATGACACGACCGCCACCCTTTTGTGAACACTTGTCAATGGCTTTCTGGATAGCCTTCTGATTCTTGACAGCCGTGTTGGTCGTCTTCGCGCCAAACTTAGTAATCACGTAATCTTTGTCCGCAAACTGTGGCATGCGGATGCTCTGCTCAATCTGCTTATACTGCTGCTGATTCCAGCCTTTAGCTTGGATACCAACAACCACCAGCATGATGAACATCATGGTCTGAATTAGTCTTTTCATTTCGTCTGTTTTAGTAAATTTGGGGACAAAGGTACACATTTTATGCGCTAAAAACGAAAAAAGTTGTCGGAAAATTTGCATTTTATGTAAATAATCTCTAAATTTGCCCCCGATAAGTTTGACGTAGCCATTGCCACGTGCCTTATCATATTTTTAAAAGTGAGGTTGGTAGCGTCCTGCACCAACCTCTTTTTCTTACATCTTTATATTTCCCAGCCAATGGCGGAAGCACCCAGAACAGCTGCTGAGGCACCGTCGAGTCCACTGACCAAGAACTGGGCTTTGCCACGAAATATCTTCATGACATGCTGGTCGTAAGCCTGCTTGATAGGATCCATAATCAGGTCGCCGGCCTTCACCATACCACCGAAGAATATGAATGCTTCAGGACTGGAGAATGCAGCAAAATCAGCACATGCCTCACCCAGCATCTTTCCTGTGAAAGCATAAATCTCCTTAGCCAGTTCGTCGCCCTTGCCGGCTGCAATGGATACGTCGAGCGATGTTATGTCGTCAGGATTCATCTCGCGAAGAAGAGAAGGACGGTTGGTCTTGCTGAGCAACTCGCGGGCTGTGCGTGCAACGCCAGTTGCCGAGCAGTAGGTTTCGAGACAACCCGTACGCCCGCAACCGCAAAGACGTCCTTCTTCGCCACGAACCATTGTGACGTGACCAAGTTCTCCGGCAAAACCATCGTGACCATAGAGCAGTTGTCCGTTAACGACGATGCCTGAGCCGACACCTGTTCCCAATGTAATCACAATGAAGTTCTTCATACCGCGTGCCACACCATAGACCATCTCACCAAGTGCAGCGGCATTGGCATCGTTGGTCATGGCTACTGGAATGCCACCAAGTTTGTCACTGAACATCTTGGCAAGGGGTACGACACCGTCGTGAGCCCATGGTAGGTTAGGCGCAAATTCAATGGTGCCGTTGTAGTAGTTTGCGTTAGGAGCACCAATGCCCATCGCTTTAATCTTCTCAATACCGCCAACCTGTTCAATGATAGGTTGCAGGGCCTCGACGGCTGCATTGACGTAGTCGTCTGCCTGAGTGAACCCGCCAGTTTTGATGGCTGTAGTGGCCTTGATGTCGCCGCGTGCATCGACGATTCCGAATACAGAGTTTGTTCCTCCTAAGTCTAAGCCGATAACATACGGCTTAATTCCTTGTTGCTCGTTCATGCTGTTTTAAAGTCTTTAATTTGATATTTCTGCGTACAAAGGTACAAAAAAAGTTGAAATCTTGTTTCATCTTTCAAGATTTTTTTGTAATTTTGCACTCGATATGGTATTTCCAATACATATTAATATTGTAGATCTGGTGTTTAAGGGCATGCTGATAGGCATGGTAGCATCAGCGCCGATGGGACCTGTGGGCATCCTCTGTGTGCAGCGTACGCTGAACAAAGGGCGTAGTTTCGGGTTTGCTACCGGACTTGGTGCTGCTGCGAGTGACATTATCTATGCAGGCATCACGGGTTTCGGTATGGCCTTTGTGATGGACTTTATTAACAACGACCAGAACAAGTTCTATCTCCAGATTATCGGTTCCATCCTGTTGCTGGCATTCGGTGTCTATACGTGGCGTAGTGACCCTACGAAGAATATGCACCAGTCTGGTCAGCAGAAAGGTACGCTATGGTATAACGCATGGACGGCATTTCTGGTGACATTCTCGAATCCACTTATTATCTTCCTGTTTATGGCTTTGTTTGCGCAGTTTGCCTTCGTCATCCCCGACCATCCGTTCGAAATGCTAGTGGGCTTTGCCAGTATTGTGGGTGGTGCACTGCTTTGGTGGTATGGACTTTCGTGGCTGATAGACAAGCTACGTACCATATTCGACAATCGCGGCATTCGCATCATTAATCAGGTCATTGGGGCCGTGGTGACGCTGTTTGCGAGTATTTCGCTGTTCGGTACAGTGACCAACCTTTTCAGATTCTTTTAAATCATGTTTATCGCACAAGAGTTACGCAAAAGCAATATAGCAGAGTACTTACTGTACATGTGGCAGGTTGAGAATATCATCCGTGCCTATGACTGTTCGTTGTCGAGAATTCGCAAAGAGTATATTGAGCGTTTCGAGTACGACGATGAGCAGAAGGAGGAACTGACCGACTGGTATGGTAACCTGATTCGCATGATGAACCAAGAGGGTTGTCGTGAACAGGGACATCTGCAAATCAATAAGGTGGTGATGCAGCAGTTGCAGGAATTACATGCCCAACTGTTGTCGTCGCCGAAATTCCCGTTCTACAATGCAGAGTACTACAAGGTGCTGCCGTATATTGTCGAGTTACGTAACCGGGGTGCCGATAAGGATGAGAACGAAGTGGAGACATGCTTCAACTCACTCTATGGCGTAATGATGCTGCGCTTGCAGAAGAAGGAGATAACCGCCAATACCGATCATGCCATCAAGGAGATTACGACATTCATTGGTATGCTGTCTGACTATTATAAGAAGGATAAGGAAGAAGGTTTAAAGTTCGAATAAGATGAATATACTGATTACGGGCTGCAATGGCCAACTGGGCAACGAGATGCAATTGCTGGAGAAAGAAAATCCCCAGCATACCTATTATAATACAGATGTTGCCGAGTTGGATATCACCGATCAACAGGCTATTGAGCGCTTTGTTGACGATCATGTCATTAATGGCATCGTAAACTGTGCTGCTTATACGGCAGTAGATAAAGCCGAGTCGAACGAGACCCTCTGCCAATTGCTGAATGCTGAAGCACCAGCCTATCTGGCACATGCCGTTGGGCGTCGCGGAGGCTGGATGGTACAGATATCTACTGACTACGTATTCGATGGTACCAAGCATACTCCGTACGTGGAGGACGACGACACATGTCCGAATTCCGTATATGGTCGTACGAAACTCGTAGGCGAGATTAACGTCCAGAATCTTTGCGAGCGTTCGATGATTATCCGAACCGCCTGGTTATATTCCACGTTTGGCAATAATTTCGTAAAGACCATGATACGCTTGGGTCATGAGAAACCGGAGTTAGGCGTTATCTTCGACCAGATTGGTACACCGACCTATGCCCGCGATTTGGCTCGCGTCATCATGACGGCCATCGAACAGGGCATCCGTCCTGGCATCTATCATTTCTCGAACGAGGGTGTCACGTCGTGGTATGACTTTACGAAAGCCATTCACCGGTTGGCAGGCATCACCACGTGCCGTGTACGTCCGCTGCATACCGCTGAATATCCTACGCCAGCTGCTCGTCCGCACTACTCGGTGCTCGACAAAACCAAGATAAAACAGACCTACGGCATTGACATCCCACATTGGGAGGAATCGCTTGCCGATTGTATAGAACACATATAATATAATCTTTATTAACTTAATCAACTTTATCAATTATGAAAACTAAAAGACTATTCATCCTTCTGATGCTTGGCATCGTTACCTACGGCTGGGCTCAAAAAACGCAGACGCCGTCGTCGATTACCTGTCATCCTGATGGCAAGGTGACGTTCACCTACAAGAACGCGACAGCCAAGCAGGTGAAGGTCGATGTGCAGTTTGCCGGCCAGAAGGACATGACGCGCCAGGCTGATGGCACATGGACGGTGACACTTGGTCCCGTTGCAAAAGACATGTATCCTTACTGCTTCATCGTTGACGGTGTGAGTGTGATGGATCCTGAAAATCCGCAGTATTTCCCCAACGAGGGCTTCAAGAACAGCCTGCTTGAAATCCCTGGCGACGGCACACTGCCTCATGACATCCGCGATGTGCCTCACGGACGCCTGGAGTATGTGCATTATTATTCCAAGAGTTTGGGCGCTACCAATCAGGCAGTAGTCTATCTGCCCCCTACCTATATGCAGGATTACCAGAAGCGTTATCCGGTGTTCTACCTCATCAGTGGTACGACGGATACGGAAGAGGTATACTACAAGGTTGGACGCGTAAACTACATCATGGACAATCTGTTGGCTGACAAGGCTGCCAAGGAGATGATTATTGTATTACCCTACGGTAACCCGTCTAAACTGAAGCCTGTGAAAGCCGATGGCGCTTCCGGACAACCTCAGACACGCTTCGGTGGCGATGTGTTCAGCAAGGATTTAATTGAAGACCTGATGCCATATATTGAGAAAAACTATCGTACTCGCAACGATCGCGACAGCCGTGCTATTGGCGGTTTCTCGCGTGGTGGTAATCAGGCGCTCTTCAACGGTCTCTCGAATCTTGACAAGTTTTCGTACCTCTGCTCGTACAGTTCTTTCACTTCGACAGATATCCCCAACGTCTACGACAATGCCGCTGATACGAATAAGAAGATCCACCTGTTCTGGCTTGGCGTAGGTACAGACGATTTCCTCTATGGTAACGCTCGCGACTATATGGAGTTCCTCGATCAGAAAGGTATCCGTAATGTCAAGGAGTTCACTAACGACAAGTTCGGCCATACATGGATGAATGCCAAATATTTCCTTTCCAAGTCCCTGCCTCTGCTGTTCAACAAGAAGGCTGCTGAGGCTGCTATGAAGGACGGAAAGCCCACTCCTGCCAAGACCGGTCAGGAACAGCAGTTTACACCAGGCGTGATGGCTCGTCTCTTCCCCAGACCTATTCTTTCGCCTGAGTATTCTCAGGACAGCATCATTTTCCGTATGAAGGCACCTGATGCCCAGAAGGTTGAACTGGAGTGTGAAATTCTGCCTGAGAATCTGGCAATGACTAAGGATGCTGATGGTATTTGGTCTGTAACGATGACCGACTTTGTCACGGAGACCTTCAAGTACTGCTTCATCGTTGATGGTACTCGCGTGGCTGACCCACAGAATATGTTGCTTTCGCCCGATCGTGGCTTCAAATACAGTATTGCCGACAATCCTTACGGTCCCTTCAATTTCGCCCAGATGGGTGATATACCTCATGGTCGTACAGGCTATGACGTAGACCGTCAGGAAGCATGGTATATGTCTGCCACAATAGGACAAGGTCAGCCTGGCATGCCTGTCATGATACAACTGGTACCTGGTGAGAACGATACGATGGAGAGCTGGTTTAAGCTGGGCGGTGCCGATGCTATTGCCGACCGTTTGCTGGCTGACGGACATACCAAGCCATGTATTCTTACTACGAGCAACCTTGAATTCATGGGACAACAGGGTGGCGGAATGCGTATGCCTGGTTTCCAGACAAGAGTATTGCGCGCTGACGACTATCCCACAT
>CAMJDL010000002.1 GCA_946404405.1 uncultured Prevotella sp.
GCCCGTAGCGGAAGGCCAGATAGGCCACGGCACGATACACCTCGTCGTAGTTCTCCAGCGAGCCCACGCGATAGTACTCCGTCAGTGACTCCTTCAGTTCGTGCGGCAGACTCTCATACGGCGCATCGGCAATGCCCAGCACCGTCACCCCGTTCTGCTTCAGCCGCTGGCAGAAGTTCCAGTAGGTATGCGGAAAATGTGGCGATATAAAAACGAAATTCATAATCTTATCCTTTTATCCGGCGGCAAAGGTACTTCTTTTTTGGCATATGTGCAATCGCATAATGATGGTATTTTCTATCCCATGCCATCCTGAAAAATACAGATTATTGATCATTTTATTTTCATTTTGAGGCTAAATTTCATTTTTTGATCATTTTATTTGGCCTAAAATGGCCGAAAAAAGCAACATGGAAAATCTTGGTGATTTATCCATGCTGCTTATTTTCAATTAGTTACGCTTTTCTAAGCCGAATTAAATGATCAGTACTCATCCTCGTTAAATAGGAAGTCTTCCTTAGTAGGATAGTCGGGCCATATTTCTTCGATACTCTCGTAAATATCACCCTCGTCTTCTATTTCCTGAAGGTTCTCCAGCACCTCGAGGGGAGCGCCGGAGCGGATAGCGTAATCTATCAATTCGTCCTTGGTTGCGGGCCAGGGAGCGTCTTCCAATTTTGAAGCTAATTCAAGTGTCCAATACATAGTCTTAATTATTATAGTTTGAATTTGCCCGCAAAAGTACTATTTTTTTTCTTATTTACAAGCATTCTTCCATAATTTTTCTTCTATTCCTTGAAGAAAATTCAACTTTTTGGCCAAAACGAACAGATAATCGCTCAATCGGTTGACATATTGTTGCACTTCTGGTGACACAACAGCATCTTCAGCAAGGGCCACAATGCAACGTTCGGCACGACGACAAACGGTACGGCAGACATGTGCTTGGGAGGCCTCACGACATCCACCGGGAAGAATGAAGCCCTGACGTTCGGGCAACTCGTGCATGATGGTGTCGACCTCGTGTTCCAAGAGCTCTATCTCACCTTCGGGCAGATGGGCAGAAGGGTAGAGGGGTGTCTGCGACTGGTCGGTAGCCAGATTGGTGCACACGTTGAACAGGCAGTTTTGGATGCGAATGACCATCTGATATTCGTGACTGTCGGCAGGCAGTAGTGATGCCAGCAGTCCGAGATGTGAACTGAGTTCATCGACGGTGCCGTAGGCCTCCAGACGGGCGCTGGCTTTCGATACGCGCTGGCCTCCAACGAGTGAGGTCAGTCCCTTGTCGCCTGTGCGGGTATAAACTTTTGTAATCTTCATATAGGTCGTGTTTAGAAATTGATACGATAGTTATGCTTGTAACGCTGGGTATCGCAGAACACGATGCCACAATAGTAGAGGTCGAAGGTGGTGCCTGTACGCGTGTCGTGCTCGATAGCATGCCAAGTCTGCCAGTCGCGGTAAATACCTTCGACAATGATGACGGACTGCTGATTGCAGTGGGCGTAGAGCTGCTCAAGCTGTTGATGTTGCTCTATATCGATACGCGCCAACTGGAGTGGTTCGTTGCCTAAGTCGGAAACGATATGTGCCGAACGGCAACCATTCTGAAACCAAGGCTGATAGTCGTTAGTCAGTATTGTGGCAGGTTGGCGCCAGTTAGTCACACGAAAATAGAGTTCACCCAGCTTGCGTTGCAGCCAGTTCTCTTCTATTATTTCATCGTAGGCATAATAGGCATCGTGCTCGTTGACCACCGAACGAACAAAGTTGAAGTCGGTAGGCGACTGGATGCCAAATCCCTGGCACTTATGGATGCGGCTTAGCCATACGAGGAATCGAGGAAGGGGACTCATAGCTGTCAATACTCAATATAGGGTTCAAGTCGATGAATAACCTCGTCGGTAAAATCCTTGCTGAGGCGTAACTCATTGAGGCTCTTGATGTCGCCATGCAGTCTGCGATAGTCGGTGATGGCTTTGGCCATATAGAAGTTAACATACGGATGGCGGCGCAACTGCTGAAGTGTGAGCCGATTGATGTTCATTCGTCTGGGGTGTGCGTTGGCAATCACAAAATACTGCTTGGAGGTCTGTGGGAAGTCCTCGATTTCGTCCAACTGATCGACGTTGACGTAACCACCCAGTCGTTGCCCGTGACGGATAATCTCGCTGGCATAGTAGGAACCAATGCCAGGCACCTTCTTCAGCTGTGTTGTATCGGCAGTGTTCAGAATGACATGCTCGTCGGCCTGTATCTTGACAGGATAGCGCACAGTGTCGCGTTCCACTTGCTGGCGCTTGCCCACCAGTGTAGAGGCAGGCAAGTAGTCATCAGAGATGCGGATATATGGTTCCAATTCGCGATACTGCTTGACGGTGAGACCATAGAGACGGGCAAAGTCTTCCTTCTGACGATAGATGCCTCCCTTTGCGCGATACCTATAAATATTACGTACCTGCCAGGGTTGCAAGCCAAGACGCAACAGTTGGGTACTGTCAGCCGTGTTAGGGTCGAAAGGGAAACGCTCCGTGTTACGCGATTCAGTCGCGTAATACTGGACAGGACGGTTGGCGTGATGGGCATTCCTTTGACCAAGGATGCTATCGGAAGCCATCTGTTGGGGGTTGGCATGGTAGTCGCCAAATTGCCAGAAGAATGCTGCGAAGGCCACAGCCAGCAGCAGGAGTGCAATAGCTATCTTACGGTCGTTGCGTATCATATAATACCTAACTGATGGAGGAATACAAGGATGATACACAGCGGACAGACGTAGCGCACGGCAAAGAGATAGACGTTGAAGATGCGTTGTCCGTGAGTGCCCCAGTTAGTAAACTCGTCGTGAGCCACCTGTCGCGGAATATACCAGCCCACAAACAGGCAGGTCAGCATGGCACCCGTGGGCAACATGAAGTTGGCAGTCAGTGCATCGCAGAAATCCATCACAGAGCGTCCCATCAGCTGTAAGTCGGGTACTGCCCCAACAGACAGTGAGCAAACGATACAGATGACAAAGGCGATGATGGTAATAACCCACGCTGAACGACGACGCGGCAATGACAGTTCTTCGGTAAAGAAGGCCGTACCAATCTCGTGCATGGAGATGGTAGACGTAAGCGCCGCAAACACCAACAGGGCATAGAACATGACGCTGACCACGTAGCCAACGGCGGGCATGGCGGCAAAGGCCTGTTGGAACACGTTGGGCAGTGTGATGAAGATGAGCGAAGGACCAGAGTCCGGACTGATGCCTACGGAGGCAGCCGCAGGGAAGATCATGAGTCCTGAAAGAATGGCTATCAATGTATCGAGCAGGGCTATCTGACCAGCAGACCTCAAAAGGTTTGTGTCACGAGAAAAATAGCTGGCGTATGTGCAGAGACAAGCTGTGCCTAATGACAGCGAGAAGAATGCCTGCCCCAATGCTTCAAGCAGTACACTGCTGGAGAGCTTGCTGAAATCGGGCTGGAACAGGAACCGCACACCCTCTATCGCGCCAGGCAACATACACGATGCCACCATCAGGATGAATAAAAGCACTAACAGTATGGGCATCAACAGCTTCGAAGCCCGTTCGATACCTTTCCGTACGCCACGAACAATGACCAGATGGGTCATCAGTACAAAGGCAACACCCCAAAGCAGGGGACGCCAGGGATGACTTGAAAACTGGACGAAGTAGTTCTTGACGTAGTCGGCATCGCCAGTGACCTGACCAGCTATCGAGGCATACAGATATTGCAGACACCAGCCTGCCACGACAGCATAAAAGCCCAGGATAATGGTTGAGGTCAGAATACCTAAGTAGCCTACCAGTCGCCAAGGGCGCCCACCCGAGAGCTTGTCGTAGGCAGCGGCAGCATTGGCCTGTGCATGACGGCCCACGATGAATTCGCTGACCATACCCGGCACACCTAAGATCAGGATGCAGGCTATATAAATAAGGATAAATGCCGCACCGCCATTCTCGCCAGCCATATAGGGGAATCGCCAGACGTTTCCCAGTCCGACGGCACTGCCTGCCGTTGCCAGTACAATGCCTAATTTGCTGCCAAAATTACCGCGTTCATTCATCATGATCTTAATGTAATAAGCCTAATTGGTGTAGGAAAATGAATAGTATGGCTAACGGACAGATGTACTTAATCAGGAAGAGATAGAAGTGGAAGAAACGTCCGCGCAATGTGCCCCAGTTGGTGAACTCGTCGCGCACAATTTTATGTGGCATGAACCAGCCAATAAAGATACATGTCAGGAAGCCCACGACGGGCAGGAATATCTGGCCTGTAATGAAGTCGAACCAGTCGAACAGTGTCTTTCCTAAGAATGAGAAGCAGTCAACAGCGCCTAACGACAACGAGCAGATGGCACCGATGATCGTTGTTGATATGGTGACGATGAGTGCTGCCTTCTTACGTGTGATAACCATCTCTTCCTGAAAGAAAGCCGTAGAGACTTCGTGAAGGGACATGAGCGACGTCAGTGCGGCTAATGACAGCAGGACGAAGAACAACAACGACACCAGATAGCCCACGACAGGCATCGTGCTGAAAGCCTGCTGGAAGACGTTGGGCAGCGTGATGAAGATGAGTGACGGCCCGGAATCAGGATTGACGCCTACGGCAAAAGCGGCAGGGAATATCATGAGTCCTGCCAAGATGGCTACCATACAGTCGATGACGGCTATCTGGACGGCTGAATTGGTAAGGTTTGTATGTTTTGAAAAGTAGCTGGCGTATGTACAGAGACAGCCCATCGCTATGCTGAGCGAATAGAACGACTGGCCTAAGGCCGCTAAGAAGACGTCGCCGTTAATCTTTGTAAAGTCTGGTTTAAAAAGGAAGTTGATGCCCTTCTCGGCCCCAGGCAGCATACATGATGCGACGACGATGACGAGCAGCAGGATGAATAGGGTAGGCATCATGAGTTTCGAAGCCCGTTCGATACCGTCACGTACACCATGCTCGATAATCAAGTAGGTTATACCTAAGATGATAACCGTCCAAAGCACAGGTTTGACGGGGTCGGATGCCAACGAAGCAAAATACTGTTGGAAGTATTCTGGTGAACCAGTCATGTGACCAATCAGTGAAGCCCAGATATACTGCAGGCACCAGCCAGCCACCACTGCATAATAGCCAGTAATCAGGAATCCAGTCAGTACGCCCATATAGCCAATGAGGGCCCATGGGCTTTTGCCTGCCAGTTTACGATAGGCACGGGCCGTATTGGCACGTCCCCGGCGTCCGATGATGAATTCGCTAATCATGCAGGGAATACCCAGTAACAAGACACATGCAATATATATCATAATAAATACTGCACCACCATTCTCTCCAGCCATATAGGGGAAACGCCATACGTTACCCAGTCCGACAGCACTGCCTGCGGTAGCCAGAATGACACCCAGTTTGCTGCCAAAATTCGCTCTTTCCAGTTTAGCCATCTCAGAATTCTTCATAATCGCTTGCAAAAGTATAAAATAATTCTTACTTTTGCAACCGAAATGAAAGATATTCTGCAAAAAACCGTGCAAATTGCCAAGAAATATCCCTTCAGTACTTGCTGTATTGTGCTGATATGGATACTATCGTTCTTACCGTTCCCAGAGATGAAAGGCTTAGATGATGTCCCGTTTGTTGACAAATGGACACATATCGTGATGTATGGTGGTACATGTTGTGTGATATGGACGGAATATGTCCGTCAACACTTGACATTAGATGGCGAAAAACTCTTTATTTATGCGTGGCTGTTGCCAATCCTGATGAGTGGTGTTATCGAATTGCTTCAAGAGTACTGTACCACCTATCGTGGTGGTGAGTGGCTCGACATGGCTGCTAACAGTACTGGGGTTACCTTAGCGGTGGTTTATGGCCTGTTTTTCCGCTATTTCATTAAGAAATAGCCTCTAAAAGGCTCGTTTTTATGTTTTTAACTTTAAAAACAAACGAGAAGTGTGGTTTTTGTGTACCTTTTTGCTTTGCAAGAAGGTACTCTCGCTCGGCAATAAAAATTAAAAAATTGTTTTTTTATTTTGTATTGTTCTCGCTTATTCGTACCTTTGCAGGTTGAATCGCATAAAAATACGAAAAATGAACGAGAATTTAAATAAGACTCTGAAATCAGTTGAGACAGAGGACTGGCTCGATTTGCATGTGGTACGCCCTTTCTGTTACTATTGGGCCGTGCTGTTTGCAAAACTTGACATTCATCCTAATACGGTCACCATTCTTTCCATGTTTATTGGTGCTGCCAGTGCTATCTTCTTTGGCTGTGGTAGTTTCTACTATTCAGGCACATGGGGACTCGTCATGAATATCATTGCCATCCTGTTGCTTTGTCTGGCTGATATCTTCGACTGTACGGACGGACAGCTGGCTCGTATGACGGGTAAGAAGAGCCGACTGGGCCGTATACTCGATGGTGTGGCAGGCTTTGCCTGGTTTATCCCCATCTATCATGTGCTGGTTTATCGCTTCTATATCCATCACGACTTGGAATTCGGATGGCTGGGCATTGAAGACACGCCAGAGAATGTGCTAATAGCAACGGTTGTGGTCTATGTGTTGGGCTTGATTTCTGGTATTGCAGGACTGGCAGGTCAACAGCGTCTGGCCGACTACTATATCCAGGTGCATCTGTTCTTCCTGAAAGGTGAGAAGGGTTCTGAATTGGACAATTCCAAGCGTCAACAGGAGATTTACGACCAGATGGACGAGAACACTCCTGCTGTGGAGCGCTATTTCCAGAAGTCATATATCGACTACACCAAGAAGCAGGAGAAACGTACCCCTCAGTTCCAACGCCTGATGCAGAAAATCCGTGAGAAGTTTGGTAGTACTGACAACATGCCTGAGTCTGTACGTCAGGAGTTCCATGATGCCTCACTGCCTGTTATTTTCTGGAATGGTCTGCTGACCTTCAATTTCCGTTCGTTCTGGCTGTTTCTGTTCTGTCTGCTCGATGTGCCTGTGATGAACTTCATATGGGAAATCGTCGCTATGGGTCTGTTGGCGTGTTATGTCAATCATCGTCACGAATCATTCTGCAAGCGTATTGCCGATAAACTGTAAAGCATGGTTTGGACTAAGCAACGACTCAATAATCTGTTCTTCATCATAGGCGTAGTGGCTGTGGTGGTTATGCTGTTTACGTTCGACGTGAGCTTCGTCGAGCTATGGCAGCATCTGTGCCATGCCGGCTACTGGCTGATACCGATTATTGGCGTGTGGTTCTTGGTCTATGGACTGAATGCACTGGCTTGGCAAGCCACCATAGAAGGTAATCTGGGTGGTAAGGCACCAGTGTCGTTTTGGCGTATCTACCGTCTCACCATTACGGGTTATGCGCTGAACTATGCCACACCAGTAGGCGGCTTGGGTGGTGAGCCCTATCGTATCATGGAACTGTCGAAGGATATTGATAAGGAGCATGCCACGTCGAGTGTTATCCTCTATGCTATGATGCACTTCTTTGCCCACTTCTGGTTCTGGTTCATCAGCATCTTCATCTATTTGGCATTAGTCTTTGCAGGCGACCTGCCTATTAACACGTTTATAGGAACGGTATTGGGCATCATTGTGGTATTCTGCCTCTTGGCATTCTACCTGTTCTCGAAAGGCTATCGTAATGGATTGGTGAAATATGTGTTGGGCGTAGTGGCTCATATCCCAGGACTGAAGAAATGGACGCTGCGTTTCTGGGGCCGTCATGCTGAGGCTATAGAGAATATCGATAAACAGATAGCCTCTCTGCACGGACAGGACAAGAAAGCCTTTTATAAGAGTCTGGTGCTGGAATACTTTTCGCGTGTGGTGCAGAGCTCTGAAGTATTGTTTATGCTGCTACTCTTTGGCATTGACAACGGTGGTGGCTTCGATGGTATTACAATTACCTATCTACACTCCATCCTGATAGTGGCTTTTACCACGCTGTTTGCCAACCTGATAGGATTCCTGCCCATGCAGTTGGGTGTTCAGGAGGGTGGCTTCGTACTGTCTATTGCAGCACTGGGCTTGTCTGCTGCATTAGGCATCTTTGTCAGTATCATCTGCCGTGTGCGTGAAATCATCTGGATTATCGTTGGCATCCTATTGATGCGATTAAAATAAGAAAACAAAAAAGAAAAGATAATATAATTATGGAAAAACAAATGAACTTTCTCGACAGAAACGAGTTTAATTTTGAGCCCAGCCAGAAGGTGGTTGACGCTATTAAGAATTTTGATCCTAAGACGTTGTGCTTCTACACCCGTATCTATGACGAGGGAAAGAAGAGTGTGATTAGTGTGCGTGTAAGTGAAATCTATAATGTACCCGAAGAGCAGGTGTTGCTGACATACGGTGGTGAGGATATGCTGAAGAATGCTATCCACTACTTCCTCAGTATCAATAGCCAGGACGGTGCCAAGGAACCTAACACCAAGATCCTGATTCCTGAGTTCTCATGGTGGTACTATAACCGTGTGGCATCGGAGTGTGGCGGTACCTTCGAGATGTATCCCCTGCACGAGATGGAGGACACCTTCGCATACGATGTTGACGAGGTCATTGAATACACCAACCGTGTACATCCTCGTATGTTGCTGCTGGCTTCGCCCAACAACCCAACGGGAAACGGCCTTACACCTGAAGAGACAGGCCGTATCATGGAGAACATCCCAAGCGATACGATGGTACTGATTGACGAGGCATACGCCAGCTTTATCTCAACGGATACTGCATATATTGCTCCGCTGGTCAACAAGTATTCGAACCTGATCATCTCGCGTACACTCAGCAAGTTCTATGGCTTGCCCGGTCTGCGTTGTGGCTTTGGCTTCATCGGTAAGGGTCACGACCAGTTCCTGAGCTACGTCAACAAGTACTTAGGCTACAACCGCTTCTCAGAGGCTGTGGCACTGGCTGCTCTCGACAGCGACGAGCACTACCGCCACGTGGCTGACGACATGGAGTGGGGACGCCAGTTGTATAAGAAGGAGCTTGGCAACCTGCCTGGTTTCAAGGTTTATAAGAGTGTGGCTAACTTCATCCTCATCAAGTACCCGCTTGAGATTAAGGACAAGTTGATGCAGGCCCTGAAGATACAGGACTACAAGATTAAGTTCATGTCTGATAAAGGCCTGGAGTCTTGCCTCCGCATCACGCTGGGTCGTAAGGAGCAGACGCAGACGGTGGTCGACACCATTTTGCGCTGCGTAAACGTAGCTAGTGACAAGTGAATAGTGAACAGTGAAAAAATTGCTACCGCACGACAAATGACGCAGGAAGAGAAGACACAATTGGAAGAAAGGATTGTCGACGTGCTGAAAACCGTCTATGATCCTGAGATCCCTGTCAATATCTATGACTTGGGCATGATCTACAAGATCGATGTCCAGGAAGACAGCAGTGTGGAGCTGGATATGACATTCACAGCTCCCAACTGCCCTGCTGCCGACTTTATATTAGAAGATGTACGCACGAAGGTCGAATCTGTTGATGGCATCAAGGGTGCCACTGTCAACTTGGTCTTCGAACCTGCATGGGACCAGTCGATGATGAGCGAAGAAGCGAGAGTCGAACTGGGATTTGACTAATGTAAGATGTAAGAAGTAAGATGTAAGAAGTGATGAAGAACGTCTATTTCCTCAGCGATGCCCACCTTGGCTCACTTGCTGTTCCACACCAACGCATGCAGGAACGCAGATTGGTGCGCTTCCTCGATAGTATCAAGGAGAAGGCTGCAGCCATCTACCTGTTGGGCGACATGTTCGACTTTTGGTACGAATACAAGTATGTGGTGCCTAAGGGCTTTACCCGTTTCTTGGGTAAAGTGTCGGAACTGACGGATATGGGTGTCGAGGTGCATTATTTTACGGGCAACCACGACATCTGGGCCTACGAATATCTGGCCAAGGAGTGTGGTGTCATTCTTCATAAGCAGGCAGAGACGACGGAGATTTATGGTCATGAGTTCTTCTTGGCTCATGGCGATGGTATGGGCGACCCCAACAAGTCGTTCAAGGTTATTCGTGCCATCTTCCATAATAAGGTGTGCCAATGGCTCTTCTCCGCTCTCCATCCCCGTTGGGGTATGAGTTTTGGATTGACTTGGGCCAAGCATAGTTATATCAAGCACAAGGAGAACGACGATGTTTACTATCTGGGTGAGGATAAAGAGCATCTGGTGCTCTATGCCAAGAAGTATATCCAAGATCATCCTAATATCGACTACTTCATCTTCGGACACCGTCATATAGAACTCGATATCAAACTGGCCCGTCCCGTAGAAGCAGAAGGACATAAGGCACGAATGATGATTCTGGGCGACTGGATCAGTCAGTTCACCTATGCCGTCTATGATGGTGAACACATGTTCCTGGAAGAATACATAGAAGGTGAGAGTCAACCATGACCCTCACTTTTTTTTCAGGAAAACGTTTGGCGTTTTGAAGGGAAATGAGTAAATTTGCAGGGTCAATACCTCCTACTAACAAAAGTAATGATAAATCTCAATAATGAAATAAACTATGGCAAACAGCCCCTTAGACACCACACTGTTGGACCGCGCCATCATCTTTGCGGTTCGCGCCCATGCCGGGACAGAGCGTCGCGGCAAGGGGTTCCCTTATATTGTCCATCCGATGGAGGCTGTGGAAATCGTGGCCACGATGACATCCGACCAGGAACTGCTGGCCGCTGCAGCCCTGCACGACACCGTGGAGGATACTTACGTTACCATCGAACAGATTCGCACAGAATTCGGCGAACGTGTAGCCTCGTTTGTTGCTGTAGAGAGCGATGAGCCTCATCAGAGACGTGATAGCGTAGAAAACTGGCGTGCCCGCAAGCAGGCAGCCGTCGATCGTATTGCCAGTGCTTCGCACGATGCCAAGATCGTGGCTCTCGGCGACAAGCTCTCGAATATGCGGGCAATCGCCCGCGACTATGCCCAGCAGGGCGATGCCCTGTGGGACCTTTTCCACGCCAAGGACCCCAAAGACCACGAGTGGCACTACCGCGGACTGGCGGGTGCGCTCAGTGAACTCCGCGACACCTTCGCATACAAGGAGTTCGAGGAACTCATTAATCAAGTATTCGGAAAATGAAACAGACATTATACCTATTCATTGCAATGATGGCAATGGCTCAGACTATGATAGCACAGAATGAGACCATTGTATTCACACCGCAATGGACGGCGCAGGCCCAGTTCGCAGGCTACTACGTGGCCGAAACAAAAGGCTTTTACCGCGAGGCGGGGGTGAATGTTCGAATAGAACATCCGTCATCCACTCAGCCCGCCATGACTCGCCTGCGCAATAACGAGTGTCAGGCCACGACGCTACAACTCTGTCAAGCGATGGAGATTGTGGATGGCGGTATCCCCCTGGTCAACATCCTTCAGACTTCGATGAACAATGCGATGGTTATTGTCTCTGCCCGCGACAAGGATCCGTTAACACAAAAGGGAGCCCGTGTGGGTATATGGAGTGTCGGCTTCGGTCAGTTGGCCATCTGCATGAGCATTAAAGATCATCTGGACTATCAGTGGATACGCTTCGCCCAAAACGTCAATCTGTTTGTGGCCGGTGCCCTTGATGCTACACTGGCTATGAGCTATAACGAGTACTATCAACTGGTGCAGGCGGGCGTTAAGATGACCGATAAGAACGTCTATCGTTTTTGTGATCACGGCTACAATGTGCAGGAGGATGGCGTCTATATGACCCGCGAATATTATTCCAAGCACAAAGAGCAGGCACACCGCTTTGCCCAGGCCAGCAGAAAAGGATGGGAGTGGGCCGCTGCACACCCGCAAGAGGCGTTAGACATTGTAATGCAGTATGTCGACAAGAATCACATCGCCACAAACCGCGTCATGCAGCGGCTGATGCTTAAGGAGGTGCTGCGTCTGCAGGTGGACCGCGAATCGAAGAAACGCGAGTTTCGGCTGCGTCCCGACATGGTGCGAAAAGCCAGTCAGCTGATGGTGGAGAACCAGATGCTGAGTCGCGAAGTGACGTACAATGAACTTATTGACCATTGACCATTGAACATTGACAATTATGAGTAAGATTTTCACATATATCCGTCGCAAACTCTCCGTCAGGGTCAGCCTGTGGGTGGTGTTCTTTGCCGCCATCATCTTCAATGTCGCCCTCGGATTCCTGTTCTATCAGTCGCGTGAGGCTGTGCGCCAGGAGGCTATCAGCCGCGCTACGACGATTTTGGATAAGACCTCGCTGCGTGTAGAGGGTATTCTGAACCGTGTGGAGGTGGCATCGAACATGACCAAGTGGCTAGTGGAGCGCCATCCCGATAAGGCCGACTCAATGTTTGTCTATAGCAGGGGCATGCTGCAGAACAATCCAGACTTCTACAACTGCTCCATCGCCTTCGAACCTTACTATTTTAAGGACAAAGGGCGCTACTTCTCTGCCTACACCAAACATATAGGCGACTCGCTACGTACCATACAGGGGGGCAGCGACCACTACCAGTATTTCTTTGCCGACTGGTATCTCATGTCCCAACTGCTTGGAAAGCCATGCTGGACAGAACCATATATGGACCTCGACGTAGCCACCAACACCAGCGAGATGGTGACCAGCTACTGTCAGACCATCAAGAACAAACAAGGAGAGGTGATAGGTGTTATCAATACCAGCCTCTCTATCTCATGGCTATCGCAGACCATCTCTGCGGTCAAGCCTTATCCTAACTCCTACAGCATTATGATTGGGCGTGGAGGTACTTACTTTGTACATCCCGACACGACGAAGATTACCCGTCAGACCATCTTCACACAGACCCTCGAGCATCCCGACACAGCCATGACAGCCCTGGGCTATGCGATGCAACGTGGCGAGGAGGGCATGAAACATATGAATATCTATGGCAAGGACAGCTATGTGTTCTACAAACCACTCGGACAGACAGGCTGCTCGATGGCTATCATCTGTCCTGAGAGCGACATCTTCGGAGGCTTCGACCGTCTGCGCAACAGTGTCAGAGCCATTGTCCTTGTGGGCTTGCTACTGATGCTCTACCTGTTTATCCGCATTATCACCCGTGAGCTGAAACCCTTGCGACGTCTTGCCCACGAGGCAGAGACCATCGCCTCAGGACAGTTCGATGCCGAATTACCCGACTTCCAGCGTGTCGACGAGATAGGCCAGCTGAGCCACTCGTTCGGCAACATGCAGCAGTCATTGGTGAAATACATCGAAGAACTGAAGAACACCACCGCCCAGAAGGCTTCGATAGAAAGCGACCTCCGCATAGCCAGCGATATACAGATGGGCATGTTGCCCGAGAAGTTCCCGACGCGTGAAGACCGCGACGACGTACAGCTTTATGCCTCGCTGACCCCTGCCAAAGAGGTTGGTGGCGACCTGTTCGACTTCTATTTCCGCGACGAGAAGCTCTTCTTCTGCATCGGCGACGTGTCAGGCAAGGGTGTGCCCGCCTCGCTCTTCATGGCCGTCACGCGTTCTACTTTCCGCACTGTTTCGGCCCACGAGTCGATGCCCGACCGTATTGTGATGACAATGAACAAGGCGATTGCCGACATGAACAAGACCCACATGTTTGTGACCCTCTTTGTCGGTGTGCTCGACTTGCCCACAGGCCGACTGCACTACTGCAACGCCGGTCACGATGCGCCGTTGCTCGTCGGTGCCGGCGTGGGCGAATTGCCGTGCGATGCAAATATCCCCGTTGGTTTTATGCCATCATGGAAATACACGTTGCAGGAGGCACAGATTTTCACTGGTACCACCATCTTACTTTTTACCGACGGACTGACCGAAGCTATGAATGCCAACTATGAGCAGTTCCAGATGGAGCGTGTCAACGATGTGGCCTTCCAGGCTCTCTCGCACGGGCAACAGGAGCCCCGCCAACTCATCGCACAGATGACCGATGCCGTCCACGAGTTTGTGGGCGATGCCGAGCAGAGCGACGATTTGACCATGATGGCCGTCCAGTATATCCGTCAGCAGAGCGATGTCAGGATGCGCAAGAGCCTTGTGTTGCCCTGCGACCTGCAAGAGGTGCCGCGACTGAATGCCTTTGTCGAAGAGGTCTGCCAGAGTGTGGGCTTCGACGAACCCACCACCATGAGTATCAAGGTGGCCGTCGAAGAGGCAGTTGTCAACGTGATGAAATACGCCTATCCTCCCTCCTTCGGGGGGAACGAGGGGGGCCACCGCGACGTGACCATCGAAGCCGCATCCAACGATGTGCGCCTGAAGTTCACCATCATCGACTGCGGTCAGCCTTTCGATCCCACCGTTCAGTCGGAAGTCGACACCACACTCTCAGCCAACGAGCGGAAAATCGGTGGACTGGGCATCCACATTATTCGTCAAAACATGGATTCCATCAACTATGAGCGCATAGACAATCTCAATGTGCTGACGCTGAGGAAGAAGTTAAATAAAAATTGATAATTGACAATTGACAATTGATAATTAAAAATAAGATTATGAACGTAAGAATTGAAGAAATCGACGGCAACGTAGTTGCCATTCTGGAAGGTAATCTCGACACAGCTGCTGCCGCAGAAACCGAAAAGGTAATGAGTCCGCTGAACGACGTGGAGGGTAAAGACATCATCATCGATTGCACTGATCTGGCATATATCTCTTCAGCAGGTCTGCGCATCTTTTTGGGTATACTGCAGAGCGCCCAGGCCAAAGGCGGGCATGTCTATATCCGGGGTATCAATGATAATGTCCGTGCAGTCTTCACCATCACGGGTTTCAGCAATATCTTCGAGTTTAAGTAAACTCCGTTCCGAGATGGATAAACAATTATCACTTGATCCGCATGGCGAACAGCTGTTGCAGCAATACCGCGAGTTGCGTCCTACGCTGCAGCAATTAGCCGACGAGGCCAGTAGCCTGTTGCGCCGTGCTCTACGCGAACAGAATATCTACATCACAGCCATGGAGCACCGCGTGAAAACAGAAAAGTCGCTCACGGGAAAACTGGAGCTGAAGGGTGCGAAATACAAGAGTATCGATGACATCACCGACCTTGTAGGACTGCGTGTCATCACCTTCTATACCGACGAGGTGGACAAGGTGGCGGCCATCGCCAAGAGCGTGTTCGACATAGACTGGCAGGAAAGCGTCGATAAGCGTAAGTTGCACAAGTTGGACTCCTTCGGCTACAACTCCCTGCACTACATCTGCCGACTGAAAACCGGTGGTCCGCGCTTTGAGTTGCAGATGCGTACAGCCCTTCAGCACGTGTGGTCTACCATTGAGCACGATACAGGATACAAAGGCGATGTAAAAGTTCCCGACGTGTACCTGCGACAGTTCAACCGGTTGGCAGGAATGGCAGAGCTGATGGACGATGAGTTCAGCCGACTGAGAACAGTCCTAACCGACTATCGCCGACAGACACTGGCACTGGTAAAGAATGGTAAGCTTGACGATGTGCCACTCTCGCGCGACACGTTCCGGAGCTATCTGGAACTACATCCGTTTGACCGTCTGAATAAGCGTATCGCTGCCGTCAACCAGGCAGAGATATGGCCCGTTTCGGTGATGTCTTATCTGCGCGTGCTGGAGTTCTTAGGGATGGAGACGCTCGGTCAGGTACAGCACTTCATCGACGAGAATAGTGACGATGCCTATCAGTTGGCACTCTCACAACTGGCCATTACCGACCTTGACATCCTCTCTTCGAACACGGCCTTGCAATATCTCTGTCTGGTCTATGTGCTGAAGCATGATGGAGGGCGCGATGGTCTAAAATCACTCTACGACCTCATCAATGGAGAAAGTGATGCCAACTATATCGTGGCAGATATGATGATGGAGCAGGCTAAGACGCTGCCGTTTATGCAATAAGGATGCTTGTCATTGCCAGAACGGGCTGGTGTATAGCTATTGTAATAAAATGGAAGATACTGCACGTAGGACGATACGATTGCAAAAACGGTTAAAATAATAAGGGAAAACACTTGATAGTTTCAAAAAAGTTTGTAACTTTGCAACCGATGAAGAGACTGACCGAGAAACAATCACGACATTCGCTGACCACACAAATCGTTGCGTGGGTGGTCGGATTTGTGTCTGTACTCTTCGTCACCGCCCTCTTTATCATGTTCCACCATGCCCGCCAATCCATCTATCATGAGGCGATGGAGAAAGCGCGTCAGACGTTGCGCACTACCGAGCTTCGCATCGATAATACTCTGAGCGAGGTGGAGACGGCAACGCGTAGCATGCATTGGACCATAGAGAAACGACTGGACCAGCCGGAGATTATGGATAGCCTCTGTCGGCAACTGGTGTCAGTGAACCCACACATCCTGGGCTGTGCCATCGCTTTCGAGCCGGGTGTCTATCCAAAGTATGGCACTTATTACGGGGTGTCTGCCTACCGCAGTCACTCTGACTCGACAAAGATACACTCAGCAATGAACAGACGTAGGCTGCCTTACACGCGCGAGAAATGGTACTTCATACCCCTGCATAACGAAGCCCCCATCTGGATAGATCCCTATATAGACAGGGAACAGGGCGAGACGTCGCTCATCACATCCTACGGCATGCCGCTGCACAACAAGGAGGGTGAACTGGTGGGCGTGTTGTCAGCCCATATCTCTATGAAGTGGTTTGCCGACCTCATCCTCTCGCTACGCCCGTTCCCGAACTCACATGCTACGGTCATGAGTACTGACGGACACCTCATCATCCACCCCGAGAACACGCTGAAAGAACATGAGGCACACTTCAAAGAGGCCTACACCGACGTCACCAACGACGCTCATCTGGCAGCCATATCGATGATGACGGGCCATGCAGGTCACAGTGCCATACACGTCGACGGCGATCCGAGCTTCATTTTCTATCATCCCTTCGAGAATGCGGGATGGAGCGTAGCCATCGTCTGTCCGGAGAGCGACATCTTCAGTTCCTACAATTCGCTGTTGCGTTATACTATTATCATCAGTCTGATAGGTCTGGTGCTCCTGGCATTGTTCTGTCTGTTCATCAGTCATCGCCAGCTACGTCCCTTGCAACGTCTGGTGGACGAAGCCCGTAGCATGGCTGAAGGTGAACTTGACGTGCCAGTGGAGATGAGTCACCGCACCGACGAGGTGGGCTACGTGCAGAACACGTTCAGGCAGATGCAAGAGCGAATAGTCCAGCACATTGCCCATATCACCCACCTGACCGACGTGCTGCGTCAGCGCAACGAAGATCTGAAGCTGGCCTACGACCAAGCCCTCGAGGCTGACCGTATGAAGGATGCCGTCATCCTGAACATGAGCGACCGCATGGAACTGGCGGTCAAGGGTATCCACGCCACCGTGGGTGATTTCCGTCAGCATATTGCCGACATGGATACTGAGGAGTGCAGCCACATGGCCGAGAAGATTGGCCGATATACCGAGACGACTACCGAATTGCTGGGCAACCTGCTCGACATTGCTGACAGGAATAATAAGAAAGAGGAGGAACGCCCATGTTAGAGATGCACAAACACATACGCAAGTCGCTGTCGACGAGGCTCTGTCTGGACATTCTCTTCGTCGTCATGCTGATATTCACGCTGTCACTCGGATTCCTGTACTGGCAGTCGCGTAACATCATCCGTCAGGAGGCTATTGACGAGGCTTCGCATGTGTTGGACAACACGGCCCTGCGTGTCAAGGGACAAATGCTGGAGTTAGAGACGGCCACGCGAAATATCCTGTGGCTCATCAACCTCAACCATGAGCAGGACTCGCTGCTAAAATACTCGCACCGCATCGTCGCTAACCATCCACATGTCAACGGCTGTTCCATTACCATGGAGCCCGACTACTATCCTGGTGAGGACTATGGCTTCTCGGCCTATTCCGTACGCATCGACGACAAGAAGGAACGTCAGAAGGATTCAGTGGCTACGGTACGTGAGGCTGACTACGACTATTATAATAAGGTATGGTACAAGACGCCACGCCAAAAGAATATCGCCTGCTGGGTGGACCCCTTCGACGACTACAACGCAGGCACGCTGTCCAGCCCTGAGATGATAGCCTCTTACTGTGTGCCCTTGCACGACTGGAAGGGCAAGTTCATCGGCGTCATCTCTACCGACCTGTCGCTGAAGAATCTGACAGAGACCATCACCGCCGAGCATCCTTACAATAATTCCTACTTCATGATGCTGGGTGCCGACGGCCATTACTTCGTACACCCTGACACCACCAAGGTGCTGAAGCAGTCCATCTTCACTGGCACCGACCCCAGGGAGAATCCCGACGTCGTGGCACTGGGCTACGAGATGACCAAAGGTCGTACAGGCCACATGGACGTCAAACTGGACGGCCGTCAGCTCATCGTGCTCTATCGCCCCTTGGATGGTACGCAGTGGAGCGTGGCACTGGTATGTCCCTCCAACGAGATGCTGCGCGGATACAACCGTCTGAACTACATCCTGCTGCCCATGCTCGTCATAGGACTCCTGCTGCTGGCACTGGGCTGTCAGCGTATTGTGCGACACTTCATACAGCCGTTGGGACTGCTGGCTGCCGAGTTGCGACAGATTGGCGACGGTAACTACGAGAAAACGCTGCCGCACAGCGAGCGCACCGACTTGATAGGTCAGCTGCAGAACAGCTTCTGCCAGATGCGCCGCAGCATCAGCCAGCACATCAGAGATGCGGAACAGACGAGACAGGAAACCGAACAGCGTACCAAGGAACTGGAACAGGCCACCCTGTTGGCACGCGAGGCCAGCGAACAGAAGACGCAATTCATGCAGGACATGTCGCACCAGATACGTACGCCACTCAACATCGTTCACGGCTTCTCACAGATTCTGCGTGACGACAGTGAGGGGATTCCCGATGATGAAAAGCAGCAGATTGTCGAGACCATGTACGTACAAACCAATGCCCTTGACTACATGGTAAGTAAGCTGCTCACCGCCTCGCTCATCGAAAGCCATCAGGCCATCAGCACCAACGATATAGTCAGTTGCAACGAACTGGCCCGTGAGGCCTTCGACAATGCCAGCAGCCTCATTACACCTGCTGTCGAGATGCACTTGGACAGTCATGTATCTGATGCGGTCACGGTCAATACCAACCGCCATCATCTGCTCATTGTGCTCACCGAACTGCTGTTCAACGCCCTCCACTTTACCCGTGAGGGCAGTGTCACCATGCACATTGATGCTGACGACGAAGCCGTGCGCTTCACCGTAGAAGACACAGGACCAGGTATTCCCGCCGATAAGACCGGCTTCGTATTTAAAAAATTCACCAAGCTCGACATGTTTACCGATGGCCTTGGCCTTGGCCTGTTCCTATGCCAACGTGTTGTCCAGCTCATGGGAGGCAGCCTGACGCTTGACACTCAATACACTGGTGGTAGCCGTTTCGTTTTGGTATCACATTTTACCCCTAATGCGACAGATTCTGAGGGGTAAAAAATCAGTGTCGCAGAAAACCGGCAGTTGTCGCATAGACTTTGAGTGAAAAACCGAAAATTTGTTGGAACGAGGTAAAAATCGTCATAACTTTGCATTGTCGAAAGTCAAAAACGACTCGGCAAGAGATTAAAAAAAATGTTTAACAATAAAAAAATAAGAGTTATGACAACAAAGAAGAATTTGGTAAAGTCGATGTTCATGAACATCCTTTCCGCAGGTATTTTCAGTTTTGGTTTCGTATTCACCGCTTGCAGTGCAGACGATGATTTGTCAAACGAGAATCCTCTTGACAACAACCAAGAGATTGTTGCTGGCGAGAACGATGCCATCAAGCAGCCTATCGCACTGAAGTATGAAGACTTCATTACTTCTTACGACGTTGAGATACTGGATGCCGACACCACTCAGATTGCAGTGAGCAAGGCATACGCTGACAAGATGGGCATCCAGAACTTCGTGAATCATCCCTTGAGTATCTGGCATAGCAAGGAGGAGCTCGGTTACCTTCGCCGCCCCGTTGCCCAGCGCAAGGTTGGCGACAAGTACATCCTCGAGGTGGTTCCCTCTGGTCTCGGTGAAATCGTCCAGTCTGGCGACCTGAAGCTGAGCACAGCCCTCTACGTAGACCCCAGCAAGGCAGCAACCACACGCTCTGGCCAAGGTGCCGAATATGGTGCACAGTATATTGATGACGACAACGTGATCCACCCCATGGCCATCACCATTCCCATGGAAGCTGTGACCCGTGGCGGCGGCAGCGGCAACCTCACCTTCACACCGGAGGAAGTGATGGGCGCACAGACACGCGGCATCGAAACCCTTCCCCAAGACATTGAGGATTTCTTCGTCAATCTGGGTAAGAGTTTTGCTGACGGCGACATGAAGAAAGGCATCAACTTTAAGAATGTCGGTGGCCAGTGGAATCTGATCACGCTCGATCCCAAACTCGACAAGAAGTTCCCCATCTCCTGTGGCAAAGAGAGTGCCGACACCATCACCATCAGCGTCACCGGCAAGTCTTACTTCCAACTTGGCTACCGTCTGAACCTGAGCGTTGAGAAGATGAAGGTGACCAACTTCGAGACCGCTCTCTTCGGCGAGTTCGCCTTCAATCCCCAGGTAACCGTTGGCAGCAGCAGAAAGCTGGAGATTCCCGACGACAAATCGACAATGAACCTTGGCGACCTGCCCGGCGCAGCATTCACCTTCCCCGTCATGGGTGTCCCCGTTCCCATCGTGCTGAGAAACCATCTCGACCTGAAGTTCGACGCCAGCGTTGAGGGTAAGATCTACACAGGCCTGAAGTACGAGTTTGCATCAGAGTTCGAGGTTGGTCTGAAGTACAACGGCAAATGGAGCACCATCGCCAACGGTGAGATCAAGAAGAACGAGCTGAGCTTCATCACCCCACGTGCCACCATTCACGCAGAGACGGGCGTAGGACTCTACTTCTGCACAGACGTACTGATCGGTGGCGTAGCAGGCCCCACAGCCAGCATCGGTCCGAAGATCATGGGTGAGATGGATATGGTGTTCGCACCAATGGAGAAGATTCCGTTCAAGTTCGACGCAGCCATCAAGGAAGGTATCTATGGCGAAGTCGGTGCCAAGCTGTCACTCTGGAAGATTGAACTCGGTAAGTTCTCATGCCCCTTCACCATCGGTTCTGACATCACCCTCTGGGAGTACTCCAGCTGGAAGAACGACAACAGCAATGCCACTGACAAGAACACGGCCTACTTTGAGAACCTGAAGAAGCAGAGCGAGGAAGAGGCTGCCAAGCTGAGGCACGAGGACAACGTAAAGACCCTTAGTGTTTGTGAGAAGGTTCTCAAGGACCTGATGGTAGATTCGAGACTGAACGCACATAGAAGAATATTAGGAGAACTCAGATTCGAGAGCCTGATTGCATCAGCTGTCAAGGATTACATTGCCCAGTATGGCGAGGAGAGTCTCAAGAACTACGATGGTTTTGATAACACCTATGATAAACTGTTCAGATTTGTCATGGCAAGAATCGTGCAGCGCAAGTATTAATCAGTAATGTACTGATACGATAGGACTTGCATACGAAAAAATTAGCTGGAAGTTTTGAACTTCCAGTTTTTTTATTTATCTTTGTCGCCAAATATACTGAGCAATGCAGAATTCTCTGTCAGCACGGCTTACCTATCGCATCATGGCGGTGGTTCTGGTGATGATGGCTATCATCACAGGTGTGGTGTATTTCACCGTCAGAGAGTCGATGCTCGTAGAGGCCCAGGGCCGCTACCTGAATGTTCTGCGCAAGATTCAGGGCGAGCAACGCCGCATAACGACTCTGGTGGATATGGCCACCATGAACAATGCCCATGACATAGAGGAAGACCTTGACAATCCGGAGAAGATGTTCGACCACATGGAGCGCATTGTCCATTTGAGCGATAATATTGCCTGCTGTTATCTGATATTCGAGCCATACTATTATCCCAGCAAAGGCCGGCTTTTCATTCCCTGTGCCCGCAGAAACTCAAAAGGCAGCGTAAGAGTGTCGTGTATTGACAGCACGTATCACAGTTATTTCTCAGATGTCTGGTTCCAGGAGCAAATCAAGAAAGACCGTCAGGACTGGACAAAGCCTTATTACGAGAGTCCACTGTTTGCTGGCAATGAGGAACCACGTGTGTTGAAAACCTTCACCGTTCCCATCCATAACCGCGAAGGGCGCCCGGTGGCCTTGCTCTGTTCCGACCTGTCGTTAGGGGATATGCGCAACGGTATCATAAAAGAATTGGAGGAGGTCCACGAGCAGGATGAGAAGGGGTGCAACCGTCATTCCTACCATATCTCGTTCTCCTACGATGGTGTCTATCTCAACCATCCCGACAAGCAGCGCATCGTCAACAAGAACTTTGTAGAGGAAGTGAAGGAGACACCCGACACGCTCGATGATCATGTCCTGGCCGGTATGATGCAGAACCCGGAAGGCTCGGCAATGGTCAAAATCGATGGCGTGCCTTCATGGATCTATTACCAGAACATCAAGCCAAGAAGAATGATTAGTGCCATTGTCGTACCCGAGGAGGTCATCTTTCACAATGGACGTCGGTTGAACATCATCATCCTTTTGACGATGATCGGCGGTCTGCTGGCCATTTATCTGTTCTGCCGCCGTCAGATCAAGAATATCGCTGACCCATTTGCAGCACAGAAGGCTGCAGTAGACCGCGAGCTGACCATTGCCCATGATATACAGAAGGCCCTGCTGCCAAAGCCATTCTCTGACTCCAATCTCTATGCTACGCAGACACCAGCCCGCGATGTGGGTGGCGACCTTTACGACTACTTCGTACACGAGGGGCGTCTGGTGTTCTGCATCGCTGACGTCAGCGGCAAGGGCGTACCTGCCGCCTTACTCATGGCTGTCATGAGAGCGATGTTCCGCAGCGAAGCACACCGTGTTGACAGTGCTGCCGAGGTTGTTGAAACCATGAATCGTAACCTCAGCGAGGAATATAACGGTGGCGACTTTGTCACCATGTTCGTGGGCATTCTCGACCTCACGACCGGGCATCTCGACTATTGCAATGCAGGCCACGAAGCGCCACTTATTGCAGGACAGCCGCTGGACGTCAAGCGTAACCTGCCCGTAGGGTCGCTGTCGGATTGGAGCTATGAGGGTCAGCAGACGCAATTGAAGCCTGGCGACATGTTGTTCCTCTATACGGACGGACTGAGCGAGGCCAAGAACAGCGCAGAAGAGTTGTTGGGCAGAAAGCGCGTACAGCAAATAGTCAGCGAACACGCTACAGACACAGCACAGCAGTTGATAGAACTGATGGAGGCTGAGGTGCGCCATCATGCTGGCGATGCAGAACAGAACGATGACATCACGATGCTGGCCATCAAATGGCAGCCCACCTCTCAGTTCTCAGTTCTCAACTCTCACCTCTCCATGCGTGCCACGATGGACGACATAGCCCGTATCGAACCCTACATTGCCCAAATAACGAAACAGGCAGGTATGGAAGGAAGAGAAGGCAAGCGCCTGCGACTGGCAGTAGAAGAGGCTGTGGCAAATATCATCAATCATGGGCAGGCCACCACCATCACCCTTCAGACAGTCATCGACGAACAAGGAATCACACTGACCATCGACGACGACGGACAACCCTTCGATCCGACGGGCGACTCTTCCACAGACTTCTCTGTGCCTGCTGACGAGCGGCCTCCAGGAGGCTTGGGCATCATGTTCCTTCATCAGATGACTGATGGCTTGGCATACCAGCGCATAGACGGACATAATGTGCTGAAAATTAAAAAGGTAAAAAAGTAAAACAGATAAGATTATGTTGAACATCACGATTAACGAAGAGGCAGGAAGGCTCGTAGCAGCCCTCGTCGGAGACCTTGACAATGCTGCCAGTACCCAGGCAAAACGTAGTCTCGAACCAATATTCGAACGTACTGACTGCGATGTGGTCATTGACTGTACGGAGCTGAATTACATCTCGAGTAGCGGTCTGCGCATTATCCTCGACATTTTCAAGCATACACGCAGCAACGGCCATAAGGCCATACTGAAGAATCTGTCGGAAGACGTGAAGGAGGTCTTCGATCTCAGTGGATTCCTACAACTTTTTATAGTTGAACATTGAAAGTTGAACGTTGAAAGTTGAACATTGAACGATGGCAGAAGATATCAAGAAGCTACAAGACGAGGTCGCCTTCCTGAAAGGAGAGGTAGAACGATTGAAAGACGAATTGGTACGCATGGTAAGTCGAAACCTCGACCTGTCTGAAAAGTTAGAGTATGATGTAGAATTGCGCCGTCGTACCGAGGTGGCCCGTGAGATTATGGAGGCTCGCGTAGAACGTCAGCGTAATGCTGACCTGCAGGACGACGGACAACTGATGGCTCTCATCGAGATACACGTTGAGAAGGATCGTCCGCATCTGCGCCCCGATTTTGGTCCCACCCAACTGGCAGACATGCTGGGTGTCTCGATGACCAGACTTTACCAGCTCTTCCGCCATCAGACCATCCATCGTACGCCCGAAGCCTATATCGACAACCTGCGCACGCTGGCCGCCCTGCGACTGTTGCGCGAAAAGCCCAACTACACCATTGCCGTCATTGCCGAAGAGGCAGGCTTCGCCAATGTCCGCACCCTTCAGCGCCGCATCCAGGACGCCATCGGCATGTCGCCCGTAGATTATCGACTGATGCTCAACCGCGATTTTTGAGTATTGAAAAAGCCGCGAACAAACTAGATTTTTGTGCACAAATCTATCTCTACGATACGGAGTTCGCTTTTGGTGTCGCTACCGTTTTTGGCCTTAAAGAGGTCGAGTTCTCCTGCAGCAGGCTGTGCCACCTCAGTGATACCACCGAAGGCATCTTTGTCCTTGCCGGCTCCCTTCAGACGGATAGTGATTTCGTCAGTCTTGACACGTTTTGTGGGCTTCAGATGGACATAGCCAAGACTGCGTTCTGTCTCACCACTCCAGATAAGCGTCTTGCCGGCAAAGACTTCGAGTGGATAGCTACGCAGGCGCCAACCAGTCAGTTTCAGACAAATGTCATCGACAATGGCCTTCTTTTCAAGCTTATAGGTTATCCAAGCAGTGGAGAGTCGGCCATCGTTTTTCCATTCCGAGAGTTCGTTGTCGTCAAAGCTGTACGAGGCATGTTCTGGGTCATAACCGGCCTTTGCGGAAACAATGTTCACACCTTTGGCCTGTTCCGAGTACGATGGGGTAAGCGGTGTCTCGCCATGATCCAAATGGCTCTTCAATGTCAGCTGTGGCATGTACTCTTCACTCCTCACGCCACACTCCTCACTCCTCACTTCTATATATGCTGGTTTAACACCCTCGGCATATGCCGAGAGATGAATATTGCCTGCGTTCGTAGTCGTACGGACAAGCACACGGTTCACACCACACTCTACTGGGACAGACATCGCGTCAGTTTCAATACTGCCTATCCATTTGCCTTCACCCCAGAGCTGGAAGTGAATCATGCGGTTGTCCAATGGGCAACGGCGTCCCTGCTTGTCTATCACCTCCACTTGAAACAGCACCATGTCGGCACCGTCGGCCTTCGTCCCCTCTGGATTCTTTACAGCCGTCAGTTTCAGCTGGTAAGGTTCACCAACGGTTTCCAACTTATAGCGGCTACCGTCGGAAGCCACCGCCTCTAACGTGCCTGGTTCAAAAGGCACATCGTCGAAGGTAAAGAGATAGCGGTAGCTTTGTTTGCCTTTACCCAAAGAGCGGCCATTGAGGAATAACTCCACTTCATCACCCGTCGACACGACATAAACAGGCTTGACAGTGTTGGCAGGATAGTTCCAATGACCGATGATGTAAGTTTGAGAATTCTCAGGCTCTACCCAACCATTCCATATCACCTGATGCACAAAGAAGGCATCTTTGGGGATGCGCATGGCATCTACAACTCCGCTGGTGCGGTAGTGTTTTTCGCCACGATGGTGTGTATTCGTGTCAGAGAAGACAATCTTCACACCACCTGATGAGACACGGGTACCTGTGCCGGGACGCTCGCGCCAATAGTCGTACCAACGGCGCACCATCTCAACGGCCATCTGGTCCATGTTGTGGTTGTAGTCGTTGGCCGGTTTGCCACGATACAGTGGACCGTCGCCCTCTTTGTGGTAAGGATAGCTCCATTCATCCCAGTACTTGCGCAGGCCTTCGTCGCGACAGTACTCCATCGCCCACATCGGATGCTTTTTCGACTTATTGATATACAGCATTTCGCCACCATACTCAGCCTCGTTAATGTCCAGCATCTCACGGCTGCCAATGGCACGTCCACCGTGCGGGTCATACGTGTCGCGGATAGCCTTCATCTCCAACATGTGTTCACGGCTGATGCTCTCGTTGCCACTCTCATAAAAGAGAATCGATGGGTTGTTGCGGTTATAGATGATGGCATCGCGCATCAGTTCCGTACGTTGTGTCCAGCGAGGCCCTTCCACATCCTTCTCAGCATCGCCGGCAGGCATGGCCTGAATCAGTCCCACGCGGTCGCACGACTCAATGTCCTGCTTCCATGGTGTTACGTGCATCCAACGTACCAGATTGCCGCCAGACTCCACCATCATTCCGTTGCTGTAGTCACTCAACCATGCAGGCACCGAGATACCCACACCTGGCCATTCGTTGCTGGTACGCTGCGCATAGCCGTGCACCATCAGCACCCGGTCGTTCAGCCATATCTTACCCTCGCCGAAGCGTGTCTTGCGGAAACCGGTACGGGTGATGACTTTATCAAATGAGGAATGGTCGCCACCTTCATTTCTCATTCCTAATTCCTCATTTCTCATTTCTGTAACGACAGTGTACAGGTAGCCGTGGCCCCACGACCAGAAATGCAGACCCTCCACCGCCTGCTGAGCATTGACGATGCGCGTCTCGCCTGGTTGCATGGTAATGGGGTCACTGTGGAATTGTGCCACTTCCTTGCCGTCAGCATCCAGCACATGAGCGCAGAAGTTAAAGGTACGTGGCTTCGAATCCTCGTTTCTTACCTGTGACTCGGCATGAATCACTGCCGTGTGGTTGGGGATGTCAAAGTCCGTTGCATAGATATACGTACCCGTCGTACCGAGGTTGGAATAGAGCGGCAACGTCTGATAAAGTTTATCCGTCACGTGTAGCCACACATTCTTCGGAATGCCGCCATAGTTGGCATTAAAGTTCTTGTCGTTCCATTGGTAACGGCTGTTGTGCTGGCGAGAGCGGTATGTCCAGCTATTGTCACAGCGTATGGCCAACACGTTCTCACCGGCCTTGATATACGGTGTCAGGTCAAAGCCACATGCCATCACCCCATTCTCGCTGAATCCTAAATGATGCCCGTTCAAGTAGAAGTCGGCTCCCTGTCGCACACCCTCAAATTCTACAAAGAACTTTTCACTTTTCACTTCTTCATTTTTCACTTCGAAGGTCTTCCTGTACCAACAAATGGTATCTGTCAAGTCCACGATATCCTTCCGGAATGCCTCATGGCCATTAAAAGCATACGGCAACGTAACCTGTTGCCACTTGCTGTCGTCAAATGTCGCCTCCACGGCATCTGGCACATCGCCAATGCCTAGTCGCCAGTCGGCATTGAAATTAATCTTCTGGCGCTCTATAGCCTGCACACTTCCGGCAAGTAGCGTCAAGAGCATAGCGGCAGTCATCGTTTGTAGTAGTCGTTTCATCATCTGATTTGTTTTGTAGTTTCCGGCTGCAAAGATACAATTTTTTGGAATAAAAACAAAAAAAACTGCAAACCTAATGGTCTGCGGACTTAAATATTCTACACTAATCTCTTTTGATGGCAGGTGATAGATTCTGCCATCACATCCTCTTTTGTAATTACCTGTTTATATAAAGGACGGTTATCTTTGGTGTTTTCGAAAAAAATGATTAATTTTGCAGTCGTAAAACCAATTTATACAAAAAATGATGAGAAAGCTATTTTATTTGCTGTCAACAGCCATGATGATGGTTGTGGGTATTACATCCTGCTCTGTCGATGATAACCCCTACCAACCAGTTAATCCAACAGAAGAGAAAGCGGACACAGCCCGCCTCACCGTTATCTTCTACGGCACTGTAGGAGGACAATCCGATGACCAACCTGAAACGGCATGGGAAATCATGAAACCCTATCTGCATCAAAAAGACGTGCGTGTGGCTGTATGTTTCAAATATGGTAAAAAAGGTGGAAAATATGGCAAGCCGGGCGATCTCGTCTTCTTCGAACTGACCGACACCACCAACCTTAACAAAATTAGCGACAACTATGGCATGGAATGGTCTGACCTTGCACTCTATGACGAGGAGACGCTTACCAGCGTCATTAACATTGTCGCTGAGGATATGCCTGCTCGCGACTATGCCTTCCTGCTCTACGGACATGGTGGCGGATTCGACAAGAATGTGGACTACGAGAAAGACCTGCGTAAAGCCGACCCCACAACACAACCGGGTAGCAACCGTGCTGTCCTCTACGACGAATGGATAGCCACCCCGGCAGGACACGAGGCCATGAACATGTACGAATTCCTGCGTGGTATCGTCAATTCAAAAGTGAAACATTTCCAGAGCATCTTCTTCCATAACTGCCTTATGGGCGGCGTCGAGACAGTTTTTGACATCGCACCATTCTGCGACTATACTGTCATCAGCGGCCACATGCTGGCCATGAACCAAGCTCCTATCCGCCAGTTCATCAAGGCCATTAGCGAGCAGACCGACATCGAGAAGGCCTACCTCCAGATGTTTAGCGGCATGCTGCCTGAGTGGGAAAGCGGTTACGAGCCCGACAAATTCAATGGTGACCTGAAGCTGGTCAGCAGCGACAAACTCTTCGAATGCGTCATGGGGCCAAGTATAAAGCTCACCGACCGTCTTATCGAACTCTATCCAACGATGCAAGCTCAGATTGATACCGCTATGGTGCACACCTATCAGTATCTGAATCTATACAACTTCTATGATTTGGGCGACTATGCCAACAAGGTGGCAGAATATACCAACGACCCGCAACTCATCAAAATTGCCAAAGACTTGAACGACGGTCTTGACCAAGCCATTCTGGGACGCTGTGATTTGCATCTGTCACCGCTTGGCGACCTGCCCAAGTTCTCGATCTCCGTAGTACTCTGCAGCCAAGCCGACTATCAGGCCAAGACAGCATGGGACTACACCTTCAAAGAGGCTTACGAGTATACTAACTGGCACCTCTTCACCGGTTGGGGAAAATGGCTCAACACCACGAAGCAAGGCCCACGCAATCAGAAGAAGCAGTACGAAGGACAGCCCGTAGGACAATATATGTTCTCCTGATGAAACATGCTCATAGGGGACAGACAAACAAATAAAACATATGAACGCAACGATTGAGAAACTCTTTGGTTTCGACCCGAAGAAGCACAATGTCCGCACGGAACTGATGGCGGGCATCACCACATTCCTGACGATGGCCTACATTCTGGCTGTCAATCCTGGCATCTTCAGTGCCCTGCCAGGTATGCCAGCTGGCAGCGTGTTTACCTCTACGGCATTGGCTGCTGTCATTGGTACGCTGGTCATGGCCCTCTATGCCAAGAAGCCCTTTGCGCTGGCCCCAGGTATGGGTCTGAACGCTTTCTTCGTCTATACCGTCTGCTTGGGTATGGGCTACACGTGGCAGTTTGCCCTTACCGCCGTCCTGCTGGAAGGTCTTATCTTCATACTGCTTACCGTTACCAAGGTGCGCAGTCTGATACTGAAGGCCATTCCTGGTACGCTGAATAAGGCCATCGGAGCCGGTATTGGTCTGTTTATTGCCTTTATCGGTATGCAGAATTCAGGTATCATCGTGAATAATGATGCTACGCTGGTCAGCCTGGGACATATCACGGAGGGTACCGCTTTGCTGGCTATGCTGGGTCTCTTTATTACCGCAGGTCTGGTGATGGCTAAGGTGCGTGGTGGCATTCTGTGGGGCATCCTGATTACTACGCTGTTGGGTCTGCTGATAAAAGACCCCACGACGGGCGAAGCTATTACCAAGCTGAATGGCATTGTGTCGTCACCCGATAGCGTTGCACCCATCTTCTGTCAGTTCGAATGGGACCATGTGCTCAGCTTCGACATGCTGGTGGTGGTCTTCACCTTCCTGTTCATCGATATGTTCGACACCATGGGTACCATTATCGGTGTGTCCAACGGTGCAGGTATGGTGGATGCCAACGGTAAGCGCGACGACATTCCCGATATGGACAAGATGTTCATGGCCGACTCAGTGGCTACTGTCTGTGGTGCCTGCTTAGGAACGTCCACTACGACGACATACGTGGAGAGTGCTTCGGGCGTAGGCGAGGGTGGTCGTACGGGTCTGACTGCGTTCTCTGCTGCTATGTGTTTCGTGCTGGCCATGTTCTTCAGTCCGCTGTTTCTGGCTATTCCCAGTGCAGCCACTGCGCCTGCTCTGATCATCGTGGGTGTGATGATGATGCCCGCCATCAAGCGTATTCATTGGGAAGACTATTGCAAGGCTATTCCCGCCTTCCTGACCATCATCCTCATGCCTCTTGCCTACAGCATCAGCGACGGTATCCTGATTGGTGTCATTTCCTATGTCGCATGTCACATGGTGGCTGGTAAGTTCAACCAGATTTCCATCACCATGTGGGTCTTGGCCGTCCTGTTCGTCTGTAAATACCTGTTTATATAGTATTGTCATTGCCATCGGACTGGTGCTGTCGGGCTCGGCTATAGCCAATTGTCAGACAAACTGGTTGCTGGCTATCCTGTCGATAGTGACGGTTATCGTGTCGTCCATCTGGGGCAAGGGCATCATCAAGATTATTCCTGTATTGCTGGGTGTCATTGTGTCGTATGTCATTGCTGCCTGTCTGGCCATCATTCTGGCATTCTGTCCTAAGTTTGCTTGTCTGGTACAGCTGATGCCTGCTGCCACGATAGGTGGTGTGAGTCTAATTCTGTATGGCATGATTTCTGCTGTTGGTGTGCGCAATCTGGTTGAGGAGAAGGTAGACCTGAAGAGTTCGCGCAACGTGTTTGTGGCAGCTCTCATCCTCGTGCTGGCCATTGGTGTGAAATATGGTGCCAACGACGACATCGCCTTGGGTCCCATCCATCTGTCAGGACTCGCTATTGCCGCCATCGTTGGCATCTTCTTGAATGCCATTATGCCCGACAAGTTGGGAATGAAGGTAAAATCGTTCAAGGGAAAGGAAAAGTCTTAACGAATCAGGAATCTCTGTATTCGCTGCTCAAAAATTTGGAAAGTTCAAGTAATCTTGCTATCTTGACAAAGAAACGGGGCAAATAATTACAGAAAATCAGCAAAACATTCTTTTATTTGTGATTTAATTGCTATTTTTGCAGCGAATTTACAAATATAGGATATAAAATGATATTAGAACTCCGTTTGAGCAATATTTATTCGCTGCGTGATGAGGTGACGCTCGACATGCAGGCTGCAAAAATTCAGACCCAAAAGGCGAGGATGCTGGAGGGTAATGTGTTTAGCGTTGGTGGCGAGAAACTGCTGAAGAGCATGGCTGTGTTTGGTGCCAATGCATCGGGTAAGAGCAATGTGATCAAGGCGATTCGTGCCTGTGTGGAGATGATTCGTTCGTCGCACAACTACAATGAGGACACGGTGTTCGGATTCGTGCCGTTTAAGTTTGACGGTTATGAGCATAAACCGAGCTCGTTCTACGTGCGGTTCCTGATGGAGGGCATTGAGTATGAGTATTCGTTTACGATGACCCGCCACGAGATTCTGACGGAGCAGCTGTACTACTATCCAAACGGGCGGCGCTCGCTGGTGTTCAGCAGGGACGAGAGCCGTGGGCAGGACAAGAAGGATGTGTATGAGTTCAAGCTGGTGCTGAAACGGCCTATGGACGTAGCAGCCAACACGTCGAAGAAGACCTTGTTCATCTCGCGAGCCAGTCAGATGGACAGAGAACTGGCCAAGCGAGTGTTCCGCTTCTTCTGCGATGATGTGGTGCTGGATTATCGTTTGCCGAATACCATGCCTATGGAACAGTTGCTGAGCGAGCAGAAACTAAAGCTGTTGGAGGTGCTGCGGACGGCTGACAGCGACATCATAGACATCCAGCTGAGAGGTGACCGCATCGTGACCTATCACCGCAATAATCCTGACGTGTCGTTCGATTTCGAGACAGAAGAATCGGAAGGTACGAAGACGCTCTTCCGCATGATGGTGAGTATGATTGACATCATCAGGCAGGGCAAAACGCTGTTTGTCGATGAGATAGATACGAGCCTGCATACACAGTTGGTGGAGTTTATCATCGGTATGTTCAACAGCAGCCAATGCGCCCAATTGGTTTACACTACGCACACTACGCATCTGCTGAATACGGATTTCCAGCGCCGCGACCAGGTGTATTTTGTGAACAAACGCGATGATGGCAGCAGCGACCTGTACTCGCTCTTCGACTATAAGGACTTCCGCGACACGATGGATATGGAGAAGGCGTATCTGCAGGGGCGATTTGATGCTGTTCCGTATCTCTCAAAACCAGTAATCTGAGGCTATGGCACGGAAAGAGAGAATATCCAAGGGCAAGACGATGAGCCCTGCTCACAAGGGGACATACCCTCTGTGAGCATTTTTTTTGCATCATTTTTTCCTCTAAATGCGACATCTGTGACAAGGTTCCGGCGCACCCTGCAGCGCCGCATCATGGATGTCACAGGCATGACACCTGCGGATTATAGGGCCCTCTTCACACGGGATATGTGAGTGGTGCATCATTCTCTATGCTGAAAATTTGCCCAACTATACCCTCTATACCCTAAATCCGCGTAAAGCGTTTATAAACAGGCGTTTAAGTTAGGGTATAGTTGCCGACAACTATACCCTAACTATACCCTACTATACCCTGATGCAAAAACATGGCAACTGTTTTTGCGTATAGGCGCAAGGTCTTTTGCGTATGCCCGCAAGGTCTTTTGCGTATACGCAAAAGGTTGCAAGAAGGCTTCGGAGTCCCTGCACAAAGGCGTTTCGCACCCTTTATGCTAACTTCCCTTCCCCTGTCTGCTTACTTTAGAAGAGCGAAGAGTGCCTTCTGTCCAACGTAGATGGCAATTTCATTGAAAATACTTGCCAAAACTCTTGGGATTATCAACTATTTTTCGTACCTTTGTACCCAATTAAAAAACACCAATTCATATATGAAGATTACTAAAGTAAATACCATTGTGGGCGAGCTTAAATCGCCCGTTTCAACAGAACTGTCTGTTGTCGTCGAGCGCATGCAGGCACCAAAGACTAAGGAGGCTGCCAACCGCATTGCCAGCATTGCCCTGCAGTCGCGACTGATGATTGAGAACGGTGGCCCAAGGTACTACCTGAAGGACACCGATGCACTGCCTTACCTCATCTTCTCTGCCACATTCGGCAAGGCAGGATTCGAAAAGCCCGTGTCGTTCACAGGCTTGGTGTTGCTCAACATCCCATGTCCGCAGGGCATTCAGCAGGTTGCAGAGATGCGCGACAGGGTGCGCCAGATACCCTATACGATGCTGGCCTTTGCCGGTGTCAGTGGCGTCACGCTGAAGGTGGTCGTCAGGTGTGAATACGCATCGGAAAACCTTGATGTTGAGGACTATACGTCGTTCCTCAAGGAGGCCAAGGAGAATGCGATGCGCCTGTATAGCGTCTTGGCACAGTGTGATATGCTGGTGGGCGAGGTGCGCATCACCAACGGATGCCGCATGAGCTACGATCCGCAGCTCTATTACAACCCCAAGGCTCAGGTGCTGCCCGTCGTTCGTCAGGGCAAGAATCCGCTGGCGTCATACGAAGGCACCAAGACTGACGATGACGGTAACGTCGTTTGGTATCCGGGCTACGAACAGCGCGAGCGCATAGAATTGGAATACCAGACCTGCCTTGCGAAGGCCCTCGACGACTGTTCGGAAAATATGGAGCAGTGCCTACAGACGTTGGCAGACTACTGCAACAAGGCTTGTCTCGCAGAGGAGGGGTGTATCGTCAGAACATCATGGAACGCGCGCTTCAAACCATTGGGTATGGACATGATTCGCAAGACATTCCGTAATTCATACAAAAAACCTTACAATGGCGTGCCTATTTCACAGATGAACGAGAAGGAACGCATCATGCGCAGCATTGAGGACTTCCTCGGACGTCGCTATCAGCTGAGGTATAATGTAGTGAAAGGCATCACGGAGTTCCGCCCCAACGACCTGCACTTCCGTCCCTGGCGTCCGCTGATGGACAGAGACCTGAAGAGCCTGGTGGTTGAAGAGATGAAGGAGGGTGGGGAGAGTTGGATGAACGACATCCGCACCTACATCGAGTCTGCACATATCGAAGACTATAACCCCATCCACGAATTCCTGGCGGGTTGTGGCGATTGGGATATGAAGCACGACTATATCGAGGACTTCGCACGTCGTCTGCCCACCAACTATCCGCTGTGGCCCAAATACTTCCACCGCTGGTTCCTGGCGATGGTGGCTCAGGCCCTTCATCTCAACAAGAACTACGGCAACTCCATGGTGCCCTTGCTCATTGGCGAACAGGGCTACATGAAGACGCAGTTCTGTAATCACATTCTGCCCGAATCGATGCGTGAATACTATATGAGGGACATCAAACTGGACAATGCCGAGCAGGTGGAGCGTGTATTAGGGCGCATGTGGCTTGTGAACATCGACGAGTACGACTCGAAGACACAGCGTGAACAGGCCAAAATCAAGCGTCTGCTCACGGAAAATGAGGTGCAGACGCGCAAGATGCGTAGCGACCAATATACGCTGACGCCACGCCTCTGTTCGTTCATTGCCACCACTAACGATATCTCGCCCCTGCCTTCAGGCGATGGCACCCGTCGCTACCTCTGTGTCGAGGTGACGGGAAAGGCGGATATGAGCGGACGGATACCCTATCGCCAGATGTATGCCCAGGCTGTCAGAGAACTGAATCAGCGCGACTGCATCTACTGGTTCACGTCGGAAGACGAACAGGAGATTCAGCGTCACAACACCCAATACCAGCAGGAATCGGCACCAGAACTCGTGCTCTCAGAAATCTTTGAGCCCACCCGCATCCATAGTCGCGAGAATCTGTGGACCACTACTGCCATTCAGAAGGAACTTGGCAATCACCTGAAAGCCAAAGACATACCCAACCTCATCAGCCTTGGTCTTTCCATCAAAAAACTGAAATGGCCCAAAGCCAAGACCAACGGCATCCAGGGCTATTACCTCCGACTCAAGAAAGAATCCAATAAATGAGTACCAAAGATGTAAAAACATAGAAAAATTTGGAGAATTCGCAAATTGTTCGTATCTTTGCAAGCGGAAAAATGTTTATTACAATTAACACATAAAGGCAAGATGTGTTTATATTGGTTAACACCATCAAACAGAAAGTGTTCATCGAAGATAACACAAATTATATAAAGAGCAAGCGATATGGAAAGTCTATTTAAACGTCATGATGCCTACATTTCCAGAGTCCCGATGAAGTATATTCGTGACTTCATGCAACGAGTAAACTGGGATTCACGTCTTGTCATCATCCGCGGTCCTAAGGGAGTGGGTAAATCAACTATGATGCAACAGTACATCAAAAAGAATTTCCCAACAGGAGACCGTCATGTACTTTATTGTTCGGCTGATACAAATTATTTTGCAGCTCATAGCTTGCTTGATCTTGCCGAAAACTTCGTTAAAATAGGAGGCAGATGGCTTTTCATTGACGAAATTCATAAGTATCCGGGGTGGAGTCGGGAAATCAAGGAAATCTATGACCTTTATAGCGAGTTACATATCGTGCTAAGCGGATCGTCACTCATTCAGATTAATGATGGCCAGGCTGATCTCTCAAGACGTATTATGCCATACGACATGCCAGGATTGTCGTTACGCGAATTTCTTCATCTTGACTTGGGGCTTGATATCAACCCTATTTCATTGAATCAATTATTGGACAATCCTGCGCAGTTTTGTATCCAAATAACGTCATTATGTCATCCGTTAGAACATTTCAACCGTTATCTGCAATTTGGCTATTATCCCTTCTATTTTGAGCAAAAGCAGGAATATTACGATAAACTTGAAAATACGGTAAACTACATTATTGACGTGGAACTGACCAAATATCGCAGCCTGGATGTGGGTTACACTCGTCAAGTAAAGGCATTACTACATATCATCTCTCAAATGACACCATACGAGGTGGATATTGCAAAGCTCTCGAAAGCATCCGGAATTAGCAGGCTATCCACCCTGAAATATATCACCCACCTTGAGGAAGCCTGTTTAATTCGTCGCCTGTTTACCGATTTGAAACGAGTCACAGATCTTCAGAAACCTGACAAGATGTATCTGGACAATACCAACCTGCTATATACGCTAAGTCCCGGGAAGCCAGAGATAGGTACGGTACGTGAAACATTCTTTGCCAATCAGTTAGCCTCTGCCGGACACACGGTTGAGTATGCCGGCTATAAGAGTGGAGATTTTTGTATCGACGATAACACTGTTATTGAAGTTGGCGGTGCCGACAAGGGTTTTAGTCAATTGGCTGGCCAGGAGCATTCATTTGTAGCTGCTGACGATATTGACTCTGCGTACATAAGAAAGATTCCCCTCTGGGCATTCGGCTTTTTATATTAAGAATCGCCAAGGGTATAGTAGGGTATGGTTAGGGTATAGTTGATGTAAACTATACCCTAACTTAATCGTCTAATTTTAAACGCATTGCACGGATTTAGGGTATAGAGGGTATAGTTGAGCAAGTTTTCAACTTATATAGCGGCAAAAGTATGGCACTTTTGGGTCGTGCTAAAGTCATCTTCCACCCGTAGATACGTCACTTTGCAGTCGTTCCGATGATACTTTACCCCCCTAAAGTATCATCGGGACACCTTGCAGATGACTGCGGAACACCCTAAAGATGCCGTCGGAGCGACCCGAAACTACCATATATAAGACAAGACACACACTCAGCCCGCTACCACAAACGGATAGCGGGCTGAACTATGTAGGGAGTGGAGTTTAGTATTTCTTGGTGGAGACATCACCCTTGTCGTAGACGATGTCCCACTTGCAGATCTGTGTATTGGTCCTGAGGTTGGTTGTAACGACGGTGAGGGTGAACGTTACAGTTTTGTCGCCCTTCATCTGTACCTCAATGTTTGCTGTCATGATATCGACGATTTCCTTGGTCTTGTCGGCAGCAGACTTGTCGGAAATGTATTTACCGTTTTCCGACCTTACAAACGCCCGTTCCAGTATTGCTGCTTCGGCATCTGTCAATTCGCCCTTGTCCTGGAACGCCATCGTTATGGTTAACTGATAGTCAGTACCACTCAAATCGGGAGTTGAGTCATCACTACCGCAGCTCTGTACTGCGAATGCCATCAGTGCTACCAGCACGACAGCACGACGGTCATCATTGCTTGAAATTTCTTCATTGTTTTTAAATGTTTTGAATTAATAACAGTCAGCGAGAGTGTCATGCGCTTTTTCATAACAACTCTTCGTTTAAGCTAGTATCTGTTTTGGGTTGTTCCTTACTCATATAATAGGTGTTGCCGTAACTGTCTTTACCGATGAAGATATCCATAGGCAGCTTCTTTAATGCGAATCCCTCGATGCCGGTAACGGCCGTGAGTTGACCTTCCTGCGTGACGGTGACGGGCTCGATGGGTGAGGGGGCTTCCATATTCTTTAGGCCTGTGACGGTCAGATTGCCGGCATTGGTCGTGGGAATGAGGTTGAAGACACCATATTCCAATATTGTCAGATTATCCATGACATAATCATCTGTAGAGCTGGTGACATTTGTCGCGCAACTGTAGCCTGGCAGTTCCAGCAGATTGAAAGTAGAAGTAGAGCTTGCGGTTGAATTAGAAGGACATGGTATGACCAGATAGGTCATCATACCCGTCTTGTGGGCATTGATGGCCTTTATGACAAGCTGAATATCAGGATTGTCTTCACCGTAAAACTGTGAAAGGGTCTTACGGACCACCTCCATGTCGGCAGCATCCTGACTCTCGTCGTAGTTAGTAGGAACGGGTACATCCTTGAGCAGGAAGTTGATGGGTGTCAGTGTCTTCTGTTTGAAGTTGTCTATGGCTTCTGTCAGCCTGCCATCGCGCTTAGCCAGCCAGATGGCAATGCTACTCATATAACTTTCCTGATCCACGTTAGAGCCAAGGTACAGACCTTCAATCTCATGAAGTTGCTTGTAACCGAAAAGCGGGTGAAGCAGACTGCGCTCGAAGAAGTCGGCTGTTGCCTCGTCGACGTCGGTTCCTTTGATGCCGGCAGCCTCCTGTGGGTAGGTCTTCTCGTACTTGTCGGTCCAGTATTTGGCACGACTGTAGTGCTTGTCTTTCTGGCTGGGGTTTTCCCATGCCGCCTTCAGTGCCAGCAAGGCCAGTTTACGATAGGCGCGAGGCATATAGTCGATAGGATAGTCCTGGTTGCGGTTCTCTTTTCCGGCGTCCTCACTCTTGGCGGTTTTCTTCCAGCCTTTAGCAGGAATCTGTACATATTGGTGGAATGCCTCATGATAGAAGAGTGCAACGAACTTTAACATATAATCCTTGAGGGTAATTTCCTCCCCGTACATTTTTAACATCCTTTCCTTCATTTCTTCATAAGAGTCAATGAAGAGGATGATGGTGCAGTTCAAGCCATTGAAAGCCACGTGGCTAAAGCTGGTGGTGTTCTGGACAGCTCGCTTCAAGTCCTCGCTCCATTCGCTCTGAGGTATCTCTTTCTTGGTGGTGGGGTTGATCAGGTACATACGGGTTTTCTCCTGATTGACCAGCAACATATTGAAGTCGGCAGGATTAACGTCAGCATTCCAAGCCGTCTGAACATGTGGATTGGCTATCTTGATGGCCGCCCAGAACCAGTCTGTCATCTTGTCGTAGTCGGTGCTCACCTCAGGCAGCGTATTATTGTCTGTTTGTTCCGGTTCAGCACCTGACCCGTTTGCCGGATTGTCTTCTACCGTACACGAAACCAGACTGAGGCCGCAGGTAAGGATGGCGGCCAGCACCCATAACAGATTCTTCTTCATATTCGTTAGTAATTTACTCACGGAGTGTCAGACACTTTGTGCGCGTTCTTTATTTATATTTTTGTTTTCATCTTTAGAATGCGGCGGACACTTTGGTTGATGCGTTCCTCGGTGATGGTGCCGTTCTCAACGGCTGCCATGACGGCATCGAAAGCCTGGACGAGGTTCTGCGGACCCAACACGATGTCAACGCCTGCCTGAATGCAACCAACGGCAGCCTCGGCACAAGAGTACTGTTGGGTGATGGCTCCCATCTCCATAGCATCGGTGATGATGATGTTCTGATAACCCAGTTCTCTGCGCAGCTTATCCTGCAGGATGAGACTCGACATGGTGGCGGGAATCTCAGAGCCCGTCACGTTAGGCGTACCGATATGAGCAGTCATAATCAGCTGGCATCCCCACTTGATGCCTGCCTTGAAAGTTACCATCTCGCAGCTGGCCATCTCGTCCCATGTTTTCAAGCTTTGTGCATAGCCATAGTGGGTGTCTGCCTTGGTGTCGCCATGTCCGGGAAAGTGCTTGATACAACCCGTTATGCCGGCATCCTTCAGTCCCTGCAGATAATTGGTTACCATCGGGGCTGCCACAGCAGGATCATCGGAGAAAGCACGGGCGCCGATGACGATATTCTCAGGGTTGGTATTCACGTCGGCTACAGGGGCGAAGTCGATGTCGAAGCCGTACTTCTTAAGATACGTGCCGATGGTATTGCCGCAGTAGTAGGCGTTCTTCGGGTCGCCCGTCTTACCGATGGAATCCATCGACTCGAAGGTCTCAACATTGAAGTTCGGGTTCCTGCCTATGCGGGCCACGCGACCACCCTCTTCGTCGATACACAGTAGCGGTGAGCCTTTCAGGGCGCGTATCTGCGGGATGAACCGAGCCAGCTGTGCCTCGTCCTCGATGTTATGCGCATAGAGGATGATGCCGCCAACAGGGTATTTCTCGTTGACGCCCTTCATCGTCTCGTTAACGGCCTGCAACCTGATTTTTGTTATGTCGTCGGCACTACCATCTATGCCACTGGGCAAGTTAAAGTGAATAGTAGTATCCAAACATTCGGGACGCACGTAGAACATCTGCCCCACTTTTTCGCGCAGGGTCATCTTCTGTAGCTGTTCCTCCACCAGGTCTTCAGGCGTCGGACCTACAGGATAATCGTCATTAGAACAGGCAGAAAAAACAAATAAGCCACCGATAAACAGGATAGCGGCCAGCATCCATAGGAAATCCTTTTTCATCATCGTTTCGGAGTTAAGTTTGTTATGTCTTTTATTGATTCACGTCATTATTTGCGGATTAGTGTTGAGCCTAATTGGCCGAGTTGGACGGCATAGACGCCCTTTGGGAGACCATTAAGCGTGATGCAGCCCTGCTGCACGGTGGTCCGTTGAAGTACAGTGCCTGAGAGGCTGTAGATGGTGACGGGTATTCCGTCGGCAGCACCGTTGGCATAGAGCACATCACCGGCAAGTCGGAAGGTGACAGCCTCAGGCTGGTTTTTGCTCAGCGAAGGAATGGCGGTAGGCAGACCCAGCACTTCGAGGATGCCCTTATATGCATTGATTTTACCATAGCCGGCACGGATGCCTGCCTTGGCGGTGTTGTCGTCGGTATCGACGCTCTTCTGGATGATGGCCTTCACGTCGTCGTTGGTCAGCGTGCGGCCTTTGTCGTGGGCGGCCTGCAGCCACAGGGCAATAATGCCTGCAGCAATGGGGGTCGCCATCGAGGTGCCGTTGGTCTTTATCCAGCAGTATTCACGAGGTTCTTTCTGTCCCACAAACTGGTTGCTGAACGACTGGCGGTTGCTGACCTCGGCGGTTTCGTACTTTCCGTCGCCATAGAAGGAGTTGGCAGCGCTATAGATGCACACGCCTGGGGAGACAACGAAGGGATGACGGTTGCCGGCATAGTCGGTGCCATAGCTGCTGAACGGGGCAATCTCGCCCACATTGAAATCTTCGTCGGGCTCAGCAGCCTCGCCAGGTTTGTCGACAATCAGATTGCTGGCTGCCCAGGCTCCCACGGCGATAGGTACACCAGTGGTGTTCAGGTCGCCCACACTCACATCGTTGCCTGCCACATCGAAGCCTTCGGCATTCAGAAATTCTCCTTCCTCATTCCATACACGCTGTTCGACGGCGTTGGCCGATGTTATCTCTATGCCGAGTTGCTGTTGGAGGTAGTTGAATTTGCCTCTCGACTGAATAACGGTCTGCGTCATTGCACGGGGTAATCCGTCGGGAGCCACGCCTGCACCTATACCGTTGACAACGATCAGTCCACCGCCAGCGCTGGTGTATCGGTCTTTCAGAAGTGCCTGTAAATCCTTGCTCAGCGCATCCGTGCCGACATTTTCCGCATCGTCTGTTTTCAGTGCCTTCGACGAGAGTCCGTTCTTCAGCTCATGAACCGCCGTGGTGGCCAGTTCCTGCTTCTTGTCTTCATCATAGATGAAGAATCGGATATAGGCAGGCTTGTCGGTAAACAGAAAGTTATATAAAGCGAATAGGCCACGTACACCCATGAGCGTCTTCAGCGGGTGCTGTGCGTCAACGGTCTTATGAATGTGGCATTTGTCGTTACCCTCGTTGCCCGTAGAGATGGTCATCACGTTACCCTTATCGCAAAATGCCTTATAAATCTGCGAGCCGGCACTGGTACCGTCGTGCGTACCATGATGGCTGTTCATGCTCATCGTCACCAGGAAGGGCTTGCCAGCCTTCTTGGCGTAGTCGGCGATGTAGTTCAGGGCATACATCGTGTTGAGCTGTTCGACATCGTCGACTTCTTCTGAATCCTCATATTTCTGCTTCTGTGCTTCGTCGGGCGTGGTGTTGCAGAAAATCAGTTCGGCTTTGGGGGCCATACCTGCCAGGCTACCTCCTGTGATGCCCTTGACGGTGCTGATGGGGCTGGCTGCCGCACAACCTGCCACGTGGGTGCCATGATAGTGGATGTCGTCTTTCAGACGCGCAGTGTCGAGCAACAACTCTGGGGTATCGAAGAGCGTGCCTTCCAGCTCTTTGCCTTCCACTACCGCCTTGTTGCCCTTTCCGTTGGTCATGCCTGGATAGTAGGCTGCCTTGACGCGCAGATTGCCCTGTTCATCCTTGAAGGCAGGATGGGTCACGTCGAAACCGGCATCAATGAAACCGATGATGACACCATCGCCCTGATAGGCCTGTGGCAGCTGGTCACCCGTACCCGTCTGCACCTTGTCAGCCTGGGTAGCCTTACGGCTGTTGTCGAGCTTCAGCATCGAACGTACGGGTTTCTCAATGAGTTGCACATCCTCCAATGCTGCCACGTCTTCCAGCTGTCGGGCTGTAGCTGCTACCATCAGCATACGTCCGATAGCCGTCTTCACCTCGGCGCCAGTGGCCTCTATCTGCTGGCTAACCTCGCCGGCATCCGCTTCTGGGTGAAGGCGTACGACTAAGAGTGCAGGTTTCTGGGATACCTGTCCTCCAGCGCGCCTGGCAGCCTCAACCTGCTGCGCAGCAAAGGCATGCACCAGAGGTGCCAGCTTACTATTTGACGTTACTGACGGGGCAACAGTCTGTGCACTGACATGGCTCGCAGCTATTGTCAGGAGGACACCAAGTACCCAAAGCATTTTTCTTTTCAACATTCTAGTTTGTTAATAATAATTGTTTTAGATATTATCTCTTTTTTGCAAATATACCTATTAAAGCGCGAAAAAAAGAAACCAACCAAAAGAATTTTGAAAGTAGTTGTCCCCAAAGTCTTTATGTGTCCTCAAAACGGAATTTACTCCAACAAACAGGCATTTCTGCTGATTAAAAGGGCGATTTTAAAGAAAGTTTTGTATCTTTGCAACATATTTAACAAACAGCATAAAATGATGGATTATCAAGCAATGAATGAAACAGCCCAAATGATGGCTAACGACAAACGACGTTCTATATATATTAATAAGGTGGAAAGCGGACTGCCCCGCTGGCTCATTGAGTTAGGCTTCGTGTTCTTTGTAATACAAGCATTAAATACTGAGTATAACATATCTGAATGGGTGACTGCCAACGGACTTCAGATGCCGGTATGGTTCATCGTTCTGGCAGGCGACATGATACTCTATTATGCTATGATGCGGGGCATGAAGTCGCTGGTCAGACCATTCACCGTGTTGTGGTGGATATTTATGTTGGTCATTGCTGCCGGAGACATCACCTCCATGTTCCCAGAGTCCATCATCGACCTGGCACTTGCCGTTGCTACACCCTTAGTGTATCTGCCCCTCGGCTTTGCGATTACCTACTTCTATCGCGGCTGGTTGCAATGGGTGGGTATCCTGATGATAGCCCACATGGTGACCATGATTATTTTCCCTATCATGCTCTACGACCTGATTCCTTACATCATCGTAGACATCATAGGCATCGCAGTGGTTATTGCCCTCGGCTGGACGATGCGCAAAGTGTTAGTTTGATTCGACTCTGACCACTTCAGTCTGAGTATGCTGGCGGTATTGAGCGGGAGTGACACCAATACGCCTCTTGAACTCGGTCTGGAAGGTGGTGCGTGACACGAAACCCGCCTCCTTGCTGACGGCATCGACAGACCATTGTGGGTTTTCCTTGAGTAGTTCGCAGGAGTAGAGTATACGTTTCTCAGTCAAGTAGTCATAAAGACGCTCGTAACGCGTGGAGTCTTTCAATAATTGCTTCAGCTTCTTCTGAGTCAGGCCTAATTTCTGTGACATCTTCTTGATGTCCAAATCCGGGTCGCAGAACATACGGCTCTCAGTAACCTGCAAATCAACCCAAGCACGGAGCTCGTCATCGTTCATGTCCTGGATGTCCTTGATGTTCTCACGCAGCGATTTTGTCTTCTCCTGAAGTTCTGTCACCTTGTCTATTGTCCTCAGTTGCTCTTTCAATTCCTCAAGGGCTTTCTGGTGCTCAACGGTATCCTCCTTCAAACTTTCCACCTCATTGGCCAAATGACAGTTGTCTTTCATCAGCTTGTCATTGTTCTTCAATACACGATTGGTCTGCCTATATGTAATAACAATGCTGATAGCAACTGCTACCATAAAGGCCAGAAACACGGCAAATATCAAAACAGAGTTTCCTGTCATCGGGTCTTTGCTTCAATTTTAGGCACAAAATTAGTACTATTTTTTGAAATGAAGCCCGCTTAACTTAAAAACCTTCCTATTTTGTTGTCCTCAAAATACGTTTTTGTCCCCAGAATAGATTATAGTGTCTTGCGATAGCAGCGGTGGCGACGTACGATGGTTGACTCCAGATACTGCCATTGCGAGAGGACACCTTCGTTGGTCTCCATTTGTGGACCTGTTACTGCCCATTCGAAATTGTAGCGTTGGAACCAGCGGATGAGGTCGTCGAAGATAAGCGCATTAGCACCTTTGCTGCGGTATTCAGGCAGCACGCCAATGAGCAGTAAATCAACGATGTTCGTTTTGTGCCATTTCAGAATCTTGAGCATGTGCCACCAGCCAAAGGGCAGGAAACGTCCGTCGCGCGTCTTCTGCATGGCCCTTGAGAACGAAGGGAAAGTAATACCAAATCCTACGATGTTGTCGCCATCGAAGATACCTGTAACCAGATTCAGGTCGGCAATCTTGATGTAGCTGTTGACAAGCTTGTCAATCTGTTTGTCAGACAACTGGCTGAAACCATATAAATCCTTATAGGTGGCATTAAGCAGGTCAAAAATCTTGCGACCATAGCCTTCGCTTGTCAGTTCACGACGGGTAAACTTATGTACACGCAGGCCATAGCGTTTGCGAACCATTTCGGTAATCTTGGCAAACTTATCGGGTACAACCTCAGGCACCTTGACCTTCATCTCGACATAGTCGTTGTCCTTCTCGAAGCCACCCATGCTTTCCATGTGTAGTGGGTAATAAGGGTAGTTGTAGTTGACATACATCGTAGAGAGTTGGTCGAAACCCTCAACAAGCATACCTTCACGATCAGTATCAATGAATCCGAGAGGACCGGCAATCTCTGTCATGCCTTGCTTACGACCCCAGTCTTCAACAGCTTTTAAGAGGGTTTCTGATACATCGGTATCGTCAATGAAGTCGAGCCATCCGAAGCGAACCTGTTTACGGTCCCAGCGCTCGTTGGCCCTGCGATTGATGATGGCCGCCACACGCCCCACCATCTTGCCGTCTTTAAAAGCCATAAAGTATTCCGCATCACAACACTCAAAGGAAGGGTTCTTGTCCTTTCTTAATGTGGCTATTTCGTCGGAATATAAGAAGGGTACAGCACAGTCGTTGCCCCTATACAGGTCGTAGTAGAACTGTACGAATTGTTCCAGTTCCTTGCCGTTAGTAACTCGTTTGATACTAATGTTACTCATTGCTTATCGTCTTTTGCGATGCAAAAGTACAACAAAATGTTGAAACAAACAAAAATCAGTCCCTTAAATTTTCAATATACTGCCATAATTGGCGATAGAAGGGATGTCGTGTCATAGTTCCTCGGTTGCCCAGAATGATGAGTTTCATGCGAGCACGGGTAATGGCTACATTCATGCGACGCAAATCACGCAAAAAGCCAATCTGACCTTCATCATTGCTGCGCACCATCGAGATGACGATGATGTCACGCTCCTGACCTTGGAATCCATCGACGGTATTGATGCTGATCTGGCGACGGAAAGGCTTAAAAAACTCCCATTTCATCAGCATTCGTCGCAGTAATTGCACCTGTGCACGGTAGGGTGAAATGATACCCACATCGATGCGCTCGTCCAACAGTCGTTGCTTACCAATCTTATTGAAGTAGTTCTGCAATGCCAGCAGTGTCAGTTCAGCTTCCGCCTTGTTGATGCGTCCGAAACTCTCACCGACAAACTCTTCCTTAAAGGAAATCTTTGCCTTCTCCGGATCTTCAGAGTTCTCAAAGAGTTTTTCGAATTCCGAGGTATCTATCCAAGTCATAGGAATGTCCATGTCCAGTATGCTACGGAATCTGACCTCAGGAGCACTCTCTACCTGTCCGTTATAGAAGTAATTGCTTGAAAAACGCATGATTTCATCGTTCATACGGTACTGTATCTTCAGCAAGGTGACAGCTTCTGGATGCATCTCTACGATACGTTCCATCAACGTCTTGCCTAATCCGGCATTCATGGCAGCAATACTCTTGACGGTTGGTGGCAACTGACAGTGGTCACCTGCTAAGATGACGCGACTGACACGGCGCATAGGTATCCAGCAGGCTGCTTCTAATGCTTGTGCTGCCTCGTCGATAAACAATGTGCCAAACTTATGTCTGTCCAAAAGTTTGTTGGCAGAGCCCACCAGTGTTGAGGCGATGACACGTGCCTCGCCAAATAGTTCATTATTGATGCGTATCTCCAGTTCGATGGCACGACTCTTCAGACTCTCCAGCTTCTGGTGGTACTTCTCGTCAGTACGCTTGCGATGGGCACGTAATTCACGGATGGCCTTACGGAGTGCCCAGAGTGTTGGATAGTCAGGATGCGCTTCAAAGCGACGCTCGTAGGTGAACGAGAGCATCTTGTCGTTCACACGCGTAGGATTACCGATTCTTAGTACGTTGATACCTCTATCGACCAGTTTTTCACTAATCCAATCGACAGCCATATTACTTTGAGCGCAGACGAGCACCTGGTTTTCGCGCATCAGTGCTTCACGAATGGCTTCGACCAGTGTTGTGGTCTTACCCGTACCAGGAGGGCCGTGAACGATGGCGACATCCTTCGCGCGCAGCACTTTGTTGACAGCCTCCTCTTGCGTCGCATTGAGGTATGGAAAATGTATGGGTGGAAAAACGAATGTCTCTGGCTTTTGCTGGCTATAGAAGAGGTCGCGCAGGTAGCCCAAGCGGCCTTTACCTTTAATAGCCCTGTCCAATGCTTCCATCATCATCCGATAGCTGGTCTCGTCAAATGAGAGCTGTACGCCTAAGTTCTCAGCACTTTGCAGGTCGATAAGTGACGCACCGTCAGGTACGGTTACCACCATGCGGTCGCCATCGACGTAACTCACGGTGCCTGAAATGCGGAAATAGGTAATACTGTTTTGGTTGGTTTTGCCAACCAAATCAGACTTGCAGGTAAAAAACATCACAGGTCTGCCAAACTCGAAGTTATGCTCGATGTCCTGGTCTGCCGTGCGATGTACCTCGATGGTCAGCTGGTTCAGCGAGTTATAATAGCTCTTACCCGTCTTGACAGGCCACCAGGTATCACCACGCTTCACGCTTCTGGCAATGCCAGTCTGTTCTGTCTGCTGACAAAAAGCCTCCTTTTCAGCATTATATTCCAACTGCAGCAAGAGCCGTTGCTGTTGGAGTGCCTGTATTGAATTTTCACTCTTCACTCTTCACTTTTCACTTTTCACTATACTATCGGTAGAGATATGCCGTTTATTTTCTGATAGACATCGAGCGCATAGACATCCGTCATACCCGCAATATAGTCGATAACCGCCATGATGCGGGTCTCAAGATTGTCGGCATTGATATCGTATTGGCTTGACACGCGGTCTATCAACTGCTGTGAATAGTAGCGATCGGGGTGCATGACAGCCTCAATCATTTGCTCCATCAGCGTAGCCATTATCTTGTAACCAGACAACTCCACATCAAGTACAGGACGACTGCGGTAGATGCGCTGTACGCTCAGCTTGGCGCAACGTTCGTAGGCATCGTGCTGTAGTGGGCTGATATGGTCGATGAGCGAACCCTCGAAGGTGCCGTTCAGAATCTCGTCCTCATGTGCAACGAAGGCATTGACGCACTCGTTCTCTAATTTACCAATGACGCAGGCACGCATATAAACCACCTTTTCATTGGGGTCTTCCAACTCTTCGTCGTGGATGCGGCGCAGTATCTTCTGTTGGACGTCCTCGTCAAAGAATCCCAATAGCAGTTCTTCCGTTTCAGAATAGCTCAGGATTTTCAGTTTGTGGGCATCTTCCAAGTCCATAATCTCGTAGCAGATGTCATCAGCTGCTTCTACCAGATAGACCAGTGGATGACGGGCATAGCGCAGAGGTTCGCCTGGTGTAGACTTACAAATAATGCCCATTTCATCGGCAATTCGCTGGTAGTATTGCTGTTCGCTTTGGAAGAAGCCAAACTTCTTTTTCTTGCCCGATACCGAGGAGGCATAAGGGTATTTGACGATACTGGCCAGTGTCGAGTAGGTCATCACAAAGCCACCAGCGCGACGACCCTTGAACTGATGGGTCAGCAGGCGGAAGGCATTGGCATTACCCTCGAAGTGGGTGATATCATCCCAGAAGGCCGTTGAAACCGATGGTTTTAGCGCTTTTCCTGCTCCTTCCGTAAAGAATGTCTGGATGGCTTTCTCGCCAGAATGACCAAAGGGCGGATTACCCAAGTCGTGGGCCAGACAAGCAGTAGAAACAATCTGTCCGATTTGTTCGAACATGGTGCCTCGCAATTCGGGGCGCTTCTCGTTGATGATACGCTGTGATACGTCGTTACCCAGCGACATGCCGACGCTGGAAACCTCCAATGAGTGTGTCAGACGGTTGTGTACAAATACGGAGCCTGGCAAAGGGAATACCTGTGTCTTGTTTTGCAGTCGGCGAAAGGGTGCCGAGAAAATCAGACGGTCGTAGTCACGTTTGAATTCCGTACGGTCGTCATGACGCTCTGTATGGCGGTGTTCCTGCCCTAAGCGTTTATTCGAAATTAGTCTTGTCCATTCCATTGGCCTGCAAAATTACAGAAAAATGACTAAAAAGCCAAAAGATTTTCGCTTTTCTTTTGTATTTTGCTCACTTATTCGTACCTTTGCACATTATTATTTTAAGTATAAGCACAAATGGTAAAGATACAAGTTGTCAATCGCGGCCATCAGCAGTTGCCAGCCTATGCCACTCCGCAGAGTGCTGGCATGGATTTGCGCGCCAATCTCAGTGAACCAATTACGTTGCACCCCATGGAGCGTCGCCTGATACCAACAGGTCTGCATATAGCACTGCCCGAGGGCTATGAGGCTCAGGTGCGTCCACGTAGCGGACTGGCGCTGAAACACGGACTCACGGTGCTGAATACCCCAGGCACCATTGATGCCGACTACCGTGGTGAAATAGGCGTCGTGCTGATTAACCTGTCGCAGGACGACTTTGTCGTCAATGACGGCGAACGCATCGCCCAGATGGTCATAGCCCGTTGTGAACAGGGCGAACTCATCAGCGTCGATGTGCTTGACGAGACGGAACGTGGCGAAGGTGGGTATGGACATACTGGTGTTAAATAAGGCGCTTTGCGCCAAATTAGCAATTAGTAATTAGTAATTATGATTAGCTTGTTCTCGGAAAAATGGCGGAGAAGAGTTGCAGGACTTCATGGTTTTGCAAAAGTAATCATAATTACTAATTTCTCATTACTAGTTCCTAATTTTTCTTTCGCCCAGGACGGGCGAAAGTACGACAACTTTTTCCTGGAGGCTATCTGTCAGCAGGAGAAGGGAAATCTTGATGCGGCCTTTGATTTACTGACCCATTGTGTGGAGATTGACTCTACCCGTTCTGAGGCTTTCTACTATCTGGCGAAATACTATAATTATCTGAAGGACAAGGATAAGGCTATGGCTTATTCGGAGAAGGCTGCACAGCTGGAACCGGATAATGAAACATATTTGGAGACATTGGCTAACACCTATGTTTCACGTAGGAAGTATGCAGAGGCCATTGATGTCATGGAACGTATCTACAGCAAGCATCGTGACCGTGAGGATGTGTTGTCCATGTTGGCACAACTCTATGAACAGCAAAAAGACTACGAAGGTGCCATCCGTACCCTCTCGCGACTGGAGACGCTGGAGGGCAAGAGCGAACGTCTGTCTATGGCCAAGAGTGAGTTGTACACACAAAAGGGTGACAAGAAGGCTGCTATCAGTGAGATGAAGCAGTTGGCCGACCAGTATCCCAACGACCTGAACTATCGGTGCCTGTATGGTACGACGCTTTATCTGAACGGACAGCAGAAAAAGGCACTGGCCATCTATAACGATGTGTTGAAGAAGGATCCAGACAGCCGCAGTGCCCAGATGGCGATGTTGTCGCATTATAATGAGATTGACGATTCCGTTCAGGCTCATGTGTGGTTGGAGCGTATGCTGATGAACAAGAATGCGACGACAGCAGACCGTGTCATGCTGTTGCGTCAGGTCATTGGTGAGAGTGAGCGTAGTGGGGGAGACTCCACGCAGGTGCTCCGCATGTTCCGCCGTGTGCTGGATACGCCTCAGGCTGATGCCGATCTGGCCATCTTCTGTGCCACGTATATGAATCTGAAGAAGATGCCTTCCGACAGTATCAGTCCCGTATTGGAGCATGCCTTAGCCCTTGAACCCACCAATGCTGCCGCCCGTCTGCAACTGGTTGGCTATGCCTGGGAGGCAGGCAACCGCGACCGCGTGATAGCGCTTTGTCAGGATGCCCGTCAGTATAATCCAGACGAGATGGCGTTCTATTATTATCAAGGCATTGCATATTACCAGAAAGACCAGCTCGACCAGGCGCTTAACGCCTTCCAGAATGGTATTGGTGTCATTACGGCTCAGAGCGATCCTTCTATCGTTAGTGACTTCTATGCCGTGATGGGTGACATCCTGCATCAGAAAGGTCAGACGCAAGAGGCTTTCGTAGCCTATGACTCTTGTCTGGTATGGAAAGATGACAACATCGGTTGTCTGAACAACTATGCTTATTATCTCAGTGAACTGGGCCAACAGCTTGACAAGGCTGAGCAGATGTCGTACCGCACCATCAAGGCCGAGCCCAAGAATGCGACCTATCTCGACACATACGCCTGGATACTGTTTATGCAGCAACGTTATAGTGAGGCCAAGATATACATCGATCAGACCTTGCAGTATGACAAAGACACATCGGCAGTATTGTTAGAGCATGCTGGTGATATTTATTACCATGCAGGTGATGCCACGCAGGCACAGTCATACTGGCAACAGGCTTTGGAGCGAATAGAGAAGGAGGGCGATGCCAAGAATGAACGTCGTCCGATATTAATACGAAAAATTAAACTAAAAAAATATCTGAAAGAATGAAATCATTACGTATCATGAAATTGGCAGCAGTAACTATGGCAGTAGCTATGGTGGCTGGTTGTGGTTCTACGCGTAAGGTCGTCAACGAGACACCTAACGCCCAGGCAGTGGTGCAGAAGCAGGAGTTCCTGCAGAAGGTTAGCGACAATGCCCAGCATGTTCGTTTTGTCACTTCGAAGGTGAAATTCTCTGTAGAAGTCGGGTCCCAGCAGTTGACGCTGACGGGTAACCTGAAGATGAAGCGCGATGATGTCATCCGTTTACAACTCATGGCTTTCGGTTTCGTGGAAGCTGGTCGTCTGGAGTTTACCAAGGATTATGTGCTGTTGATGGACCGCATCAACAAGCAGTATCTGAAAGTGCCCTATCAGCAGTTGGACTTTATGCGTAATAGCGGTCTCGACTTCTATGCCCTCCAGGCCCTGTTCTGGAATGAGTTGTTCCAGCCAGGCAAGACCCGTATGACTGACGAGATGTTGAAGAGCTATACCACTGATATGGAAGCAGAGGATGCTGTCATCTCAATGGAAAGCGGCAAATTGTCGTATCGTTGGTTGGCCGATAAGGGTAACGCTTTGGTGAAGATGGCTAATATTCTGTATAAGGACAGGTATCGTGGCAACTATCAGTTGAACTGGGACTATCTGGACTTCAAACAGAATGGACGTAAAAAATTCCCGATGGACCATAAGGTTAAGTTTACGACGCCCGATAAGGAGGTGAAATTCGAGATGATGCTTAACTACATGGGTGCCGACGAAGATTGGGAGACACGTACAGAGGTGTCAGGAAAGTATCGCCAGGTTTCTGTTGACGAGATCCTGCGTCGTTTCATGTCGCTCTAAACGATGAAAATGAAGCGATTTATAATAGTATTAATCCTTTTCGCTTTTGCTTTGGCGCCATACGCCCAACAGAAGCGGACTACCAAGCGTCCTGCTAAGAAAACGGCGACAGTTAAAAGCCAAAAGTCAAAAGCTAACAGCCAGTCGACGACCTCCGTGCAGGCTTTGGAAAAGCAGCGTCAACAGATTCAGCAGCAAATCAAGGAACAGGAGCGCCGTCTGCGCAATAATGAGCAGGACGTCAAGAAACGTCTGCATAACCTAATGGCTCTGAATACGGAGATTGAGGGTAAGCGTCGTACTATTGATACCATCAGAAAAGACATCTCCTCGCTGGATATTGAAATAGAGATGCTGCTGGGACAGTTTGACCTGTTACAGGCGAAGTTGGAGAAGAACAAGAAGAATTATGTCAAGTCGATGCGCTACATGCACCGCAACCGCTCTACGCAGAATCAACTCATGTTCATCTTCAGTGCCGACAACCTGACACAGATGGTGCGTCGCCTGCGGTTTATGCGCGAATATGCTTCCTATCAGCGCGTACAGGGCGAACGTGTGAAGGCTGAAGAGGAAGAGGTGAACCGTAAGTTTCAGCAAATTACCAATGCTCAGCAGCATAAACAAAATTTATTGACCAAGGGTGAACAGGAACGGCAATCGCTGGAGGGCAAGCAGATTGAGCAGAAACAGGTGGTTCAAACCCTGCAGAAAGAGCAGAAGACCATTCAAGGTATCATTGCGCAGCAGAAGAAAAAAGATGCAGCACTGAATGCCCAGATTGACCGTTTGATAGCAGAAGAAGTAGCCCGTCAGAAGGCACGTGCTGCTGCTGAGGCCAAGAAACGTGCTGAGGCTGAAGCGGCTAAGCAGCGTGCTGCTGAACTGGCTCGTAAGAAGGCTGCAGCTGAGGCTGCTGCCCGTGAGAATGCCCGTCGCGTGGCTGAGGCTAAAGAGCGTGAGGAACGTGCCAAGCAGGAGGCTATGGCTGCTAAGAACAAACTGGCCCGTGAGGCTGCTGAGCGTAAAGCCCGTGAAGCTGAGGAGGCTCGTTTGGCTGCTGAAAAAAAAGCGGATGCCGAGGCTCGTGAACATGCCAAAGAGGTGGCTACAGCCCGTAAGGAGGCTGAGGCTGTGCTGAATGCTCCTACCGAGGATATGCGTATCAGTGGCAGTTTCGAGAGCAATCGTGGTCGTCTGCCTATCCCCATTACTGGCGGCTATCGTATCGTCAGCCATTTTGGTCAGTATAATGTAGAAGGTCTACATAATGTGACGCTCGACAACAAGGGTATCAATATCCAGGGTGGTCCTGGTGCACAGGCCCGCAGCATCTTCGATGGCGAGGTCAGTGCAGTGTTCAGTTTTGGCGGAACGATGGTGGTTATGGTGCGTCATGGCAGTTACATTAGTGTTTACTGTAACCTGGCCAATGTCAGCGTACACCGTGGCCAAAAGGTGACCACCCGCCAGACCTTAGGTCGTATTGGTCAGGACAACATCCTACAGTTCCAGTTGCGTAAAGAGACGGCTAAGCTCAATCCGGAGAGCTGGCTGGGAAGATAAAGGATCAATTAGAAATTAGTAATTAGTAATTAGAAATTATGATTACTTTGTAGGCGGATAAGTGCAACACTATTTTGCGCTTAAGCATATCATAATTCCTAATTTCTAATTCCTAATTCCCAATTAAAGAAACGTACGTTTCTATCGCATGCTTAATTTCTGATATCCGGATGTATTCGTCTGCACTATGACTGCGGGCACTGTCGCCAGGTCCCAACTTAAACGAGAGGAATGGCATCAGCGCCTGATCACTGAGCGTTGGTGACCCGTAAGGTGACATACCCATCTTGATACAACGCTGTACCAATGGATGTCCAACGGGAATATGCGATGACGACAAACGGAACGAGCGTGCTGTCAGTTCACACTTCTTCATGTGTTTCTGCAGGAAGTTGAACAGGAATTCATTCTGATAGAACTCGTTGGTACGGACGTCAATCACAAAGTGGCACTCGTCAGGTACCACATTATGCTGGGTGCCGCTATTCAGCATGGTTACCGTCATCTTTGTGGGACCGAGCAGCAGACTGCGCCTGCGGAACTTGTGGTTGCGCAGCCATATCAGGTCGTCCAAAGCCTCATAGATGGCGTTGACGCCCTCGTCGCGGGCCGCATGGCCACTCTTACCCCGTGCCACACCATCAATCACCATCAGTCCCTTCTCGGCAATGGCGGGCTGCATGCCTGTTGGCTCTCCCACGATGGCCACGTCAATCTTTGGCAGTTCAGGCAATGCCAGCGAGAAACCATTTTGTCCGCTGACCTCTTCCTCACAACTGGCCAGATACACTATATTATAAGGAACGTCGCGCGTGCGTAGGATGCGGTACACCTGTAGCAGACTGACCAGTCCGCCACCGCAGTCGTTCGAGCCTAAACCATATAGGTAGTCGTCCTCAATGGTGGGTGTAAAGGGGTCACGTGTCCATGTACTCACAGGTTTCACTGTGTCGATATGGGCATTCAGTAGTAGGGTGGGTTTGTTGTCGTCTAATGCCTCCTGTACTAAGATGTTATTCCCGATACGCTTCACGGGTAGTCCGCATTTTCCGATGAAATCGGCCAAAACGTCTGCAGCCGCGCCTTCCTCGCGACTGACCGATGGCGTTGCTATCAATCGTTGTAGCAACTCGACGGCTTCATTTGTATAGTCTATATAATCCATATTTAATATTTTTATCGGCAAAGATACAAATAATTTCTCATTTCTCATTTCTCATTTCTCATTTTTTTTTCGTACCTTTGCAGCTAAATAATTAGGAGAGTGATTATGCAGACGAATTATCACATGTCAGTGCTGGTGCACGAACAAGCCAAGAAGTATGGTGACCGCGAGATGTTGATTTATCAGGATTTCGGGGGCAAGGAGTGGAAGTCGTTGTCATGGAATCAGGTGTCGCGGACCGTCAAGCAGGCCAGCAATGCCTTGCTGAACCTTGGTGTGAAGGTACAGGAGAACATCGGTATTTTCTCGCAGAACTCGGTGCAGTATATTGAGTGCGACTTCGCTGCTTGGGGCATTCGTGCCGTAACCATCCCGTTCTATGCTACCAGTTCTGAGCAGCAGATACAGTTTATGGTCAACGATGCCAAGGTACGCTTCCTTTTTGTGGGCGAACAGGACCAGTATGACAAGGCACGTCGCATTTTTACGCTCTGTCCGACGCTGGAACGTATCATCGTGTTCGACCCGCAGGTACATATCTCTACGCATGATCCTAATGCTGTTTACTTCAGTGAATTTATGAAACTGGGCGAGAACCTGCCCAGACAGATTGAAGTGGAGCGGCTGCAGAAGGAGGCTACGTTTGACGATATCGCCAACATTCTCTATACCAGTGGCACGACGGGTAATTCCAAGGGCGTCATCCTGACCCACGGTCAGTTTAATGCTGCCATGGTGGCTAATAGCAAGTGCGTGCCTGTCAATGAGAACGACCGCATCATGAATTTCCTGCCCTATACCCACATCTTCGAGCGTGGCTGGGCGATGTTGTGTATGTATGCTGGTGCCCGCCTGATAGTTAACACCTATCCGCAACAGGTACAACAGTCGATGCGTGAGACACATCCTACGTGTATGTCTGCAGTGCCCCGTTTCTGGGAGAAGGTGTATATGGGCGTTATGGATAAGATAGAACATGCCAGTGCCGTACAACGTAAGCTATTTATGCATGCGCTGAGCGTAGGTCGTAAGCATAATATCGAGTATCTCAGTCTGGGTAAGAAACCACCCCTGCCCCTGCATTTGGAGTATGAAATGCTGAACCGCACCGTATTCTCACTGGTACGTAAGGAACTGGGTCTGGAGAATGCCCATTTCTTCCCCACAGCTGGTGCTGCCGTAAGCGCTCATGTTGAAGAATTCGTCCATTCCATCGGTATCAACATGGTGGTAGGCTATGGCTTGACAGAGTCGTTGGCTACCGTCAGCTGCGATCATTTAGGCAAGCCTTACACTGTGGGTAGCGTTGGTCATCCCATCGAAGGAATCAGCATTAAGATTAGCGAAGACGGTGAAATCCTGTTGAAGGGCCCGACGATTACCTGTGGCTATTACAACCGTGATGACTTGACGAAGGCTGCCTTTACTGAGGACGGCTACTTCAAGACGGGCGATGCCGGCTACCTGAAGGATGGCGAGTTGTTCCTTACAGAGCGTATCAAAGACCTCTTCAAGACGTCGAACGGTAAATATATCGCACCGCAGATGATTGAGTCGAAGCTGTTGGTCGACAAGTATATTGACCAGATAGCTATTATTGCGGATCAGCGTAAGTTCGTGTCCGCCCTCATCATTCCCGTCTACAGTCTGCTGGAGGAATACGCCCGTGCCCACAACATCGCCTATGAGACGCGCGAACAGCTCTGTCAGGATCCGCAGATTATGGAGATGATGAAAGAACGTATCGACACACTGCAGCAGCAGTTGGCCCACTATGAGCAGGTGAAACGCTTCACCCTGCTGCCACACCACCTCAGTATGGAGAAGGGAGAACTGACCAACACGCTCAAAATCCGTCGCCGCGTGCTCAACGAAAATTATAAGGCAGAAATCGACGCAATGTATGCTGAGTAGTTCTAAATGAAAAATTAGGAATTAGGAATTAGAAATTATGATTACCTGATTATGTTGGAAAGGCGCGAGAATATTATCGTCGAGAAGTCTGAACAGTTTGCCGATAGAATAGTAAAGATGCATAAATATCTGTCAAGCAAGAAAGCCGGTAATTCAGATATGCTTAAACAGATTGTCCGCAGTGGAACCAGTATTGGTGCAAATGTCTCAGAAAGCAAATTTGCTCAGAGTGAGTCCGATTTTCTAACAAAAATGACGATTTCGCTTAAAGAAGCAAATGAAACAAGATTTTGGATTAAACGTTTGTATGCAGGTGGCTATTTGACAGATAAAGAATATGAATCTATTATTAAAGATAACGAAGAGATAATAAGTATATTAGTAAAAATAACAGAAACGATGAAAGGGAAATTAAGAAAATAAGGAGTTTATTAGAAGTAATCATAATTTCTAATTCCTAATTTCTAATTCCTAATTTTAAAATATATGATTACATCCGATCAATTAAAAGACGTACTTGACCGCACAGACGCCCTGTACAAGTACCTGAAGATAGACGAGAAGAAGATGGAGTACGAGGAGGAGGATCTTCGTACGCAGGCTCCTGACTTCTGGGAAGACCAGAAACGTGCTGAGGAGCAGATGAAGAAGGTGAAAGGCATTAAGAAATGGCTCGACGGCTATCAGGAAGTCCGTACTGCTGCCGATGAGTTGCAGTTAGCCTTTGACTTCTATAAAGAAGAGATGGTCACCGAGGAAGAGGTTGATGCCAACTACGCCAAAGCTATCGATTCCATCGAGAAATTGGAATTGAAAAACATGCTCCGTCAGAAGGAGGACCCCATGGAGTGTGTGCTCAAGATCAACAGTGGTGCCGGAGGTACTGAAGCTCAAGACTGGGCGCAGATGCTGATGCGTATGTACCAGCGTTGGGCTGAGGCTCACGACTATAAAGTAAGTATCTCTAACATCCAGGATGGCGACGATGCCGGCATCAAGAGTGTCACCATGCAGATAGAGGGTGGCGAGTATGCCTACGGCTATCTGAAGTCGGAGAATGGTGTGCATCGCTTGGTTCGTGTGTCGCCCTATAACGCCCAGGGCAAGCGCATGACGTCGTTCGCCTCCGTTTTCGTGTCGCCACTGGTCGATGATACCATTGAGGTCTATGTCGACCCCGCCAAGCTTTCGTGGGACACGTTCCGTTCCAGCGGTGCCGGCGGTCAGAACGTCAACAAGGTGGAGTCTGGTGTCCGTCTGCGCTATTGGTACACCGACCCAGATACGGGCGAGGAAGAGGAAATCCTCATCGAGAATACCGAGACGCGTGACCAGCCCAAGAATAAGGAACGTGCCATGGCCCTGCTCCGTTCACAACTCTACGACCGCGCCATGCAGAAACGCTTAGAGGCTCAGGCCAAGATTGAGGCTGGCAAGAAGAAGATAGAGTGGGGTAGTCAAATCCGCTCGTATGTCTTCGATGACCGTCGTGTCAAGGACCACCGTACCAACTACCAGACCTCTGACGTTGATGGCGTCATGGATGGCAAAATCGACGATTTCATCAAGGCCTACTTGATGGAATTTCCCTCTGTTGATAATGAGTAATTAGTAATGAGTAATTAGTAATTATGATTAGTTTGAAGGCAGAAAACAAAAACGAAAATAGAGATCAATAACAAAATAGTAAAACTTGTAATGCAGTTGTTGGTAGTAGTAGAGTAATCATAATTACTCATTACTAATTACTCATTACTAATTAAAAATGCAATTATGAAAAAGAGTAATGCAAAGCGTGAGGCTTATGCCAAGAAACAGGAAGAACAAGGTAAAAAAGTGGTAGCATGGATTTTCGGTGCATTAATCGTGCTGGCTATCGTTTACATGATCTGGACTTTCTCAATGATGGCGTAACCATTTAAATGAGTAATTAGTAATGAATAATTAGTAATTGTGATTTGTTTGAAGGCAGATTAATTCTCAACGAAAAAGTCTGTAGCTTTTAGTAATCATAATTACTCATTACTAATTACTCATTACTAATTATCAAATGCTTGAAATTGAACGAAAATTCTTGGTTCTCGACGATTCCTATAAGGCGTTGTCGTATAACCATAGCCACATCATGCAGGGCTACATCTGCAGTGAGCGTGGCCGTACGGTACGTGTCCGTATCCGTGATAATCAGGGCTTTATTACCATCAAGGGTCCATCAGATATTGGCGGACTGGCCCGTTACGAGTTTGAACAGGAGATACCACTTGCTGATGCCCAAGAACTGATGAAGCTCTGTGAGCCAGGCATCATCGACAAGACGCGATGGCTGGTCAAGAGTGGTGACTTCACATTTGAAGTCGACGAATTCCATGGCGACAACGCAGGGCTCGTCATGGCCGAGGTAGAACTGCAGTCGGAAACTGACCAGCCCGTCATCCCCCCATTCATAGGAAAAGAGGTTACTGGCGACCGCCGCTATTATAACAGCCAGTTACGCAGTAACCCCTATTCTCGTTGGTAAACACGAGACGTAATCTCGTGGGCGGTGAGCCGTAATCTCACCACGGACGAGCCGTAATGTCGTTAGGAACGAGATTACGGCTCATTATTTGCACCAATCACTACATCCGTATCTTTCTTCACCTTACCGGCATCGCCACCTCCGTACACGTTGCCCAGGATGATAGCACCATTCTTAATCAACACCTTTGTCCAGATGGATGTTCCGAATTGGTCAGCATCCAGAGTTGCGTCACCACGGCTGGCACCATAGACCTCACCGCCATAGTGAACCTGGTAGTCGTCTGGTGTACCAATGGTCACAGTACCCGTACCACCACCAATGATGACGGTGTTCATGGACTGGCGTCCAGGGACGTTGACAGGTTTATCAGTTATATTGGCCTGACCAGGCTTATAGGGATCGTAGGTCTGATCTATCTTCGGTGCACCTACGCTACCCATAGAACCACCGCCATAGACATTGCGGTGGATGGTACCACCCTTGACGTCGACGGTTGTGAAGCGGGTCACAGAACCGGCAGAGTTACTGAAGTCCTCTTCCTTGGTGGCTTGACCACCATAGGTAACTTCGTCTTCATAGTCACCATCACCATTAAAGTCGTACTTGTACTTGTTAACACCAGAGCCGCCACCGAAGATATTACCGCGATACAACCACTGCGGGTCGTCGAGGTTATCTGTTTCAAGGAGTCCTTGATTGGTCTGATTATAGGGCATGCCAATCTCACCGTCATTGACAGTAACCTTCGTATCACGGCGTACGTGACCGTCCTGACCACCGCCATAGACAGAGCCTAAGATAGTAGGACCGCTCTTTTCCCAGTTATCTTTACCACTGGCAAGGGCATCATACTCTGCAGTGGTAATGCCATCACCCACCTTATAAGTGCCATTGGCTGTCTTGCACCGATATCCACCAATGGTCACATCGGTCTCGTTGACATAGCCTGAGAAGAAGGCTGGACTATAGAGATAGCGCGGCAATTCACTGATGTTGGGTGCAGCCTCACCGGCACTACCGCCAAGGACGTTACCATAGGGCAGACCATCCTTATACTTTGGTTCTTTAGTGCCTACCTGACCACCGATTACCCTGACGTTGGTCTTACCGCTACTCAGGAAGTAATCTGCCATTGTTGTCGGTTTGTTCGATGCCGTGATAGGCTCGTTGGGTTTGAATCCTGTGGTTGGAGTCCACAGAACTGCATCGTGAAGCGTTTCACCATAACCAGCAGGGTAATAGTCATCGGTTCCACCGGCATAGTTACCTTTACCCACAGAAGCGATGTTACCTCCACCATAGACATTACGTACCACATGGCCACCAGTCATTGTCACATAAGTGTTGCCGAGCACCTTACCAGATAGCAGACCGTAAATCTTTCTCTCTTTGTTTTTGCCTGCATTTGTACCTGAAAGAATAGGTACATTCTTCTTGTAAGTATCCTTACCCTTACCACCACCATACAGCGAGTGACCTATCAGGCCTCCACTCAGCATCACGTGGGTATCGCTGTAGACATAGCCGTTCTCACCGCTGCCATGAACAGAACCAGTGATACATGGTGTCGTCAGCGTGCCAATAGCTGAAGGATCAGCCGTACTTGGTAGCTTGACGTTTACTTCAGCCTCGTTGACGAAGGCATGATGGGCCATGACATAGCGGTCGGCAGCCTCACCACGCCCACTACCATAGACGTCACCACCATCGGTACCATCCACACCGATGTGTCCACCGGTGATATTGATCGTAGCCTTACCAGTATTTTCTTTAAACTTAAACTCATACGGCCAGCTCAGGGCAAAGCCACGAACTACTTCCGCACTAGTTCCAGGGTTGTCGATATCTGCATGCTTGGCGGTTCCTCCAGTAATGGTATCGGTAGCATTCGTAATCGTACCTACCGACGCCATAGCACCGGCACCATAGACACAGCCCGTAATCAGACCGCCGTCGATATTGACCGTGGTATTACCACGCACGATACCAGCCCACTTGTTGTACCGCTCTACACCGTTATCAGTATACGTATCGGTACCACAACCGCCACCATAGACGTTGCCTCGGTATGCATAATACTCACTGGAGTTACCAATAGTACCGCTATGGATGTTAAGCAGCGTGTTGTTGAAGGTATGTCCGTTCTCACCACTACCATAGACAGAACCCTTGACCAGTGGTGTGTCAATAGTCTTACCATCACCATTGTTGCTCGTTCCCTTGGTTGCATCACCAATAGTAACATTGGCATCGTTGACCCAAGCAACAAAGTCATCGCGCGCCTCCGGATTGGTAATATCACCTCGTGACGAACCGAAGACCATACCGTTCTCGTGACCGTCAACACCAATAGTACCTCCAGTAATGGTGACATTGGTAGTACCAGTAGCAGCATGGTCGGTGTGAAGTCCCTTAACATCTACAACCTTCGGAATACCCACATATCCTTCAACGTTTGTTGATGTTGTGTACTCGAAGTCACCCACCGTTCCGTAAGCGCCGCCACCATATATATTATGGTAGATAGTAGGAGTACCACTGATGCTTACATTGGTGTTACCATAGATATGACCGCTACGAACCGTCAGACGATAGCCATTACCACCACCATAGACATTACCCATCGTAGCACCACCATAGCGGATGGTGTCGCCCTTGCCTTCCGTGAGGACAGTTTTGTCGATACCAATGGTACCACCACTGATATTTACGTAGGTATCACCAACCAGGCCATTGGTCAGCGTCTCACCCAGCGCAGTCGACTCACCAACGGCAGCCATATCGCCACCACCAAAGACGCTGGCCAAGACCTCACCACCAGTCATGGTGACTCTGGTTCCACCCTTCACGCGACCAGCAATATACTTAGGATAAGAAACTGCTTTACCTGTAGGAGTGAGAGATTCTACAGTACTACCATAACCACCGCCAAAGACACTGCCATAGGTATAGCGAGTGACATTATTTACAGAGATGGCTGGATCATTTGCATTCACTGCCGGAACACTGACTGTACCCGTTAGTTTCGTACCAATAGTGCCACCATTTACGATGACCTCAGTAGATGCGACGACATCCTTATTATTGGCATCTTTTATCGCATTACCATCAGCATCTTTGACCACGTGAGTACCTTGGGTCATACCCAGCTCAGAACCACCATAGACGCTACTCTTGATAGTGCCGCCATTGATGGTCAGCTTGGTACTCTTCACGTTACCCAGCTTCCACCAGTCAACAGCAGAGATAGCAGTTGTGCCATCCAACTGATACATACGTCCCATACCACCGGCAAAGACGTTACCGCCCTTGGTGTGCGACAGACGATAGAGCTTTAGGCCTGAGTCATATACAAACTCGGTATTTGGAATGTTCTTATACTTCTTCCACTTAGCCCAGTCAGTAGCATCCCAATTAGCAATATTATCTTTGCCATCACCAGAAATACCCGCAGCCGTATTATCAGCAGTACTTGGTATCACGTACTCATGGTTGTTACCAATAGTACCACCATTAATCGTGATGTCAATATGACCGCGACCCTTTGTAAAGAATCCCTCCGTACTATATCCTGTCTCGATGTCGTTATCATCTCGCATCTTGCCATAGCCATCCGTCTCGTCTTCTGCGAACAGTCCATAGCCTACAGAACCCAGACGGCCGCCGCCATAGACAGAACCGAGAATCTCGCCGCCATCAATGGTCAAGTCAACACTACCGGCTACGTTACCAGCAGTGTAGGCGTCAGCAGCGAAACCACGACCGCCACCGAATATGTTACCATCCACGTATGAAGTGCCCCAAGTACCAATTCTGGTAGCATTACCTGCGTAAAGGGCTTCATACGCCTCTGCATAGGTCTTGGTTTTATCAATTTCATTGCCTTTGATGTTCATTGTCACATTACGCAACACGTGACCATCCTCACCGCCTCCAAAGACAGAACCGTAAATCCATCCGCCTTCAACGTTAACTTCCACATCCTGCACATTGGTCTGTTTGTTGAACAGTACACGCGGGTCACCAGCACCGCCACCGAAGAGATAACAGGTTACAGGGTGAGCAGTAATCTGTCCCAACGTGCGCGGTACACCGATGGTGCCACCCGTCATCGTGACAGTACTCTTACCATCGACATTCGTCATCTCGTTAGCACCATATACATTAGTCAGGACATGACCACCCTTGATTTCCACTAAGGTATTGCCACCGACTTCACCAGCTTTCCAATGCCACTCACCAGCTTTATATGGGAAGTATCCGGATCCACCACCAAAGACATTGCCGTAGAAGGTGTGTCCGTTATCAGCAGTAGTGCGACCGCCCTTGGAATCGTATCCTGAGGTTCCATCGAACGGATCGTGGGCAGCATATTTGTCCGCAGCGGTAGCTGCCTGTCCATACTTCCAGCTTGCACATTCAGGCAAAGATGAAGTATAATTGGTAGTAGAAACCAAATCCTTCAACTCTTGCCTATCATTGGTACCCATAATCAACTTGCGTTGTGACCATTCGTCTGCTGTATAGCGACGGTTGACAGCAAGCGGATTTGCGAGATATGTACCGTCATCATCCATCTGCACATAGCCATTACCAATCTGGCAGTTGCCTTCTATGGTAACATGCGTATCATGCTGCACAAATCCTTGCTCAGCACCACCAAAGACATCACCCTTCACAAAGGCATTGCCACCAATGGTCACATCAGTATGAGTGGCCAAAGCCAGCGTCTCAATGAACTTAAGGTAATCAGTCTCATTAGAAACGGAATAATCATCCTTACCATTATCCTTATTGATACTCCAAGGATTGTTCCAAGCATTGCCATCCTTATCAATATAAGGCGTAGCACCCTTACCAGCACCAAAGACATGACCTGTATTAGCAGGCATTGTCATGTTGTCGGGACCGATTTCAGCATAGCCCTTCACGGTAACAGAACAATTACCGCTATTCTCGTTCTTCAATGAGGTCGGTATTCCGTCAACGACATTATATCTACCAATCGAGGCAATCTCACCGCCGCCATAGACGCTACCCAGCACCTTGGCATCGCCCTGAATGGTAACCGTAGCGTTACCACGTACCAGAGCGGAGTAGCCATGTGTAGGTACGCCCTTACCAGCACCGAATACGTCACCTGCGATAGCGGGATATGCATAATTACCGGTTCCTTCTCCAAGTCCGATGGTTACAGACGTGTTCTTTTCTACACGGCCTACCTCACCACCACCATAGACGGAGCCACCAATCGTGACTGTACCGTTACCGATGGTGATATTCGTACCACCTTCTGGATAGTCAATGCCATCGCCATCGACACCAATCATACCCTTGGCACACTGGAAGGCGCCGGTACCACTTGCAGCTGCTTCACCCTTACCACCGCCATATACATCGCCTGTAATAATGGCCGTGTTGCGGGGAGCCAAAATAGGATCTGTCGTTTGCTCAACATCGCCTAAGTACCATGCCCACACAGCTTCATCCTTAACGTCAGTGGTCTTTCGAGCACCTGCCAAGGTCGCATTATAGGCATTGGCATCTGCAACAGTAATAGCATTGCCTGCAACATATGATGGCGTCAAGGCATTGTTAACACGAGTTGCCTCATCAGCAGTCAGCTTGGTATGCTTAGCAATATAACCACTTATACTCTTATTATGCTCATCGCATTCAGCCTGCGTGTAATAAACAGCAGGAGTCTTGATGTCAGAAGTAGTCTTGCCATAAGCTGGATCACCTTCTTGAGCAGCATTAATTTCTTCCTGCGTGTAATAAACTGCTGCAGTCTTAACATCAGTTGTCTGCCTAGCATTAGGTAACTTTGCATTATATGCATTGGCATCCTTAGTAGTTAATTCTGCGCCTGCAACATAACTGGTTCCCAAAGCGTCCTTGACTTTTGTGACTTGTTCTGAAGAAAGCTCAGTACCACTGGCAATATAGCCAGCGACATTTGCAGCATTATACTCATCACATTCTGTCTGCTTGTAATAAACAGCAGGCGTCTTTTCCTTATATGAATACTTATCGCCGCTAGCAGTGGTGGATTCCCAAACAGGGTTGCCATCTTCCCACGATGCAATCCACTGACCAGTACCAATCTCCACATACGTGTCACCTTCTACAGAAGCCAGGTTACCACCACCATAGATAGTACCGATCTTTCCGATTGGAATAATTCTGTTTTTATCTTCTCCGGTTCCATCATAGTCTGGATATTTTGTTTTATAATCGTCCTTATAATCATTGTACTTCGAACGAATTCTACCAGTTGTCATATTGACATTGATGTGCGGATTACCAATCATTGTAGCTCCGACACCATAGCCACCACCAAAGATTTTGTCAATCTTTGTTGCAGAGATGATGTTGATACGAGGATCCCAGTAAGGAGTAGTTCGTGCACCAATTTCGCCTTCTCTGTATGGAATACGCTGTTTGACAGTTACGCCCCCATCCTGATAAGAATTGCCATTCTCATCTTTTGCATCTTCCGTCTCTGTCTTAAAGCCATAGACGGAGTAGGGTGCCAGATTACCACCGGCATACAATTCACCAATTTCAATAGGCGTACAGCCATACTCTTCTACCGTAATGGTGATCTTGCCATTAATCGTACCTGCACGGTCATTACCACCAAAGATTTTATCATATTTACCATTGGTAATTTTCATGTTAACATCACTATTGATGTTGGCTTTGTAGGAGCCACCGTAGAAAGTACCGCCATTCTCCACACAGTCGATAGTCACGTTAATGGTGGCATCTGTTTCAGCAGACTTACTGCCACCGTATGTACCACCGGTAACGATATCACAAGTTCCCACTTGCTGGAGCTGTGAAGCGATTTCACCACTGATATTACCCTTCTCATTACTACCACCATAGGCTTTATGGATATGTCCGCCGTTAATGGTTGTTGCAGCCACGCCCGTGCCATATACATAAGTGGCTCTTCGTTCTTCCGGTGTAGTAGCATCAGCGTTATCAATGGCTTTGTATGGGGTTCCTTCTGCACCAGTACCGTGAGTTTCTGAGTTGTAGTCAGTTTCTCCAGATTCTACGTAATGTGAGAATTGGCGATAACCTACGTTTGCGCCTGGGTTCTCGTACCATGTTGTACCAATTTGGTACTTATCCTTACCATTACCACCACCAAAGAGTTCGTCAATGATAAAGCAAGACTTCACCGTCACATCTGTGGCAGAAACGGGAGCAGCATTACCACCACCATAAACCTGCTTAATGCTGGTCGTACCGCAACCTTCAATGATGACTTCCGTCTTTTCCGCATCACTATTTGGCTCGTAGGGCGCCAAGTCACCACCACCATAAACAGCCGTAACATCATAACCATACAAATCATAAAGACTACTCATAGCATTGTCGATAGCCTTTGCAGCGTTGGTTATAGCCGTCTTATTAGCATCTGTCAAGTTTTCCTCAGCTGTTGATGACAAATTGGTCAAGAGCGTGTTGGCTGCTGAGATTGAAGGAGCTTCGTTTGTAAGTCCACCTGATTGTGTAGCCTCTTGTACTATACGGGTCAGCCAAGCTTTATAACCTTCTCCTGAAGCCTTCTCAGCTGAATAGGACGGAGGAAGTGCAGCTTTAGTTGAAACATTATCTTGACCATCTTTCTGCGTCGCATAGACATGTACCGTGACGTGTCCCTTTGGTGAACCGTTCAGGTCGTTACATCCATAGATTTTGTCTACGACACAGCCTTTGTCTGTCACACCCTTATTAAGCTCCACGGTAGTATTGCCAAGCACGTTAGCCTCAATGGCATTGGTACCACGTGTACCCATGCCGCCACCGTATGCATCGTGAGTGACTTTACCACCAGTCAGATTGACGACAGTACTTTCCTTGACGCGACCCATCTCGCCGCCACCATAGACATTGTTGGCAATGGTGCCGCCCTCGATGTTCACCACTGTCCACAACGAGGTAGCGTATGCTGCCGGATTATATTTGTCGGGAGTAGCATCGTCAGCGGTGCTAACACCAGAGAACGGAGGAGTAGCACCAGAGAACATAGCATTACCAGGACCACGGCTGGCACCAAAGACGTTACCTTCAATGGAACCGCCTTTAATGTTCACTGTATTAGATGAATATGATGCATGGTCGCTCGATTCCGTTTTTTCTTTCTGCTCATTCTTAGACTGAGTTATCTTTGGAGGACCTACAGAGGCCAATGCGCCACCACCATAGACATTACCATGAATGCTACCGCCACTAACCTCAACCAGCGTCGAGCAGGTAACAGAGCCTGAGGCGTTGTTCAAATATTGATTATCACCATCCGTGTATTTTCCAATACCCGAACCGGCACCGAATATGTGACCTGTTCGACCATTTGGATCACTTGTCTGGCCAGCAATACTACCCTTAAAGATTTTTACCTCTGTACTATTGCGCACATGACCATCCTGACCACCACCATAGATACAACCATAGATATTAGGGCCATCACCTGCAGTAGGACCATCTTCTGTGGTACCACCAATATTGACAGTCGCTTTGTTCACATAGCCCAAGAAGAAATCAGGTCCATACATGTAGCGAGGAGAAAGCGTGATAGTCTTGGCTGCCTTACCACGGCTACCGCCAAAGACAGAACCGTATGGGATACCATCAGTTTCTTCAAAGCCTTTATCTGTTGCACCCACATTACCACCCTTAATAGTAACGGTAGTCTTGCCGCTGTTCTGGAAATAGTGGGCATAAGTACCTCCCGCAAGTGTTGCAGTCCAAATCGCGTCAGTAGCTGATGGCAACTCGCCATAGCCAGCAGTTGAGTAATCATCAGAACCGCCGGTGTAGTTACCCTTACCAACAGAGGCCACATTACCGCCACCATAGATAAACCAGCCTACACTACCGCCATTCATAATGACTTCGGTATTACCATACACCTTACCGGCTGTCCAGCTATAGACGTCGTCTAGAGTATTCTTTGAATTACCTTCACTTTCGGTATTCCACAGATAAGTTTTATAGGTGCTTGTACCCTTACCGCCACCAAAGACAGTACGCTCAATCGTTCCACCATTGATGGTAACCTTTGCATTCTCGTTGACGTGGCCGTCTTCACCACCGCCATATACAGTACGCACCGTACCGCCATCTATCGTCACCTCTGTCTCGCGGACATTAGCAATATGTGCCTCTGTATAGCGTTGTTCCGTGATGTCATCATAGTGTTGTGATGAAGCGTTAACCTTGTCACCAAATGACACCTGTCCCTTACCACCACCAAACACGTAATTGTCAACTATGGCAGAACCAGTAATGTTGACGTGGGCCTTACCACCAGTGATACCATCTACATATTTGAATTCGTAAGGCCAGCTAAGACCGAAGTCATAGAAGGTCTTCTTATCTGCATTGTAGGTATCGTGCTTGATGACTTGCGTATATTGATTATTCGCGTCAACTTGATAGTCGATAACACCAACAGAAGCCAGCTCACCGCCGCCATAGACACTGCCATTTACACGACCACTGCCAACAACATTCACGTAGGTATTTCCACCTATACATCCGGCATATTGCAGTGGCGTAAAGAGATACGTTACAGCATTTTCTCCACTGCCCGCAGTAATCGTACTGTTGTATTCAGCACGATGTTCAGCACTTCCATAGCCACCACCATAGACACTGCCGTTGACAACGGGAGTACCCGAATCGCTAATGGCACCTGTTGACTCATTTCTGCTACCGCCAATGGTCACATAGACATGGTCACGTGTTGTACCAAACTCAGCACCGCCATAGACATTCCTCTTGATGGTACCGCCAGTGATATTCACAGACGACGTCTTTACCTGTGCCATTCGGCTCCACAGTTCGTTAGGACTTCCATCGAGCAGTGTCAGACGTCCCATGGCACCACCAAAGACGTTACCGCTATATTTTGCCCCCTCTGGTACAGGTGCTTCAAAGGTATTTCCGATGGTACCGCCACTGATGTTAATCGTGACATGACCGTATTTGTTATCACCGTCATCATTAACGAACTGTCCTGTCGTAGCATCTTGCGCACCTGCGAAATCAACACCTACCGATGCCAATCGACCGCCACCATAGACGGAACCTAAGATGGTTGGGTTGCCGCTGACAGTAATCTCTGCATTGCCGCGAACAGTACCTGCCGTCAGTTCTGTTCCAGAGAATCCACGACCGCCACCAAAGATGTTACCATCCACGTACGACGTTCCATTGGTACCAATCTTGGCAGTACCAGAAATGCTCACTTGGGCATTACCCCTGACGTGACCGTCCTCAGCACCACCGAATACAGAGCCGAAGATGCGGGCTGTTTCACCTACTTGCACACTTGTGTTGTTAACATTAGTGTACATCCTGAAGTGTTCACGCTGGTCACCCTTACCGCCACCGAAGAGATAGCAGGTCACAGGCTTCTTAAGGATATCTTCATTCGAACGAGGTACACCCAAGGTTCCACCTGTCATGATGACTTCGCAATTGCCCAGTACACTGGTCAACTCATTACCGCCATAGACGCAGGTCAGGATATGACCGCCGGTAATCTCCACCCGCGTATTGCCTTCCACCAAACCGGCTGATGGCAGCCAGTCGTGACCTGTGACAGTGCCCGCAGCATTCTTGATTTCGTAGGGGAAGTAGCCGGAACCGCCACCGAACACATAGCCATAGTAGGTATGTCCGTCAGAACCTGTCGTGCTACCATTCGTAACAGTGGAGCCGTCTCTATAGGGCACATCTGCCAACGGGTCGTAGGGTAGATAAACCGTTTTCCCTCCAACCACCTCACCATAGTCCCAGCTGGCACAATCCGAGAAGTTTGCGGGATTTTCACCTTCCCATTCTGTATTTGAATGGATGTGAGGCACTTTTTTGCCATCTACAACATCCACTTTCCCTTCACCGCAACCAATCTGTCCGCCAGATATCGTCACCTTGGTATTGCCGCGCACACGACCATTCTCACCACCGCCATAGACGGAGGCCATGACGATACCACCACTGATGGTTACATCGGTTTCTTTGACGTATGTACGGAAGTCTGCATCGGGATCAGTATCAGGATTCTCCACTTCACCACGACCGGCACCGAATACGAAGCCCACATCCACAGGATTATGCTCGGCACTTGCGCCTACATCCATATGGTGATTTCCTGTATTCTTCATACCGCCGTCTGTAAATGCAGCTTCAACAGGACCAATCTGACCACCGCTGATAGCAACTGTGCACTTACCGGTGTTTTCTTTATAGTTGACAATCTTACCAATACAGCCAGTATGGGTTTCCGTGCCGGTATGATAGACGATGGCACCTGACAGAGTTTTGCCTTCCTCATCAACAGCAGCTGTTCCTACTGAACCTTGTAGACCACCGCCATACACGCCATCGACAACGTAGCCGCCACCCATGGTAACGCGAGTATTTTTCTTTACGTCAGCTGAGCTACCACCGCCATATACGCTTTCTCCTATCGTGACTTTTTCAGCCCCCTCTGCTACTGCGTCATAAGTACCTTCACCTGTTCTATGTGCACAGATATAGACTTCCGTGTTACCAGTTACTTCAGCCTCTTCACCGCCACCAAAAACATCACCTGTAATGTGAGCACCGAGAGCTGTGACATCATCGTATGTGATAGATGTAATATTTCCAGCCTCATCGCGCGTAGCAACAATCTCATTAGTTCCTGCATCACGTTGCATGATTTGTACGGTGGTAGAAGGAGCAATATTGACTTCCGTATTTCCTATCACCTTACCATGTTGACCACCGCCATAGACGTTGCCAATAGTTCCTATAGCAGCATCGATATCACCAGTAACTTGCTTTTCATAATAGTGAACACCTTCTATAGCTACACCTGAAGCAGGAGTCGTTCCACTATTATCGGTATAATAACCGACAACACTTGACGTGCCTACTGTAAGACCTCCGGTAATATCAACATAGTTGGTTTTGATATTTGAAATGTTATGATACTTACCACCTGCTGCCGTACTATATTGTTCATAATCGGTAGGAAGAAGGACACCAGTCTTTCCACTCTTTCCTCCTCGAACCATATTAATGTTCACCTTTGTATTGGCTGTTGCTTCTTCAATAAAGCCTCCGCCATAAACATTATCTATACGTGTAGCAGACTTAACATTCACAGTGATAGTACGCTCACGTTCTCCAAACGCATTACCGTCCTTGTCTGTACCAGGATATTTGGCATTGTTGCCTCCACCCACAAGGTTTTCTATGATAATAGGTTTATCACATGGGTCTGTCTCTTCAATGTTGACAGTAATGTTACCACCGATACCACCGCGCTGGTCATTACCACCATAGACATTCTTGAAGTATCCACTGGTAATGGTCAAGGTAACATCACCAGAAATATGCGCTTTATAAGAACCGCCGCAGACATATTCGATTTGTGAATTTGTCTCAGTACAAGCGGCTATTACCACGTTAACACTTCCATCAACGTCTGCCTCACTTCCGGCACCATACAATTTGGTGATGACCAAAGGACATGAACCGGATTGCTCCAAAGTTGGATTCGTGCTACGACAAGTACCCAAGGCATCACTGCCGCCAAACACCTGACCAATCTTTCCACCATGGCAAGTAATCTTGGCAGTACCATTGACATTTGCACCAGTATTGTCCACCCAAATGTCATTCTTTTTAATCGGCTGGCTGCCGTTACCACCGCCAAACGCATATTCGATATCGTATGATCCCCATATCACAACATCTGTTGCCGGTACTGCAGCAGAGTTACCACCTCCATATACTCTGGAGATACTGGTTTCACCACAACCATCGATTATGACCTGTGTTTTCTTATTATCATTGGGCAAGTAATCTGCCTGATTACCTCCACCATAGACCGCTTGAATCTCGTAGTTTTTGTGACCAGTAACAATTTTGCCATCGGCATCAATTTGTCTGGTACTATAGACTTCTACGAGGACATCACCCAAAGGACAGCCATTGAGATTGTTACATCCAAAGACACGTCCTTTTGTAGGTACTGAAGAGTATGTATTACCGCTCGTCGTTGTCACATCTACTGGATCCTTCGTAAATGCCACACCAGAGCCACCATATTTGGCAATGGAGTCCGGACGGTTGATGCTTACCCTCACGTCGCCATAAACGTTTGCTGCAATAGCAGTAACTGCGGGGTTGCCTCCGGAAGCCTCTTTCGCCAAACGACCTAAACCACCGCCATAGACATTACCTATGACACCACCTGTCAGCGTGACAAGGGTCTTATGCTTAGTTCCCTTGGCAGGATCTAAACCTCGACCAGCAACTGGTTCTGAATTCGGAACATTCATGCCCGTCGCCCAGTCTCCAGGTATTTGTCTCTTTTCGTAATAGGTCCCGTTCCCATCATATAATGTTGCTTCTGTTAAAGAATATGTATAGTTTCCTTCAGAGCCAGACCGTTCATATAGTCCTTCGAGTGAAGAGGCAGGAATAAGTTCATAATACTTTGTGTTAGATAAAGCTGTTCCTGTCGCAAGAGTATAAGTGTAGTTTCCTTCCGTGCCGGACCTTGTATATAGTCCTGATACAGAAGATGACCCAGCTACAATATCCGTCTTTTCTATATACTTTTCTTTAGCCAGTCCTAGTACTTCAATATAAATGTCCTTTGCCCCAGGCTCCCAGTTTGCCTTATTGGTCTCAGCCAATGCACCGCCGCCATAAACGTCGTGGATGATTTTACCACCACTTACATTTACGGTCACGCTACCCTTAACAATACCGGCCCTGCCACCGCCAAAGACGCTGCCTTTGACAGTACCATTCTTAATTTCTACAGAAGAGTTTGTAACAGAAGAGAAATCGTCTGGATTATCTTCTTCACGAATAAGATGATTTTCCATTAGATTCAGTTCACCACGAGCTGCGCCATAGACATTACCATCGTCATGGTTGCCATCGACACCAACAGCACCATCGGTATCAATGGTGACAGAGGTACTACCCACAACCTTACCCATTGAACCAGCGCCATAGATATTATTTGCCACAGAGCCGCCTTTGATTTCGACTTTAGCATCATGGCCTACGATACCTGCCTTTGGGTTAAACTTATCACCTTCACCATCGTGTTTAGTGTGTCCCTCTGGAATTGCGCCCGAATAATACAGATCAGTACCACAACCACCACCATAGACGTTACCGCGATTTTCGAAGTATTGTTCCATGTTACCGACAGTACCGCTATACATGGTTACAGATGCATCATTGAAGACATGACCGTTCTCACCACCGCCATAGAGCGAGCCATTAATCTGAGGACCTGCAGTTTGGTCGTTCACCGTGCCAATATTCACTTCGGTATCATATACCCAAGCCAGCTTGTCGTGAATAGCACCTATGGCGTCGATATCACCACGTGATGAACCAAAGACCATACCATTATTATGTCCGTTAGTACCAATGGTTCCGCCTGTGATGTTAATCGTAGCCTTACCGGTGTTGGCAGTTGCAAGTGCTGTTGGCAGACTTGTTGTATTGTCGTAAGTGAATGTTCCCACCGAACCATAAGCACCGCCACCATAGATGTTATGCAGGATAGTACCACCGCTGATATTAATTTCGGTATTGCCCTTTACGAGACCAGCCTTGACCTTCTCAAGGGCCGTTTGTGAGCCAGTACCATCACTACCCAAGCCACCACCAAAGACGTTACCATAAGTAGCACCACCCTTACCAGATGTGCCAATAGTACCTCCAGTCACATTGACCACGGAACTACCATCCATGATGGCCTGATTTCCGCCACCATATACGCTTTGGCTAACAGTACCGCCATCGATATTTACAATCACAGTACTCTTCGGAGTACCAAGTACGTTGTTACAACCAAACACGTTGTACACACTACCGCCTTCGAAGTTCACAGTTACCGGACCATAGACGTCGGCAGCATGCGTTGCTTCACCCCGGCCACCACCATAGAGGTTACCGCTGATGGTACCGCCATACAGGTTCACCTGAGTGGTCTTGCCTTCTGATACAGTCTCTACATTATTGTTCAGATAAGAGTTCACCTTACCCTTGGCACTACCACCATAGACATCACCGGTGATATTGGCAAAACCAATAGGGGTACCAGAATCGTCCTTTCCGATATTGACTGTTACGCTACCAGTAACATGGGTACTTTCACCAAGACCGCCACCATAGATATCACCTCCGATGTTGATACCCTGATTCTGACTAGCCGTTCCAATATTCAGTGTAGTATTTCCCTCGATGTCAGCCGAATAGCCACCACCGTAAACGCCAGCAGTAAGTGTTTGATCCAAACTGCCATCTAATGGATCGAGATAATCTGTACCATTGATGATGTTGACACCAACCTTCTCTGCCTGTTCTTCTTTTTCATATTTGTAAACTGACGCAGTTCCGATGTCTATCGTTGCATCGCCTTTTACAACACCTTCATAGCCACCGCCAAACACTTGGCCAATCTTTCCAATATAGACTCCTTCAGAATAGGTTCGTGGAGTGGTGCCAACCATACCTTGCATCATGTTTATCCAAACATGAGTGTTACCGATGACAGGGGCCTGGAAACCACCGCCAAACACCTTACCGATAGAAGTGCAGGAATAGACATTCACTTCAACATCTACTCTGTTGGGATTATTTTCAATTTCTGTTTTACCCTTAAAATACGTGTCACCAGTTGTATTAGCTGTCCATGTATTTCCACTCTGAGTACATCCATAAATAGAGTATGGTGCCATGTAACCGCCGCCATAGAGCTCACCGATGATCAGCGGTTTACAACCTTCTTCATAAACGTTCACGGTGATAGAGCCATTGATACTACCACCCTCGTTATTACCACCGAATACACGTCCAAACTTTCCGCTCGTCACGGTCAGGCTGACATTACCATTAATCGTAGCGTTCTTAGCACCACCGAATACCTGAGGAACAAAGTCATCGGGCATACACTCTAGCACGATGTCGACATTACCATCCATAGGAGCTACCTGTCCGGCACCGTAGATTTCGCCAATCTTCAAGATACAAGTGGCTGTATTATCTTTTCTCTCCAAAGACGTACCTCCACGCACATTACCCAAGGTGTTACTGCCACCATAGAGGACATGTACCTGACCACCTATCAGCTTGGTCATCGCTTTACCAGTACCATAGATACCTGTTGTGGGATTAGTTGTATATGCCGCCTTGTCAATGATACCTACGTCGGCACCTGGGTTGCCTTCACCGGCACCGTTACCGCCACCAAACACCTGATCGATGATATAGGCACTATTAATCGTTATCTGCGTTGCAGGCACGGCAGCAGCATTACCACCACCATAGACATATTGTATACTGGTGGTAGCGCACCCCTCAATGAGCACCTCTGCAAAGGCCGCGTTCAGTTTTGCAAGCTTTTCATTATAATCAGCGGCTGTCTTGTCTGGAAGAACGATATTTGCATCCGTAGGATTATAGTCTGCCTGGTTACCACCGCCATAGACAGCATTTACGTCGTAGGTGGTACGATCAGCCAGCGGAGTATCGCTATTATTCTTGTATTCGTTGCTGGTGAGGTTGTTTGTCTGCTTCACGTGCACCTTCACATGTCCCTTCGGTGTACCGTTCAGGTTGTTACAACCGAAGATCTGACCCATGCCTGATGCGGTGTTCAGCTTCGCGCCATCGAGCAATACGTTCACATCACCACCCACATAGGAAATGATATTACTTGTCGCTCCGTTCACACCCGTCTTCTGACCTAGACCACCACCAAACACATTACCGTTGATGGTTCCTGCATAGAGATAGACGTTGGTTTCCTTCGTATCATTAAAGACCATCGGGTCGCTACCGGTCTTGCTGGCATTCGTATTTCCTAATGCCGAGCCGCCATAGACATTGCCGTGGATAGTGGCAGTTCCTGTATAGACGGCAGGCTCTGCATTTGATTTTGTGCCAATGTTCACCGTCACATCACCGTTCACCAGCGTAGGCTCACCCTTACCGCCACCGAAGACCACATTGGGCAATGGGTCGGGAATAGGTGTTGTCCATGCTGTACCAATGGTTCCACCAGTAATGGTTACCGTGGCATCACCCGTCAGCACACCGTTGACATTACTACCACCATAGATGGCAGTCTTCACCGAACCACCTTCAACATTAATACTCGTATGACCTTGGTTCATAGCCTTCGCTTCTGCCACTGCATCCGTACCCAATTCTGTATTCGCAGCTACAGCAAGTCGTCCCAGACCGCCACCAAAGACGCTACCGTTCACTGTACCGGCATAGATATTCACCAATGTCGTCTTGTTGTCTGTTGTATTCACAGAACCAAGGGCACTACCGCCATAGACATTTTCTGTTACGGTTCCATTGCCACTGAGTGTATTGCCCTCCTTAGCACCGATATTCACTATTATATTACCGCTGACAACTGTCGTCTCACCCTTACCGCCACCATAGATGTCATGACTGACGGTGCCACTATTCATGTTAACTTCTGAGTTACCATGTACATCAGCGGTATTACCGCCACCAAACACATTGTTGACAGTCGGAATGGCATTGCTTTCGTTCTTTTGAATCTTAACCTTTGTGTCGCCATTCACTGCAGACTCATCACCGCCACCAAATACTCCACCTGTGGTTTCCACAACAGCACCGTTATCATCGAATATTTTTCCTTCTACCGTAGTATTACCCTTGATAGTCAGATCTGTTTCTCCTACTTGTCCGAGTGCCGTCAAATCGACATCGGTATAGAGGTAGTTAGTACCTTCTATAGTAACCGTACCAACATCGCCATCCGCAGGCATTTCGTCAATATGTTTCCATTCATAGATTGCCGTTTCTGACAATGTAGCAGGCTCGAACATACCAGACGATTTGTTAAAATTAGGTGCATTTACAAAACAGGGTTTGTTTCTAACAAGTACCTTAGGCAGTGTTGCAGAATAACCGCCGCCAAATACATTACCATTCACCATACAGCCGTCGAGTACAGATGTTGCCTTACCAGCAACCTTACCCAAATTACCGCCGCCATAGAAATTCTCTTTAACATGACAACTCTTCAGTGAAGAAGTTACATTGTTGCACGTGGCCAACGTAAATGAAGCGAACTTCACGAAGAAACGACCACCAGTGTTACCTTTACTCCATACAAAGAATTCATAGTCCACATCAACAGCTACACCAATACCTTTCTTACCGTATTGTTCTTTTATTGCATTGGTGGTTTTACCATCAAAAAACTTGCCACGATCGTTGGTATAATTACTTGACCATCCACTCCAATCGGTTTTCTGTTCATCATAATATTTTTTTCTGGAATATGACGTACCTCCGTAGCCACCACCGAAGAACTTTGTAAATGTACAGCCTTCCGCATTGGTTGTTACAGTCTTGGTATCTTGCATGTCACCAAACTTCGGGCCACCGCAGAAGATGCCGACATGGCTGTTGTAGATATCCGTTATGACGTTACCCTTAATTGGCTTTGCCGCATTGATACCACCGCCAAAGAAGTTTTCGATATCAGCATCATAGATTTGCCAACGAACGTCACCGTTAATGGCTTCCTGGGAGGCACCTGCTGCCTCAACGAAATGACCGCCACTGATGTAACACTCGGCATTGTCGGTCATCACTTTAGCATCCTGATTATAGGTTCCTGTAAGGTAGAAGCCGTCATAGTCACCACCAGTTACAGACACAGGTGGGTGAGGTGTCGATTCGCTACCATCACTGTGTGTGCCTAATCCAAATTCATGGAACCATACGTTGCTGCCCACGTGAATATATTGGGTTTTCCCATCCACCTTTGATTTCTGAGTAGATACAAACTGGTCAAATACGCCGCCAAGAAGTATGAGCGGTTTGTCTTGCATATCAGTGATAACTTGACCAGCTTCTCCATTTCCGCTTATGCCTTTGTTCTCGTATTCAAATTGGGTGAAATAAATCAATGTAGTATTGGTAATCTCGAACCAGCCTCTGGTCCTGAAGATACTTACATTAGACATATTATCTGCGCCATTAGGTTTCTGAGCCTGAGCCGTACCTGGAACATTCAGGAAATCGAAACGAATGGGAGAAACTCTTACGCGGTCAATATGATGGTAAATCATACTGTAGTCCGGCTCATTGTCTTCATCCAAGTCGATGGACATCAGCGTAAACTTCTTATCAGGATCATTGGAAGGAACAATACTCTGATGCAGATTACCAACCAAAACAACTGCATTGTCATAGACTGTAGAACCGCTAAGTTGTCCTAAAGCACTACTGATGGAAGTATATACAGTCTGTTCACTTCCGTCAATCGTGATTTTTCCGTTACTGAACGTCTTGCCTAATTGAGTTACTTTCTGATCACCATAATTGGTGTTATACACTACATCCAGATATTCATCAGCGACGTAGGCTGCTGTACCCCAATAAGGTTCAATGGTAATACTTGTCACACCATAAGGTACGTCAAAGTAGGCACCCTGAGAGAAAACACGCCCACTCGTACCAAACAAATCCTTGTCAGTACTATTACGATCAGCAAAATTGTAACCACCCCATTTGTCTCCTGTGTCAAAATGATTTGAACCCTCTTTTGACATTCCTGTTATCTTCCAACCAGTCACAACCTTGTTATAGGTATAGTTTCCTGTACCCACTTCGTTGTAATATGGTAATTGTACCTTATCATAGTTGAAATTGTAGTCGTCAAAGTCCTTATCTGTACGAACGAGGGTTATTAATGACTTACCTGTCTTAATAGCTGCATTAGTTGGTCCTCCAGACCCCACGCTGATATTCACGGTCAACTCACCAATCTTACGGCCTTTATTACGGTTTCCCTCTGTGTCGGTGATAGATGCACGAGTTACATTCACTCCCGTTTCCTCATCAAAAGTATTAATGGGGTCATAGTTGATAATTGAGGGATAGGTGTCTTGAGCCTTCAAGATAGGATAAGGTGCAATGGTCTTGTCCAGTACCCACTTGGCCATCTCGTTGTTCTTGCCTTGTCCCTTGCTGGCATCGCCCGTAGCATAGTAAGCCGCCAATCGTCTGTTGCTGTTCAACAGCTGACGGTATATCTCGAAACGAGTCAGGTATTTCTCCTCAACAGCAAGCGCACAGTTGTACTTACCTTCCGTAATATGACTGGTAGGCAATTTCTCGTATGCATAGTAGTTGTAAGTATTCAGACCTCCATGCAGATTCTCAATGATATTGCCTCCATAAACTGGTGATTTATTGGAACCACCTGTTATGTCACCGTAGAACATACAGTTCATCACCATGGTTCGGATATTAGTAGCAGTAGTTAAAAAATAATTGTAACCTACGATACCGCCTACGTCCGTACCTCCTGTTATATTGGCATAGCTATAGCAGTTGATGACGCGTGCATTGCCTTCCAAATGTCCCACAATACCACCAACATGATTCGTGCCGCTGACACTGCCACCATTCACACCGCAGTTATAAACGCGAGTATCGCCAAGGGCTGTTGCCACTATGGCACCTGAGTGACCGTCTTCGTTACTACTGCTACTGACAGAAGCTTCCTCGATAATCACGTTCTTAATCACAGCATCCTCAGCATAAGCGATGAAGGGTTCAGACACGCTGAAACTATGGTTAATCTGGCCCTCGATGGTTCCCTTGAAGGGAGCTGCCTTAGTACCGATAGAGCCGGAAGCCGTAAAGTTGCTTGCCAGTAGATAGTGACCACCCATCGCAAGAATCTCAGAGGAACTGCTCACGACCTTGGGCACCATAGTTAAATATAGGGTCTGATTGCCAGTTCCTGCATCATTAGCAGTGGCAGCCGCTGCCTGCTCAGCAAGCGTGGTAAACGACTGCATCACCTTGGTATTATCGAAGCGGGGCATCAGGCGCATATTGCCGTTGCCGTCGTCAATGACCATAAAGGTAGCATTGGTGATGTTCATCTTGACATTATCAAGGCCTTCGACGTTAGGCTGCTTCGTACTCATGTTATTCAGCGAGATACTGCTTGACGTTCCCGTCCATGCGCTGGTGACCGCAGAGCCAGTGGTATTAGCTGTGAAGTAACGTTGAGTATACGACACACTTTGAATCTGCACATTATAGGGGTCGAAGCCGTTAGACCAGGTGGGAGTCACTCCATTGAAATAGTCTAATTCCGTATCTGCTTTACTCTTGGCCTCTTCCTCTGCGCCTGGCTCATCTAAATAGATGTAACCCATCTCTCGGTCGATATCGAAGTTGGGTCTCAAATACCACTGCATGTCCTCAGACACGTTCTCGAGGCTGGCAGGTTCGTCTGCGGAGTCCAGAATGTAATTATCACCATTCTTTGTAACCTTTGCATATCTGCCATCCTGCTTCACAAGGAAGGATGATGGAGATGTTGCTCCTGCAGTGGCAGCACCTGCGTATGTGCTGGCATACTCAGGCTTCACATCGTAGGTAACGTACCAGTCGCGCTCCTTACCGCTCACAAAGGCCTGCGTTTCGTAGTTAGGAAGGTTTGCGTTTGATGGGGTCAGATTTGCCCTACCTAACTCATCTGCGGTGTATTCTGTGGGATCGGTATCACTTACCGTAGCATAGTCAGATACTTTGTACTTATGATAGCCAGGTATCTTGGTACCCGTCTTCCAGAAATGATAGCGGGCCACCATGGGGCTGCTGTACTTATGGATGTCAGCATATCGTTCAGCACGCTTCGGGTCATCAGGACCACTGGGTAATGGCAGACGCACAATCTCCCATCCGTGCTGGTCGAGCAGGATGAGCATAGGCTTAATATCCGTCTCTTCCAGCGTAAACGCACCACTGCCCATACTGATGGTCTGGAAGACATGTTCTTCATTCAGGAACTTCTTGGAGGTGGTAGGTGTCTTACCAGAACCACCATCATTGTTATGTACCCAGGGCTGAGAGTTTGCCCATGCCTTATAAACATGCCACTTCAGGGTAGCATCTGTTTCAATGGAAGCTATCTCATTCTTCTGATCAGTTGTCAGCGTCACATCGCGTCCTACAGCTGTCACCTTATTATTTGTGCTCAACTTACCCTGCACCGTAGGATTATTCTTCCAATATTGCTCAAAAGAGTTAACGGTACGTCGTTTTGTTGTTGTCCCGTCACTAATTTCATCAACAGTCATCAGTTTCATACTGCTCAGACTGGTACCCAGAAGCATGTATTCGCTTCCAGCAGGCAGGTCGGTAACAGCGGTAGCGCTCTCACTTCCTCCATGTACCTTTGGGTTGTCGTTGGTAACACCCGTCACAACAGCGCTGTAATCGTCTGGTTTATAGGTGCGCAGATAAGAGTGGAAGTTTGTGACTACTTCTTCTGTTTCAGGATCCTTATAATTTGTCTGAGTCTGGTACGACGAAATCCTTACATGGTAAGGGTCAAGGTCATCTGTGTTCGCCGGGCTGTTAGCGGGCTCAATGACCCAAAGCCAACGGGTACGGGTGCTGGCACCGCTGGCCAACTGGTCGTCCCATTGCTTTTGACCATACACATAAAGCGCACCATCACCATTGCTATAAGGATAGATGGCCTTAGTTGCTTCTGTCAACACCGCATCTGACTTCTCCTGTTTAAAGTTTACGCCATCCAGGAATCTCAGCCTATAGGTCTTGTTCGTCTTATTCGCCACATTAAGGCTATTACGACCGTCCAAGTCAATAAGCGAATTATCCACGTCGTAGGTGACGAAGATGACGGTATTCTCGCCTAACTGATCAACTCCTGTAATCCTGTCTCCTTCAGAACATGTATAGATGTCATCTGTCTTGGTGGCATTTTTGTAGTACTTGTATTCCGATACAAGCGGACTCTGCCATGCTGCAGGCAGCCCAAAAGAACCTTCATATTCAATCAACGGCTGAATAATCTTACCCTTTTTATCAATGAGCGTATAAAAAATGGGCAGAACGATTGTGTTCACTCTTATTGTGAAATCTTCCCCTGCAGCATTGATAAAAGTGACATCCTCGTAATCTGTCTTTGTTAGGGATGTATGATTGGTCGTACTCTTCAGAATGAAAGACTGGGCTGAACCTATAGAAAGATTAGGAGAAGTATAATTGAGATAATGAGTCGTATTGCCCAAATTCTGGATAGTGACATGATAGGGGTCGCTGCCTGTGAGGTACCATAGATATTTATTATCATCTGCCATATATTCTAAGGCTGCTGCATCGGTTATTAAAGTTCCCCCCTCATCATATTGGCATTTCCCACTATCGTCCTTGATATTATACGGACTGGCATTGGTCAGTGGCAGAAATTTGTTTCTCAGTTTCGTTGTAGTATAGGTAATGTAAATGTTAGCATTCCCTTCCGGCGTAGCCGTAATCTTATGCTCATTGTCAAGATTGTTGGAATTGAAGTCACCACTCATTGCGTAGAACGAGATGGTCTCATCCGAGATATATTGACTGCGCAGCGCCTCGGGAATGTTGTCGTAACCACTCGTTAATGGGTAGCCGACAGGATGTTTTTCTGTAGATGTAACAGCTATGTTTCCCGCCTTATTCACTATATGATAGTTGTAAGTGACCACAGGCAAGGTGGCGACATCAGATTGCTGGATACCTATTGTGCGTACTGCAATGGCTTTGACAGACGAGGCAGCAAGAACATCTGCTGATGCCAAAGCAGATGAATATGCTGTGCTGGATGTTGTAGGATCTGTTCCATCTAAGGTATAGTGTATGACAGTTCCTGCCTCGGAACAAGAAATCTCTACAGTTCCGTCTGCATTCACAGTAAAAGTAGGAGTCGGGATTGGAACATCTTCGAGATAGAACGGGGCGTTTGCATCGCCTGCACTGTATAGACAAATGATTCCACATGTGTTTGCGTAACCTGTAGGACCACCTGTCTTACCACTATTACCAACAAGATTTGTATAGTTTCCATTATTGACTGTCAGCCATTTATGTTTGTCATGATCTTTATGAGCAGACGAGGTTCCGTCAGTTATCCCTTTCGGAGATATTTCTATATATGTACCAGATGGACTATTGAATTCAAAAAGCACGTTGTTACCCAATGCAGTAGGATCAACTACTGATTCCAGATGCACACGAATTCGGTCGGGGTTATCGGTTGTACGAATCTGACCATTGGACACCAAATATTTGCCGGTACTTTTTTGAATAATATAATAATAATTTGAAGCAGGAGCCTTTTCTATAATCCATATAGCATCAGAAGCGTTACCAGAATGATAAGCGGCACTTCGACATTTATAGGTGGTAAGGAACGGCTGACCGTTGTCTGTGCCAGTGAAGTCGTCAGTGGCCTGATAGTAGCACCATCCTTCCGTTGGGCAAAGGTAAAAGTTATTGCTTGAGTTAGACGAATCGTATGTGTAACTATTACCATTTCCCTGACTTTTACCACCACTGGCAATATAATATGTACCCGAATAGTCAGTCTGCGCCCATACGCTCGCGGTTCCGAGGGTCAGCAGCAGCGTGACCAAAACGACAATAGAGCGAAGCGCACTTTTCACCTGACCAGAACCCGTCGAAATATGCTCTAGCCATACTCTAGCCTGCTCCTTGCCTGCTCCTAGGCTGCTCCTAAGCTGCTTCATCAGTATGCTTAGAGCCTGCTTAGAGCTTGCTAAGTGTCTGCCTGCACTATGGCAAGTCTGTTGTTCTATTTCGCAATCTATATCTCTTTCACCTAATATCATTTCTGTCATATCTGGTGTCATATATCTTATTCGTTCAATTCGTTGTCTTTATAGACTCGCTAATTACTTTGTACCGGCGTTGCAACGCTATGAGCACGCTGCGTTCTGCTAGCGTATTCAATCCCCTAAATGTGGTATGGCGTTTCAGCTCGTCGAGCGGCATCTCAAGCAGCAACTTGGCTATGCATTCATCTGCAAACGAGTTTGACACGACATTGACACCAGTAAAGTCCAAAACAACCTTCTCACCGGTGTTGATGAGCTTCAACAGCTTTTGGCGCAATTTCTGGCCCATGTCGCGCGTTCCAAAGTCAGTACCGTATTCAATAAACTTAAATTCTACCATAATGATTCCAATTCACTTGTTTCTACAAATGTTTCATTGTATTCTTCTGCCACATCAGCACGATGATCTACAACTTGGTTCGGGTCTATCTCAACGCCGGTTCCGATAACCATATAGATGAGTGTTCCCTGCCAGAAACCATTTTCTATAACAGAGGTTTCTCCGTCCTTAATCATCAATTTGTGGGTTCCAGAATGCAGAATAAACTCCTTACCAATACGATTAACGAGTCTCGAAGTGGTATATAAGCCAAAGCCCAATCCCTTTCCGTCTGTGATGTTATCTTCAAGACACAGTTTAAGTGCCTCTGCTTCAGTAATATTTTTGTATTTTTCGTTCTCCGACAGCGAAGCACGAACGCCCATGCCGTCGTCTGCTATCAGGATAGACAGGGCCTTTTGGCTATTATCGTAATAGGTAATCGCTGTACCCAATGGCTTGCCGGAATGGATGTGGACGTTGTCCATGATCTCGTATAGACAGTAACTTAGGGCTTGTAAAACGCTAACCTCAATCTCGAAGTGGGATGTCATGGCATTGATGACATCCCTATAGACGTTGTTTAAAGTTTGGGCATCAAACACGTCTATCGAGACTTTTTTAGTGTCCTTAAAGTACTTATCTATTAAAAATGCTACATCCATATTTTAATGTCTTGTCTATTCGTTCTATTCGTTCTATTCGTTCAATTCGTGTTCTTTTTAATATCTTCTTGCAAAAATAGTTATTTATATATAAACTTCCAAATATTTCACATAGAAATTTTCATTGTCTATTTGACTAACAGCTTCTTCTTGTTCACAATATATACGCCATCCGCGAGAATTGGGGTTTCTACTGTCTCGCCAGGCTGGAGGACATAGTTGGCGATAGTGACGCCACCAACATTGAGAACACGTACTGTCGTTGCCTCTGTAAGATGCGACTTGGCGATAATCTTGTGTCCCTGGACATAGATCTCGATGTCGCCGTCAAGAGCAGATTCCGGTCCGTCCAAACTGCTGATGCCATCACCGAACAGAATACGCTCAGGTATCATCTTCGGACTCGAAGAACTCGTGACTGTAGCTGTGAAGTACGGACGGAAGGCGCTTTGCGTCGTTGTCACCTTGTTTGTCGTGTTCACAGCAGCATCGCTGCTCAGTTTGACGTATGCATTACCATCGCTGTTCAGGACGTAGTTACCCGTCTCAAGCGTCATGTTCATGTAGCTGGGCTTAAAGGTGGCAGTATAGTTCTTGCTGCCGCTATTGTCAGTCTTGGTCACACCAGCCATCTCGTCGTCACTCACACCGATGTTCTCACCCGTATTGGAAGCGAGGGTGATGACTTGCTTGTTAAGCTTTGCAATGTTGGCAGCCGTGTTCTGAGGTACGAACGAACCACTGAGGTCGAACTCATAGTAGGTCGATCCCGGCAGACCGAGAATGTACGGTGTAGCAGCTGTCAGCAACGGATATCCTTCATAACTGCGCGGTTCCTTATAGTATTGTCTGTACTGCAGGTAGGTGTCGTCATTCTTATCCTTCTGGTTGTGTACGGGCTCGTTCTTGTAGTAGTAGTCCCACAGGAAGTCGTTGGTGGCTGTCTTGGTGTCACCATTTGCCATAGGATAGAGGAACGAAGCCTTAGCGACCTTCGTTTCATTGACGGTTTCTTCCGTAATGCCATTGAACTCACGCAGCCAGTATTCGTGACCCTTCTTGGTGCCGTTCTGGCTATTGTCACTACCACTATAGAAGTGCGTAATCTCACCCTTCTGGTCAGTAGTCACCAGTTCAGCAGTGAATGGTACGCTGATACCCATCCAGCCCTTCGTAAAGTCTACAAACTCGTTGTTGCCAGGTACGCGTTGATACCACATCAGATGGTCAGAATCGAAGCTGTAGGCTATTGGTGCGTTGAAGTCTTGCTTATCCACGAGCAGGTGGTCGTTAGTAGCCTTCAGCGAGTTCTGAACGATGTGTCCATGGACATCTGCCTCAGTTGCCTGAGTTACGAGACGATAGCCCTCAGAGTTGTCGTAGTGGCTGTTGTAAACAGGATCACTGAAGTAGCCGGAAAGCACGGTCAGCGTCTTTTCGTTAGTTGCTACTGAAGGTGCATAGACCAGCAGGTTCTGAGTCTCGTCGCAGTTCTGGATGCCAGTCAGACCGTCATCATCGAGCAACGGTGTGTAGAACAGACCGTTCTGATTATTTCCTAAGCTATAAGCTCCATTAGCCTCATTCGCGCCATAGTGTCCTGCAAAGTCGATAGCAGTCATGTTAGGATAAGCCACCTTGCTACCGTCATACGACTTCTGTGCCAGATAAGCGTTCGGGTTGAAGTGTGCTACACCCATCGTCTTCGAACGGTAGTAGGCCGGTGCACGATAGACGCGGTTGGCATTGTCATCTGTTGACAGGCGGCCACCACTCTTCACCACAGCCGTCGGCACATCCTGGTGAGCCTCTGCAGCCCATCCGTAGGTCAGCTTCTGTCCGAAGAACAGATAGTCGTCAGGCCAGATGGGGAAGTAATAAGGCTTGTTGTCGTGCTCTGTGTCTATCCAGCGGCGTTCATCGTCCGTAGTCGGGATTTCTCCTGCGGCATAGCGGAAGTCACCATCTGCGAAGCGCTCTTCAACATACTTGATGCCGTTATAGCCAGATGAGCAAAGGCTTGCATTGACGGCATACTTACCTGTCTTCTTCTGTAGCTTGCCCTCGCTGTCCTCTTCGTAGTAGGTGTAAGTCAAAGGATCACCACCAGGCGTTGTATGGTCGTTGTAACGCTTGTACAGGTAGAAGTTGTTCAGGTCGTAAGCCACCTCACCATTGTAGAACGCCTTATCGGACATCTTAATAGCATTACCGGCGGTATAGCCGCTATTGCTTTCAGGATAGTAGCAGTTGACGGTCTGTTCGCCAGAGGTAGCGGTAGGATTGCCAAAGACGGCCTTTACACCGGAGGTCGGCGTGCCAGTAGTCTTCACCCAACAGCTCTCTACATAGCCGTCACCGCTGTCTGCTACACCGGCACTGGTGAACGAACCCGTCACACCGAGGTTATAGACACTACCGCAGAGCCTACCGAACAGCGAATTATTCAGACCGCTGATGGTATGGCCGTCGCCATGGAAGGTACCGTTGAAGCATGGGTCTGAGCCCGCTGTCGAAGCAATCGATGTCCACGGTGCCGTATGGTTGATGTCCGTGCGCAGGATGAACTGCAGGTTATGACCAGCCTTCACACCATTCGTTTCATCGGTATTCAGCAGGCTGTGACCGTTGAGGCTGCCCTCAGCAGTGACGACACCGTTGGTGACACCAGTAGAGCTGGATGACAGCAGACTCAGGTCGTAGAAATCCTTCAGCAGGTCGAGACCATTCTGAGAACTGCTGCTATAGTCGTTGATATAGATCTTCGAGTCGCGCTTCAAACGGCTGCGGTCGTAGTCGACATGCAGGTGGTTCACCTTATCGTCCATCACCTTCTTCAGGTCGTGGTAGTTGGCCACGCTGACAGGTACATGGTTAGAGTAGGTCTTACCCAGATAAGTCTTGGCGTAGTAGGCCAGGAAGAAGCCATCCTGATACCAATAGAGCGGATCGCTGTTTGGCGTGTATTCCACACCGTTGAGATGGCTCTCTGCATCGCCTTCTTTCTCGAACAGTTCCCAACCGCCACCGGTAATCTCGTAGGCACCCGGTGTGATAGACGGTAAGCGCATGGTGATACCCGTACCAGGCAGCACGACAGATGGCGGATTGATGTCATCAACCGTAGGCACACCACTCTTGAAGTTGATGTGGATGTTCACCACATGACGCTCAGTAACCGGCGTGATGTGTGTACCCTCGGTGTCGCTCTCCTCGTAATCGTACTTATAGACGACGGTGATTATCTTCTCCGAAGAGAGGTCGTTGATGTCGGCATGACGCGCTACATACAGCGTACTCGTCTCCATAGGCGACTCACCGTGAATAATGAAGTTGAGTTGCTTGTTGACGAGGTTTTTGTAGTTTTCTGAAGAAATCACAATACCAGCAGGCACGTCGTTGCCATTTGTATAGGTCGTGCCACTACCAACACCCTTGACGCTCGTTACAGCACCTGTAAGCTCTCCTGAATAGTTGTCGCTATTGATGGTATAGCCCTCACGGCAGTAGTAGAATGGAAGTGAATTACCAGAACCATCTGTTGCAACCTCGTTTGCCTTGAAGGTCAACTTAGTGACATATCTGGTCTGCTCATCACCTGACAAGCGGTCGTAGGTGTCCTTGTCAATTGTTGATCCCACAGCGTATGGTCTCTCACCATGTACGAAGCCCTCCTTGACAACATAGTACGTACCACCTTCAGCAGCCACCTGGATGGGTGCATAGTAGTGGCGCTCATTAGGCAGTGCCTCATAGACGGTGCTGACCAGTTCGTCGCCTTGCTGGATGCTATTTGTGCTGATGGACTTGCCACCACGCTTAACGGTAACATTCGATGTCAACGTCAACGCCGCAGCGCCATTATACGTTGCCGTATAGTTGATAGGCGTTTCGAGTGAGTATTGAGGACCATTGGCCTCAGCACCATCCAGATCTGCATTCTCAGAGTCGTACTGATACTTCTGACTTACCGTACCGCCGTATTCAGGATCGATGAGTAGGTCGAGGGCATCATAATTGAAGGTGAACATCTTACGGTCTGCAGGCGACATGGCGCTATAGGCCTCCAGTGCACGGTAGTTCTTACCAGTCTCATAGTAGCTGCCGCCATAGAGACCTGCCGTCGTACAGATGTAGGCTGGTACCACAGCCTCGTCAATCTCTGATTCCAGAGCTGAATAGTCATCCTTTAACTTCTCTTTCTGAGCCTGCGTCATCAGGTCGTTGACATAGATATACTCTGTCGACGAGAGCTGGATGGTAGCGGTGCTGACGTAGGCAGGAGCCGTATGTCCGTCGATAGCAGCCGCAACGGGAGCGCCCGGATAGTAGTGCGTGTTGGAACCGGCGTACTCCTTGGTCACCAAATGGGCTACAGTGAAGGTGGCCTGATCAGCTGTAGGCTTATTAGTGCCCAGACCCTGATAATCATCATACGTCTTCTTCGGTATAATCGCATTCACCGAATACTCATGCTGACCATATACACCCGTAGCCGTAGGATGGTAGGTAGGACCATCGTGATAGTCATCGCCACCTGTCTGATTCTTCTCACGTGTACTACTTTCTTTCTTCGTGTACCACTTGTTCCACTGGCTCGGATTCGTCACGTTGTAGGTGAGCAGATAACCAGTGTTGTGGCTCATGTTGTTAGACGAACGGAAAGCATCGTCGAAGGCCACATATACGTCGTGACCGTTTCTGTCTTTCTCCACCACATCTGTATTGCCATTCTTGGTAGCTTTCTTGACTGCCAGAACCGTTTCGCCGTCAATGTCATGATTAACGGCATGTGTCTTCAGCGAGTTATATTCTGCTGGCAGCATCACATAACCGGCAGGATAGTATCTATTGTTGATATAACAGCTGTCCTTCAGGACGTAGGTGTTTGCCACGAATAACTTCTTCTCAGAGGCCGGCAGCTTGTTCCAGTCCCAATAGCCGATAGGTGAGTTCAGCTGGTAGGTCACATCGTTGATAACCAACTTCTGTTCGCCACTAAGCGGCGTATTGTTGGATGCATCGACATAGGTCGCATAGTAGGCATAGAGGTTAGGCTGCACATCCATCAGCGTCATAGTACCGTGCGAGGCTGCACTGATGGTGATGGGCAGTTCAACGGTCTTGCTATATGCATTAGGTACACCCGTGTATGCCGAGATATACTGGTCATAAACATACACCGTACCGGCGATATACCAATAGTGGGCAGGAACACCATCTGCTGTCAGGTATCTGTTACTGATGTTATAGCAGTCGTCGATGATGGTCTGCGAACTGTGGATAAAGTTACCCGAGGTCTGCCATTGATGTCTGGATGCATCGGGGGTGGCATAGCTGTAGTCCCACTGGGTGGCAGCACCCTCGTTCAGTGCCGTCAGCGTGGTCGTCACATTGCTTGTTGTGCTAGGCTCACCATGCTGGTTCTTAGCATAGACGAAACCACCACCGATACCGGGCTGCACATTGATGAGGTCGAGCTCTACGATACCGGTAATGGGTCCCCAGTCCTTCTCTTCGAGTTTGTTGCCGGTACTCAGCTCCGTAGTCAGTTCCAGATAGACACCGGAAGCCAGTGCCAACTGGTTATGACACGTACCGTTGTTGCGCTTCTTGTTGAGGATATTAGCTGACTTCCACTGGTAGTAGGTTTCACCGTTAGCCTTCAGATCTGTATTATCTGACTTGGTCTTTCTGACATCATTGAACTTCACGTCACTGGTCAGTGCACCAAGATAGTTCACTACGCTATAGATACCAAAGTAGTTGCCATGTACAGCATTGTCACCCGTCTCGCCAGCTTTGCTGTTCATCTTGTTCAGCGACACCTCACGTACACGGTTGATGGTGTAGTTGGTATAGTCCACCGTCTCAGGCACACGGTCCTGCGCACCCTTCATCACCATACGACTGCCAAAGACGCCACAGAGGTCAGCACGCTGGATGGTGTTCATGATACGTCCTGCATAGATGGATACCACACCATTCTCCTGCCAATAAGCGGGGTTAGGCACTTGCTTGCCATCCTCCGTGACGAGGATATCTAAACCATTGTCCTGAACGGAAGTGCCGTCAGCCTTGGTGAACACTGCCAGCAGTTCGTCCATTGGCAGGTTGGAACCTACGGAATATGTAGTACCTATATTGTCTGTACATTCTTGTAGGCACTTATATTTCAGTTCATAGTAGGCTTTCTCGCGTTCGGGCAGTACCTTGTATTGTTCGTAATCAAGTTGTTTGTCAATATGATAGTAGTCGGTGCCGTAGTTGGTGATGTTCAACTCACGATAGCCATCGACGAAGGTCAGGTTGCCATCGCCATAGAGACCGCCGGTATGTCCCGTACCAATGGTGATAAGGTCGCGGTTATAGGCATCGTGGATAGAAGCTGTGGCATTGCCAAAGACTGTCGTAGTATTGGCAAACAGCGAGTTGCTACCCGTCGCAATATTACCACCGGCAAAGACGGCATTGTGGATGATGATACCGTCGGGGGCCAGGTTGTCCCAGATGGCGGCATCTGCAGTCTTGCTCTTCAACTTGTTAAGGGCTGAGGTAGGCACATACTCGCCTGCTTTGTATTTACCGTCACCGTTTGCACCTCCGGTATCGCCAGGTATGGTAATATCCACATAAGCCTGACTGTGCGGCTCCACCAGTACCTTACAGTCCTCGGTGAAGGATCGCTCGTTCTTCGGATTTTGTTCCGTGCCTACATTATGCGTGATGAAATTAGAGCCATCGTATTGATAGTAGTAGCCTTGGTAGTTATAGCCGGGATCAGTTGAAGCCAGTCCTTTATTATAGCGCACACCGTCTTTCTTACCGATGCGTAGATTGTTACCATCCATATAGGCGCTGTAAACCACGCCCTCGTCACCACCACCAAAGACGTTGCCATAGCCGTATGCCATGCCTTCGTTAGTACCTATCTCACCACCGTAGATATTCACGCGGGTCTGACCGAACACGTAGCCTTTGCACATCAAGCCGTTCGATGTCAGTGTGGATACTGTCGCCTTATCCATATACAGGGTACCGTCGCCACCCCAGCTGTCCTTACCACGACCTCCGCCAAAGACGTTGCGCAATACCTTGCCGTCGAACATGTTCACCTGAGTCGTACCAGCTCTGAAGATGGTGGCATCACCATTCTCCAGGCCGCCCTTATTGAGTCCTGTCTTGTTGGCGCCACGTCCGATAGGTCCTACCTCGCCGCCACCGAAGAGGCTACCGCGAACCTGACCACCATACATGTCAATCTGGGTGTTATCCACATAGCTGTTGACCACATAGCCGCCACCGAAGATATTACCAGCCTGATCAATGTCATTGGGCTTCTGGTCGTCGAGTTCTTCGACATATTCTTTATTCTTATAACGGTAACCGATGTAGCCGTTGTTCAACGTAACTTTAGAAGTGCCATAAACAGAGCCACCCTCACCACCGCCATAGACGTTACGCGTGATGGCTGGAGCACCACCGGTAAAGGTGTTGGTACCCGTCTTACCGATGACCACGTTAGCCCTCGCCGGACGGTCACCGGTAAAGGCTGCAGTGATGTCGCCTTCATGGTGACCCACATGACCCAGATAGCCACCGCCATAGACGTTACGAGCCGTACCGCCCTGCACATAGACGTTGGCACTGGCAACGAAAGCATTGCCTGGGTCTGAGAAGTTGTCAGCACCGAAGAGGTTGTCCAGACCACCGGCACGTCCGCCGGCATAGACGTCCTTCTTCACCTCACCACCCAGCACGGCCACGTATGTGGTGCCATACACGTCGCCGCTGAGTGCCACGGAAGCATCACCCAGACCGCCACCGTATGCATAACCTTCAACAATGGCTCCTTCGTTTACTATGACGTTGGTGTTATGTTTCTTACCATCCAGCAGGGTTGCTGTCTTGTCGTCGAGTTCAGCACGGTTGCTGACGTGGTTGAGGTTGGTAGCCGCGTTGTTAGCATAGTCATTCCAAGTTCCATTTGGCTCATAGTAGGTACCTATCTTCCAGGCATCTTTCCAGTTCTCGTGCCAACGGTCTAGCGCTGCCGTCTGAACAGAAGTGGTCTGCGAACTCAATTCACTAAGGTGAGTCTTCCAATAACTATCCTGTGCACCAATCTGTGGTGACGGTTGGTCCTTATACAGATTTTGGTAGGCCTGTACACTCGCCGTGTTGAGCACATGTCCCAACTCACCGCCACCATAGACATTATAGACGCGGGCACCCTTGAGCAGGTTGACCTCGGTGTACTCCGACCAGGTGTCGATACCGCGTCCGGCACCATAGACGGTACCTGTGTAGCCCTTCGTCTTGTTAGACCATACGGGTGAAGAGATATTGACCTGCGTAAAGAGCGAACGGCGCTCGTTGTTGTTACCACCATAGATAGCACCAAAGACTTGGGCCTTTTCGCTTGTGTTCTTATAGTTCACCTGCGTCTCATAGACATCACATGGCGGCAGAATCTGTGTACCGTAGGCACCACCGAAGATATTGTCAATCTGGATGGTGGATTCCGCTGGCACATTGACGACGGTACGGCGCGTGATGCCTTCGTTATAGCTGCCTCCGAAAGCGTTGTGGATCTGACCGTGTAGCAGGTCGATGATGGCAGAGGCTTCATCGAGCTTCACAGTACCATTAGCAAGCTTGTCCTTGTCAAGCCCCATTCCCATGCCGTTGTAGCTGCCTGAGCCAAAGACCTCCAGATTGCTGAACTTCTTGTTGTCATCGGGGATGTCGATAAGCACATAGCTGCGGTCTTGAGCCGCGTCATCATCTCTGTTACCGGGGAATCCCGTACCACCGCCAAATACAGCCTTGATCTTGTTCTGGTCATGCGCTCTCGGACGAATGTTCACGAAAGAGCTATGCTGATCCGGCATCTTGGCTTCGCTGCCGTAGAGTGCCGTATTGCCGTATTCATAATAGCCATAGCCACCACCAAAGATGGAATCGACACGTCCGGCAAGATACTCAACGTAGGTCGATGACTTCAAGACATCGGGAATCACACCGGCCTTGTAGCCATGCAACTGTGTCTTGTCGGTGGCATAGTCGCGCAGACGTGCCTCGAAGTTATAGTCATCCTCGTAATTGCCATGGATGGTACCACCAAAGTCGTTACCACCATAGACGATATCCATAATCCAGGGGAAGCCGTCCTTATAACCTCCGTTACCGTTGGGCTGGCGTCCGATGTAGACCTCGGTATGTCCCAGAATGTCAGCATCAGTAGCACCGCCAAAGGCATCGTAGAGGCGGCCATTGCCCAGATTGACATAGGTATTGCCGCACACATCGCCCTCGCTACCGCCACCATAGAGGAATTCAGCCTCGGCAAGGTTCTCTGCCGTACCATCATTGGAATAGACCGTCGCTGTGCCGTTGAGGTTCACCGTCGTGCTGTAGGCAGGGTCAAAGTAATACTCACGGTCTATAATCATACCTTGGTCATCCTTCACGTCTCTCTTACGACCTACCACGCCTAACTCACCGCCACCAAAGGCCTGGAACATATAGCCGTTGTTGTGGTTCACCGTAGCGCTACCCCAAATTTCAGTATTCTCACCATAACCGCCACCGAACACCGACATGGCAGCAGCATTAATTTCATAACGCTGCTTGTCGAGGTCCACGCCAGAAGCTGGGCGATTGTAGATACCTACTCCCGAGCCAAACACCTCGTCGCGCTTGACCACGTCTTCGTTGATATTGATGACCACGTTACCGTTGACGTGTCCGCTTTCATAGCAGCCGCCATAGACGTTGCCGCCCAACAAGCGGATAGCCTTATCTTCAGAGTTTTGAGCAACTTCAACGAAATCTCCTTTTTCATCATCCCACTTGTTGGTGTTCCAGACAAGATAGGTGTTCGTGGGGTCCCATCGTAGGGGTACGATAGTCAGGTTGTCAAGGTTGATTTCCAGACGGTCCTTGATATTGCCGCTGCCATCGGTGTAGTTGTCGCGTTCGTCTTTCGAACCGATGATACCGCCTTCGTAGCTTGTACAGAGCTGCGTACCCGTCTTATTCTCGCCGGTCCATTGCTCTTCCACATTAGCATTGTTACTGCCACCCACAAACTTCTGGTAGATATTCAGACCCTGGTTGACGGTGAAGGACATCTTACCAGGGATAGCCATACTACCTACATTACCACCACAGAAGAAGGATCCTACATAGCTGGAGTATGGCAGATAGTTTTCAGGGTCACCATTATCTACATTGTCGAACACAATACTGGGCTGCAGGGTCATGGCTACGCCTTCCATATAGCCGGCAAACACACTGGCTTCGGTGAAGTCCATGCTACTGAAACTATTGTCGGCATAGTACTTCAGGTAGTCCTTGTTGATCATGCCTGCACCATTGTTGCCCAGATAGACGTTATCGGCAATGACATGCGAACCAATCTTCAGCTCGACCTTGGGATTCTTTTTCTTCGTCGCCAGTGAAGCACAGTTGCCACCTACGAAGATAGAACCGTGGACGATGGTGGGGTTGTTAGCAGCTTTACCCTTTAGACGGATAGACACCTGCTCGGCATTGGGACGGAAAGCGCTGAGGGCTTCGTATGAAGTCAGACCGTCTCTTACCTTGTCACCATAGTAGAAGTCGCCAAAGGTGGGATCATCCATCAAGGTCTCATTATCCGTATAGGGGTAGGCACCGTTACCACCGCCATAGACGTTGCCATGCACCTCAGCATAGATACCGACGGCATTACCGCCATACACACTACCGGTCACGTCGTTACCGCCATAGACGTTGTGAATATATCCGCCACGCACCAGTGTTCGTGCCGACAGCTCGTTGGGGAAATTATAGCCCGGTAGGTTCGTACAGGGCGTATATTCACCATTGATTGACGGCTTCACGTCAGCCATACGACAGCCGCCATAGAGGTTGTCGACGATGAGGGTGGAGTGTTCAGGAATCTCCATCAACAGGCCTTCGGGACAGGTCATGTTACCCCTGTTACCACCGCTGTAGAGGTTGCGCACCTTGCCTGCCAGCAAGTTCCATGTCGGACGGATGTTCATCTCAGCCTGATTGTTGCCGCCAAAGAAGCGACCAACTTGGTAGGCACCGCTGCTGGGTGCAGAGAAGGTGGTGTTGATACCCATCTCCTTGAAACGGGCGGTGCTCAGAAGGTCGGTTTTACCTTCATGCGATGCTTCAGTGGCTGAGAGGTCTTCCTTGCCATCAGCATCAACATAGATATGGTTCACCACCGCACTGGGGTTGTCAATGTGGATAATAGCCTTATCCTTCACTGTGACATTGTTACCACCACCGTATGCATAGACGATAGAACCGCCTACCACCTCGAGGTAGGTTTTGTCAAGTTCTGGCATCTGGAAGCCCACCTCACCTTCTGCGGTCTCCAACTGTACGATGGGCGTTTCGTGGTTTTTGTCGCTCTTGCTATAGATGGTGTGGATCACCTTGCCTTCTGTTGTTCCGGGTGTCTGCTCATAGTCGTAGTCACCATTACTACCGGCGAAGAGCTGTCCGATATATACTTTTTGGGCATCTTCTGCGGGTTTCACGTCAGTGGTGCTCTTGCCATAGGCAGCATTCTCTGGGTTTGACGCTGCCGCAGCAATTTCTTCTGCTGTGTAATGCTCACTGGTAGCTTTGGTGCTGACGCGCACATAGCTGTTGAACGTGTTATCGACATCGTTTTTCTTGATGTCTGTAGCATCTTCTGAATTGCGCTTCACTGCTGTCAGTTCTGTAGGCATGGTCTCACCTACAGCAGCAGCTGTACCAATCTGGCCAGCGATATCGTTGCCGCCAAATACCTGATTGGCAACAATATAGCCAGTAGCGTGCTCACCGTCGATATGTACGAAGGTGTTGCCGCCCACATTTGCCATACGGGCACCACCAAACACCTTACCCTGCGGGTCTTTAAGGGGACGTGTGGTACCGGCCTCTACGGCACCGATGTCGCCAGACAGCACGGTGACTTTCGTGCTGCCGCCTACGTAACCCTTGTTACCGCCACCATATACGTTACCACCAATCTTAATCTGCCCCTGTGCTACAATCGTGCTCAGGAGTACAACTATCAATATGGTAATAACGCGTCTCATTTTTACTTAATTCTTAATTCTTCATCGCATAGCGATAATTCCTAATTCCACATTCTTCATTCCACACTCACAGTGGGGTTATTGAGATCCGGATCCGACAACACATACAGGTATGTCGGGTGGATGGTCATTCTGACTGTATAGCGGCATCCGCGACGGGTTGTTGTCTGGTCGGTGAGCAGATCGCTGAGCAACATCGTATTGGTGGCCTTGCAGTCCTGTCTGAGCAAGTTGCCCTTCTTGTCATAGACATCGTAGGTGCTGGTCAGGATGAGCTTGGTGATGCCTGTCGGCATAAAGTGGCCAACATGCGTCGAGAACTCAGTAGTTAGCGTCTCGCCAGTTGACGACCAGAATTCCATCGGTTCGCTGATGACCTCGCCTTGCGGAGTGTAGGTGATGCTTTGGATGGGGCTTTGCTCAGGGTTGCTATCGTCGGTAGCTTTCAGGTCGATGGCGATGGCGGTCTTCTCATGACTTGTGGTCTCGCCTGTCTGTGTCTTCATACTCAACGACTTCAACACGATGGTGCGCAGTTTGTTATACTCACCATAGACCTTCATGTCGATGCGTAGGGCAGCATAGAGGTGGTCGAAGAGCAGGAAGACGTAGTTGCTGGCCCCATTGGCCGTGTAGCCAAAGTCACCCATTCTCAGGCCTGTCACCGTCTCTTTATCAGTGCCTTGCTTAGCGCCTATCGTCACGCACAGGTCGTTAGGCATGATAGCTGGCACGTTTTGCAGCGTCACCTTAGCACCACTGCTGTAGTTGGCATTAGCCCCGTCGCGGTCGGTGATAGTCATCGACATACCGCTAAGATGGGGTATATAGCCATAGAGGAAGTAGCTGCCACTACTCTTGATTTCATCGATATTGGCAAGCCACTTGCCACTGCTCTTGAAGAAGTTACCCGTCTTGGGCTCCTTTCCATCTTGGGTAAAGGCAATGCCGATAACTTTGTCGTCCTCACCATACGGCAAGTAGCCCGTAGGTGGCGTCCAGGCTCTGGTTGCTGGCCCGTTAGCCTTAGTAGCGTCTTCATAGTCAGCCACATAGCTTATCAGCTCCACCGTTGTCAGCGCAGGTGCAGCTGTCTCGTCAGACGAGCAACCCCAGAGTCCCATGAGTCCTATCAGACTCACGAGTCCCAAGATTTTGCTATGTAACTGTTCATTTCTCATTTCTTCATTTTAATTTCTCATTACTCATTTCTCATTTACCAGTTGTACACCGTATGGTCGGCATTCATCTCCGTCCAGTCGGTAACAGCCGTCTCCACCCATCCAATCTCAACGCCACCTTCTTCGGTAATCTTAAAGATATAGGTGTAGCTGTAGCCAGGTAGCCAACTCATATACGCTGCAGGCACGGTGCATGTCCTATCTTGGTTGTTAACCTTAACGCTCAGCGTATAGCTGCCCTGCGTGAGGTTGGGGAACACGGTGTACCAGCCTTTGTCAGTCACTGTATATACTTTGCTATCGTCCTCAGGATCAGCGTTTTCAGCGAATTCAGCGAGCACCTCTTCTGAGGTTGGAGATTCCTTCGCTGTCGTGCTATACGACTCCTTCGTCGCCGTTCCTGTCAGCGGATAGCTGACGGTGACGGTGCCCTTGAGGGCTATCTTCTCGCTGCCTTCTGTTGGCTTGAAGCTCTGATTAGTCAAGACGACACCCTCGCGCGGGTATACATATTTATATAGGAATCGCACGCGCGCGAAGGGCTTCACGAACTCCAGCTGCACGGGTTTGCCAAACTGCTTCGTGGGATAGTCCAACGTATTACCCGTCGAGAACCACAGCCTGCTGAAGAATGGCGCAGCCGCCGTATTGGTGGCATCTGCCGCCATAGTGAACTCCGTCCCATTGGCTCCATCGGTCCCATAGGCAGTATAGTCTCCAGCTGTTCCCGTCACCGCAAAGTAACGATACGCCTTGGCGCCCATGTCCCAGTACTTGATGGTCTGTTCATCGCCAGAGGTCTGCTGGTTCACATACTCCCAGCCATTGCTGTTCGACGTGGTGGTGGCAGCACTGTTTGCTGTCCAGTTCACCACATACCCTGGGAATACCGTCTGCAGGTCGCCATAGCTGCCAGCACTGTAGCTCATGTTCTTATAGCCCCAGACTGTAAAGTTGTGGACGCCCGTCTCGCTCAGCGGGGTACCGGCTCTCGTCACCGACTGCTCCTCGCCTTGCAGTCCACTGAAGGCGATGGCAGTACGGGTGTCGACTACGGGCACGTCATCATCAGGTCTCGATTCGTAGGAATCGTGACTGCAGGCTGTGCTCATCAGCATTGCCATTATGATGATATGTCCGTACTTCATTTTCATTTTTTACTTCTCGTTTTTTTGTCTCTCTTGAAGAGAAAGGCCGTTTCTCTGGTAGCAACACGCCGTTTCTCTCATCGAGATATGCCGTTTCTTTCTTCTCTCTTCCTTCCCTCTTGCTATCGTCTTCCTACTGTCTTGCTACCCCCTCGCTACCCTCTGGGAAGGAAGTAGCGAGGGGAGAGGGAGGTAGAGGTTACTTAACAGTCACAATCTTGATAGCATAAACACCCTTGGTGCTAACAGCGGTGCGCTTGTAGTAAGAGGTAGAAGAATTACCCCACGTTGCAACTTCTGTACATGCAGATGTGGTATAAAGTGTTCCTGCATTGTTGAATGCGGTCTCATCAGCATATGTATTACCAGTATCAACTGTATATATAGCAGCTGTCTTTTCAAATACAATTGCATACTTCTTACCAGATGTACCTGTGGTAAACTTAGCAGCCTTGTTTTCTGTTTCATGGAGCGTCTTTGTTGTTCCGTCCTCTGCAGGTACAGTCTTCTGGAATGTCAGATCAGGACCTCCTGCACATGTTATCTTCTTCAGTTCAGCCTGTGCCTTTGTCCATGTAGGTCCTTCGATGAGAGCCTCAGCTACAGAAGCCTCGGTAATGGGGAAGTTGGTAGCATCAGAAGAAGTAACTTCGTAGATGCTAAAGTTGCTTGCAGAGAGCGTAGCCAGTGAGCTTGCATCCATAACTGTTGCATAAACATCAGTGCTAGGATCATAATCTGTATTACCTACAGAGTATTTGCTATCCTTCACACCAATAGTAGTGATACTGGGCGCGCTGACAGTAGTAATGTATTCTGCATTACCCATTTCATTGGTGACAACTACTGCATCGAATGTAATGGGGGTTAGCTCGTTGTCAGTAATCTTGAATACGTATGAGTATTTGTAGTTAGCTTTCCACTGAAGATACTGAGCAGGTATTTCTGCTGTTTTTCCTGTGATGCCAATGGTTTCTTTAGTGATAGGATTATATAAGGTATAATCACATTTGAGTTTCAAAGCGGAACTGGTAGCTTGTGAAAGAACAGCTGTGTATTCATCATTAGCTTTGTCCCAAGAGGGTTGACTGGCAGTTTCACTTAATAGGGAACTTGTGCTGATTGAGCTGAGGTTTGTACCTAATATAAGATTGCTCTTTTGCACATTGTTATCTGGGGTTACTGTGAGTATTGGTTTATTAATGTCCGTGCCAGAACCATAGTAGGTTACTGTTATTGTTCCTTCAAATTCATTAGTGGTAGAATTATTGCATACGGCACCAAAAGCTGAAGTCTCGCTGACTTTAGCTTCTTGTGTTTGTTCCGGATTCTCGCCAGAAGTATTTACATAAAACTTGATGCTCGAAATTGAGTAACCAGGAATTGTTTCATAGATACCTGCACGAATATGAGATAATGAGTTGCGGAAGTTAAATTGTACCGCGTTATGATTATAGCCGTTAGCCTTTGCGATGTTAATACGATCTGCAATATAGAGGTCAGACAGCCTTGGATAGAAGGTTGAATTTCCATTTGTGGTCTTTTTCAAAGTAACTGTGTAGCCTTTGCTATATTGGTCATTGCCACTTGTGGTCTTTTCAATCTTTACACGTCCTGCTGAAATATCAGTGGGATTTGCCGAAATGGCAGTAAAAGTATAACTAGTAGCGTTGTCATCCCAATACTTGATGGTCTGAGCGGGTGCATCTCCATCATTTGGTTTTGTGTTGGGGGTAACATAGGTTGTGTAACTCGCTGTTGAGGTATTAGCGTTACTATCATCAAACTTGAAACCAACATACTCCCAGTTATTAGTATTTGAGGTGGTAGTGTATGCCGTGCTGGCACCGTAGTTCACAATATAGTTAGGGAAAACCAAATTGCCATCAGCAACTGCGTTTCCATCAGTTTCATTCTTCTCACCCCAGACAATAAACTGATGGTTTAGCTTGGTAGCGTCTTCAGAAGTACCACGTGTTATCGCCTGTGTATTCATATTGAAGCTGATTGCTCCAACAGTTCCACTTGAAGTTTGTGGGCCAGTATCTCCCACGAACTCATCACTTGAGCAGCTTGCCAATGCTGTGATGGCGATTGCTGCAATTAATAGATTCTTCTTCATAATCTTACAGTTTTTATTGTTTATACTTTTTTATTTATCTCGTTTTGTGAGGCCCGGCCTCGTTTGTTGTTACTTTTTACTTTATTGTTACTTATCTCTTTTTTGCTGGATCACTATGAAAAACTTGTTCCCTGCCTAGGGAAATTTTTCTGTTAGGCCTTTCCGTAAAAACGGCCTCTCTTCACAGTCCTCAGCATTGTCAATTCTTTTTGTTTGTTAGTAGCTCGACACGGAGTCGAACCCTGTCGAGCTTATAGAGAATCAGGGTTTAACATTAATTACCTTGATGTCATATTCACCAGCAGTACCGTTAGCAGTCTTTGTATATAAAACAGCCTTATAAGTTGCAAAGTTGTCTGCATTGATACCTGCTGCAGCATAGTAAACATCATTATCAGTTTTGAAGTAATATGTTGTAGTATTATTATATGCAGCATTTCCAACAGTTTCGTATGTTGGGGCAATATAAGCTGTGCGAGTAAATACATAGACATAGGTTGCAGCTGCTGCAGTTGAAGGAGTAAATTTCACAGCGCCATTAGCTCCAAAGTCGAAGTTCGTGCCATCAGCTGCAGGTACATTCTGAACAAGTGATGCAGCTTCGCCTGAAGTGGTGGCAGTCAATGTAATGCCATTGGGAGAACCTGTGAGTTTTGCGAATATAGTTGCTTCTGAAATGGCGTCACCTGTTGTTGTGGCTACATAAACTTGTGCATTGCCAGCTGCTGTACCAATGGCAGTTGGTGCAACAACTGCATGAGAAGTGTTGGTTTTTACAACATAGATATCTTCTCCAGCCTTGTATTCATCATTAGTTGTAACCTTAGAACCGTTGGCATAGGTCGTAATAGAATAGTCCTCAAAGGTAGTAATGGTTTCCTGTGTCTTGTCATCAGGTACGTCTACAACAGTAGCGTCGAAAGTAATAGGATAAAGTCCTTGAGTAGTACCATCGGTAGAACCATTGGTGTTATCACTAATCTTAAAAATGTAGGTATAAGCATAATTGCTATTCCACTGCAGATATTGAGTAGGAACAACTACATTTGCCCCTTTAACCTCAATAACCTCACCACCACCATCTTCAGCTGTCAATGTGTAATCCACTTTGATTAACATGGGATTAGTGACACCTGAGCAGGGGTAAACAGTAGTATAAGCACCCCCAGTTTTATCCCAAGTTGGAGTAGCGGAAGATGTTGCCAATTCTGTAGCAGTAATAACACCGGTTCCAAGCACTAACGAGTAGTTATAACCAACGGTGGAAGGCGTTACTTTAACTTGATTCTCTAAACCATCAGTACCATTAAAGTATGATACTGTCAACGTATTACTTTCAGCGGTCGAATTAATGTTCTGAAGAGCAGCAGCAAAGTTTTTAGTATTCGCTACATCCATAGCGCCAAACGTAGTTACTGCAGCAGTAGCATCACCATCAACATAGAACTTATTGATTTTAACCTTATAGCCAGGGATGGTCTCATAGAAACCTACACGAACGTGAGTACCGAAATTACGGAATTTCAAAGTAACAGGCTTGTTGTAATCTGTCTTTGCGACAGGTGTACGGTCAGAGAGGTACAGGTTGTCCAAATTGGCACCACTCTTAACAACAATGGAATAACCCTTGTCGTAAACAGTAGTACCTGTAGTGGTCTTTGTCACAGTGACCTTATTACCTTCTAAGTCTGCTTTAGAAGCAACAGCATAGAATGTGTACCCCTGTGCTGCTCCATAATCCCAATACTTTACAGTTTGAGAAGTGGCAACGGGTGACACAATCGTATTGGCATACGGAGCAAGGCCAACGTAGTCCCAGTTATGAGTATTTGATGCTTTTGTTCCAGCAGAATTTGCTGTATACTCAACTTTGTAATTCTGGAAAACAGCCATATCGTTAGTTGCAGTACCATCTTCAGCAGAAACAAGCTTAGTTCCATATACAACGAATTGGCTCTGCAGTTTATCTGCAGCATCAGAACCTACGAGGTCACCACCACGGGTAATGTTCTGTACGTCGAATCCAAAGGCAATAGCACCAGAGCCATCAGGGCTATTTGGGCTGTTGTCGCCTACGTAATTTTCTTCTGAGCAGCTGGCTAATGCTAAGAGAGCCGTAGCTGCAAGGAATAGATACTGTTTCATAATCTTCATATTTTTATCGTTTTTGTTTCTATATAGTTATTGTACTTTGATAATCTTGATATCATAGACACCGGGGGTACCAGGTGCTGTAGAATCTATAGTATACAGCTGGGCCTTGTGTTCGCTGAAGGCTGCTGCACTGGTGATGGAGACTGCGTAGTACACATTGTTGGCAGTCTTCATATAGTAGGTCTTGCTGGAGTCGTAGGTACCAGCAGACTGGTTCACATAAGTCGGTGCGACATATTTTGTCGTCGTATAAACGTAAGCATAATACGTGTCAGCTGTAGAGGGGGTGAACTTCACATTGCTGATAGCTGGTGTAGAGCTGTCAGCCAGAGGAACTGTCGTTTCGAGTGTTGCCGTTTCAGCAGTCATGGTGATGCCCATATCTGAACCAGTGAGCTGAGCAAATACCTCAGACTCTGAAGCAGCCTTGCTGAGCTTGTAGACTTGAGCCTTACCTGCTGTGTCGCCCAGACCTGTAGGAGTGATGACAGCACCAGTTGCACTGTTAGAGACTACAACGTAGATAGGCTTGGTGGCTGTGTATTCGTTAACAATGGCACCTTCTGCATAGGTGGTGATGCTGTTAGTAGAAACAGACGAGATGGTCTGCTGCTGTTCCTCAGTGACATCAAAGGTGATGGCATCGAAGGTGATGGGCTTCAGGCCTTCTGGGTCTGTAGGATCGTCGTTGGCATCAACACTACCTGTGGTACCATTGGTCTTGTCGGTAATCTTAAAGATGTAGGTATAGGCAAAATTGCTCTTCCACTTCATATATTCTGCTGGAACGATGGCACGTGCACCACGAACATGAATGACATCAGGAGAACCGTCTTCAGCATACATCGTGAAGTCGAGCTTCAGGAGCAGCGGGTTCGTGTTGTCAACAAATGGGAACACAGAAGCATATTCACTGTTAACCCATGTCGGTGAAGAGGCGGTGGTGCCTAAGTCTGTTCCGATAAGACCAGAACCTGAACCCAGTTTCAGGGCATAGTCATAGCCGCTCGTGGGGTTCGACATCTTTGGTCTGTTCTCAATAGCAGGATCTGTATTATCGAAATAGGTGACATTCAGGGTCTGGTCAGCAGAACGCTTGACGTTTTGCAATGATGCATAGAAATAGCCATCGTCCTTGGCATCTTTCATAGCAGCAAAACTGGTAACAGCTGCCGTAGCATCGTCATCAATATAGAACTTGTCAATCTGAACCTTATAGCCAGGAATGGTCTCGTAGAAACCAATGCGCAGCAGGGTGCCGATGTTGCGGAAAGTAAAGTTGACCGTCTTTTCGTAATCTGCTTTGGCAACAGTTACACGATCAGAGAAATAGAGGTTGTTAAGTGTGGCACCACTCTTGAGGGATACGGCATAACCCTTGTTGTACAGTGATGTGGCATCTTCAGTGACTTTGGTCACAGAAACCAGGTCAGTACTTTTCTTAGGAAAGCTGATGTTCGGACTTGAGAAAGCATAGAACGTGTGGCCATTGACGGCACTATAATCCCAATACTTGATACCCTGTGAAGACGGGGTGGCATCGTAAGCTTGCAAACCGATATAGCCCCAGTTACTGGCATTAGCCTCATTGCTGCCAGCAGTATTCTCTACCCATTTTACTTGGAAGTTGTTAAACACAACAGCATCATTAGTGGCAGTCTTGTCTTCAGCTGCAACGTGCTTCGTGCCATACACAACGAACGTGTTACCTAATTTGGAGGCAGCTGTCGCACCATAGGATGTGGCACGGGTAATAACACTGTTGTTGCCACTGAAAGCAATCACTCCAGCGTCGTTCGCAGGATTTGCTGAAGTGTTGTCTCCAACCAACTCGTCACTTGTACAGCCAAAAAGCGCTACAAGAACTAAAGATGTTAGTATAGAATAGATTCTTTTCATATTCGTCAGTATTTACTGGTTTGTATATTTCGTTAATTCTCTCGTTTACATGTCAAATTCGTATGTGCCGCCATCTTCGGTCTCTTTCACCACTGCGTCGAAACCGCTACCGCCTGAGCGGGTGGGTATCGAGATGGTGTCGACGTCGAGCTCTACAGTGATAACGCCACCTTTGTATTTCTCGCGAATCTGGTCGGTTACGTCGAACACGAAGGTGGAGTCCATACCATTGTTGAACTGCATAGTGAAGTCCATATAGTGGCGATGGGCATCTTTCACCTCACTGGGATCGCTGATCTGGTTGGCTCGCAATCCGCAGATACCGAAAGTCAATACACGACCACCAATGATATCTACCAGTTCACCGTCCTTATCACAGTTTTTCTTGAGGTTGGCATTGAAATAGACCGTGATGGCATCATCACCTGCCTTACCTGTGTTCATGTTGGTGCTGCGAGCCATACCTGAAAGGTCGGCATTACCATCGATACTGCTGATGCGTCCCTTGTTGTTGTGCAGAATGACCTGCGTCAAATAGATATAGGTGAGAGGTCTCAGCGTCATCTTCAGAGTTCTGACCCATGCGTGACGTTCCTCGTCATAGACAAAGCCGTCCAGGTTTCTGTTAATTTCAATAGCTTGCTCATATACCACCATCAGCGGTTCGGGTGCGTTGAAGGCATGGGTATAGCGTGGAGCATTATAACGCGTGCTACGCATCGTCGCATTGGTATAGGCGATAACAGAGTCGAGCGAACTGCTTTCATCGATAACGATACTCTGCACACCATCCTTGGTCTTAATCTCATTCCACAGCATCATGTCCCAAAAACCCCAGTCGTACATGCCCTGGAAACTATTACCGTGAATAGTGTCCCTGATAACACCGGTATGGGGGGCGTAAGGCACCTCGCCTGTATAGTATCTGCGAACTTCAAATACTCCGGGTAAAGTATAGCCAATCTCACCATAGGTAGCGATATCTACGGCATCCCAACCATAGTACCAGTTGGCTTGCAAATCAAAATTGGTATTCATATCCATCACGGTACCCCAATAGCTCTCAAAGTCCAGATCGACAACAGACAGTTCTATCGTCGTTTCCTGGGCATCATAGAGGTGAAGCGGTGGCTCAGGGCTACAGCTTGTCATGAGGCCCATAGGTCCTATAAGACCCATTAGGCCCATAAACCCTATCATTGCTATCATCAGCTTCTTCATGGCTGCTCCCTCCTTTCTACCTTAGTGACTTGAGTTCTGAAGGTCTTATAGGTCTCGTAGGACTTAAAGCTGACGCCTTTCTTCTGTATACGGCGATACAGTAAGTCGTAGCTTAGGGTAATACCCACACGGGTCGGGCCAATCCAGTTCCAGCGGTACTGGCGCTTCTTAAACAGTTCTGGTCTCTGCGCCCACTTATAGTAGTAAAGTCCGTCGCGATAGGCGGGGTTCACAGGATTCTCAAACTGATAGGGGTCGTACTTACAACGGAAGAAGCCCACCTGCAGGCCCAGTTCCAGTTTCCAGCGTCCACTACTACTTAGAGGCAACACATAACCTGCACCTACACCAGCACCAATGCCTTCGCCAACCCAGCCTCGGTCAGCATCGAAGCAGATGCCAAAGACTGCCAGATGGGTATAGGCCTGCAGGTAGAAACCCGTAAAGGCTTTCTTGTTGTGTTCGTAAGCCTCGAGGTTTGGCTCATAGACTCTGTTGTTGCTCTTGTTTGCCTTGACAGCACCCCTTGGATAGTAACGGGCCTCCAGTTGATAGTTGCGGAACTGGAAATACTTATGGGCATCGTAGTCCTGCCACCAAGGCATGTCGAACGATGCACCAAAGGTGAAGTGACCATTCAGGGGGTAATACTCAATGGCAATATTGGGAATGGGAGCCCAGCGATCGTAGCCAGGAATGTAGGCGCCATACAACAATACGTTGGTCTTCACGGCAAGCATTTTTTTGCGCAGGAAAGTGCCATCTTCCTCAATTTCTTGGGCAAGCAGGGTGTCTGTAGCAACAGCAGTGGTTTCACCAGAAGACGGCTTGATGTCTATGGCACCAGTCTTCTTCGACTCATCAGGCGTAATTTCCTTCAAGGCAACAACCATCTCCGACGATTCTTGCTTGCGGAAGAACAGCATGATGCGGGCAGCACGCAGGTCTGGGAAGTAGGTCCTACGCAGGCGTTTCCATAGCTGGCCCTTACGAGTCTTCATCAGTGCTGACTTCAAATGCCGCTCGTCGTTCTTGGCCAGATAATTGTCGCACAGGTCCTTTACAAACTCGTAGTCTGGGTCGTTGGCTCTCTCCAGGGCAATACAGAGTGAACGGTAGTCCTCGACGATGAACTCCTCGCTAAGGCGTTTGTTGGCAGGATCCTTCAAATCCTTGAAAATCAGACGAGATGTTACATAGTCGGTCAGTGCCTTAGCACGGCGCTCACTCAGCATCTTGTTAAACTGGTAGGGACCTTCTGGCGAAGCAGCACCACGAATGACGATAGCCACTAACTTCATGCTATCCTCATTAATCTGTGGTAGTATCACTTTCTCCAACTCCTCAAGGGTCTTGTCGCCCTTGGGCAGTCCGTATTTGTTGATGGGGAATACAACCTTTGCACTATTATCGTAGAACTCCTCGTCAGTCAGCTTGATGGAGTCTTTGTTGTTGACAAACCAAATATATGAATAATTGCCCCTTTCGTCGTCAGGTAGTGGAATAAAGAGAGGGTCGGCAACCACATACTGGGTCATGCAAAGTAGCAGAACCAGCAGCGCAAAAATGTTTTTCATTCGACGTCGGTCGGACAAAAAAATGGGGCCATATGTGGTTGTCAAGTTGATCATCTATAAATCAAAAAATACGTTAACGAATTTGCAATTCTTGTCATTTAGCGACATTTTTGGGTCGCAAACATTATTATTATAGCCGCAAAGATAGGTGTTTTTGTTGAAACTTCCAAGAAAAAATCGTTTTTTTTTGCTATAAACCCCTTATTTTTGTTCACTTTCTCCTTTTTGGCCTCCGTATTTAACATTTATTACCAGCTTTTTGTCGAACTATTTGTGAAAGTGGTAAAAATAGTTAATCCAACACTATATATCGAAAAAGTTGTCTGAATCGAAAGTTTTTTTGTAACTTTACACGCGAAAATTTCAAGAGCAATGGTGTTGCATCCTCTACATACAAACATCGCGAAGCCGGAACGGTTCACGTATCCGTTTAATTACGAGCCGCATCCTTTGTGCCAGTTGGCTGTCAAGGAGGTGCAGGCTGAGATTGCACGCATCAATCCCCAAGAGGGCAAGATGTTTGGGGTGCTGGTGGTGGAAATGGATGATGGAAGATGTAAGATGGAAGATGGAAGAGGGAAGATGTTGGGGTTCCTGGCAGCTTACTCTGGATTGTTGGAAGGACGTAACGACTGGGAGTACTTTGTGCCCCCCGTGTATGATGCTCAGCAACCTGATGGGTACTTCAAACAACAAGAACGGGTAATTTCTCAGACTTCAGCCATCAGCCCTCAGACTTCTAAAGAGATGTCACAAAATTTACAAGAGTGGTTGTTTCATCAATACAAGCTATTGAATGCACGTGGAGAGGTGAAGGACTTGGTGGCTATTTGGCAGGACTATTACGACCGGCCTAAACTGCGGGAGAAGTATCCGTTACCCCCTGGTGGTACGGGCGATTGCTGTGCACCAAAGCTGTTGCAGTATGCCTATCAGCATGGGCTGAAACCTGTTTGTATGGCAGAATTCTGGTGGGGCGAATCAACAAAGACGGAGTTGCGTCAACACTTGAATTACTATCCGGCATGTCGTGGAAAATGTAAACCTATTTTGACGTGGATGTTGCAGGGTTTGGAGGTCGATCCTGACCCGGAATTGTTAGGATTTCAGAAGATGGACATTCCTGTGGTTTATGAAGACGAATGGCTGCTGGTGGTCAATAAGCCCAGTGGTATATTGTCTGTACCAGGACGTGTCTCTGACTATTCCGTCGAGACGGTGATGCAGGAGCGTTATCCTGGCTGTAAGGTGGCCCATCGTTTGGATATGGGTACAAGCGGCTTGCTGATCATCGCCAAGACACCAGACGCCTATCGTGCTCTGCAAGAGCAGTTTATCAAGCATCAAGTGAAAAAGAAATATATCGCCAAATTGGAAGATCATTCCTCATTCCACATTCCTCATTCCTCATTTCCGACTAAAGGTCGGATAGAGTTGCCTTTGCGACCTGATCCGATGAACAGGCCTAGGCAGGTTGTCGATATGGAACATGGGAAGCGAGCGGTGACAGACTACGAGTTCATCAGTCCTAATATAGTAGCTCTCTATCCGCAGACGGGCCGCACCCACCAGTTGCGCATCCACTGTGCGCATCCTGACGGGCTGGGACGCCCCATTGTGGGCGACGAACTCTATGGCACCAAGGGCGAACGCCTCATGCTGCATGCCGCAGAACTCTGGTTCACGCATCCTGTGAAAGAGGTGCAGATGCATTTCAAATGTGGAATGAGGAATGAGGAATGTGGAATGGTCGCCTCCGGCGATTGTCAATTAAGAATTGAGAATTCAACATTCGGACATCGCAGCGAAGCGAGAATAATTCAAAATTCGTAATTCGTAATTCAAAATTTATAAGTTATGGTAAAGCACATTATTCTCTGGACATTGAATCCAGAACTCTCTGAAGAAGAGAAGAAGGCCGTTAAGGCAGGTATTAAGGCAGGTTTGGAAGGCTTGGTAGGCAAAGTGCCAGGTCTTATCGACGTGAAAGTACATATCGACGGACGTCTGGCATCGTCGAATGCTGACGTGATGCTCGACAGCACACTTGAGAGCGAAGAGGCCCTGAAAGGCTATGCCGTTCATCCTGAACATGTCGCTGTAGCAAATGGTAAGGTCCGCCCCTACACAGTACAACGTTCTTGCCTCGACTTCGAAATATAGTGACAGGCTGTTGTTGCGTAGCAGCGCAACGCATTGCGTGAAGTTTGTTGTGGTTTCTCATTGTCATTTGTTGGATTTTCCATACATTTGCAGCAGAAACCAACACAATTATGTTATTATAAATGTAGTTCCACGAGAGGTAATCTAATGGACACGCACGACATGCCACTGGTCTTTTCAGACGAGTGGCATTTTAATTACGCAACGCATTGCGCAACATTTTGATCTATTGTTGCGTTGTTTTTCACAAAAAAGTAGTAACTTTGTGGGGTCATTAATAGAACTATGAAACGGATATCGCAGCGAGATATAGCCCGCCAGTTAGGCATCAATGTCAGTACAGTGTCACGAGCACTGCGCGGATTGGATGGTGTCAGCCCTGAATTGAAGCAACAAATTGAGAAGTTGGCAGAGGATGCGGGCTATCGTCCCAACCCCTTTGCCGTGAGTCTGCGTTACGACACCACACGAACCATTGGCATCGTTGTACCAGACATTGCATACAACCAATATGCACGAATCGTGAAAAACATCGAGGCTGAAGCACGCATGGCTGGCTATATGTGCATCATTACCGACACGGACGACACTTACGAGAATGAGGTGAACTGTCTGGAAATGTTGGTCAATATGCATGTCGAGGGTATCATCATCTGTCCATCGCAGGACACCGTTGACTTCCGTCATCTGAAGCAGCTCAAACAGTCGCACATGCCTGTGGTATTGTTTGACAGAGCACCGGATTTAGACATCTCGTCTGTCATCTTCAATGATGCTGCCTCAGCACGCGAGGCTACGAACTGCCTGATTGATGGCGGTGCCCGTCGCATCGCCTTCTTGGGTGGTCCTAACCAGCAGAAACAGATGACAGATCGCAAACATGGCTATCTGGAGGCCCTACGTGAACGGGGCATTCCTATCCGTCCTGAACTGGTCAAGAGCCATCGTATCAGTTTTAACTCTGGTTTAAGCGATACGCTCGACTTGTTGCAATTGCCTGAACCGCCTGACGCCATCCTGGCTACACATGGTCTGTTGGCCATCTCTGCCTTACAGGCTATGACGAACTGCGGAAAACGTATTCCTGACGAGGTGGCGCTTGTGGGCTATATGAGTGACTGGGTGTCAGAGATGTCGCATCCTCGCATCTCGTTCGTCCGTCAGAATCTGAAAGAAATAGGTATCAAGGCCTTCCGACTGTTGCTCGACCAAATGAATGGTGACGACAGTGTGCAGCACGTGGTGGTGAAGACAAGGATGGAACTGAGAGATAGTACGAGATGAGAGATGAAAGATGAGAGATGAAAGATATGAAATGTAAAAAGGACAATATTTAGACAATGAAACGACAGTATTTATTATTTTTTATTTTTTATTTGTTATTTAGCCCTGTAAGGGCGCAGTCGATAAGGGCGCAGATGACAGCAGACTCGCTGGCTTTGCAAGAAGTCGTGGTAACAGGTACGCGTAATGCTGTAGATGTACGCCACCTGCCTATGACCGTCACCATTATCGATCGTGAAGCCCTGACGCAGCAACACCAGACGAGCATTCTGCCAACGGTGATGCAACAGGTGCCTGGACTCTTCGTCACGTCACGCTCGATGATGGGCTATGGTGTGTCAACAGGTGCAGCAGGTGGTATCAGCCTGCGTGGTATTTCTGGTGGAACTGGTCAGTTGATGGTACTCATCGACGGACATCCGCAGTATCAAGGCATCTATGGACATCCCCTCAGCGACAGCTATCAGACCCTGATGGCAGAACGTGTAGAGGTGTTGCGTGGTCCAGCCTCTGTGCTTTATGGCTCGAATGCGATGGGTGGTGTGATAAATATCGTGACTCGTCGTCCTGTAGGTCGCGATAACATCGCGACAAACGCAACTGTGGGCGTAGGCAGCTGGGGCACCGTTCAGGCTGAGGCCTCGAACCAGGTGCGTAGCGGTAAGTTCAGCAGTACCATTGCTGCACAATATGGTCGTACTGACAACCATCGTCCCAATATGGGCTTCGAGCAGTATGGTGGCTACCTGAATCTGGGCTATGACCTGAACGAGAACTGGAAGGCATCGCTAAGTGGAAACGTGACACATTGGAATGCCTCGAACCCTGGTGCTGAAAGCCAGCTGAAACTGGAGAACGATCAGTGGATTACACGTGGTGAGGTGTCAGCAACGCTAAGCAACAACTATGGCTGTACCAGTGGTGCGCTGAGCGTCTATTCAAACTTTGGACGCCATAAGATTAATGATGGCTATAATGTTGAAGGCGGAAAGCCCCAGACCGACCTGTTCCGTTCGAAGGATGCGGTGTCTGGTGTCTCTTTGTACCAGTCAGCCCAGTTGTTTGAGGGTAACCGTACAACCGTTGGTGTGGATTATCAGCATATCTATGGACGTGCCTACTATACCAATCGTGAGACGGGTGACATCGTCAACACCCAACAGCGTCTGATGCAGAGCTGTCATTCGCATGCCAATGATATTGCTGGTTATGTAGATTTCCGTCAGGACCTGACAGAATGGTTGACGATAGATGCAGGTCTGCGCTACGACCACCACTCTGTGGCTGGTAACGAATGGATTCCACAGGCAGGTGTCGTTGTCCGTCCCATCGCTACAGGCGAGGTAAAGGCTATGGCCAGCAAGGGTTTCCGTCGTGCTAATCCCAAGGAGATGTATCTGTATAAGTCTGCCAACGAAGAGTTGGAGCCAGAGCGTCTGTGGAACTACGAGCTGTCGTGGCGTCATCGTTTGGACGGAGGTTTGAAGTATGGCCTTAACCTCTTTTATATTAAGGGCGACAACATGATTCAGACCATCAATATGAAGAATGTCAATACAGGTGAAATCGAGAACTATGGCGCAGAGCTGGAGGCAATATATCCTGTCAGTCCATGTCTCACAATTAATGGTAATGCCTCGTATCTGCACATGAAGAACAAGGTTGTGGCAGCCCCTGAGGCAACATGCTATCTGGGTGCTGACTACCATCACGACAAGTGGTTGGCTACACTGGGTGTGCAGTATGTAAACCATCTCTATACGGAGGTGGGCGACAACGAGACGAAGGAGAACTTCTGTCTGTTGAATGCCAGCGTTACCTATGCTGCTACGAAAGCTCTGAGCCTCTGGGTACGTGGTGAGAACCTGTTGGCACAGAAATACGAGATCAATCTGGGCTATCCCATGCCTCGTGCCACGTTTATGGGAGGCGTAAGCTTAGAATTTTAAATGAGAGATGAGAGATGAAAGATGAGAGATATGAAATGAGTAATTCGGAATTCGTAATTTTAAAATATTGATTATGGAAGCAAATGTAAGACTTTATGCATTGAATTATGACGAGGCAAAGACGTATCTGTGGGCAACGGTATTTGTGGCCTGTAACTTGATTCTGCCTCAAGTGTTCCACCTCATTCCGCAGGGCGGTGTCATCTTCTCGCCCCTGTCGCTGGTAATCCTCGCAGGTGCCTATAAGTTTGGTTGGAAGACCGGCTTGCTGGCAGCCCTTGCCTCACCGTTGGTCAATCATGCCGTTACCGGTTTGCCTGCTTGGGAGGTTATGCCTGTCATGACGTTGAAACTCGCTGTACTGGCCCTTGTCGCAGGCCTCGCTGCCCAGCGTTTCAAGACAGTTAGCCTGCCTCTGTTGATTGGTGTTATCCTTGTCAGCATGGCTATTGGTTGTCTGGGAGAATTCATCCTTACGGGTGGTATTGCTGCCACAATTGCCGACTTTACCATTGGTTGGCCTGGACTGCTGTTGCAGGTCTTTGGTGCTTGGCTCATTTTGAAATATGTGAAATAAGCGACGACTATGAAAGATTTTAATTACTATGCACCGACCGAGGTGGTGTTTGGCGAACATAGTGAGGAGCAGGTGGCTGCTCTGGTGAAGAAATATGGTGGCACGAAGGTGCTGGTACATTTTGGTGGCAAGAGTGCTGAGCGCTCTGGTCTGCTGGATAAGATATGTGGCCTGCTTGACGAGGGTGGGGTAGCCTACGTCAAGTTGGGTGGTGTGGTACCCAATCCCCGTCTGTCGTTAGCTAAGAAGGGTATCGAACTCTGTCGCAAGGAGGGTGTCGACTTCATCCTCGCTATAGGTGGTGGTTCTGTGATTGACTCGGCGAAGTGTATCGCCTATGGTGTGTGCATGGAGGACGACGTGTGGGACTTGTATCTTGGTAAGGTCGAGGCTCCCAAGACCATGCTACCTGTAGCATCTGTGCTGACTATCCCTGCTGCTGGCAGTGAGATGAGTGAAGCCAGTGTGATTACCAACGAAGACGGCGACATCAAGATCGGCTATTCGAACAACATGTCGCGTCCCAAGTTTGCCATCATGAACCCCCGTCGTACCATGACGCTGCCCCCGTATCAGACTGCTGCAGGTGTGACGGATATGATGATACATATCTTCGAGCGTTACTTCACGAAGGACGACGACATGGATTTGACCACCAATCTTGCTGAAGCCACATTGCGCACCATCAAGGATGCAGTTTTTGCCGTACTGAAAAATCCCGAAGACTATCGCTATCGCGCCCAGATTATGTGGGGCGGCAGTGTTGCACATTGGGGCTTGTTGGGCAAGGGTGTTCAGGAAGACTGGGCTACCCACCAGTTGGAACATGAACTCAGTGCTATGTTCGATGTAACACATGGTGCAGGACTCGCTGCCGTCTGGCCCAGTTGGGCACGTTATGTCATGCACGAGAACCTGAGCCGCTTCGTGCGCTTTGCTGTCAATGTGATGGATGTTCCCAACGACTTCACAGACCCCGAAGGTACTGCCCTGAAGGGTATCGAGGCCATGGAGCGCTTCTATCATGCCATTGGTATGCCCATCAACATCAAGGAACTGATAGGTAAGGATATTACTGACGAGGAAATCAAGGAGATGACCCGTAAATGCAGTCGTGACTACGAGCGTACTTGCGGTGCCCTGAAGGTGCTGGATGCTAAGGATATGGAGGCTATCTACAACATGGCAAGAGGTTAAAAACATATACCAACACAAAAACAAGACAATCATGAGACAATACCTCTTCATGTTGGCACTGGCTACGGCTCTTATTGGTAATGCACAAGACCTGACACTTAACGATCTGGAGTATTTCGAACGCCAGGGTGTGAATGTGTTGGTGTTCAGCAACAGCTTTAATGGAGGTTTCAACGACGAGAAGAACTCTGGTATCGAGGTGATTCACCACGGAGTCCGTACCGTGCAGGGTGGAGCTATCCGTTTGAACAACACCCCTGAGCAGTGGGATTTGGTGCCAAAGATGACCAGTCGTAAGGTTGATAAAGAGAAGGGTAGCATCGAGGTGGCCCTACGCTATGATGACTACGACTTCGACAGTCGTATCGTGGTAACAGCCAAAGGCAAGGCCGTAGAGATTGCAGTATGGTTGGATAAGCCCGTACCTGCCAAACTGGCTGGTGAGGCAGGACTGAACATTGAGTTCCTGCCCTCGCAGTATTGGTTGAAGACCTATCAGATGGACAACCGTCTGGGTCGCTTCCCTCGTTATGCCACCAGTCAGACCATCACACGTCCCAATAGCGAGAAGCCCCGTCAGTTCAAAGGTTTCAAGACCTACGACGATCGTGGTACCAACCGCTTTGTGGACCCCCTGCCTTTGGAGACAGGTCATAGCATCACGGTGGCTACGGATGCCCCTGAGCGCATGATCCGCATCTCGAGTGACGATGCTGAGTTGAAACTGTACGACGGACGTATGCTGGCACAGAACGGATGGTTCGTGTTGCGTAGCGTATTACCAGCAGGTCAGACGGGTAAGGTTGTCACATGGACGGTAGAACCCCACGCCATTCCTGGTTGGATTCGTGAACCCAACATCGGCTTTTCGCAAGTTGGCTATACCTCTGAACAGCCCAAGGTCGCTGTGATAGAACTTGACAAGAACGATCCAGTACAGACTGGTTCTGCCAGTCTGATGCGCCTCAATCCTGATGGCACGACTACCGAGGCTTACAGGAATGACGTCAAAGCATGGGGTCCCTATTATAAATATAATTATGTGAAGTTCGACTTCTCGAGTGTCCGTCAGCCAGGTGTCTATTACATCCAGTATGGCAAGACCAAGACGAACGACTTCCTGATAGACGAGCATGTGTACGACAAGATTACCGATGCCACGACGGACGTGTGGGTGCCTATCCACATGAACCACATGTACGTGACGGAGGGTTATCGTACCTGGCATGGGGAACCGTTTAAGGAGGGCTATCTGCAGGCACCTGAGAGTGATCACTTCGACCTGCACCGTCAGGGGAAGTCTACCGATACAAAATACAAACCCTACGAGTTGATTCCCGGGTTGAATGTTGGTGGTTTCTTCGATGCGGGTGACTTCGATATTGAGACAGGTTCGAATATCAATGTGGTACAGAACTTCATCCGCACATGGGAACTGTTCCATCCTCAGCGCGACGAAACATTTGTTTCGCAGGAACAGCGCTATGTAGAACTGCATCGTCCTGACGGTAAACCCGATATCCTTCAGTTTATCGAGCATGGCGTGCTGAACCTCGTGGCTCAGGCTGAACAGATAGGTCACATGTCATCGACACTCTCCAATTCCGTCCTCGACAACTATCACCACTTAGGTGATGCAGCATCCATTACTGATGGTTTGCACTATGACCCTTCGCTGAAACCTTACGAGGTGAGTGCTGACGGGAAACGTAGTGGCACCCCTGACGACATGTGGGCCTTTACGACCCGTAACCCCCGTCTCGACCTGCAGGCAGCAGGTGTCTTTACCTCGGCAGCGCGTGTGCTCAAGGGGTATAATGACGAGTTGGCCAATAGGGCACAAAAGCAGGCAGACCGCTTAAACAAGGAGGCCAGTAAGCTGATCAGACGGAATCCGCGTCGTCGTGATGCCCAGGCTGAGGCTGACAACGACTGGTTGACGGGTCTTGGCAACGTTGCCCGTAACCTGCAAACGGCTCTCGACTCCATTCCTATGAAGGATGAGGCCTACAAGCAGAAGTTGCGTCCTGCTGTGGAAAAGTATAATGAATACATCCATAGTTTCGACACGCAGAACCCATACGGTGTACCCATTGGTTTGGGTAACTGGGCAGGCGTTAATGCTGTGCTGAACTTTGGCATCACCGTCAACTATGCCCATATCTACTATCCTGACATCGTCAGCAAAGACGAGGTCTATCGTGTGGCTAACTGGTTGTATGGTTGTCACCCGTACCATAACTATTCGTTTGTAGCTGTGGTGGGTGCCGCCCGTCCTAAGCAGGTGTTTTACGGTAACAATCGTGCCGACTTCTCTGCCATCCCTGGTAATGTGGCACCAGGTCTGTTGTTCCGCAAGCCAGACCACTTCGAGAACTATGACGACTGGCCCTTCTTGTGGGGACAGAACGAGGGAACCATTGCTGGCAATACGCAGTATGTCATCTTCGGTTCGTCGCTGAAGAATATCGTTGCGCCTAAATAGTCGTTTATGAAGCTCATTGAGAAGATACACACCTCGTTTACGTGGCAACTGACGCTGTGGGTGGCTGGCTTTGTGCTGGTCATCTCAGGTGTTGTCATCTTCCTCTTGGCTCGCTTCTCACAAGACAGCATCCATCAAGAGTCCATCGATACGACGCAGCAGGCTCTGGAGAATACGGCATTGCGTATCAACAACATGCTGACACAAGCTGAGATGACGGCACGCATGGAACACCAGACCCTGCGAGTGACCCGTGGACGTATTGAACGACTGGTTGAGGAGAATGGTTTTGAGAATACCATCCGGCAGGCGCTACCCCATGCAGAGCTCTTTGTCAGTCGTCGTGACAGCAGTCAGCTGAGCAGCTATATCGCTGGCGACGAGCAGGGCTATCGACGGATGTTCTACGAGGGACGCGAGATCTTTATCTTCTCGCAGCCCATTGGCGAGCGTGCCTTCAGTCTTGCCGTGGTCTGTCCGGCACAGGATATCTACGAATACAATCCTGGTGTGCAGTGGTTCCTCCTGTTAAGGGGTGGCATCGGTGTACTCATCCTGCTCTTTATCATCTTCCTGGTTGTAGCCCGCCACTTACGTCCTGTGCATCTTCTGGCAGACGCAGCACAAAGCATTGCCAATGGCAATCTCGACACACCGATTCCAGAAGCCCATCACGAACATGAGACGGGACGTCTACAGAACAGTCTTAAGAAAATGCAGACATCACTGGCTACCTATATGGCGGAGATGCAACAGAAACAAGAAACATTGAGTCAACAGAATACCGAACTGCAGGCTGCCTATTCAGAGGCTCAGGCCTACGAGACATTGCGCGAAAAAGTACTCTCTAACATGACAGACCGCATGGCTGCTCCTGTGGCTAAGATATCCCACAGTACAGAAACAGTCTGTCGTGAGTATAACTCTCTATCGAAAACAGAGATGACAGTCCTCCAGGCCGACATCATGCAGGCTACCCAGACGATTATCGAGCTACTCGACCAACTCATGGAAAATCCCTCGCAGTCATGACTATCCGATTACTACGTAATTTCCGCGAGCATCTCTCGCTGCGCCTCGGCATCATCATTGTGCTGATTATCACAATGGCGTTTGCCCTGATTTTCGGTTACCTGTTCTATCGCTGCAAGCGACATATCCAGCGTGTGGCCATAGCTCATGCCACCCATCTGCTCGACAATACGGTGGTGCGCATCAATGGTATCATGGACGAGACAGAACTTGTGACTAAGAATCTGGCGCAGACCATGCCTCATCACCTGCATCCCGACTCCCTGCTCGTCTTTACCCGTCGTGCTATTGTCGAGAATCCCTTCCTCACTGGTATGGCCATCTCGATGGAACCTAACTTCTTCCCAGACAAGGGACGTTACTATTCGGCTTATTCGTTGCGTGACAGGACATCAGGTTCCGACAGTATCACCACTGTGCGTGAGGGTCCTTTCGAGTATTTTGAGGCTATATGGTATAAGACGCCACGAACGCTTGGTACAGGCTGTTGGGTCGATGCTTACGACGACTACAACGAGGGCACGCTCTCCTCGCCAGATTACTTGACCTCCTATTGTTGTCCTATGCGCGACGATGATGGGCATTACATCGGTTCCATCACCGCCAGTCTGACGTTGAAATGGCTCTCTCAGGCTGTCACGGCCTTGAAACCCTATCCCAATTCGTCGGCCATTATGGTAGGACGGACGGGTATGTATCTGGCTCATCCTGATACTGCGAAACTATTCCATGAGACCATCTTCAGCGATGCGGCACCAGAGGCCCGACGCGACATCAATGTCCTTGGAAAGGCTATGCTTGCCGGACGTAGCGGTATGACAGAGACCATCGTTGACGGGGAGGATGCCTTTATCTTCTATACCCCACTGGAACGTACGGGTTGGAGCATTGCCATCGTTTGTCCGGCAAGCGACATCTTTGCCCGCTACAACCGTCTGTCTACCTTTGTCATGGCGATTATCGTGATTGGTTTGCTACTGTTGCTTCTTGTCTGTTATCAGATTGTGCGCCGCACGATCCAACCCATGCGCTTGCTCGACGAACAGGCACAGCGGATAGCCGACGGGGTATTCGATGAACCTCTGCCTCCCAGTCTTCGTCACGACAGCATAGGACGTCTGACCAACAGCTTTATCCTCATGCAGCAATCACTCGCTGCATCCGTCAATGATATCCGTCGTGTCAACGAGGAACTGGAACAGCGTAACGATGAACTTGCCAATGCCACCCAGCTGAAGCAGGATGCCAACCGTCGTAAGGCAGATTTCATCCATTACATGTATCACGAGATACGTACGCCGCTTAACATCATCAGTGGCTTTGTACAGGTGCTCACAGCCAGTCGCAACAGTCTGGAGTCTGATGAAGTGGAAGACATCACTACTCGTATGCTGGAGAGTGCCGACAACATCAGCCGTCTGACCCGTCAGTTAAAGGAAGCGGCTAACAATCACAATACGTAACATATTATTAATTTGCTATATATAGATATATGATGAAAATATTATTAATAGGTGGAACGGGTACTATCAGTAGTGCTATCACCCGACAACTGGCAGCAAGTGGTCACGAGTTGTGGCTGCTGAACCGAGGCACGCGTAAGAATGAAGTGCCGGCAAACGTGAAACAGGTCATCGTTGATATCGACGATGAAAGTGGTGTGCTCGCTGCTTTAGCCGATGAAACCTTCGATGCTGTCTGTGAGTTCATCGGTTTTGTACCGGCACAGGTGGAGCGTGACATCAGGCTCTTCAAGGGTCGTACGCGCCAGTATGTCTATATTTCATCGGCTTCAGCCTATAACAAACCTGCTGCGAGTCATGTCATTACTGAGGGAACGACATTGGCTAACCCGCATTGGGAGTACTCGCGCAACAAGATTGCCTGTGAGGAACTGTTGTTGAAGGAATACCGCGAGAACGGCTTCCCTGTTACCATTGTGCGTCCCAGTCATACGTACTGTGAACGTGGTGTCCCTGTCAGTGTGCATGGACCGAAGGGCAGTTGGTCTGTATTGAAACGTATGATAGAAGGAAAGCCCGTCATCATTCAGGGTGACGGTACTTCCCTATGGACGCTGACATGGAATGAGGACTTCGCACGTGGCTTCATCGGTCTGTTGGGTAATCCGAAGGCTATTGGTGAGGCATTCCAGATTATGAGCGACGAGCAGTTGTCGTGGACGCAGATTTATGAATGCGTAGCCAATGCACTCCACGTCACAGTAAAGCCCTACTATGTGGCTTCTGAATTCCTTGCTGCTGTTGCGCCTAAGGCATGGGACTTTGAGGGCAATCTTTTAGGAGACAAGAGCGTCACAGTCTGCTTCGACTGTACAAAACTGAAACGTGCCGTCCCCGGTTTCCAGGCTATCACCCGTTTTGACGAAGGTGTGTGCCGCTGTGTCGAACATATCATGTCCCATCCAGAACTCCAAGTAGAAGACCCTGAGTTCGACGCTTGGTGCGATAAGGTTATTGAGGCACAAGAACTTGCTAAACAACGATTCAATGGATAAGATGAAAGTAGGTATTATAGGAACAGGATGGATTGCCGAGAAGGCTGCCATCACCCTTAATGGATTGACGGAGTGCGAGGCTTATGCTGTGGGTTCTCGCTCACAAGAAACGGCAGATGCCTTTGCCAAGAAATGGAATATTCCACGGGCCTACGGCTCATATAGTGAACTCATTGCCGACCCCGATGTGGACTTGATATATGTGGGAACGCCCCATTCCCATCATTATGATGTCACTAAAGAGGCGCTGTTGGGTGGTAAACCCTGTTTGGTCGAAAAGGCCTTTATGGCTAATGCCCGACAGACCGAGGAGATTATCAAGCTTGCCAAGGAGCGTGGCGTGTTCTTGGCTGAGGCTATCTGGACACGCTATCAGCCAGCGGTGAAGATGATTCGTGACCTGATAGCCAGCGGACGTATCGGTGAACCAAGGCTGGTGACTGCCACACTGGGTTATTCGATGGGTAACAAGGAGCGTATCATGCGTCCAGATCTCTGTGGCGGTGCATTGCTGGATCTGGGTGTCTATGCGCTGAATTTTGCCCGTATGTTCTTCCCTGCCGACATTGTATCTATCGATGGAACCTGTGTGAAGAGTGACACAGGTATGGACCTGACGAATGCGATGACCCTCGTCTTGAAGGACGGTATGCTGTGTAATCTGCAATCGAGTGCCCAATGCGTAGGTGACAATATCGGTGTGATAGCCGGTACAGAGGGTAACCTCATCATTGATAATATCAACAATCCGCAGACGATAACCGTGAATGGTCCCGATAGGACCTATGTTGAAACCATTCGTGTGCCACAGCAGATTACGGGCTATGAGTATCAGTTCCTGGCTTGTCGTCAGGCACTGATTGACGGGCTCCTTGAACCCCGTGAGATGCCACTTAATGAGACACTTTACATCATGCAACTGATGGATGGACTGCGACGGAAATGGGACGTTCGCTATCCGATGGATTAATAGGAATAAAACACATAAAAATAAGATGACTATCAGACATATAATGATATTGGCCTTCTTGATGCTGACTATCGTAGGCGTCAAGGCCCAATCTGGTGAAGATCAGGGACTGACCGTTAGTGGAAACGTACATGATGCAGAATTGAAAGAACCGATGGTTCAGGCCACCGTACAGCTGTTTCGTAAGCGCGATTCTACATTCGTGGGTGGTACTGTGACCGACCTGCGGGGTAACTTCTCTGTGGAAGCACCAGCCAACGGTGTTTACAAGTTAAAGATTTCATCTGTGGGATACCAGTCCATAGAACGCGAGGTGACCCTGCGTCGTAACCAAAGTCAGGAAATGGGCATGCTACTCATGTCACCTGAGTCCGTCATGCTGAAAGAAGCTGTCGTGACAGGCCGAGCCGCACAGATAATAGTCAAGAAGGATACGCTGGTCTATAATCCAGATGCCTACCGAACGCCTGAGGGGTCGCCTATCGAGGAACTTATCAAGCGTATTCCTGGTGCTGAAGTCGACGAGGATGGCAATATCACAATTAATGGCAAGGCGGTGAAGAAGATTCTGTTGGATGGCAAGGAGTTTATGCTCGGTGACGTGGAAACGGCCCTGAAGAATATTCCTGTCAACATCATCCAGAACATGAAGTTCTACGACCAGCAGAGCGATCAGGCACGTATCACGGGTATCGAGGATGGTGAGAAGGAGACGGTTATCGACTTTACTATCAAGAAGGGCATGAACCGTGGCTATATGACCAATCTCGACCTGGCTGCCGGTACGGAACACCGCTATGCCTCACGTGGCATGGGTAGTAGTTTTACGGATAAGACGCGTTTTGTTATCTTGGGTAACTTCAATAACAAGGACGAGAATGCCGGTTGGTGGAATCGTCGAGGCTTGAATGCGCGTAAGATGCTGGGTACCAACCTGAACTATGACGATGGCGACAAGCTGAAGATGGATGCCAGTGTCCGTTGGAATCACCGTGGTGGTGACAACCTCAATGAGAATGCCAGTGAGAACTTCTACAGCGAGACCAGCCGTACGTTCTCGAACAGTTATTCTCAGAGCTATTCGCGTAGCAACAACTGGTGGGGTAACGTACGTCTGGAGTGGAAGCCCGACACGCTGACAAACATCCTGCTGCGTGCCAATGGTAGCATCGGTACCAATGACGGAAGCGGTACGTCGGCCAGTGCCACCTTCGATGCCGACCCGTACCTCTACTCAGAAGACCCATTGGCATCATTAGACCCATTAGCCCCCTATCTGGTCAACCACAACAAAAGCGCCAACCTCTCTTATGGTGAGAACAAGAACACATGGGCCATGCTGCAGTTCTACCGCCGTCTGAACCCCCGTGGTCGTAACATCACGCTGCGTGTCGAGGGTAATCTGGGTAGCAACAAGGACCGTAGTGCCTCGAACAATGAGGTGTTCCTGCATCGTGTCAAGAATCAGGCTGGTCAGGACTCTACGTATTTTACTGCCCGATACAATACGACCCCGTCAGACAATAAGGGCTATGTGCTGAGCATCCTCTATAGTGAGCCACTTTGGAAAGGTGCCCACCTGCAGGCTAATTATGAGTTGCGCTATAGTCAGAACAAGAGCGACCGCCAGACCTACGACTTCAGCCACATGGCGGTTAACCCCTTTGCTTCTGTTTCACCCGAGTATCGCGAATGGGATCCCTGGATTGGTTCCATTGCTTCCCTGGACGACTATCTCGATCGTAACCTCAGCCGTTACTCGGAGTACAAGAACTATACCCACAACATCCGTCTCACCCTGCGTCACTGGCAGGAGGAATACGACTACAACGTAGGATTTCTGGTACAGCCGCAACATTCGAACTTCATTCAGGACTACCGTGGTGTGTATGTCGATACCGTGCGTAACGTGACCAATCTCACGCCAACCTTCGACTTCCACTACAAGTTCAGCGACCAGCAAAATATCTGGGTGCACTATCGTGGTGATACCCGTCAACCGGAGATGACCCAAATGCTGGACATCACCGATGACTCCAATCCCCTCTATATCACGCAGGGTAATCCAGGTTTGAAGCCGCAGTTCACCAACTCGCTGAATGTCTATTATAACAACTACATCCAGAAGTACAAGCGTTCCATAGTCTTCTACGTCAACTATCGCCACATCCGTAACAGCATATCCAATATGGTGCGTTATAATCCGGAGACGGGTGGTAGCATATCACGACCTGAGAATATTAATGGCAACTGGAACATGAATGGTGGCTTTACGTTCAATACCGCCCTCGACTCAGCGGCTCATTGGAATATCGGTGCCGATACCAGAATACGTTATAATAATTATGTCAGCTATGTGGCCCAACAACAGGCTGATGCTGCCAAGAACACCACCAAGACCACGAACTTAAATGAGCGGTTGACGGCCAGCTATCGTAACAATTGGTTGGAGGTGTCGCTTGATGGACAAGTGAACTATCAACATTCGCGTAACGAGTTGCAACCCTCTGCCGATCTCGATACGTGGCAGTTCAACTATGGTGGTCAGTTCCTGGTGCGCTTGCCTTTGGATTTCGAGGTGAGCATGAACCTGCATGAGCGTAGTCGCCGAGGCTATAACGATGCGTCGATGAATACCAACGAACTGCTCTGGAATGGTCAGATTTCCAAGCCCTTCCTCAAGAACAAGTCGCTCATCGTTGCCCTGAACTTCTACGACCTGTTAGGCCAGCAGTCCAACTACGAACGCTGGGTCAATGCCACAGGACGCAGTGATACGCGCTACAACAGCATCAACTCGTATGCCATGCTCCACGTACGCTATCGTCTGAACATGTTCGGTGGCAAGATTGATACCGAAGGTCGTTACGACAAGAAATGGGGCAACCGCGACCAGCGTGGCAGATAACTGAAAAACGCTATAAGGGATGGCGAGACGAATAAAAGGCAGGGAACTTTTGGTTCTTTGCCTTTTTTTTCGTAATTTTGCCCCCCATAAGATACTAAACATATAGAGAACATGGGAAAATTAGTCATTAACTCGTACGACGAGTTTGCCGCCCATTTGGGCGAAGAGTTGGGTGCCAGCGAGTGGCTTCAGGTTGATCAGGACCGTATCAATTTGTTTGCTGATGCCACATTGGACCACCAATGGATTCATGTAGATGTTGAGCGTGCCAAGGAAGAGAGTCCTTACAAGTCGACCATTGCACACGGCTATCTGACGTTGAGTCTGTTGCCCTACATGTGGGACCAGATTATTGAGGTCAACAACATCAAGATGCTGGTGAACTACGGCATGAACGATATGCGTTTCGGGCAGCCGGTTATTACTGGTTCACGCGTTCGCCTGGTGACCAAATTGCATAGTATCCAGAATCTCCGCGGCATTTGTAAGGCTGAAATCAAGTTTGTCATCGAGATAGAGGGTCAGCGCAAGCCGGCTTTGGAGGGCATTGCCGCCTTCCTGTACTACTTTATTTAAAGGAGTTAGAGAAGTTTGAGAGAATGCAGAAGATTGTAACGTTCGGAGAATTGTTGCTCCGATTCTCGAAACCTGGTCAGCTGCGACTGACTCAGGGCGATATGTTCACCAGCAAGTATGGCGGCAGCGAGGCTAATGTGGCTGTATCGCTGGCTACGCAGGGGGAGGACGTGACCTACATCACACGTCTGCCCGATACACCCGTTGGTCATGCCGGTGCTCAGTGCATGGCACAGATGGGTGTTGATATCAGTAGCATCGTTTATGGTGGACAGCGCATCGGTACCTACTACTTCGAACCTGCTGCCGGTATGCGTGCTGCCAAGGTGGTGTACGATCGCGACCATTCTGCCTATTACGACCTCGCACCAGGCATGATAGATTGGCGCACGATTCTTAAGGATGCGGATATCTTTCAGGTGTCAGGCATTACAGCTGCCATCTCGCAACAGGCAGCTGATGCCACTTTCGAAGCACTCGACATTGCAGAGGAGATGGGTATCACCATTTCGTTCGATATCAACTACCGCAAGAACCTGTGGAAATATGGTGCCGACCCGAGAAAGACGTTGCAGCGCATGTTGTCGCGCTGTGATATGATGTTTGGTGATGCCATTGAATTTGAGTGGATATCCCAGCATCCACAGCCACCCTTTACGGCTACCGACTCCAACTTCAAGATGCAGATTCCGGAGTATCGTGAATGGTTCGATGAGCTCCATGTCCAATATCCGCGTTGTCGACAGTGGCTGATGGGTATGCGTAATATCGTTGACTCTAACCATCACACGCTGACAGCTCTGCTCTTTACGGATAATCAGTTGTTGGATGCACCCATCATCGACATTCCTGACGTGGTGGATCCTGTAGGTGTGGGCGATGCCTTCATGGGAGGTTTTCTGCATGCCATCAACATCTTCCCTGGCGATCGTGAGAAGCAACTGAATTATTCATTGGCCGCAGCCTCACTGAAGAACACCATCCCTGGCGACTTCAACCTCTCGACAGAAGAGGAGATACTCGCCACGATGGAGCACCGCTTTAATGCCCATACATTGTATAAGACTATAGAATAACCTATGGGTTCAGCCCTTGAAGCCTTAGGGTTCGGGGCACGAAGGGTTAGGGTTCAAGGCATGAAGCCTTAGGCTTCAGAAACCCCCAGGGATAACTGCCAGGCTTGAGCGTCACGAGTGTTCCATTTGTGGCGCTCATTTGTACGATGCCAGGAGCAAGTTGTGCAGTGATAGTAAATTCTGTCCATCCTAAAGCCTGAAGAGTAGCCCATGCTGTTGCTCCACCCTCGATAATCAGGTGCTGTGGACAATGTCCTGCCACCAACTCCTTGGCTTTCGCCGCCATCATCGTGCGCAGATGGACGGCTACCTCTTTGCCTGTGCGATGTGTGTGCGGTATTGTGAGAATAATACTGCCGCTTTTGGTATAAGCCTCTGTGTTCCAAAGGTTGAGGTCGCTTGCCCCGTCGTATATTTCACGTGGCATCGGAGCAATGGAAATACCGAGGTCAAGTGCCTTACTCTGTGTAGACCCACAAAGTATCAGCGTATCGTGTGAATCATGGGGACTGACCCCATGATTCGAAAAGCGAAGCGACGAATCAGAGGGTCTGTCCCCATGATTCGCATTCAGCAACGCTGAAAACAAATCGGCGGCGCCGGCGAATAACGTGTGACCGTCGTTATATTCCGTAATTACACGACGAATGTCTTCTTCACTTTCTGCATTAGGCATGATGATGCCTTTTGATTCGGCATTAGGAAACCGTTCTTTGAGAACAGAGGTCTTAGCAGGGAATTCGGGGTCATAGCTGAAAGCCGTCTCACTGATAGGCACATTATTTATATAATATATTCCATCCTTGATAATACGTCCTTTTGACGGATTGGCAGGCAGATAGACGGCACGTTGGTAGTCTGTAGCCTCCATCAAGGCAGAGAGTTCAGCCATCACATGACCGCGTAGGGCGGAATCGGTCTTTTTATAAATGAGAAATGAGCAATGAGCAATGAGAAATGGAAATGAAAAATGAGAAATGATGCGTCGGGTTTCAGCAAAGGCTTCGACTTCGCTCATGGAGCGGGTATCTGTGGCGATAACGGTGGTTCCGCCTGTGGCGAGGGCATCGCCACAAACTAAGCGGACCTGTTCGCCACGCGAGAAGGCAATGCCTGCTATCTCCGCAGCCCCCGTTATGTCATCTGCAATGACTATCATACGCTCCCGTCATTTCTCATTTTTCATTTCCATTTCTCATTTCTCATTTCTCATTTGGCGAAGCCTATACTTCGCCATCCTTGTGGCATAGTCGATGGACAGTGTCATAGCACTATCGTTGGCAATGCCTTTTCCTGCAACGTCGAAGGCTGTGCCGTGGTCTACGCTGACGCGGATGATGGGCAGGCCAAGGGTGATGTTGACACCACTGGCTGAATCCATCTTACCTGTTTCCTTGTTCCAGTTGAAGGCACATACCTTCAAGGGAATGTGACCCTGGTCGTGGTACATCGCCACACAACCATCGAACTGACCGCATTTTGCCTTGGCAAAGATGCTGTCGGGCGGAACAGGACCTTCTACATCGAAGCCGCGCTGGCGCAGTTCCTCAATGGCGGGGATAATCTCCTGAGCTTCTTCGTAGCCAAACATGCCGTTCTCGCTGCTGTGGGGGTTGAGACCAGCCACACCGATATGTGGTTTCTCAATGCCAAACTGTCGACAGGCATCATCGATGAGTTCCACGCACTCAATGACACGGGCTTTCTTCACCAGGTCACAGGCCTTGCGCAACGGCACATGCGTTGACACATGGATGACGCGGATGTTTTCATCAGCCAGCATCATGGCATATTTCTTCGTATTCGTGAACGTGGCGTATATCTCTGTATGTCCGTCAAAATGGTGACCTGCCAGATTCAGCGCTTCCTTGTTCAATGGCGCTGTCACGGTACCATCCACCTCATCAGCCATTGCCAAATCAATGGCCTTTCGTATATACTGGAAGGCGGCATTGCCACACTGAGCCTGCACCTTACCGAACTCGAAGGTGGCGAGATCGACGCATTTCAGGTCAATGACGTCGATGGTGCCGAATTTAAACTTGGCATCCTTAACGTTTTGGATGGCATGCACCTGCAGGTCCAGGCCCAGCAGCTGAACTGCTTGGCACATTATGGCAGCATCGCCCGTGACAACGGGACGACACTTCTCGTAAGTCTCTTTTCTATTGAGGGCGCGAACAGTAATCTCTGGGCCTATGCCAGCAGGGTCGCCCATGGTGATGGCTAATATCGGTTTCATATTAATATAATGAATTGTAAATTTCGCGAGCATCTTGCTCTGTGACTTCTCTCGGATTGTTTTTCAGCAGGCGCTGTACCTGCATAGCGGCCTTGGCCATACCATCGACAGCAGTCTGAGGAATGCCTAATGCCGTCAACTTATCAGGAATACCAACAGCAGCTGCTAAGCGGTAGATGAAGTCGACGCCACGCTGAGCGGTTTCTTCGTCGTTGGCGCCAGGCTCACAACCTAAGGCGATAGCCACTTCAGCGTGGCGTTTGATGTTTGCGGGCATATTGAACTTCATGACTGAGGGCAACAGGATGGCATTCGACAGGCCGTGAGGAATATGGAACTCACCACCCAGAGGATAGCTTAATGCATGGACGGCAGCTGTATTGACAGGACCTAAACACAGTCCGCCATATAGCGAGCCAAAGGCCAATGCCTCGCGAGCCTCAACATCTTTACCATCCTTCACGGCTCGCTCCAGATTGGCGGCAATCAAACGAATGCCTTGCAAGGCATAGATGTCTACTGACGGGTGAGCAAACTTATTGGTATAGGCCTCAATACAGTGTGTCAAGGCGTCCATACCCGTATCGGCAGTCACCTTCGAGGGTACTGTCCACGTCAGCTTGGGGTCTACATAGGCGGCATCGGCAATGAGGTAGGGCGATACAATGCCTTTCTTCAAGTGGTCGCGCTCGTCCAGCAGGATGGCGTTAGGCGACACCTCGCTACCCGTTCCTGCCGTCGTGGGCAGACAGGCAAACCACAGCCCCTTTGTCTTGATGAATCCTGTGCCGAAGCAGTCTTCCACCTGTTGGTCGCTGTTGAGGAATGCTGCCACGAGCTTTGTCACGTCGAGCACGCTTCCGCCTCCGATGCCTACTACGCTGTCGGCCTTGAATAGTCGGGCTACCTCCAGAATCTTCTTGAAGTCGTTGACGGTTGGCTCAGCCACTATGTTTTGGAATATTTCTATGTTGACACCTGCAGCCTTGAGGTTTGCCAATGGCTCCTCAATGAGGGGCAGGATAGGGGGCGCCGTCAGCACCATCAGGTGCTGCAAACCCATCTTCTTGTAGTCTTCTGTGAATGTCTTGATACAGCCTGTGCCGAACACGATTTTCTGTGGCTGCAGTAATGTGATTGCTTTCATATCTTGTTGTTTTGTTATAAATAAGAGACGGATACGCGCGTGTATTGTCACCCTTGCCAATTAACTTTTCCAGCCAAAATTTGGTCGTTTGCCACCTTATTCGTAACTTTGCACCAACTTTATCTCATTCTAAGTATATGCGTATCAAGGAACTGGATTATTTCCTGACTTCGGCGGTTTTAACATTCCCGAGGGTATGACCCACTTGAACCC
>CAMJDL010000003.1 GCA_946404405.1 uncultured Prevotella sp.
TGGCCCTATCGCCCGAGGAGATTGAGTATCTGCACGGACTGGAGAAGCAGAACGGTCGTCCATTGACCGACTCTGAAATCTTTGGTTTTGCCCAGATTAACTCCGAACACTGCCGTCATAAGATCTTTGGTGGTACATTCATCATCGACGGCAAGGAGATGGAAAGCTCGCTCTTTGCTATGATCAAGAAGACCACACAGGAGAACCAGAACAAGATTCTGTCGGCCTATAAAGATAATGTCGCCTTTGCACAGGGTCCCGTCGTTGAGCAGTTTGCCCCGAAGGACCAGAGCACGAGCGACTATTTCCAGATAAAGGATATCGAAAGTGTCATCTCGCTGAAGGCTGAGACGCACAACTTCCCCACGACCGTAGAGCCGTTCAATGGTGCTGCTACGGGTACGGGTGGTGAGATTCGCGACCGTATGGGTGGTGGCGTAGGTTCTTGGCCTATCGCTGGTACCGCAGTTTATATGACGGCTTATCCCCGTCTGCACGACGATGAGGGTGCTGCACGAGACTGGGAGGACATCCTGCCTGTACGTCAGTGGTTGTATCAAACACCTCAGCAGATTTTGACAAAGGCGTCTAACGGTGCCTCCGACTTCGGAAACAAGTTCGGTCAGCCGCTGATCTGTGGTTCTGTGCTGACATTCGAGCATCAGGAGGGTAAGGAGAAGTATGCTTACGATAAGGTCATCATGCTCGCTGGTGGTGTAGGCTACGGTACCAAGCGCGACTGTCTGAAGAAGGAGCCCCAGAAGGGCAACAAGGTGGTCGTTGTCGGTGGTGACAACTACCGTATCGGACTTGGTGGCGGTTCTGTGTCATCTGTTGATACTGGTCGCTACAGCAACGGTATCGAATTGAATGCCGTGCAGCGTGCCAACCCTGAGATGCAGAAGCGTGCCTACAATCTGGTTCGCGCTCTTTGCGAGGAGGATGTGAACCCCGTTGTTTCTATCCACGACCACGGCTCAGCCGGTCACCTGAACTGCTTGTCAGAGCTCGTTGAGGAGTGCGGTGGTGAGATTGATATGACCAAGTTGCCTATCGGCGACAAGACGCTTTCGAGCAAAGAGATCATTGCCAACGAAAGTCAGGAACGTATGGGTCTGCTCATCGACGAGAAGCACATCGAACATGTACGTAAGATTGCCGAGCGCGAGCGTGCCCCACTGTATGTCGTTGGTGAGACCACTGGTGATGCCCACTTCTCGTTCAAGCAGGGCGACGGTGTGAAGCCTTTCGACCTCGACGTGGCTCAGATGTTCGGTCACTCGCCCAAGACCATCATGAAGGATAATACGGTGGAGCGTCACTATGAGGATGTGACCTACACGCAGGATAAGATTAACGAATACCTTGAGCGCGTGCTCCAGTTGGAGGCTGTGGCTTGTAAGGACTGGTTGACCAACAAGGTGGACCGCTCCGTGACAGGTAAGATTGCCCGTCAGCAGTGTCAGGGTGAGATTCAGTTGCCTTTGAGCGATTGTGGCGTTGTTGCCCTCGACTATCGTGGTAAGAAAGGTATTGCCACCGCCCTTGGTCATGCACCTCAGGCTGGTCTGGCTGATCCTGCCGCTGGTTCTGTACTGTCTGTTGCCGAGGCTCTTACGAATATTGTTTGGGCTCCTTTGGCCGACGGCATGGACTCACTGAGTCTCTCTGCCAACTGGATGTGGCCCTGCCGTAGGCAGGAGGGTGAGGATGCCCGTCTGTATGCCGGTGTGAAGGCCCTGAGTGATTTCTGCTGCGACCTGCATATCAACGTGCCTACGGGTAAGGACTCGCTGTCTTTGAGTCAACAGTATCCCAATGGCGAGAAGATTATCTCTCCAGGAACAGTGATTGTATCTGCTGGTGGTGAGGTTTCTGATATCAAGAAGGTTGTAAGCCCTGTATTGGTAAACGATAAGAACGCCTCTCTCTATCATATCGACTTCTCGTTCGACGAACAGCACCTCGGCGGTTCTGCCTTCGCCCAGAGTTTAGGTAAGGTGGGCGACGATGTGCCTACAGTCAAGAACCCTGAGTACTTTGCCGATGCCTTCATGGCTATTCAGCAGATGATAGAGAAGGGTTGGATTCTGGCTGGTCACGATATCTCGGCTGGTGGTCTCATCACGACCCTGCTGGAGATGTGCTTCGCCAACCAGAAGGGCGGTATGCATATCAACCTGCACGACATCTGCAAGGATGGCGACGTGGTAAAGGCTCTGTTTGCCGAAAACCCTGGTGTTGTAATCGAGGTAAGCGATGCATACAAGCAGGAGTTCAAGGACTTCATGGAGGAGCAGGGCATTGGCTATGCCAAGATTGGTTATCCTGTGGAAGACAGCCGCAACATCGTGGTAAAGGCTGGCGACGACGAAATGACCTTCGATATCGACGCCCTGCGCGACACTTGGTATAAGACCTCTTACCTCTTGGATCGTAAGCAGAGCTTCAACGGCAAGGCAAAGGAGCGCTTCGAGAACTACAAGAAGCAGCCTCTGGAGATGAAGTTCAACAAGGACTTCAAGGGCACACTGGCACAGTACGGTATTTCTGCCGATCGCCGTCAGCCCTCAGGCGTCAAGGCCGCCATCATCCGTGAGAAGGGTACCAATGGTGAGCGTGAAATGGCTTACTGCCTCTATCTCGCTGGTTTCGACGTGAAGGACGTGATGATGACCGACCTGATTAGCGGTCGTGAGACACTCGAGGACATCAACATGATTGTCTTCTGCGGTGGTTTCTCTAACTCCGACGTACTCGGTTCGGCCAAGGGATGGGCTGGTGCCTTCCTCTTCAATCCCAAGGCTAAGGAGGCCCTCGATAAATTCTATGCCCGCAAGGACACCCTGTCATTAGGTATCTGTAACGGTTGTCAGCTGATGGTAGAGCTTGGTCTCACAGGAGCCAAGGGTGCTAAGATGCTGCACAACGATAGTCATAAGTTCGAGAGTGAATTCATCACCCTGAGCATTCCTCAGAACAACAGCGTGATGTTCGGTTCACTGAGCGGCAACAAGCTGGGTCTGTGGGTAGCTCACGGAGAGGGTAAGTTCTCTCTGCCTGAGGCTGAGAGCGCTTACAACGTGATTGCCAAGTACAACTACGCTGGTTATCCCGCTAATCCTAACGGTTCTGACTACAATGTTGCCGGTATCTGCTCAGAGGACGGTCGTCATCTCTGCATGATGCCTCACCTGGAGCGCGCCGTGTTCCCATGGCAGAACGCTTGGTACCCCGCCGACCGCAAGAACGACGAAGTGACACCTTGGATTGAGGCCTTCGTAAACGCTCGTAAGTGGGTGGAGGGACAGAAGTGAATAGTGAATAGTGAAGAATTTGCTACCGCCCGAAAAGTGAGTAATATCTATTGGGATTCATTTAAGACCTTCTTTAAGATTGGCATATTCACCCTTGGTGGTGGATATGCCATGATACCTTTGATAGAGGAAGAGGTGGTGAACAGGAAGCAGTGGGTATCGAAGGACGAGATGCTTGACCTGATAGCCATCGCCCAGAGCTGTCCGGGCGTCTTTGCCATCAACATCGCCACTTTTGTCGGCTATAAGCTCAATAAGACACGTGGTGCCATTGCCACCACTATTGGTACAGCCCTACCCTCGTTCCTCATTATCCTCGCCATCGCCATGTTCTTCAGCCAGTTTAAGGACAATCCTGTGGTGGCTGCCATGTTCCGTGGCATCCGTCCTGCGGTGGTGGCACTCATCGCCGTTCCGACGTTCAATTTAGGCAAGCGGGCACAGCTTAACATGTGGACCATCTGGATTCCCATTGTATCTGCCCTGTTGATATGGCTCTTGGGCGTATCACCTATCTGGATTATCATTGCGGCTGGCATTGGCGGCTATATTTATGGGAGGATTACCAAATGATGATTTATCTCGATCTTTTTATCACCTTCTTTAAGATAGGGCTCTTCGGCTTTGGTGGTGGTTATGGTATGCTGTCACTCATTCAGCACGAAACCGTAGAACGCTGGCAATGGCTTTCCAGCAGTGATTTTACTGATATTGTCGCTATCTCGCAAATGACGCCAGGTCCTATTGGCATCAATTCGGCCACCTATTGCGGTTACACGGCTTGTGCTAATGCTGGTTTTTCTATGCCCATGTCAATTCTCGGCTCCGCTACTGCCACCTTTGCTCTGGTGCTGCCCTCGCTCATCTTGATGATACTCATCGCCAAGATGTTTATGCGCTTCATGCACCATCATTCAGTAGAGAGCGTATTCCGTGGTTTGCGTCCGGCAGTTGTAGGCTTGTTAGCTGCTGCCACCTTGTTATTATGCACGCGCGAGAACTTCAGCACTCCCCAAGAAAACCTGTGGCAGTTCTGCATCAGCTGTTTCCTCTTCGCAGCTGCCTTCTATGGTGTCAAGGTCATGAAAATCAATCCCATCCGCATGATTCTTTACTGCGCCATGGCCGGACTGGTACTATTATATGAATAAGGCAGCCTCAATACTGTCTTTTTTATTTTCGATTGGATTCTTAGGAAACCAGCCTCTTTCTACTCGTTTCTTTTGTTCAAAGAGTTCGCCAATGCCCCAAAGGGCTGAGGCGCCAAAGACTCCCACAACGGCAGAGATAAGGGTGTTCTCAATAAATAATGCAGCCACGATGGCGGCTAAACCGATTATCAAATATATAATCCAGGGGCGTGTACCCCAGTAGTACTCCGTCTTAATGACAATAGGATGCCAGATGCCTATGGTCAAGAAGGTACAAATAGCAATGATTATTCCTGTGAAATACATTTTTTGAGGTGAGAGAATGTCAAATCTTGACCGCTGAGATGTCCACCAGTCCGTTGACGATGGCGTAAATGGTGAGGCCTGCCGGACTATGAATCTGTAGCTTGCGGGCAATATTGCGGCGATGGGTGATGACGGTATTAGTGGAGATGCAGAGGTGGTCGGCGATTTCCTTGTTCGACATGCCCTGAACAAGAGATATGATGACATCCTTCTCGCGGTCGGACAATGCTTCAGAGTTCTGGCCGATGCCGCCTTTGAACACCATATCTGATATGTTCTTCGTGACATCATTCTGCTTGACGACTTGCTCCAAACGACGGATGGCAGGCACGAAGATATGATCCTCTACTTCAGCGTGTTGTCGTAGCCAGACCTCGTTCTCGTAGATGTCGTGAAGGGTGGCAGTCAATTGATTGTTGTGCAGACCGTCCTGTGGTAGGTATTTGATGATGAGCAACTTTAGTTCGCGCAATTTTTTGTCGGCTGCCCCATGATGTTTCGAAAAGGTCTCCACGTTGTAGTCGTTGGTGGGATGCCCTTCCAATAGAGACTCCACATAGGGGAACAGCGTCTTCTGCTCGTATTTCATGTGCAGGCGAATCTCACGGGCATATTCGTCATAGAAACGAAGAATGAGATGTGCCAGCGAGTCGTTTTCGTTGAGCGACTCCGTCAGCTCCCTACGGATATAAGGCAACTGGAAATCGAGGAAGTAGGCATGGCTCGCTTCGAGATACTGGAGCAGCGTGGGGACACTGATTTTGTCGTCCGTCTCAAACTCACCATATCCATTCATCACGAAATTCACCACAGCGAGGAATGTATAGGAATCCACATTGTTATCCTCACAAGTCTCCTGTACGGTCTTGTCGCCAAAACCCAAACTGATGCCGAAACTGCCCAGCGACTGCAACAGGTCGTAATTATCGCGGATGAGCGAGATCATCTTGTCGTCCGCCTCATACATCTTTTGATTCTTCATACCTACATTTGATTATCGGGTGCAAAGGTACACATTTTTATATAATTATGCAATCATCATTTGTAGGTATTTTTATACAGAATCATCGTTTTTAGGTATTGCGGATGCGAAAGAAACGCCGTACTTTTGCACCCGATTTTTGAAACAATAGACAGAACGATGAAAAGACTAATAGGTATTATGGCGTTTGTCAGCATGGTGCTGACAGCGAAAGCACAGGTTAACGCTGCTGACAGCGTGATGCAGCATAGCCGAGTCAACAGGCTAAGCATAGGTGGCTATGGCGAAGTAGCTTACTCGCGAAACTTTTTTAGTGATCACGTAAGCCGTTACAGTCTGCCAGAGGAGCATAAGAACGATCCCAGTCATGGCCGTTTCGACATTCCCCATGCCGTCATCTATCTGGGTTACAACTTCGGCAAGGGTTGGTCGCTGGGTACAGAAATCGAGTTCGAACACGGTGGTGCCGGGCTTGCCTATGAGAAGGAAGACGAGGAAGGCGGCGAGTGGGAACAGGAGACCGAGAAAGGTGGTGAAGTAGAGCTTGAGCAGTTCTGGATTCAGAAAACTTTTTCGCGCGCGGCCAATCTCCGATTCGGTCATATCGTGGTGCCTGTGGGATTGAACAACGCTCACCACGAGCCGTTGAATTTCTTCACTGTCTATCGTCCCGAGGGCGAGAATACCATTATGCCAAGCACATGGCACCAGACTGGTGTTTCTTTCTTTGGTCGTTACAAGAAATTCCGTTACGAGGCGCAGTTGCTGGCGGGTCTTAACGCTGACAACTTTACCAATACAAACTGGATTAAGAAGGGAACGGCCAGTCCTTTGGAGTTCGAGGTTGCAAATAAGTATGGTGTAGCCCTTCGTATTGATAACTATTCTATTCCTGGTCTACGCCTTGGTCTCAGCGGCTATTACGGCGAGAGTATTGGTAATAGCTATCCCAAGAATGCTAATGGTGTTGACGCTGAGTATAAAGGTCAGGTTCTTATTGGTTCCTTCGACTTTACCTACAACGCGCATAATTGGATTGTCCGCGGACAGGCTGACTATGGCTACCTGGGCGATGCCGAGCAACTGAAATACATCTATAACCGCACGAATAAGAAGTCGCCTTATCACCATTCTGCCTTTGTCAGCAAGAACGCTTACGCCGTGGGCATCGAGGCCGGTTATGATGTATTTTCACAGATAAGCAATCTGCGAAATGATGATCAAAAGTTCTACATCTTTGGGCGTTATGAGCAGTATAACCCGTACGCCAGCAATACTAAGAATACGGCCTATGATTATACCGAGGTGAAGCGTATGGCCTTTGGCGTGAATTACTATCCCGTTCCTGAGATTGCCATCAAGGCCGAGTATTCCAACCGCTTGCTGAAGAGCCAGTACAACAACGAGCCTTCTGTCAGTATCGGGGTAACTTATGAGGGATTCTTTTTGTAAGTGAATAGTGAATAGTGAAAAGTGAATAATTTAAATATATAAACAGCAAATGAAAAAGAAATTTATTCTAGCAATGGCGCTTGTGATGGGCGCAATGACATTTACATCGTGCAGTAATGATGATGACAAGAACAATGAGGAAACAGCATTCAGCGTGACTGAGACAAAACCACTTGTCGATGAGGATAATTACAGTCTGAACACCAGGGCTGACAACTATTCGGTGAAGTCGTTTGGCGAGTGTGCTGTAGACGGTTGTGCTGATATGGTCAGCCAACTGGAGGCTGCTAATGCCATCATTGGTAGTGCCAAACTCTCTGAGGCTCAGGAAACTTATCTTCGTGAGGTGTTGAAGAATCTGGTCAACAATGTGATTGTGCCTACCTATACTAAGTTGGCCGATAACACAGAGGCACTTGAGAAGACGCTGCACGGCCTGACCACCAACACGATTACTCAGGCTCAGATTGATGAGGCTTGCAAGGATTTCAAAGCAGCCCGTATGTACTGGGAACAGAGCGAGGCCTTCCTGGGTGGTGCTGCTTCTGATTTCGATGTAGATCCTACCATCGACTCATGGCCTCTGAACCGCTCGCTGCTGCTTAGCTATTTTAATAATGGCATGAACGACGAGATGCTCGACGATGCGACTATCCTTGGTTTCCACGCCCTCGAGTTCATCCTGTTCCGAGATGGTCAGCCACGTAAGGTCGCCGAGCTGAAAGGCAACGACACATACAAGAACTTCGAGAATGTTTCAGGCGCTCAGGAACTGGCGTATGCCCAGACTATCTGTACTTTGCTCAAGCAGCGCACATTCCAGTTGCAGTGTGCTTGGGATGGTGGCAAGGATGCCAGTCGTATGGCAATTGTAAAAGCTGCAGACCTCGACTATCAGACGGAGAAAGGCCTCTCCTTCGGCGACAACCTTATCAATGCCGGTATCAGCGGTTCCAACAGCAGTTTTCCCACACTGAAAGACGCTATTGCACAGGTGCTCTCTGACGATGAGGGCAGTTGTCTGGCCATCGCCAACGAGGTGGGCACTGCCAAGATTGCCAACCCGTTCTCTGCTGGCGACGTGTCGTATGTCGAGTCGCCTTACAGCTACAACTCCATCGCCGACTTCCGCGACAACATCCGTTCTATCCGTAACGTATGGCTCGGTTCTACCGACAAGAAGGCAAACAAGTACAGCTTCCACACCTTCTTTGCCAGCGTGAAGCAGGATGCTATTAATAATAAGGTGGAAGGTGCCTACGTCAGCGCCATCGAGGGTATCAGCAACATGCCTTCTCCCTTCGTGAAGTACTGCTGCACTATCTGGAACATAGCATTTGAAGATGACGAGGACTGGGACGTAGAAGAGTAAAATATGGTACGTTATCAAAATATTTTAAAAATGGTACTGGCAGGGCTTATAGTAGCGCCTGCCTTTACCGCTTGTTCGGACAGCAATGATCTGACCGAACTGGGGCCGCTAGAGCCTGAGGAGCAGACCTTCGGCAAGGCTACAGGTAACTTTACAGCTGAAGAATGGTTCCCTGGCGGAAAGCTGGGTACTACCGAGAAAGCCAGCTATTCGGCCCCGACACCTGCCGTAGAGGACATCGTGGGTATGGAAGAAGACTTCAATACAGGCGAAGACTTCTTCGAGCACCTTTACACATTCGAGCAGGAACCCCGTCGCGGACTGGGACCTGCTTGGGTTCGTAATGGCTGTATCACTTGCCACCCGTCTTACGGCCATGGCAAGCGCCAGACAGAGTATCGCGCCAACACCGTTGGCAACGGTTATCTGCTGGTAATCTATCACCCCAGCACCAATGCCTATATCTCTGAGGTTACAGGTATGCCTCAGACTCAGGCCATGGCTCCTTTCAAGGCACCTATCGACGAGAATCAGATTCAGATAGACTGGAAGACAGTAACTGCCATGGAGAGTGGTCTTTCTATGACCTTCCCCGATGGCGAGTCTTACTCACTTATCTATCCTGAGGTGCGCATCCCCCAGTCTGCTTTCAACACCAATCCTAAGCCAACTGATTACGATGTGCGCCTGGAGTCAACAATCGGTGTTTACGGTACCGCTTTGCTCGATGCTATCGACGATGCTGATATTGAGGCACAGTGGGCTGCCGAGGCTAAGCATGCCACACTTAACCCTGCTATGTGGGATAGTGAGGCAAACACCTTCAAGGCCAGCGCTTACTATTCTGCACCTTATAATGACACAGGTAAGCATAATGGCTCTCGCGGTCCGCTCAAGCGCTTCACTTACGCCATGACCCGTGGCTCTCTGCAGGATGGTGCTGGTGCAAACGCTATCTGGAACATCACCAACGTAACCCGCAGCGATCGCCACTGGCTCTACACCACTACTGCTTGGGCTAAGGCTCAGAGCGAGGATCCTGAGGTTATCAGCTACATCAAGCAGCACGGCTCTTCGCCCACAAGCATTCTCTATCCATACTATGCTGATGGTACAGAAGAGGGTATCGCAAAGCGTGTTTACGAGGTTCTCAATACCCCTTCAGTAGCTTATAAGGAGACCTTCGAGAAGTATCTGCTCAATGGTGCACCTTATAATGGTGTAGAAGAAATGACCGATAAGCAGTACTACCAGTTTATGGTTTGGCACCGTGGTCTGGCTGTTCCTGCAGCCCGTAATCTCAACGATGCCGATGTTCAGCGCGGTAAGGCTCTGTTCAGCGAGATTGGTTGCGCCAACTGCCACCGTCCTTCTTGGACCACTGGTTCTGATAATATGTGGGTTGATGCCAGCACCAAGGCTTACGCCAAGCAGATTGGCAAGAACGCCAGCGACATGCTGCCTAAGTATGCCAACCAGACCATCTGGCCATACACCGATTTGGTTCAGCACCGCTTGTTCATGGCTAACGATATCCGCACTGGCTGGTGCCGTACCACTCCTCTGTGGGGTCGTGGTTTGAGTCGCCGTCTTACAGGTGCCGACGACCGTCTGCACGACTGTCGCGCCCGCACCGTTATTGAGGCTATCATGTGGCATGGCTACTCAAAGCAGTCAGATGCTTATCGCCCAACTGAGAAGTTCTACAATCTGCCAAAGTCCGATCGTGATGCCATTGTTAAGTTTATCGAGTCGATATAAGATAGTGCTGGCCCTGCTATTCATTGCAGGGTCAGCATCTTTGTCTGCTGCTCCCCTTGTCATTCCACAACAGCAGGCCGCGCATTTCTGCCAGTTGTTTGTCGCAGAAAACTCATCGCTTTCCACTCTATCGCATCGAGCCTATCAGATGATAAGTCAACCAGACGATAGTCTCAGCGTAGAACAGATATTTGCAGGCTATGTCCTGTTGGCCGATGGCTGGCAAACGATGCGTCTGTTTCCTCATCAGGAGGATAACATTGTATCGTGGTATAGTGCCACCGACGAACTCCCTGCTTCCATCGATTCGGAGCACCAGAAATACATCTGTGAGGTATTTCCCCGTCTTGTTGCCGAGGTGCGGCTAGGGAATTGGGCTACTGTAGATGCCTACATTGACCACATGATTCAGTATCAGTGTCAATTCGGCGGTCAAAAGCTTCCCACTCGTCCGTCGTCCGCTGCTATCATCGGTATATTCCTTTTGTTATTTGCATTGATATTCCTTGGTCACTATTACAAAAAATACCTATTTCTGATTAATCGGTTTTAAATGGGATTTTGGATTACTTGTGCTTCTGATAGTACGCTATAGCGCGATTGATGTGCTCACGCATAGCATCTGAAGTAAAGGTGGCACCTGTGACGCCATCGACCTTTGGCAGAGGATTCTTCTTGTCGACCTTCATGCCTTCGTACTTGGTGAGCATCTGGTTCTTGACCTTGGCAACATACTTGGGGCCATCCATCGTCTTCAGGGGAACAACCTTCACAATCTTGTTTTTCTTGATATACACTTCAACAGGCGTAGGACCAGCATAGCCCTCCACATCGTTAGCAATTGTGGTGGTATTCACTACATAAGTACCATCTTTCTCTTTGTGCATCACCTGCTGAGCGTCAGCGGTGACGAATGCTGCCATGAGCAGCAGGGTTATAAAAGTTCTCATCATCATAATCATTAGTTCTTTCTTATTAGACGATGCAAAGGTAAGAAAGTTAAACCGAAATGCCACCATTTTTAAACTTTTTTGTTACAAACCACCAAGTTTTTCGTCTATTATATAATAAATAAGGTGACATAATGAGACGAAAATTAATGCTTTTGGCTGTTAGCTTTTGGCTGTTAGCTATATCAGCGCAGCATCAAGTATATATATCCACCTCATTCCACGAACCAGCCACGGACGGACTGAGGTTTATATATAGTTATGACGGTTGGACGTGGCAACAGGTCGATGGTGTGTGGTTGAAACCAGAGGTCGGCAAGCAGAAAGTTATGCGAGACCCCTCGATAATTCGTACACCTGACGGTATGTTCCACTTGGTATGGACCAGCTCGTGGCGAGGTGACAGGGGCTTCGGCTATGCCTGTTCGAAAGATTTGACACATTGGAGCAAACAACGTTTCATCGAGGTCATGAGCGATACGACGACGGTAAACGTCTGGGCACCTGAGCTCTTTTGGGATGATGTCAAGAAACAGGCTGTCATCATTTGGGCATCGTGCATTCCAGGTAAGTTCCCAGACGGACAGGAGGACCACAAGAACAACCACCGTTTGTATTATACTACCACGAAGGACTTTAAGTCGTTTACACCCACGAAATTAATGATTGAGCCTGGATTCTCGTGCATCGACGCTACGTTGGTCAAGCGAGGACAGAAGGATTATGTCATGGTGCTGAAGGACAACACTCGCCCTGAACGCGACATCAAGGTGGCATACGCCAAGTCGCCATACGGTCCTTGGTCGAAAGCTTCAGAACCGTTTACAGGTAAGATGATGGAAGGTCCAACGACGGTGAAAGTTCCAAGAAAAACAAAAGATGGTAAAGCCGACGAAGACGGCTGGTTGATTTATTACGACCGCTACGAACTGAAAGATTTTGGTGCCCACTTCACAAAGGATTTTGTGACCTTTGAGGATGTCTCGAACAAGGTCAATGTGCCTAAATTGCATAAACACGGCACCATCTTCGAAGCAGACGAGGCCATTCTGCAGGGGCTGTTGAATGCCAAGAAGATACACTATACAGGCTCGACACTGAGCAACCCCAATCGTCACGACGGAGGCCTCAGCCCTGTGGTGGGTGTGCATAACATCCAGATTATGCGTGCCAATCGCGAACATCCTTCAGAAGCCAACGGACAAGGTTGGACGTATAACCACCAGCCCATGATGGCCTATTGGAACAACCAGTTCTATGTGCACTACCTCTGCGATCCTAAGGACGAGCACGTGCCCCCCTCGCATACCATGCTACAGACCTCCAAGGACGGATACACATGGAGTAATCCACAGGTGCTGTTTCCTGAGTTACAGGTGCCTGAGGGTTTCCAGAAGCCCAACCGTCCTGAGAAGGCTCACAATTTGATAGCCATCATGCACCAACGTGTGGGATGGTATGTCTCGAAGAGTGGACAGTTGTGGGCATTAGGCAACTATGGTGTGGCTTTCGACAAAAAAGACGATCCCAACGATGGCAACGGTTTGGGACGTGTCATTCGAGAGGTGAAGAAGGACGGCACGCTGGGACCTATTTACCTTATTTATATAAATGGGGCCTATAAGACCTATAAGCCTTATTGGCCATACTATACCAAGGCTCCCAAGGATGTCAAGCATGCCTGCGAAGAGATTTTGGCCAATCCACGCTATCGGATGCAGTGGGTAGAAGAAGCTGACCGCAGCGACCCATTAATTCCCCTGAACAAAGAGTATAAGGCCTATTGTGACTATACCCTACCCGACGGACAGATTGCAGCACTATGGAAGCACGCGCTGACATCGACCAGTGCGGATGGCGGTCTGACATGGGCACAACCAGTAGAGCGCGCCAAAGGCTTTGTCAACAGCAATGCGAAGATATGGGGGCAACGACTGTCGGACGGTACCTATGCCACCATCTACAATCCTTCGGAATACCGCTGGCCACTGGCTATTTCGTTAAGTAAGGACGGTTATGAATACACTACGCTGAATCTGGTTCAAGGCGAGGTACCACCCATGCGCTATGGCGGCAACTACAAGAGCTATGGTCCACAATATGTAAGAGGCATCCAGGAGGGCAATGGTATACCTAAGGACAGCGACCTTTGGGTGGCCTACTCAATGAACAAGGAAGATATGTGGGTAGCTCATATCCCTGTGCCTGTACAGACGGAGGCGCATAGCCATGCGGACGGCAAGGAGTTTAGGCCCAACGGCAAAACCGTTGGGAACAGTGGCCTTGCGATGCTTGCCACATGGAACATCTATTCTCCCGTTTATGCCCCTGTCTCGCTGAACGATGGTTGGCTGACACTAAAGGACAGCGATCCGTTTGATTATGCCCGTGTAGAAAGAAAGATTCCCGCTACGAAAGAATTGAAGGTGGCTTTCGACCTCAAGGCTGGCCAGAACAATACAGGACTGTTGCAGATTGAGTTTTTAGACCAGCATGGTACTGCTTGTTCGCGCATTGAATTGACAGACGAGGGAATCATGCGTTGCAAGGGTGGCGCCCGTTATGGTAGTTTAGGTAAATACACACCTAACACCACGTATCATATCGAGGCCGTTCTCAGCGTATCGAAACGAATGACAGAGGTGTACGTCAATGGCAAGAAGGCAGGCCAGCGTATGTTCTTTGCTCCAGTAGAAAGCATCGAACGAGTGATGTTTCGTACTGGTTCAGAGCGTCGTTTCCCTGATGTCGATACGCCTGCTGATTGGGATGGTACGCTTGACAACGCTGGTGAACGTGAGGTAGAAGCGACGTTTGCCATTGCAGCTATGCGTACAGAAGCCATTGATGCTGATGGCAAAACCATCGGGCACACGCCAGCATTCCTAAAGTACGACGACTACAAGCACTACGTGGACTATTTCAATACAATGGAGGACGAAAACATCGTGCAGGCCATACCTAACGCTAAGGCTTGGGAGTGGATGACGCAGAACGTGCCCCTCTTCGACTGTCCCAATAAAGATTTCGAAGAAATGTGGTATTTCCGTTGGTGGACACTCCGAAAGCATATCAAGCAGACACCTGTTGGCTATGCGATGACAGAGTTCTTGGTCAACAGAAGTTATGCTGACCAATACAACCTTATTGCCTCTGGTGTTGGACATCACATCCACGAGAGTCGCTGGCTCAGAGACAGCACCTACCTCGACCAGATTATGAACACATGGTATAAGGGAAACGAGGGCAAGCCCATGAAGAAAATCGTCAATTATTCCTCATGGATTGCCCATTCACTATGGGGGCGCTATATGGTGGATGGTCGCAAGGATTGGATTGTCTCTATGCTTCCTTCGTTAGAATGGGAATACAACGAGTGGGAGACCACCCATACGCGTGATGGTGGTTTCTATTGGCAGGCTGACGTACAGGATGCGATGGAAGAAACCATCAGTGGCGGACGTAAGAAAAAGTATCTGCGCCCCTCGATTAACGCCTATATGTACGGCAATGCAAAGGCCATCGGCAATATCGCCCAATTAGGAGGCGACAACCTGAAGGCCGCTACGTATTTCCAGAAGGCTGCCGACCTCAGAGAGAAGGTACACGCAAAATTGTGGAACGAAAAGCACCAATTCTTCGAGACCCACCGTATCGACTCCAGCGCCAACGTTCGTGAGGCTATCGGCTACATGCCTTGGTACACCCACATGGCGAAGAACGAAGCTAAATATGCTGTCGCTTGGCTGCAAGCTGGTGACCCACAAGGTTTCTCTGCTCCCTACGGACAAACCACTGCCGAACGCCGTCATCCGCTGTTCCGCACACATGGCGTAGGCAAATGCGAGTGGGATGGTGCCGTATGGCCTTTCGCTACGAGTCAGACGCTGACAGCTATGGCCAACTATCTGAACGACTACAGCAATCCCGTTATTACCGATTCCTTGTATTTCGCTGAAATGGAAAAGTATATGCAGAGTCAGCACATGCGTGGCAAACCATATATTGGCGAATACCTTGATGAGACCACCGGATATTGGCTGAAGGGTGACCAAGAACGCTCGCGTTATTACAACCACTCTACATGGAACGACCTGATTATCACGGGCCTTTGTGGTTTGCGTCCCCGTACCGATAACACTATAGAGGTCAATCCTCTATTACCTCAAGATAAATGGGCGTACTTCTGTCTCGACAACGTATTGTATCATGGGCACAATCTCACTATCGTCTGGGACAAAGACGGTTCACGATACCATGCAGGAAAGGGCTTGTGCGTCTATGTGGACGGCAAGTTGGCAGGACAACGCAACGATATAGGTAAACTCATTATCAACAACGCACTATGAAGAAATATTTGCTAGTTATATTAGTTATACTCGTTCCACTAGGTTTATCAGCGCAAGGATATTTCGGCGAAGCCCAATGGATTGGCGCCATCACCCGAAAGGATGCCAAAATACCTGAAGGGCGCCTATGCTCAGGCAGTGTCATCAAACAGACCAAGGCTGAATGGGAAAAGGCTGACCCACTGTCGCGTCGCAGCATCATTTTGCGTCGTAGTTTCAAGCCATACAAGACTGTCAAGTATGCCGAGTTGCGTATTTGCGGACTTGGCTTTTACGAGGCCACCATCAATGGCCAAAAGGTTGGCAATTCTGAGTTTGCTCCCTCGTGGAGCGACTACGACAAGACCGTGTTCTTCAATGTCTACGATGTCACCCAGCAGATTAAGCAGGGCGACAACGAGTTGCGCGTGCTCTTGGGCAACGGTTTTTATAATGAACAAGGCGGACGCTACGTTAAGTTGAAGGTATCGTTTGGGCCTCCTACCCTGCTCTATTTCCTCTATCTCACCTACGACGACGGTATGCGCGAACGTGTCTACAGCGACGAGAACTGGCAATGGACGGAGAGTCCCATCACGTTCAACAGCATTTATGGTGGTGAGGATTATGACGCACGGTTAGAGCCATTTCCCGCCTTAGGGAAGAAAATATGGAAGCCTGTGGTGATACAGGAAGGTCCCAAGGGCAAGCTAACACCCCAGATAGCCCACTCTGTGAAGTTAATGGAGCGTTACCCTGTCAAGCAGGTACTGCGTAAGGATTCTATCCTCGTGCTCGACATGGGACAGAACCTGGCAGGTTATCCAGAGATTACCGTTCAGGGCGAGTCAGGCATGAAGATCAAGCTCACGCCCGGTGAGACGTTAGATAAGGACGGGCTGGTGAATCAGCGCCAGACAGGACGTCCCCACTATTACACTTATACCTTAAAAGGTGTCATAGAAAAAGGCAACAACGACCGGTTATATGTGGTCAAGGAAGTATGGCATCCACGCTTCTCTTACTACTCGTTCCGTTACCTTCAGATTGAGGGCGATATCGACGTGCTGAAGAAGGTGGAGTCGTGCTTCGTATATAACTCCGCTGAACGAATCGGTTCATTTGAGTGCTCTAATCCACGCATCAACGCTACCCACCAGATTATAGACCGTGCGATACGTTCGAACTGGCAGGCCGTATGGACGGACTGTCCTTCACGCGAAAAGCTGGGTTGGCTGGAACAAGACTGGCTGAACGGTGAGGCACTGGTGTACAACTACGACGCACGCCACATGATAGAGCAGACCATGCAGAACATTGTCGATGCACAACATGACGATGGTTCGATGCCTGAGATAGCCCCTGAATACACGCAGTTTACAGGCACATGGGCACGTCCGTTCCAAGAGTCGCCCGAATGGGGTGGTGCCATCATTGCCCTGCCCATGCTATATTGGCAACACTATGGCGACCTTGATTTGGCCGACCGTCATTACGATGCCATGAAGCGTTATATGGCTTATCTCGTTTCAAAGGATTCTTGCTTTATTCTGAATATGGGCTTGGGCGACTGGTACGACTACGGACCAGGCAAGGCTGGCTTTGCGAAGAATACACCTGTGTCCTTGGTGTCGACAGCCCACTACTACCAGTGGATGTGTTATATGTATGTGCTGGCCAAGCGTTTAGGTCACAAGCAGGATGCCGAGTGGTTTAACCTGCGTGCCGACAGCATCCGTCACTCGTTCAACCGCACTTTCTACGACAGCAAGAAGAAAATCTACGCTACAGGCAGCCAGTGTTCGCTGGCCCTGCCGCTCTATCTGAAGATGGTACCCGAGGGCGACTATCAGGCCGTGCTACAGAACCTTATCAAGGACATCAAGGCCCACGGCAACCGTTTGACAACTGGCGACATCGGCAATCGTTACCTGTTCAGCGTACTCATTCAGAACGACCAGCGCGAATTGCTCTATACGATGCTGAACCACGACGATGTGCCTGGCTACGGCTATCAGATTAAGAAGGGGCACACCACGCTGACTGAGCAGTGGAATCCTGACTTAGGAGCCTCGATGAACCACTTTATGATGGCCCATATCGAGAACCTGCTGATTCCCGACCTCCTGGGCATCCGTCGTACGGGCGAACTGATAGAGATACACCCTCATCCCGTTGGCGACCTAAAGTGGTGTAAAGGTTCTACGATGAGTGCCTACGGAGAAGTAAAAGTGTCGTGGCAGATTGCTCACGACACCTTTACAATTGATATCGACATTCCTCACGGTGGTTTCGCTGATGTCTACCTGCCCTATAGCGGAGAGGCTGAGAGCATTGGCGACGGCCATCACCACTTCGAGGACCCGCTGCCTGTAGCTGTGAAACCAGTAAAGACTGTTAAGACGGTCAAGAGTAAACAAACTAAAAAGAGAAAATAAAACAAACTACATGATGGAAACAACATTCAAGAAACCGCTGAGTGGTATTATTCCACCACTGGTAACCCCGTTGAAGAACAATGAGACACTCGACGTCGAGAGTCTTGAAAGACTGATAGAACACCTTATCGAGGGTGGTGTACACGGATTGTTTGTCTTAGGAACGACGGGCGAGGAACAGAGCCTCTCGTACGACGTGCGCAAGCAGATGATTAAGGAGTCGTGTCGCATCAACCGAGGCCGTCTGCCCTTGTTGGCATGCATTACCGACACGTCGATAGAAGAGAGCATCCGTCTGGCCAAGAAGGCTGCCGACTATGGTGCCGACGGTGTGGTCTCGGCTCCACCCTATTACTTCGCTACGGGTCAGCCCGAGTTGGCACAGTTCTACGAGGAGCTGGTGCCCCAATTGCCGCTTCCCGTGTTCTTATATAATATGCCGTCACATGTGAAGGTGAGTTTCGCCCCTGATACGGTTGCACGTATTGCGAAAAACGAGCAGGTGGTAGGTTTCAAGGACTCTTCGGCCAATGCCGTCTATTTCCAGAGCGTGATGTACAAGATGCAGCACCGCAAGGACTTTGCCATGCTTGTAGGTCCTGAGGAGATTACGGGCGAGTGTGTGCTGCTGGGCGCACAGGGTGGCATCAATGGTGGTGCCAACATGTTCCCTGAGCTCTATGTGGCGATGTACGACGCTGCCCGTCAGCACGACATCAATCGTGTGCTGCAGTTGCAACAGCTGATTATGCAGATTTCGACGACCATCTATACCGTTGGCCGTCATGGTTCCAGCTATCTGAAGGGCTTGAAGTGTGCTCTATCGCTCTTAGGCATCATCAACGATGACTTTGTAGCCTCGCCGTTCTACAAGTTCGAAGCACCTGAGCGTGAAAAGATTCGTCAGGCACTCGATGCATTACCCATCAAGAACGGCAAGCTATGCATCTAGTTGATTTCATCGTCTTCATCGTATTCACGCTAGGTGTCGTGGTGTTCGGCTGTTCGTTCTTCAAGAAGGGCAGTTCTGCAGACGAGTTCACGTCCGCAGGTCACTCCATTCCTGGCTGGGTGGTAGGCATGTCCATCTTTGCCACCTATGTATCGAGCATTTCCTACATCGGCTATCCAGGCAAGGCGTTTGCTGCCGATTGGAATGCGTTTGTGTTCTCGCTGTCGATACCTATTGCCTCGTATTTTGCAGCCAAGTATTTCGTGCCGTTCTACAGACATTCAGGCTCCGTATCAGCCTATACGTTCTTGGAAGAAAAGTTTGGTGCGTGGGCACGATTGTACGCCTCAGCTTGCTATCTGTTGACGCAGATTGCCCGCATGGGATCCATCCTCTATCTGCTGGCCGTACCCATGTATATCCTCATGGGGTGGGACATGCATACCGTCATCATTCTGACATCGATAGCCATCATTATCTATTCTATGATGGGTGGTTTGAAGGCAGTCATTTGGGCTGACGCCATTCAGGGCATCATCCTCATCGGTGGTGCTGTGCTGTGTCTCGCTATCCTCATGTTTTCAATGCCTGAGGGTCCCATGCAGACCTTTGAGCTTGCTGCGCACAGTCCCATGGGCAACAAATTCTCGTTGGGCGCGTTTACCAGCGACCTGACGACCTCGACCTTTTGGGTATGCCTCATCTACGGCATCTTTATTAATCTGCAGAACTACGGCATCGACCAGAACTACGTGCAACGCTACCATGCGGCTAAGACGGATAAGGATGCGAAGTTCTCGGCACTCTTCGGAGGCTACCTCTTTATTCCCGTCTCTGCGCTGTTTTTCCTCATCGGCAGTGCGCTCTACTCGTACTATCAGGCTGGTGTGGCTGAACTGCCTGCGGATATTCAGGCCAAGCCCGACTACGTATTCCCCTACTTCATCGTCAATGGTCTGCCCGTAGGACTGCGAGGCCTGCTCATTGCCTCTATCTTTGCTGCTGGCATGTCGACCGTATCGACCAGCGTGACCAGTGCCGCCACGATTATCCTGACGGACTATGTGCGACCATTCTTCTTGAAGGCTCGCAATGTGGCCGACCATCTGCGCCACCACGACCCACAGGACCATCATAAGCATCAGAAACTGGAACTGGCCATCGTGCGCCTCTCCAGCTTTGGCGTGGGCATTTTGGGTGCCTGCGTAGCCATTGCGATGCTATCGGTAGAAAGCATTATCGACGCTTGGTGGACGCTCAGCTCCATATTCAGCGGTGGCATGCTGGGCTTGTTCTTGCTTGGCTGCATTCCGCAGAAGATTAGTCGCTGGGCAGCCTTCCTCGGTTGTGTGGCTGGTGTACTGGTCATTGCGTGGATATCTATGGCCGAAATGTGGTCGTTGCCAGGCATCCATCTGCACCCCTATCTGGCCATCGTTCTTGGCACCTCCGTCATCTTCCTCGTCGGCTTTTTGTTGACATATCTTGTAAAAGGACAGAAATAATCGCCTTGATAGTTAAAAAAGGAACAAAATAGTTTGCAGAAAGATAAAAAATAAATACCTTTGCATGCGATTAGAAACCAATTAATATTTAAGAAGTATGAAAAAGTTTTTTAACTATGCAACTACACTAGTTCTCTTGGCAGTTTGCACTTTTGGCATCAGTTCCTGTGGTAATGACGATGATGATCTTTTAAAGCCCGGCAGTATGTTTGGCGATTGGGTGTCAATGACATTACAACAAAACGGTAATTTATTGTCATTAGAAATCGACAACTTTAACGGAAATGAAGTAATAGGCACTGTTTACAAAGTGTATGGCACAAACATTATGCAAAACATGGAGTTGAACGAAAGGGCCATCACTAAAATTGAAAAGTACGTGAACTACGGCACATTCAGTTATTCGGGCGATAATCTCAGTATTACTTGGCCGGAAGGCACATTCTCAGGCTCTATCTCATTCAGCAACAACGGTTCAGACGCTGTCTGGAGAAATCAGGCTACAACACTTAATATGGGGCGCCCCTCTGGAAAAGTAAGTACACTCGTATCAAGGATCGAGACCCTATATAGACTCTATTTTGCGGGCAAGTAAACGATTGTCTGCATCAACACATAAAGGCCGGAAGTCATCACGCTTTCGGTTCTTTTTGTTGTCTATTACAAGTTTCTTACACAAAATGAGGTGTGTGTGTGCAAAAAAAGTGCAAAAAAGTTTGCAGATATTAAAAATTTCCTTATCTTTGCAGCGTAATTTATTAATTTTAATTAATCAAAACAAGAGTATGAAGAAATTTATGATGATCGCAGTAATGGCAGTATGCTGTCTGACTGCAAATGCACAGAAGATGCGTCACGACGCAGGTTCATTCACTATCCAGCCCATGATTGGTCTCTCAACTGGTACATGGAGAGGTGAGCGTTACACCAACGGCATCAGTACTACCAGCACAAGTAACGAAGCTCGCGTAGGTTTTACTATTGGTGCCGAGGCTGAATATTACACCTCTACCAACTGGCTCTCTCTTTCTGCAGGAGTTATGTACCAGCAGCAGGGTTGGAAGTTCAAGGAGGACAGCAAGTCAACAAATATCGACTACATCAACATCCCCGTCTTGGCTAACTTCTATGTAGGTAAGGGCTTCGCTCTGAAGATTGGTGTACAGCCGGGTTTCAAGGTCAATGCATCGTACGATGGCAAAAGCATAGAAAAAGTCAAATCCTTCAACTTTGCTATCCCCGTCGGTCTCTCTTACGAGTTCAACAACGGTATTACTCTTGACCTCCGCGGTGCTGCTTCTCTGACCAGAGTCGATGACTTTGATGACGATAATAAGTGGTACACCGATGGTGGTATGCTGACCATCGGCTACAAGTTCGAGCTGAAGTAAATCAAACTCACATACAAAACAACAGAAGGCCGGAGACATAATGCTTTCGGCTTTTTTCTTTTTACAGCAAGTAAAACAATACGTTTAGCTACGGTAAACAATATGTTTACTGGCGGTAAAAGGCACTTATCTCGGAGCCGGTAGCGCGTGAGAGTAACGTTGCAACGTTGCAACGTTGCGTAAGCACCCTCATAGTATTTTTGTAGAAGTATAGTGGATAGTATTTCTAAGATTATGATAAATAGAATAGTTAAAAATAACTATTATACTCCTTATGCAACGTTGCAACGTTGCAACACTCGAAAATTTGTTGTACCTTTGCCCTGAGATTTTTTCCCAAGGCAGGGAATATTTCTCGCAAGCCAAGAGAATACTTCTTCGAGGCCAAGAGATTACTTCTTCGAGGCCAAGAGAATACTTCTCGGTTAGAATGTGACACGTAATATAATAATAAGGTGTATGAAGCATATAAAAATCATGGATATGCCCAGCTGCGACAAGCTGATTTACAGCGCTGGTGTGATAGCCCGTCAGATTGGTGCGCTGTTTGTGGTTGACGACGAAAACCCGCAAAGTGCAATGTCCTACCCTATCGTGGCTGGTGGCCGCAATCTGGCTGACGGTTGGTTGACGCCAGGCGAAGAGTGCATGCAGACGCCTGTGGTGTGCCGTGTAGGCGAAAAAATCAGTCCTAATCTGTTTGCCAAATACGTCAAGATGGGCATGCATGAAGAGGTGCCCACAACGGCTTACGAACTCTACGGACAACTGCGCGAGAGTGGTGCCGACCTGCGACTGCCTGTAATGGCCAGTACGCAGGAGCCTATTCGCGAATTCCATGTTGAGCTGGAAATCAATGGTTTCAAGAGGAAGGAGGGCTACTGCTACTCGACGGATGGCTCGGATTTCTACTTCGAAGCCTATTTCGATACGAGTAACCACGACGACCTGTATAATCAGCTGATGGGACAACTGATGGAATACATAAACATTCTTGACAAGGAAGAACTGGGGGCGAAAATCATCTTCCGCTCGCTCGACTTTGATTATCAGGATGTCATCGAAAAGCTGAACACGACGCCCATCGACACCATCCATTGCGACATGTACGAACCCAGATAGAAAAACCTCATACCCATGTCAAGTATCAGGTTAATACCCGTTGAATTCATTGTCGAGCACGCCAAGGCGCTGAAAACGGCTGCCGAGGCAATGCCCCTGCGCCAGCTGTTGGCCGACTGGTTCACCACGAACCACCACGAGGCCGAGGGCTATGCTGCCCTGCGCGACATTGACGACCACTTCCATGCATCGGCCAAGCAGGTGGGACTGGATGGCGAGACGGAGCAAGAGCCCGTAGTGCTGGATGGCTGCGTCCTGAGCCGTTACCGCAACAATCAGACCGAGGCACGCATGCTGGTAGCCATCATCCACGAAATCCACCGTCGCATGAACATCCCACCAGAAGAGAGCCGCAAAGCCAAACGTCCTGAGGATGTACGACAGGACAGTTGGACGTGGCCACACGTTATGCGCGTCATGATACGCAAGAACATCATTTTCGAAAAGACCAAAAAGGCCAACTTCGGCCTCATGATAGAAAAGGTGCTGGGCAAAAAAGTGAAAGTGAACTCCATCCGTCGCGCCAACTACGGCCACTACGACATCGTGGAGAAATACGACTACGACCTGAGCGAGCAAGATAAGGACATCATTCGCGATATTTCAGCCCTGTTCTTGCCATTGACAATGCCAAAAAACGGCAACGAGCCGACAGGCATTTGACATTTCGTTGACATTTTGCCAACCATTTGACATCCATTTGACATTTCCCCGTAAGACGCAAAAAAGCCATTTTTGCGTTATTTTTTATTTGTAACTTTGCATCACGATTGATGGGAAATCGTGCTGGCGCGCACACGACGGAACGGAGATCAAAAGAACAAGAGTACTAATAAAAAAAGGAGATTTGATTATGCAAGAAGAATTATTGAAGAAGATTGCGCTGAACAGCGCACAAAAGCCCAATCGAGGTCTGGCTTTCGTAAACGACCTCGCAGCGTACGACCGTCTGACCCACGAACCTTGGCTGGCAAAGATGGTGGACGACATCCGCAACGGCAACGATTCCCTCAAGGATGAATTGCCCATCCGATGCTCGCACTACTATCGGTTCAAAGACAACCGACGTCGCCAGGCCGACATGGACCCAGAGGCTTTCCTCTTTCAGACCTGTGTCGACATCGACGATGTAGAGGCCGTAGAGCCTGCCATCGCTCGCGCGTACCTTCTTAATAATGAGGAGGGCGAGTGGAAAGACATGCTGCTCCACATGGAGTATTCGGCTCGTAAAAAGCTGCACATCGACATCCGCATCCCCATTGGCATGACCATCGAGGAAGCCCAGCAGGCCTACTGCCAGGCACTGGATGTACCATTCGACAGCAGCTGCATCTCGCCCGAACGCTTCATTCTGGTGACTGATGCCCGTCAGGAGATTTATCGCTCAGAGCATTGGTACGAGGTGCTGCCCGAAGAGGAGTTGAAACTGCGTCGCGAGGCCTATCAGAAACGCGGACTCACCATCGATGGCCGCAAAATTACACAGCGGAACCGACCCTACTGTGTAAATTCGCCCGAGTTGTTTCCTGAGGTGAAGCAGGTAGAAGCCGAGGATGGTTGTCTGCGTGTCTTCGACCTCTGTATGGAAGAAGCTGGACTGACGGAGCGAGCCTTGCAGATAGAGGGTGTACGCCACAATTCGCTGCGCAGCATCCTCTCGGTAGGTGCCTGTCAGCTGATGCCGAAGGAGCAGATGGTGGCTGTAGTCAAGACTCGCATGCCTGAGTATGCCGATGAAAAGGACTGCCAACAACTTATCCACGACTTCTACGCCAACTACACTGAGTTGAACCGCCCATTGACCCGCCGTCAGCGTGAAATCCACGCCGAGGCCTTTGGTGAACAGCTTGAAGACAATGAGGCAGAGGAGGCTGTAGAGGCTGGCGAGCAGAAGCAGAAGAAGCGCCAGCTGAACGTCAAAGCCCTGCCTTCAGGACTGCGCGAGCCAGTGATGATGGCTCCGAAGGACATGCAGATGAACGTGCTTTCGGCCATTCTGCCCGTAGCGGCTACTTATGCTGACCAAGTGAGCATCGTCTATGCCGACAACAAGCAGCAGCACCTTGGGCTGATGGGTCTCATTATCGGTCGTCAGGCTGGTGGAAAGTCGAGTGTCAAGGAGGCTGTCGAGTTGTGGATACGTCCGCTGAAAGAGCAGTCGGCCAAAGCACGTGAGGAAGAGGAAGCCGTCAAGCAGAAGAACAAGCTTCGCAAGTCCAACGAACGAGCCATCGAGGTGCCCAAGGTGGTCATCCGCAAGGTACCCATCACCATCTCGTGCTCAACGCTGTTGAAGCGACTGAAGAATGCTGACGGCCACACGCTGTTCAGCTTCGGCGAGGAACTCGACACGCTGTTGAAAACCAATGGTGCTGGCTCGTGGTCGGCTAAGTACGACGTCTACCGCTACTCGTTCGATCGAGGTGAGTGGGGTCAGGACTACAACAGCGACCAGGCTGAGTCGGGCGAAGTAAACGTAGCCTACAACTGGACTATCCTGGGTACCTACGGCGCCTTCAACCGCTGCTTCAACAGCGAGAACGTCGAGAATGGTCTTGGTGGCCGTATCCTGATGTCGGAGATGCCCGACTTGCGTTTCTCGAAGATTCCCAAGTATCAGCCCATGACTGCAGAGCAAGAAGAGGCCGTGATGAAAGCCATCGAACTGCTCCAATCCAAAAGTGGACTGGTTGACACGCCCTTGCTGCGAAAGCACATTGACAAGTGGCTGGAGGAAAAGCGTCAGGAAGCGCTGAAGAATGGCGACGAGGCTATGGACGAACTACGCAAGCGTTCGGCAGTCATTGCCTTCCGTTGTGCCGTCATCTTTCACATGCTATCGGGTAAGGAGCGCGAATCGAGGGCCTGTGTCGACTTCATGATGATGATGGCCGACTACGTGCTCGACAACCAGATGCACCTGCTCTGTCAGAAGATGGAGAGCCAGCAAGCCAAGAACGAGCCTGCCGTCGTGAAGACATTGGGTAACATGACCGTGTTCGACAAGCTGCCTCGCGAGTTTACCCTTAACGACGTGAAAACGGCCAAGGGACTGGGTTACGAGGAGTCGTCCTATCGTAGCATCGTCAGCAAATGGAAGTCATGCGGCATCATCGAAGACATGCCACCACAGCCAGGCATCAGGAAAGCCCGCTACCGTAAGTGCTGCGCATGAAAAGCGTTGCAACGTTGCAACGTTGCGTAAGGAGTATCTGAATCAAGAAGGGAGTCGCAAATCGCGACCCCCTTTTCCATATCCATGTAGAAACGTTGCTATTTGGCTCTGTACATCAATATCGTAAAGACGATGGTCACGCCAAACACGGCAGCGAGAATCAATACAACGGGCAGAATGCTGTCGTGGTTCTTCATAGCCAGTGAGTAGATGGCGATGAACAGCATGATGAACAAGAACAACAAAGCGACGATGCGACTCATGAGCACACCCAGTTTCTTCTGACGCTCATTGCCTGAGCCCTCGACGAAGGGCAGGTTGATGCTGCCAATGGGGAGGTAGACGCTGAAGGCGACAAAGAGGGCTACCACGGTAATAATCAGACTGGGGATGATGATGAACGTGGGCGAGCCATAGGCATCAGGCTTCCCCGATGGGCCGAAGTGAGTGGGTACGATGTCGGGAGCACGGCTGATGAGCCAGGCAATGATGCCCCAAATGGCAATCGTCAAAGCCAGAAAAACACAGTCGAAAATCATGTCTTTCGACGTGCGGACAACGTTTAACTTAATCTTACTCATACTATTATTCTTCAGTTTCTTCTTGTGATTGTTTTTTCTTCTTGGGCAGACGCTTGGCTTTGCGCAGGGCCTCGGTGATGATCCACTGCAGCTGGCCATTGGTGCTGCGGAACTCGTCCGCAGCCCAGGCCTCTATCGCGTTCATCGTCTCAGTATCGACGCGCAGAATGAAATTCTTGGTATTCTTCTCTGCCATTACTTCTTACCTCTTACTTCTTACCTCTCACCTCTTAATGATTCAGCGTTCCTGTGTTGACAACAGGCTGAGCCGAATCGTCACCACAAAGCACCACAAGCAGGTTAGAAACCATAGCAGCCTTCTTGTCGTCGTCCAGCTCTACGATTTCTTCGTTTGACAGCTTGTCCAACGCCATCTTCACCATTGACACAGCACCCTCCACAATCTTCTCGCGAGCAGTAATGATAGCCGAAGCCTGCTGGCGACGCAGCATCACAGCGGCAATCTCAGGGGCGTATGCCAGATAGTTGATGCGGGCTTCGACCACCTCGATACCAGCCAGTGCCAGACGCTCGTTCAGTTTCTGCTCCAACTGGTCGTTAATCTCCTCGCCTCCGCCACGTAGTGTCAACTCGTTGCTCTTATTATCCTCGTCGTCGTAGGCATACTGACCAGCCACCTGACGCAGCGCAGCATCGCTCTGAACGCGTACGAAGCGCTCCAAGGCGTTCATAATCGAGCGCACATCGGTACCAATCTGTCCCTGAGCCGTACCTGCCATCGTCTGTGAGTCAACCTCGAACAAAGCCTTGTACGTATCCTTCAGTTTCCACACCAGCACCAAGCCAATCATCACTGGATTACCCGTCTTGTCGTTCACCTTGATAGGCTCAGCGTCCAAGTTACGGGCACGCAGCGACACCTTCTTGGCACCATAGAACGGGTTAATCCAGTAGTAGCCAGCCTGAGCAAACGTGCCTGAGTATTTGCCGAACCACGTCAATGCACGGGCCTCGTTAGGCTCCAGCATCATAAAGCCGCACCACATGATAATATTCACGACAAGCAACAGCAGACTGCCGCCTAACATCCAGCCGCCATAAGCACCGTTGCTACTGTCTAAATCGATGATGCTGAACACGATACCTACGATTGACAGTATCAGTACTGCGAAGTTTACGAACAGCATCAAAAAGCCGTTCATCACCATTCCATTGAATGCATATTCCTTATTCTCCATAATGATAAGTATTAAAGATTGATTATAAAAATGATATCAATTTGATATCGCAAAGATATGTACTATTTTTCATTCCGCAATGGATAGCGCCTGAAATTTAAGAAACATTAACCAAAGAACAGAAAACGTGAGCGTGCAAACGTTTTTGCACCTATTTATAATAAATGTGGGAATTAACGTAGCAAGTAAAAGAAAAAATGCGTATATTTGCACTCAGAACGAACGATAACTTAAGACACGCTATGCGAAGAATTCTTTTATTAACAGCCATTCTGATGGCAAACGTGATGACAATGAGTGCAGCGAAAAAAACAGCGACAGTGATTAACCGCATCGAGCCCACCGACTGGTTTGTAGGCATGAAGAACCCCTCAGTACAGCTGATGGTGTACGGCAAGGGTATTCGTGATGCAGAGGCCGTAACGACTGACTATCCTGGGGTGAAGATCGACAGTCTGGTGCGTCTGGACTCGCCTAACTACCTGTTGGTGTACCTGAACGTAAAGGGTGCCGAAGCTGGCACGATGACACTCAAGTTTGATGTAAAAAACGAAAAGGGAAAAGTGAAGAGTTATACTTACCCTTACGTGCTGAAAGCCAGAGAGATGGACGGCAAGAAGCGCAAGGGCTTCGACATCAGCGACGTGCTCTACATGCTGATGCCCGACCGCTTTGCACAAGGTGCCAACCACAATCCGCAAATAAAAGGTATGCGTCAGTACAAGGAAGACCGTACACAGCCCTCGCTGCGTCACGGTGGCGACCTGAACGGTATTCGCGAACACTTGGACTACTTCAAGGAATTGGGTGTGACGGCACTGTGGCTGACCCCCGTCTTGGAGAACGACTCACCCGACGATGAACGTGGCTATGCGACCTATCACGGCTATGCCACCACGAACTTCTATCGCGTTGACCCTCGCTTTGGCACGAACGACGACTATCGGAAACTGTGCGACGAAGCCCATCAGAAGGGTTTGAAGATTGTGATGGACATGATATTCAACCACTCAGGTTTCGAGCATCCCTGGACACAGGACATGCCTACGAAGGACTGGCTGAACCTGCCCCAATGGCTGAAGGAGTCGAAGGGCACCAGCAATCCAACGGGCACCTCGTTCCTGCAGACCTCGTACAAGCTGACTCCTGTCAAGGACCCGTATGCCTCGAAGATTGACCTGAAGGAGACTACCGAGGGTTGGTTTGTGCCTACGATGCCCGACCTGAACCAGCGTAATCCGCACCTGATGACCTATCTCATCCAGAACTCAAAATGGTGGATTGAGACCGTTGGCATCGACGGCATCCGCATGGACACCTATCCGTATGCTGACGCCAAGGGTATGGCGCGCTGGATGAAGGAGTTGGACGACGAGTATCCTAACTTCAACACCGTGGGCGAGACATGGGTGACGGAGCCTGCATACACCGCTGCTTGGCAGAAGGGTTCGAAGCTGTCGAAGGACAATTCTTACTTGAAGACGGTGATGGACTTTGCCTTCTTCGACCGTCTGTCGCAGGCTAAGAACGAAGATACGGATGCGTGGTGGAATGGTATGAACCGACTGTACAACTCGTTCGTCTACGACTATCTGTATGCTGACCCCACGCATGTGATGGCCTTCATCGACAATCACGACACCGACCGTTTCTTGGGTAACGGGCGCGACTCGCTGATGCTGAAGCAGGCACTGGCCCTGCTGATGACCGTGCGCCGTATTCCGCAACTCTATTATGGTACGGAGATTATGATGAACGGCACGAAGGAGGTGACGGATGGCAATGTGCGCAAGGACTTCCCTGGCGGATTCCCTGGCGACGACCACAATGCCTTTACCCGTGAGGGACGTACCAAGCAGGAGCAGCAGATGTTCTCATGGCTCAGTCGTCTATTGCACTGGCGTCAGGGCAATCAGGTTATCACGAAGGGTACGATGACGCAGTTCATTCCCTTCAACGGCATTTATGTCATCGCCCGCCAATACAAAGGAAAGACGGCTCTAACCATCCTTAATGGTACGACAAAATCAGCAAAGATGGAAGTGAAGCGTTATGCCGAGGTCATTGGTAGCACAAAACGAGCCAAAGACATCCTGACGGGCCGTTATGTCGACCTGTCGAAGGACTTGCAGATGAAACCTCGTCAGTCGCTGATATTGGAATACTAAGAAATATGAGAAGGGCCATCAATAACGATGGCCTTTCTTCTTTATAGGATGCGGATTTTCAGCTGGTGCTGCTTGGACTTGTCGATGGTGTACTTCTTTAGCACGCCAGGACCGCACGAACTATTGCCAAGACCCATGACTGCGCAATCGATAGAGAGGTAGGTTTTACCTTGATCCTCCAATTCGTAGTCGTGGGTCTTGCTGGCTAAGTACTGAGCCGTGTAAGGTACTGCAGAGAACGAGAAGGGAGCATCAATGGCCTCGATACGGATAGCCTTTCCTTTCTTGGTGGATAATTCTATGTAGGTGCAATCCTCATGGTTGCCAGAATCCTGCGGACGAGGATAGTGGACATATTGCTCAGAGACCGTAGACTTCCACAAACCAATGGGGCACGACACCTTACGGTCAGGATAGTTGTCCCAAGGGCCACGTCCGTACCACGTCAATTGTTCGTAGTCGCGAGGCAACTCAAACACGATACCCAAACGGGGAATATCGGGCAGCCCTTCAGGAATGGTAAACGTGAAGACGTATTCATTGCCAATCTGCTCAGTCTTCATGGGAATGCGGAGCGTGTCGAGCCCACAGCGTTTCCAGTCTTTAGCAAGCCAGTTGCCAAAGCTCTTGTCGTTGTCCGTTGGTGCACGGAACACTTGCGGACGGATGGTGGCAAGGGCTTGTTTGATGTCAGGATTGGCCTTTACCTTCTTCAGATTGATGGTGGGCTTTTCGGTATTTACCTTCACCTGTGGCCCATGCCCATAGACGGCCTGCACCTCGTAGTATTTAGGGGTCAGCGTACGATCGCTCATCACAATACCATTCATGCAGAACGCATTCAGGTTGGGCTTGTCACCAAAGTCACCACCGTAGAAGACGCTGTCGCCTCGCATTATTCCCTGATCCACCCAGTCCCAAATAAAGCCGCCAAGCATACGCGGATTGGAATTGATTTCGTCCCAATACTCCTTGAAATTACCCAAGGCATTACCCATCGAATGGGCATACTCGCTGGTCAGAACCGGTCGTGGTCCACCATCAGAACCTACCCACGTACATTTGTCGCCCGAACGGTTGGCAATCTCCAACAACCGCTCCCAACGGGCATTCTCAGCACGTTCAGCATCGCTACCCTCAGGGATACCTGGGTTCAGATAGTCCTGTTTTACACGCGGATAGAAACGTGAGATGACATCCACGTATGAAGGATCGGGCTGTCCCTGAGCACCCTCGTAATGTACAGGACGTGTGGGATCAAACTCATGCAACCAAGCAGACATCGCTGCCTGATTAGGTCCGTAGCCGCTCTCGTTACCCAAACTCCAAAAGATGACCGAAGGGTGGTTCTTGTCGCGTTCTGCCATACGGATAGCCCTATCAAGGAAAGCATCAGCCCAGTCAGGTGTAGAAGCCAGCGTACCACGAAGTCCATGTGTCTCGCAGTCAGCCTCATCCATGACATACATGCCGATAGAGTCACACAGTTCATACCAACGGGGACAGTTAGGATAGTGGGCCAAGCGGACGGCATTGATATTGGCCTCCTTCATCAGTCGCAGGTCTTGCAACATCAGTTCCTCCGTCATCACACGGGCCTTGTAGGGGTCGTGTTCGTGACGGTTCACACCTTTTATCTTAATAGGATTACCATTAATCAGCAATTGACCACCGCGGATATTAATCTGACGGAAGCCCACCTTTAAGGTCGTCTGTTCAATATTACGTCCGGCGGCATCCTGCAATTCCAGCTTCAAGGTATAGAGGTTGGGGAATTCAGCACTCCACAGCTTGGGCTGACTCACCTTCATCGCCATGCGGTTAAACTTACGATAGCCACGCTGAGGGAACCATTCGTTCATGCGGGCAGCCTTGTGTTGCAGGTCAAGGACTTCGTCGGTTGCCACTGAGTCGCTACACACTATGGAAGTGCCATCCATCAATGTGGCCAAGAGCCGATAACCCTCACCGTTCTCATCATTATAAACAGAGAACTGCGGATTGACAGCCAGCGTCCAACCATCCTTGTCTTGCGTGGTACGCACAGCCACATCACGCAGACGGACATCAGGTGTATGATAGAGCAGCACGTCACGATGGATACCACCAAAGCGCCAGAAGTCCTGGTCTTCGAGATACGAGCCATCACTATATTTATAGACCTCGACAGCTATTTGGTTCTCGCCACTTCTCAAGTACGGTGTGACATTGAACTCAGAGGGTTCCATCGAGCCCTGACTATATCCTACCCGCTTGCCGTTAATCCAAACGTAGAAGGCGGACATGACGCCCTCAAAACGCAGAAAGGTCTGACCACTCTGCCAAGCGGCAGGCAAGCTAAACATTCGTTTGTATTGTCCTGTGGGGTTACGTTCTTCGTAGGTAGTCCACTCTCTCTTGGGCTCACGGGTAACGTATGGCGGATCTATCTTGAACGGATAGCCAGCAGACACATAGATGGGTGTGCCATAGCCGTTAACCTCCCAGTTTGCAGGAACTGGAAACTTAGTCCATGATGACACATCATAGTCGATACGATAAAAGTCTTTGATAAACTCATCGGGTGTCTTCGTCCAACGGAAGTGCCATTCACCATTCAGCGACAGGGTACGGTCACCAGCCTTCACACCGTAAGGAATAAAGTACGCACGTGCAGGCTCACGATTGATTTGCAACACGTGGTTGTCTTCCCAATCGTGATGTCCTTGCGCAGTTATTGGTGCAAAGGCCGTTGCAATGAAACATAACCCAAGAAAATATACTCTCATAGACAATTGTATTTTATAAATGATTGGCCATACGATAGATGGCAAGCATGGCCTGCTGGTCGAGCACCTCCATAGCACCAACGGTAATGGTGCCGCCACGACTGCAACGCTCGGCCAACGTGTTTAGCTCGTCGTCAGTAAGGGTACGATCCAGCAATTCACCGATATTGGTCGGCATACCGATGGCGCGATAGAACCGTTCAATGGCCTCGATACCTTTCAGCGCAGTAGCTTCTGGATGAGAAAAATCGTTGGTAACACCCATCACGTTGACAGCAAACTGAACGAAACGACTGACGTGTTTAGGCAGAACATAACGAGCCCACGAGCCCCACAGAGCAGCCAGTCCGGCACCATGGGTAACACCATAGACGGCACTCAGTTCGTGTTCCAGACGGTGGGTGGCAAAGTCTTTCTCCATACCGCACTCCGTCAGGTCGTTATGGGCCAACGAACCAGCCCACATAATCTGGGCACGGTGACGGTAGTCCTCAGGATTTGCGAGTACTTCAAAGACGCTGTCCTTGACAGTGCGCAGTAGTGCCTCAGCAATGGCATCAGTGAGTGACATCTCCTCATACTTCGAGAAGTAGCGCTCCATAGTATGCATCATGATATCAGTAGCACCTGCTGCTGTCTGATAAGGAGGCAGCGTGTAGGTCAGCTCAGGGTTCATGATACAGAAACGGCAACGGCAAAGGTCGCTGTTGATACCACGTTTCAGCAGCCCGTCGTCACAGGTAATAACGCAGCTGTTGGACATCTCGCTGCCTGCTGCTGGAATGGTCAGAATGACACCGATGGGCATACAGGATTGTGGAGCAGCCTTACCTGCCCAGAAGTCCCATACATCACCATCGTAGCCGACACCATAACCGATGGCCTTGGCAGAGTCAATAACGCTTCCACCGCCCACGGCAAGGATGAAATCTACCCGTTCACGACGGCAAAGGTCGATACCTTCCTGAACTTTCGACAGTAGTGGATTAGGAACAACACCACCCAGTTCAACAAAGTAGATACCTGCCTCACGCAAAGTATTGAAAGTACGGTCCAGAAGACCTGACCGACGGGCTGAACTGCCACCATAATGTACAAGTACACGCTTACCACCAAATTGGCGGATGAGTTGTGCTAACTGCTGTTCACTGTCGCGTCCAAAAACCACACGGGTCGGAGCGTAGAAGTTGAAGTCTTTAATCATCGTGATTATTGTATTTCTAAGTTTTTGAATTCAATGTCCTGTGCCTCTATTGTGAGACGGTAGGTACCAGCATTAATTTGGGTACCCGTTGTCGTTGAGAGCATCTTGAACTTATTGGGCGTGGGTGGGAACGTTATGTCACGATCTACCAACGTGGTATGTTTTGAGTCCATAATGGTCATGCGAGCCTTCACAGCATGGCCCGTCGTATTCTTATAACGGAAACGGAGGGCGTACTCCTGTCCCAAGCCAGGTTTAATGACAAAAGTGGTGCCGTTATTGGCTTTTGTCTTCTGGCTGTTAGCTACAGGTTCATAGACGGTAGCAGGACGCGCCTCGGTGTCTTTAGGCAGTTCTTCCTTAGGCAGCTTGGCAATGGTGTCGGTATCGAAACTACGCCAAGAAACAGGTTCTGTTTGTCGCTGTGCCACAGCGACAGACTGAACTGCTGCTATCGCAATACCGCAGATGACGGCCTGACCAGCCTTGACTTCAGGGAAGGAGATGCGGAGCTTGCCATTTTTGACTTTGACATTCACGACACGTTTCATGGAACCAAGATAGCCTGCTTCAGCCCATGGGTCGAGGTCGTTGACAACAGTCTCGCCATTCACGGCAACATCGAAGATACGCAACCCTTCGTAGTCATCACGCTCGCCCCCATCTTTTCCATGCCAAGGTTCAACGAAGTAGAGCTCAATGCGATAGTCACCATTAGCGACAGGCAAGTCATACCACAAGCGATGGCGACCAAAGCGGAAGTATTGGAACAACTCGTCACTCTTAGTGCCACGAATGTCGTCAGTAATATGACGCTGCGAGGCCTGATAGGGATGCATGCCATAGTCCTGACCCCACGAATGACTGTAGAGTGTATCGTCGGCCTGCCATTGCTGACCGAACTCGTCGACAAAAGCATCTCCACCACAATTAATACGGTAGAGGTACTGATACCCTTCAGCCCCCTTCACAAGGTCACGATTTCTATCAGCAGCGGTAGGATTATTCTCACTCCTCTCTCCAATCTTCTCTCTCCTCTTATACATATAGTACGCAGACGTAGGTTCTTCCCAAATGGTTGTCAAGCCCTTGTAATTGATAGGACCAATCTTATCGATACGACGATAGGCACCATCGGGTTGAGTGCGCCCTGGATTATCGTGCGACGTAAAGAGCCACTGGAAATGACCACAGACGCTATCCTTGACACTCTCTGCCAGACGGGCTTTGGTTTCAAGGAGCTGGGTGAACGATTCCTCGCTATATTTTGCATCACCATGTAGGTCGATAGTGCGCCAAGCACCGTATTCGCCATTCAGCAATTGTTCAGGGCGCTTCAGTTCGTTGTCGTAGTTTTCAGCACTACCACCATAGGTACCGCTCCAGTTCTGGATAACATTCCAGTCAGTACCCTCGCCACCATTGCAAGTGGTGATAAGGCGCTGGTCGCGACAAGTGGGGTCGAGACTGCGGATGATGTCTGAGCATTCCTCTGCAAAATCCTTTGGCAGGATGCTTTCATTCTGAAGCCCCCAGAGTATGACGCTTGGCGAGTTGCGGCGCTCCTTAATCCAACGCACCAACAGCCGCTTAAAGTTCTCGCGGAACTGCGGGGTATCGTACCAGATATGAGCTGAGAACTGGCTCCAGAATAGGATACCTTGTTCGTCGAGCAATTGTTGGTAGAGCAGGTTATGGGGCTGATGGGCCTCGCGGAAAGCATTAAAACCTGCATTAGTAATCTGTTTAACACGGGAGCGGATTTGCTCTGGTGTAAAGGCGTGGCTGTTACCTAAGAGGTGTTCGTATTCGCAGGTACCATTGATAAAGACTGGCTGTCCGTTGAGGAAGAACTGTCGTCCCCACTTAATGTTGCGGATGCCAAACGGTGTGCGCACCTCATCCGTCGTTTTGCCGTCGCGCTTAATCATCGTGGCGAGGGTATAGAGGTAAGGATCATCAAGCGACCAACGATGGGCGTCCGCTATCTTTTCTGACTGACGGATGGTCTTAGTTTCGCCAGGGAGTAGCGACTGAGTCGCTACAGACCTAAACACCTGCTTGCCACTGGCCAGCGTAAACTTATTTACCAACTCTATCTGTTGGGGTTGGTGGGTATAGTTCTTCACCTCGGTCTCAATGAATACCGAGTCGCAAGCGGCATTGTTCCAGATGTGAACACCAAACGGCTCGATCCGTACTGCATCTGTTTCAATAAGGCTGACAGGACGGAAGATGCCAAAAGGCTGACTACCCTCAGAGAATCCCCATTCCGACGAACAGCCTCCACAAACCCAAGGCGATTCTGTCTGCATGGCGGGATGGTCAACGAGGACGTGCAACGTATTCTTGCCTATGTTCAAAGCTTCCGTCACATCAAGGGTAAAGACGGTACGACCAATCAGTTCCTTAGGATATTGCGTATCGTTAAGGGTAATGGTGGCATAGGTGCCCACGCCCTCGAACTGCAGGAAGTAGCGTTTGCCCGCCTGTGGTTGTGCCGTAAAGGTCTTCTGGTAGATAGCACTACCATGCAGGTTGCCGTGACGCAGCTGGCGATAGCCGTAGTAATCGTCGAAGTTGTGGGGAATGTTCACCTGCGTCGCGATAGTGTCGCGACCTACCAAACAATGGGCTGTCCAGCCTTCGTTAAGACTCGTAACCGTACGACGTCCTTTACGCTCAGGCTCTGGGAAGCGGACCTCCGAGCGTCCCATAGGCACACTGGTGGCAACAGCGACACCTCGCTGCTGGTCGTTGTTGACCGCACAATAGAAATGGTATACCACTCCATCATGCTTCACCACATAGCTCTTATGGGCAAACATCTCGTCGTATTGTTTCGTGGGCCAGATGAGGTCTTCACCCTCCCATCGTTGCCAATGGACGAGGTCACGACTGACTGCAAAGGTATTGAATGCATTATACTTGCGCGAAGGGTCGTAGGCCTTGAAATAGAACATCACATAGAGGTCGCCCATCTTGGCAATCTGCGCATCGCCCGTGATGATGCCACCCACCTCGTTGGCAAAGACAGGATTACCATCATAGCGTTTCCATTTCTTCAGGTCGTTCGACAGGGCGATGCCTATACGTTCAGCTTTCAGTTTGTTGTCTGGATTGATGCCTCCCGCATTGTAGAACATCACGAAACGCTTACCCAACGTTTTCTGAGGATCATCGTAGATGGTACTCTTATATTGCACTAACTTTTCCCACCATTGCACATCCTTATCATTAATGCTCATCAGCGGTTTTTCTGTGCTTTGCCATTCATGGGGTTGGGTAATGTCATCCTGTGTCCAAGCCATACCGATGTTCAGCGGTTCGCGCACAGCCTCATAGCCTGTACCATGACCACCGATATAGGTCATCCAGTAGTTCTTCTTGTATTTCGAGATGCCGTAGCTACCATCCCACGTCCAGTCAATCAAGGCAGGGAAACCGCCTCGTTGGTTCATGTCCCAGCCATCGTCCTTATACGACAGGATGCGGCCCTTCGTTGTCCAATGCAACAGGTCGTCGCTCTCTGCCAGCCACGTCTCATAGCCACGACCATCAAGTCCTTCCTTGCCGTTATAAACGACATAGGTCATATACCATTTGCCATCTTTCTGAAAGACGGTAGGACAGTCTATCTTATGGTAGTTGTCAGTAGGTGCCACCACCATACCATATTTATACGGTGTGCGTACCTCTTGGTAGATGCGCTGCATATCTTGCTGAGTAATGTCTTGTGCTGATACAGCCAGACTCAGTGTCAACAACAAGAATGCGGTAGCTAATTTCTCATTTCTCATTTCTCATTTCTCATTTTAAGAACAGCCAGTCTACCTCACTTGATGGACCATTCAGACCGCAGTCGCGTGGATTAATAGTGCTATCCGTAAAGCCTGCCACCATCAGAATGCCCTTGGGCAGACGGATGGTGTTATGGCCTGCTGGTAGCGAATACTGATGGATATTGACTTTAGGCATCTTTATCATGCTGATGGCATTGGTAAGGATTGGTTCTGCCTGACCATACTCATTGCCCGTTGCATCAGTCTCCAACTTGGGTGCCTTAGCAAATTTGCGGTCATCGTCCTTGAAGAGACCCACAAGAAGCTTAACTGGTTTGTCGCTTTCATACTCGATGCTGGTTCCAACGAGACGTGTGGTATCTCGATTCAGCACAAAGGCTTGCAGACCTGCGAGTTCTGGAGCAATGGAATCGATGGCAGTATCAGGCCGTTTCTCAAAGAGGATGGCTCCCTTCTGCAACTTTACGGTAGTCCCCTTGTATTTTACATTGGCGGGGTTAAGTGGCTGAATCTTGACATTCGTCTGTGCCACAGGGTGTTTCAGCTTCTCGATGTTCATTTTAAAGGCATCAAGCTCTGCCTGATAGACGGTAGCCAGTTCGCTCCATGTCTTCATCTTGCCTCCATCACCACCTACGGGCACTCGGCGCTGCTGTGTCTGCATGGAGTTAGCATAGAGATAGGTGTCGTCAGTCACCTTACACAGGTCGTACCAGATGCTGTTGCTCTGTTCCAACCATTTAACAGCCGATTCCAAATGAGTAATATCCTTGGTCCACTTATAACGTAGCACCTCAGCAGCAGCATGCACCTTCAATTTGAAGGCTTTGGCAAAAATGGCATAGCAAAGGAAGTCGTTCCACACGCGCTGGAATTCTTCAACATGGCGGGTGGGCTTGGCTGTAATAGCTGCCATCTCAACAAGGGCACGGTCTCCATGATTCACGCATTGGTTCACGATATCGAAAGGCAGTTCACCCTTGTGGGGCTGTCCGTTGTATTCTTTCTCGATATACTCGATGAGTTTCTCACCCTCAGGACCGCAACTCTCGTAGAAGCCTGGGTATATGGTGTACTTATAAGGATTCACCAACTGACCCATTGTCATGCCTAACAATAGCGTCTGGCGATTACCCTCTGTAATACCAAAACGTCGCAACAGCTTGGGGGCAATCTCGCCAGCCTCGTCGTAAGCATTCAGCAGATGTCCTGCTGCAATGGTGTCGATGCCATAATATTCAGCCAGTACCTGTTTCCAATAGGTCTTATCCTCATCACGCTGGTCATTCCACGCATAACGGCCCCAGGCCTGATACCACATCCAGTCACGATCCAACTGTTTCAGTCGCTGGCCATCAGGCAACTTGTCAGCCGTATAGGGCCAGTCCCAATAAGAGGCCTGCGGATAGAGGTGTAAGCCTTTCGAGTGGTGCACGCGATGCATCGCCTGTATCGTCTTCTGGATAAAGGCAGGTGACGACCAGCGCCAAGGTTCCAAGTTCGCTAGGATATGTACGTTATCGATATGTACGGGGGCTGCTGCTGCCAACTGTCGATGTGTCTCACCCCAAGGGCCTCCAGGCTCGTAAGTGGTCAGCGACTCACCCGTATATTTCGACATCGTGTAGATGTTGGGGTAGAGAGGCAACGACTCCTTCAGCACCAATGGTCCGTCTGTGTCGTGAGCACGAAGCACGATGGGGGGTAACTTCTCCCCTCCTTTGGAGGGGTTGGGGGAGGCCTTCAGTCCGTCCTTGATGCCAGGAATAATCGTCTCCTTCATCCACGTCACGTCATCCTCAATAGTTGCCATAGCCTCTCCCAGACAAACCAACAGTCCTACGTTGGGATAGCTCTCGATGAAGGCGGCAATCGACTTGCGGGTATAGTCAGAAATCAATGGGGTGATAGGACGATGACGATCCTGAGTCTTCAATCCATAGTGGTCGGCAAAGGGCTTACTCAAAATGATGTTATAGAACATCTGGATGACCCAGATGCCTCGCTTGTCGGCCTCATGTGTCAGGAACGAGAACATCTCGACATTCTTCTGAAAAGTCTCCTCGTCGACCTCAAGGGCGAAGGGATAGTCCTTCAACTTCACCAGCGAGGCAAAGGGATGGCCATTCCATAGGTAGAGTGAGTTCATCTTGTTCTCAACCATCATGTCGAGGTACTTCACCCACTCCTCTTTGTCATAGAACCACGGAAAGTTCTCAGGGGTATAAGGATACTCATAGACGGCATGTCCAGGCAGATACACGGTCTTTTGCAGACCAATGCACGTGCCACGCATCACCATTTGTGGTACCTCACTTACAATAGGTGTAGCCAGACCGCTCTCAACACGTCCACGCTTGATTTCAGTATTGTGACCCTTGATTTCAAGCCTGCCGTCACCTAACCTTTCCATCAGTTCTACAGCTCCGTAGATAACACCGCTGGGGTCGTTACCCACCACATTATAGCCGCTGCGATCGTGTAATAACATATAGCCTTCGGCAGCACCTTTATTTCTACAAGTCAGAGCAATGCGCATATCACCCTTCCGTGTCACGATTTCACAGCCCTTAGCTGTAAGTTTCTTTGTCAGATACTCCTTAGCGTATTGTTCACGCGCTGAGGCGCCTTTCGCCATATCGATACGCACTTGTTGTGCTACTGCAGTTAGTGTCAAACACATAATGATGCCGAAAACAATATATCTCTTCATGTTTTAGTGATTACCTTTATTATAATATAAAGACTAATTTTACGTCTTTTTGTCATCATAAGTACACCTCTTGCAGATATTCTTGAATATTTGTTGCTGTTCGCTTGCGAAGTTACAAAAAAAACAGTAATTTTGCAAATTAAACTGAGAAATAGACTATCATGGAACAAAATATTGAGCTACGTACAGCGTGGGATTTCGTGGAACACACGGGTCGTAGCATCTTTCTGACAGGTAAGGCAGGAACGGGTAAAACCACATTTCTGAAGACGGTGGTGGAGCGTAGCAGCAAGCGAAACATCGTCGTGGCGCCAACAGGTGTGGCAGCTATCAATGCCGGTGGCATGACCATCCACTCGTTCTTCCAACTGCCATTCACGCCCTTCGTGCCTGGCGCGAAGATTGAGTCGAAGTTCGACTTCGGCAAGGAGAAACGCAAACTCATCTCTTCGCTCGACCTGGTGATTATCGACGAGATATCGATGGTGCGCAGCGACTTGCTGGATGCCATCGATAGTGTGTTACGTCGTTATCGCGACCGCTACAAGCCCTTCGGTGGTGTGCAGTTGCTGATGATTGGCGACCTGCAACAGCTGACGCCTGTGGTGACACCAGAGGACGAGCGGATGCTGGCACCATATTATGACACGCCTTATTTCTTCGGATCCAAGGCGCTGTCGCAGATTGAGTACGTTACCATCCAACTGGAGAAGGTGTATCGTCAGCAGGACGACACCTTTCTTAACTTGCTGAACCATATCCGCGAGGGACAAGCAACGGCTGAGTATCTCGCATTGCTGAACAGCCGTTGTCAGCCTGCGTTCATCCCCAAGCCCGAGGAAGGCTATATCCGTCTGACTACGCATAACCAGATGGCTAACCATTACAACGAATCGGAACTAAGAAAACTCGCTGGTCGTGCCCATACCTATCAGGCAAAGATTGAGGGCACGTTTCCTGACTATTCCTATCCTACCGCTGAGGCTCTGACGCTGAAAGTTGGTGCACAGGTCATGTTCGTCAAGAATGACCCGTCAGGCGAACATCGTTATTATAACGGACGAATCGGACACGTGACCTATGCTGACGACAATCGGCTGATGGTCTACTGTCCTGGCGATGCTGAGGCCATCGAGGTGGAGCCGTTGGAATGGGAGAACGCGCGCTACACGCTGAATCCAGAGACGCGCGAGATAGAATCGGAGGTATTGGGCAAGTTCTCGCAACTGCCCCTGCGACTGGCGTGGGCCATCACCATTCATAAGAGTCAGGGCCTTACCTTCGAACGTGCCATCATCGATGCCAGCCTGTCGTTTGCACCTGGACAGGTGTATGTGGCGCTGAGCCGTTGTAAGACGCTCGAAGGTATGGTGCTGGCATCTCAGATTCCACCACAGGCCATCATCAACGATGAACGTGTCGATTCGTATATAGAGCACCAGGAGGAGGCTGCCCAGCGTAGCATCGAACAACTGCCCACGCTGAAGGACGAATACTATCGTTACCTGCTGATGGATCTTTTCGATTTCAAGGACATCCTCTATCGTGAAGAATATCTGAGCAGGATTATCATCGAGTTCTTCTATCATGCCTATACCAACACCGCAGAGCTTCACAAACGGGCCTTGGAGGACTATAAGCAACAGGTCATCGCTGTGGCTGACAAGTGGCTGGCGATGATTCAGCAGATGACCATCACAGAGCTTCGCCAACAGGATTTTTTGGAACGCGTGAAACGTAGCGCTACCTACTTTGAACAGACGCTCGATACGGTATTGGCAAAACCGCTATCGTTAGTTCCCGATGTCAAATCGCAGAACAAACTAGCCATGAAGCGCCTCACAGAGAACTATGCCGACCTGCGTCAGGCTTGGCTCTCGCGTCGTTACCTGCTCCAGCAGATGTCGGAGCGTCCGTTTACCATTGTCGACTACCTGCGTCAGAAACAGCACTCGCTGCTCGATGCAATGGATGAACTGACACTCACAAAAAAGAAAAAAAAGGAGAAAAAAGCCAAAGAGCCTAAGCCCAAGAAGGAAAAGACATGGGTCGTCACCTACAACCTCTATCTGCAAGGCAAAACGCCCGAGCTGATAGCCCGTGAGCGTAGCCTTACTCTCGGTACCATCTATGGTCACCTGGCCCGTTACATTCCTACTGGCGACATCTCTATCGACGATCTCATCCCTGCGGACCATCAGCAGGCCATACTCCGTGCCATCCGCATGGCAGGCTCTGATGCGAATAGCACAGCCATCAAGACCCTCTGTCCACCTGACATCACATACGACGAAGTCCGCCTAATGTTGGAGGCCATGAAGTAGTCTTATTTTAGGCGGAAAGTTACGGGCAATGTATATTTCACTCTAACCCTTACTCCATTCTGCGAACCAGGAATCCATTTAGGCATCGCACTAATAACGCGCAGAGCCTCTTGGTCTAAGGTTGGATGAACACTCTTCACCACTTTAGTATCTGTGATACTGCCGTCCTTTTCCACAACGAATTTGACGATGACACGCCCTTGGACGCTACTATCCGCCATTTCTTTAGGATATCGGACGTTTTCCACCAAGTATTCATACAGTTTCTCGGAGCCTCCAGTGAAAGATGGCATTTGTTCTACTACATCGTATATCTTCTCTGATGAGGATTCTATAATAGGATATGGATTGGGAATAGATTCGACGTCAACCCCTCCAGTTCTCCCCATGATTTCATAGACTTCCTCGTCCTGCTGTGGATCTGGAGTCTGAAATTGGATTGCGGATCCCGAATCTTTGTCAACAATCATAATGTCAACTGGTGAATGGCTTTCCATCTTCTTCGCCTTATTACCACAGCCCGTCAGAGCAGACAAGCCTGCCGAGATACCTAAGATAGTCACAGCCTTACCTAACTGCCTACGAATATCCAGCTGTCTTTCAATGTATCTGACCTCTGCCTCGCAGGCTGGACACGTTCCACGACATTCACCCTCATGGTGACACTCACGTGGTTCATACTTAATCTCGTTCGCTTTGGCTATCTGTGTCCGAATAGTCTTCAGCACATTGCAAATTGATTTACCTCTTGTCATAATTCATAATTTTAACAGAATGTTTGAATAAGCTAAATTGCAGACAGATCTTTCTATCCTTTATTCTGCATGATATATTCGAAATGGTCAAAGACCTTGAATCCCATTGCTTCCAGCTGTTCTTGGCTGCGCTCAATATCCTGCTCAGTATTGTAGTTTGGGATATGAGGCAGACGGATGATTACTTTTTCTGTATCCACATTCGATGCCAACCAACGGAGATTACTGATGACGCGACGATTCGAGCGTTTAGTATAACGACGATAGATATCTGGATTCATATCCTTTACATCTATGTAATAGTGGTCGATATAAGGTATCACAGCCTCCAAACGTTGGCGCTCAACGTTCAGCGAGGTCTCTATATAAATCCGCCATTCCATCGGACGCGATTGGCAGAAATCCACGATTCCATCGCTACGCAGCAACGGTTCGCCTCCTCCAAAGACGATGCCACCACCCGTAGCCTTGTAGTAGAGGTCATCCACCATCACCTCGTCCAAAATCTCCTGCATATCCATCCGATGCCAAACGCCATCAGCCCTGAGGCATTGTGCATTCAGGCAGTATTTGCATCGCAGCGGACAACCATGAAAGGCCACGAGGGTAGTCACACCTTGCCCATCAGTAGTCAGTCGGTGGCGACAAATGCCTATTAATGGTAGTTTCATTGCAAACGGAAAGAAATAGGAATAACATATTTTGTTCTGACTCGTTCGCCATTTTGCGAACCAGGAATCCATTTAGGCATCGCATTGACGACACGCAGAGCCTCTTTGTCAAAAACAGGGTCAACGCTTTTCACTACCTTCGGCTCTGTGATGCTGCCATTGCGCTCGACCACAAAGGAGACAACGACCCGGCCTTGTGCACAAATATCACCCATTATGTCCGGATACCTGACGTTCGCAGCTAAATAATCCATCAAGGCTTTTTGCCCACCAGGAAACATCGGCATCTGTTCCACAACATCACCAAAGGTTTTGGTTTCATTCCTTTGCTCCATCTGAACTGGCGGCACAAGTAGTTCTGCTTCTTTTGCACAGCCCGTCAGAGCCGACAATCCTGCCGAGATACCGACGATGGTTACCGCCTTGCCCAACTGTTTGCGGATATCCAACTGTCGTTCTATGTATCTGACTTCTGCCTCGCAGGCAGGACATGTACCTCGACACTCACCTTGATGATGACACTCACGTGGCTCATACTTAATCTCGTTCGCTTTGGCTATCTGCGTCCGGATAGTCTTCAGCACATTGCAAATTGATTTACCTCTTGTCATAGTTCTGCTTTTTTTGTTTTAACATCGCAAAGGTACAACAAAAAAAGCCCGATGTCAAGAGGCATCGGGCGATTGACACAAATTGAAACATTAAATTCGTGATTATCAGAAACTTCCGTTTGTCAGACACTTAAAGTTGACACACATCGACCTTGTGTTTCTATGTCATCATTAAGTGCCAGAAGGCAACAGAGAAATCTGACAACTTGCTAGATACAGGTGTTAAGGGCTACGCAGTAGATGGTGCTCTTATGCTCTAGACGCAGCAAAGGTACAAAAAACTACACGATTTTCTCAAAAAAAACAAAAGAAAGTAGATTTTTCTTTGTGCTTGTCTCGATTTTCACTAACTTTGCAATCGATTACTGTTATTCATGAGCAATGATAGATATTATTAAATCGAAGATTCTAATTATAGGAACGGGACAGGCACGTTTAACTATTAAGTTGATTACACTCTTGCTGACTGTCCTCTTGTCGTCATGCGGCACCCTTGTTGGTGAGGTGCTTGTACCTACAGTCACTGATACACAAATCGGATTGGGTGGAAAGAAAACATCCGGTACAACAGCAAACAGCAAACAAACTGCCAAAGAACAAGAAAGGCTTAAAGAAGAAGGCAAATGTCCCGTATGTCGTGGTGTCGGCAAGTCGGCCGACGGTCAGTATGAGTGTACTTCCTGTAAGGGTACAGGGAAATATCCCCATAATCCATAATCCGCAAATGGCCAATAAATCTGATTCAACATTAATCAACTTACTATTTTTAATTTTGTCCGTCCTTACGGACTGCGAGTCCGAAGGCTTCGGACTGAGAGTTTAGTGCCTTCGGACTGTCGGTTTAGTGCCTTCGGACTGTCGGTTTAGTGCCTTCGGACTGTCGGTTTAGTGCTTTTAAACTATACGGATGGTCTAATGGAATGATGGCGATGTATTGATTAGTTTTTTCGATGAATCGAGCACGAAAAATCAACGAATTCGAAAATGTCCCTCACATCCTAACATTTTCCCTCAAACCCTTATGTATAGGGCATTTGAACACGTTAGGGTAAAGCAGTTTAGGGTAACGTCTCCCTAACGCGCCTCAGTCCCTTTCTACAAAGGCATTCCCAGCGAAAACGTTAGGGTGTGAGGGACATTTTGAAATTCATGGATTACATGGTCGGTTCTTGTGATTACTTAGTTATCCGGCCACTCTTCAAACTCCAGTTCAAGTTCAATCCAGCGGGGCTGTTCCTGATTCATTGTTTCCTGACTGCCTGGATTCGAGACACCGAGGCCGAGGAGGCGGATGGGATGGGAATGAAACTCAACGCTATGCATCAGCTGTTTGGCCAAGGGCAGGATGTCGTCTTTGGTGCGAAGGATATGGTCGACAGTAATGGAACGGGTGATTTGCTGGAAGTCTAAGAACTTGATCTTGAGTGTCAACGTACGACCTTCGAAATCGTTCTTCTCGATACGACGGACGAGTTCGAGAACGGTCTGGTAGAGGTGGATGATGACATCGGCATTCTGGCTGATGTCCTTTTCGAAGGTCTGTTCGCAACTCACCGACTTGCGTTCCCACTCAGAGATGACAGGACGATTGTCGATACCGTTGGCAAAGTCATGGAACACGCTGCCCATCTTACCAAACTCCTGCATCAGACGGGAGAGCGACACCTGACGGAGATCGGCACCCGTAAAGATACCCATGCGATGCATCTTCTCAGCTGTCTTCTGCCCAATGCCCCAAATCTTCTCTATTCGCAGCTGGGCAATGAAGTCGAGTGCCTTGTCTGGATGAATTACCGTCAACCCATCGGGTTTACGCCAATCGGAGGCTATCTTGGCCAGAAACTTACAGTAGCTGACGCCTGCCGATGCCGTCAGCCCCGTTGATGTTTTGATACGCTGCTTGATTTCACGGGCGATGTCAACACCCAACTCGATGCCCCGTTTGTTGTCCGTCACATCAAGGAAAGCCTCGTCGAGCGAGATGGGTTCTATGATGTCGGTATAGTCATGGAATATCTCATGCAGTTGTGCCGACACCTCTTTATATCTCTGGAAGTGGGGTTCAACGATAATGAGTTGTGGACAGAGGCGCTTAGCCACCTGAATGGACTGCGCAGAGTGGACACCAAAGCGACGGGCCTCGTAGCTGGCTGTTGACACTACGCCACGCTCAGCATTGTGGCCCACAGCAATGGGTTTACCCTTCAGTTCTGGATTGTCGCGCTGTTCGACAGCGGCAAAGAACTGATCCATATCCACATGAATAATCTTCCTCAGACTACTTTAATTTATTGAGATCAATCTGTTTGTAGACTATGCGCTGGCGACGCCAGGTATAGACGCAATGCAATTTACCGTCCTTGCCTTGAATGATGGCAGGATAGCTATACTGGTCGATGGGCGAGTCCTCCAGCGTAAGTGTATGCTGCCAGTTTGTGCCATCGTCGCTCAAGGCAATAGATACAGGCGTGCGTACACCCTTTGGCGTCAACGGTAATGTCTTAAAGTTGTTGTATATCAGCGCATGACGTCCATCCTGCAAGGTGACGGCATCCGTACCGCTCTGGTTGTTCTCGATGTCGAGCAGGGTGACAGGTGTCCATGTATCTCCGTTATCACTACTAAACGAGGTGGCAATATGGGCATTATGCGTGCGCATCGTGACCTGCAGGCGGCCGTCCTTTAACTTCAGGATAGAGGGCTGGATACAGTCGATGGGGTGCATCTTGTTGTCGTCCGTCTTGATGGCCTCCGTGCTCTCAACGGGAATCCATTTCCATTGTTTGGTCTTCAGGTCGTAGATCTCCATGTGGAAGCGCCAACCATTATTCTCAGTCGAAGATGGGCATAGCAGGCGACCATCAATGAGTTCGGGCTTGTTCTTGATGGGGCCAAGGAGGGCAACTTGCTTACCCGACGGAGACCCGTCGGGCACAGTGGCATAGCCTAGGGGTTCTTTTTTGCTCCACGTGCGGCCTCCGTCCTTCGACTTCGTGAGCCAGCCCGTCCAATCACCTACGGTAGTACCAATCTTGAAGAAGAGCCACAGTTCGCCATTGGGCATCTCGAAGAGCACGGGATTCCAGCAAGCCTTACGTTTCAGGCGGTCAGAGACATTATTCAGACGAGTGGTCTTAGAAACGTAATCGTAGGAGTCTGGCGTACCGATAGGCCCGGCAGTCGCAGGTGTGGTATCGTCCTTTAAGCCTGAAAGGCCCATGTATTTGGCGTTGGAGTCGTCTAGGCTCAGTACCCCATCAGCAGCCAGTATGGGCTTGCTCCACTCGTTGCTGCCCTTCTTTTTGATGTTCACCCAAATGCAGACATCCGGGTCGCGTTCATGAGTACCTCCGAAGTAGCCTGCCACGAGGTCGCCATTTTTCCGTTCGACAATTGTCGAGGCGTGGGCCTCTGGGAAGTAGGTATGCTCGTAGAGGAACTCATCCTTCACAATAGCTGGATGTGAAGTTGGGATATCCACGCTGAAATGATACGAGCCAGAACCGATGGTCTTCGTCTCGCCGTTGGGCAGACAGATGTCAGCCGTAGTGTTGCAAGGAATAGTCACGTCCCACTCCAGGTGTTGCAGCGTCTTCCGCCAATGGCTCTTGATGGTGCCGTATGGTGAATCGTAGCTGACGTTAGCCCATTCGCAGTCCTGGATCTCGAAGGCAGGACGAAGCACGATGTGCTTGTAACCCACAGGAGAACCTGTGGGAACGGCGGCTGTCTGACGGATACCACCTAAGTATTGATACGCCCAAGTGAGCAGGTCGCCAAGGAGCATGACATGATTACCGCTGTTCATCTTGGGTGATGCCTTGTCACCGTTCCACAGTTCCCAAATGGTGGTGGCGCCATTCTCCGTCATATAGCCCCACGAAGGATAGGTCTTGGTGGTTGCCAACCGATAGGCCACATCGGCATAGCCATGATCGCAGAGCCCACGCATAAGCCACGAGATACCAATGACACCACACGATACGTGATGTTTGTTCTGGATGCAGATATTCTGCACCACCTGACGAACCACATCCTCTTTGCAATTCTCTGGCACGATACCGATGGCCAACGGCAGCAGATTTGATGTTGCGGTATTGTTGCCATAATAGACAGAGTCTGGATAGAGCACGTGACCAGGACGGGGCGACGTGCCTCGCTTGATGGTCAGGAACTTCTTATTGAAGGCCTCTGTCATCTGATTGCGGATTGGACGCCAGTAGTCTGCCTCACAACCCCATAACTCCAACAGCTGCATCACACGGATAACATAGGCTGTCGAGATGAGTGCACCGTTGGTCTTGCGGGCAGGGTCCTGTGAGTGAATCAACTCCAACTTCTCAGGGGGCACACACCAGTCGCCATACTGGTCCTTGGTGATAATGCCGTCCTCGAGGTACTCGTCCAACAGATGCTGTAGCCAGCGCTTGATATAGGGATATGACTTGTCGATAGCCTCGCGATTGCCAAACTGGCGATAGAGCATATCACAACCAAAAGGTAGGGCAGCGGGCCATGTGACGTCGTCGTTGTAGTAGTTCCAATAGGCAGGAGCCACATCGCTGAAGACGCCATCCTCGCGCTGCGACTCACAGATGTCGCGCATCCACTTGGTATAGAGACGTTCGTTGTTGAAGAGGAAGCTCTCGCCCAGTGAACCCACCGTGCGATCTCCCAGCCAGGGCTGTCGCTCGTTGCGTTGCGGACAATCAACAGGCATACCTTTGTAGTTGCCATAAATCCCCCACCATGCATTATGCATCACCTTGTTCAATACGGTGTCAGAACACTCAAAATGCCCCAACTGCTGAATATCGTCGCTGACAGTATAGGCATGGACTGACTTCACGGGTCCTGTAATCTGCGCATAACGGAAACCATGATAGCTGAAGACGGCGTGCCACTCTTCTACTCTTGGTGTCTTGCCACAGACGTAGATGTCCTCCGACTTGGCATCACGGAAATTCTCCAAATAGAGACTACCATCAGGATTTAATTTCTCGGCATATTTCACGCGGATAGTATCGCCCTCACGACCATTAGGCACGAAAGCAATCCAACCGGCGATATTTTGATGGAAGTCGTAGATTTTAGAGGTGAGAGGTGAGAGGTGAGAGGTGAGAACGGTCGGCTCGGGAGTCAGCGGAGCCATCTCCATTCCTGGTGCCATTTGGGCACGCAGGGTGCCGAGAGGAATCTCCGTGCGCTCAGCAGGCTGCCAAGCCTTGTCATCGTAGCCAACTACGTCCCAACCTGTCAGCTCCTTACGGGCGTCGTATTCCTCACCATCATACTCGTTGTTGGCACGAATAGGACCATCAGCTGTCACCTTCCATTTCTCGTCCGTAGAGATACGCTTGGTGGTACCATCTGTAAACTCGATGAGGATATTGATGCGACATTTGGGTAGTCCGAAGACAGGGGCTTTGTATGGCTTGTTCTGGCGCATGGGGAACAGACGGCCATTACCCAATATAAGACCTATGGCATTGTTCTCCTTCAAAGCCTCTGTGATGTCGTAGGTGTTATAGAGCACCGTCTTGCGATAGTCGGTGGGCATAGGTACTAATACCTGGCGATTGTAGGCAACGCCATTGACGTGCAACTCGTGAAGTCCGATGCCTGCCACATAAGCGATAGCACGTTTCACGGGCTTGCTTAGTTCAAACTCCTTGCGCACATAGCGGGCAGCCAGACGGGTGTGCAAACCACGTTCTTCGCCTGGAAGCAATCGTTCCAGACCAATCCAGCGACCAGTCCAGTGGTTCTCTCTCAATAGTCCGATGCCGAAACTGGCTTCATCGCTCCAAGCAGTCTCACCCACATTGGTCCATACCTTCACTTTCCACGTACATTGCGTAGTGCTCTTCAGCGACTGTCCCTGGTAGCGTACCCAGAGCTGTTGGTCACTCTCTATGCGTCCTGTGTTCCAAACCTCGCCCTTGTCAGTCGATACAACAATCTGGTAGGCCGTTTGTCTGACGTTTTGCTTGTCCGACAGGATAGTCCATGAGAAACGCGGCTCAGCAGTATCGATACCAATGGGGCTGTCCATGTTCTCCACACGCAGCCACGAGACGCTGACATCAGGCTTTACCTCTTTCTTCTTTTTTGCCGAAACTGTCAGCGACAGCATGGCCAACAATATGATAAGCAGTCTATTCATTGAGGTCGCGTTCTTTAGCTTTGTATCCATCAGGCGACAGGTCCGTCTGGTCTTTCTTCAGATAGTCTTTCGTGCTGTCTATCACGATGAGCACACCATCCTCCACACGAGCCGACTGGGGATGATAGCGGAAAGTGAGCACCTTGTTGTCGAACTCGCCTAAGTACTTCAGTTTACCTGTAGCGGCCGTCATCCACCAAACGTTCTTCTTCGCTCCTGAAATCTTCGTCAGGTCGAGCTTCATGTTATTGTTGTTGTAGTTGTAAACCAACAGATAGTCATTGCCACGCGTCGCAATCAGACGATTGTACTTCTCGCCATTCTCAAGGATGACGCTTTGGTCAGCCACACGCTCGAAATAAGGGAACGAAAGGATAAGACGCTTCAGGTATTGCATCTGATTAAAGCCAGGATCTTTCAATCCCTGATACCATGCCTTCACGTCGCCAGCATCACCATAACTGGTAGGATAGCCAGGCTTCAGCATCTGCATGATGGCGTTATGTCCGTAGGTATGACCACATGAACCAGCAAACACGCTCCAATAGGCATAGCGACGCACGTCGTAGTCCTGCCAGCGGGGTTCGTTGGTATCGTGCAGACCCATGGGAATATCCTCGTACGAAGGCTCAGCATCAAGCACGGGTTTGATGGGGTTGAACTTCCACGTCGAGTCGACATACATCCAGTTGTCCTCCTCCGTATTGTCAGGGATGGGGTAATCCTTGTTACCCATGCGCTGGCCGTAGCGACGATGTCCGCTTTGGAAAGTGTGGAAATCCATCCACTCAGCCTTGCTCCACCATTTGGCAGAGGTGTAACGCCCACGGGGATGATAGGTCATCAGATGGTTCTTGTCTATCGACTTGATAGTGGTTGCCAGCGCTTCCCAAACCTCAGGCTTAATGTCGCCCTGGATATCGCCACCCATAAACCAGATGATGTTGGGTTTGTTCTTGTAGCGGTTAGCGAGGAAAGTGCCATACTTCTTGGCATCCTCGACACTCAGCTTGCCAGCCTTTACGAGTCCGCCCCAGATGCACACCATACCGATGTAAATGCCGTGCTGGGCAGCCATATCGACAATATAGTCCATGTGGTCCCAATAGCCGTAAACGCCCTTACGATTGATGTCCTTGAAGTTCCAGCCATCTACGTTCGACATCTGTCCATAGATATTGATAGCAGGCACACCATCGATAGTCTGCACCTGTACCACGTTGTAACCCGCTTTGGCACACGACTGCAGATACCACTCAGCTTCGGCCCTGTCCAGACGTTCGGGCAGCAACCATCCCGTTTCGCCCTGCCAGAAGAAGGGCTGTCCGTTTTCAAACTGCAGATAACGCTGGTTATCCGACACCTTCAATTTGCCATTATCCCATGGCTTGCCTGCCTGTGCCGATACCGTCAGCAACGCCAGGCTGAATATTATGATTAGTTTCTTCATAGCTCGCATACGCATATATATAAAAAAGACTGACGAACAAAAGATTTGTCGTCAGTCTTAAATTTCAACGTGTTAATAGTAGCGATTACAACTGGTATTCAAGCATTACCATGGAGTAAGGCTTCAGGTCGATGTCGAACTTCTTCTGAGCCTTGATGGTTTCCTTCTTAGGAGCGATGGGCTGCTTCTCATAGTTATTCTCGTCGTTAGCGTTACCCTCGAGAGTTGTCTTGACAGCGGTCTTCTTGATGCCAAAGCGGCTCAGGTTTACATCATACTCCTTCTCCTTGTCACCAGCATTCACCAGCTTCACATAGAGCTTGCGGGTCTTAACATTCAAGACAACGCTCTGGCCCTGTAGTTTACCGCTTTCCTGTTCTTGAGGAAGACCTCTCCAACGGGGAGCCTCATCGGGATCCTCAATCTTCACACAGTCACCATAGTAGTACTGACCGCTCGACTGTCCGAACAACTGCTGCACATAGTAGCTGCAGGTCAGATAGGGACGCTCGTTGTCGAAATAGATAAGGTCAGGATTCCAGTTTGTATTGGTCTTCTTGGCAAAGAGGGGAGCGTAAGATGTCATGCTGACGATATCACCGTTAGCCTCGACATGCAACAGATAGAGTCCTTCAGCCAGCGCGTCGATGAGTTTCTTATCCTTAGCGGCATACTCACCAAGATATACCTTCGTTTTGCGATCACGGGGATAGTAGTTGTACTGACGTGAAGAGAGGAAGTAAGCGTTAGGCTCATAGTAGTGCTCGTCGATGATGGGCATGCCCAGCTCGGTAGCCAGATCCCAACCATTCTTCAGGTCGCTGTTGCCAGGATGTGAGCCAGGACCGGCAGTACCAACGATGACAATCTCAGGATGCTTCTCCATCACCTTCTTGTAGATATAGCGGAAACGCTCGCTGAATTCAGGGCTGATACGCTCCTCGTTGCCCAGACCCAGATACTTCAGATTGAAGGGAGCGGGATGGCCAGCATCTGCACGCATCTTTGCCCACTTGTTCGTAGCGGGGTCACCATTGGCCCACTCAATGAGGTCGATAGCTTCAGCTACCCACTCGTCCATCTCCGACATGGGGACAACATCCTGAGCCTGACCTCTCATGCCCCAACCGCCATTGGCACCCTGACAGCTGACGCCACAAGGCAGGATAGGAAGTGGCTGCATACCAAGGTCCTCGCAGAACTGGAAGTACTCGAAGTAACCCAAACCCATGCTCTGGTGGTAGCCCCACGTGTTCTTCAATCCACGACGCTGCTCTTTTGGACCGATGGTGGTCTTCCAACGGTAGGTATCCCAGAAACCATCACCACCGCCATGCACCACGCAACCACCAGGGAAGCGCATAAATTTTGGCTGGAGGTCAGCCAGTGCCTGAGCAAGATCCTTACGCAGACCATGTCCCTTATAGGTATCCTGAGGCATCAGCGACACCATGTCAATATCCATCACACCTTGGTCGAGCATCAAGATTTGCAACACAGCATTCTTGCTGTCAGCATTCGACGTGAGCACAGCCTCATATTTTTTCCAGGTCTTAGAATCGGCAGTAATGATGGCGTCTGCCAACAATTTTGGGTCTCTGCCAAAACCCTGCTGTGGCTCTACCAAAGCAATACGAATCTGCTTGGCCTTGTCCTGATTACGCAGGAATACAGAGAAGTTGTAATTAGCACCAGCCTTCACACTGATACCGTCGAAGCCGTCGTTCTCGATACCATAGCCTTTCCAACCCTTGTAGTCATAGTACTCCTTGACGCGCTCAGCAGTCAGTCGCATGTAAGTGGGGTTGTTGGGATGGATGCCGTTGTCTTTGCGAACCTCCAGCACACCCAACGAGTGACCGGGACGCGTCACCTTCCATGATGTGCCGGCTCCCCAACCGTCGCGTTCGGCAGGGCTGTACTCGAACGAGCCGTTCTCGACGAGTTCAGCATACAGGCCACCGTCGGCACTCGACGAGATGTCCTCAAAGAAGATACCAATTAATTCATCACTGATAGCCTTACCGCCCTTGGGGGCTTTCATCGGTTTTTGGGCATTGAGTCCCAGCGCAGCTGCCAACAGAAGGGCAGCACATGTCGTTAGTCTGTTCATAAATGTTATAATGGTTGTTAAGAATGAATCTGTATGCAAAGATACGGATAAAATTCCAAACAACCATATAAGGAACGCAAAATGCTACAAAATAAAAATATTTTGCTACAATTCTGCTACTGTAAGATATATTCTTGTCCTGCTTTCGTCGATAAAGTGTAGATGCCAGGTTCCTTAGAACGTTTCAGTCCTTTACCTTTCAGAGGGGTATTTGAACGTAGTTTGCAGATGCTGCCATGACGTGAGCGGACAACGGCCTTGGTCAGTTTGCCGTTCTTCCAATCAATATCGATTTCGAAACCGCCACGAGCTACGAGACCTTTGACACTACCGTCTTTCCATGCTGAAGGCAAAGCTGGCAACAGGTAGATAAAACCGTCGTAGCTCTGCATCAGCATCTCAGCAATACCTGCCGTACAACCGAAGTTGCCATCAATCTGGAAGGGAGGATGGGCGTCGAACATATTCGGATAGGTGCCACCTCGCTGCTTCACCGTTCCAAAAATCAGGAAGGTGTCGGCTGTCAGTGTCAACTGATCCTTGATAAGTTTATAGGCGTGTTCACCATCCAACAAACGGGCCCACGAGCAGACCTTCCACCCCATCGACCAACCTGTCGAAACGTCGCCACGAGCCTCAAGCGATTTGCGAGCTGCTTCCCAAAACTCAGGGGTACGGGTGGGTGATATCTGGTAGGACGGATAGAGTCCGTAGAGGTGCGAGAAATGACGATGGTCGTCCTTGGGGTCATCCAAATCGTCGAGCCACTCCTGCAACTGTCCCCAGCGACCTATTTGCATGGGAGGAAGTTCTTTTAATTGAGAATTGAGAATTGAGAGTTGAGAATTATGATTACTATCATAGCCCAATACTTTTGCGGCCTCAAGGACATTAGTATATAATTCTGTCACGATTTGGTTGTCCATTGTGACACCAGCGTCGAGAGGGGTTGGACGGCCCTTGCCACCATGTTCTGGCGATTCACCTGGACATAGAACAAGCCACCCCTTCGTGGGATGTTTGACAAGCGTCTGCGTATAGAAGCGGGCTGCGTCGAGCATGATGGGATAGTATTGGCGAAGGAAAACTTCGTCACGCGTATAAAGGTAGTGCTCCCACAAATGGCGACAGAGCCAGGCAGAACCTACAGGCCACAGACCTGTCTGTGCACGATCTACAGGACCCGTGATGCGCCATTGGTCGGTGTTGTGGTGCAACACCCAGCCCTCTGCGCCATACATCTCGCGAGCCGTCTGCTTGCCTTGCTCGTATATTTCACGAATCAACTTAAACAGCGGTTCATTCATCTCCGTCAGGTTTGTCACCTCCGAAGGCCAGTAGTTCATCTCGAGATTGATGTTTGTGGTGTATTTCGAATCCCACGAGGGGAACATCTTGTCGTTCCAGATGCCCTGCAGATTAGCAGGATTCATATTATCAGGCTGACTGCTGCAAATCAGCAGGTAACGTCCGAACTGAAAATAGGTGGCGACGAGGTGGTTGTCAGCGACAAAATCGCTGACCACACTAAAGCGTTCGATGCGCTTGTTCATCGGCACGTTGGCATATTGGTCTGGTCCCAAGTCCAACGTTACCCTATCGTAATACTTCTTATACGTCTTAGTATGCAGGGCCTTCAGCGTCTCATAGCCTAAGGCCATCGCTCCATGCAGTCGTTCGCGTGACTGCTGAGCCTCATCGCCCGTAATATCCTTATAGCTCTTGACGTTAGTGCCAACGGTGATATACAGTGTGGCTTCGTCGGCATCCACGACACTGATGATGCCATTCGAACCGCTCGTCTTACCGCCTTTAGTCTGCACAGCCATACGGCCCATAAAGCGCACCTTACCCTTCAGACCTTCGTGCTTGCTGGAAACACCCAACAGAGTAGCCTCATTGCCGTCCATATTGATTAATACATTTTCGTGTGGACTGGTCATGTTGGCAGTAAACGTAATCTTACCTTTCTCGCTGGCCGTCATATGAACAGCAATCACCTCGTGACCACCCAAGGGGGCTATCGTCTCACGTTCGTACTGCACCCCGTCTACCATATAACGCACCACGCTTTTGGCGTTATCCAAATCCAACCAACGCTCATAGTTCTGATAGTTAGCGTGTCCAGGCATCGCGATATACAGGTCGCCAAAAGGCTGATAGGGCATACCCATATTCTTGTCAACGGCACGTGGCATCACTTTGGCATTAGCCAAGTCCTGCGCCTCCTTGTATTTACCTTCGAAAATCAGTCTGCGCACCTCAGGCAATGCCTCCTTCGAATTAGGATTCACCACCTGATTGGGTTGTCCTGCCCAAATGGTTTCTTCGTTAATCTGAATATGCTCTACGGCTGGTGTACCAAACACCATGCCCCCCATCACGCCATTGCCAATGGGCAGTGCCTGCGTCCACGTCATCGCAGGCTGATTGTACCAAAGCCTATATCGTTGGGCCATCAACGTCAAGACAGCCATCATTGTCATCAAAAAACAAATAATTTTCTTCATTGTTCAGTAGTATTGCTCTAATAAAAAAGACTGACGAACAGTCTAAATGTCGTCAGTCTCTGTAAAGATGTTACTCTATGACCTGTTGCTGGTGCACGATGGTGCCGTCGTTGCTGACACCCTCAAGGGTGACGAGGTAGCGTTTGGAGATGTCGGAGGCATAGAACTTGACGCTAGCTTTACCGTTGGCATCCGTCGTAACTTTCGGATTCCAATAGAGCGTAGTGCGATGGTCGGGGCGCGCCTTCTGGCTCTTGTCCGTGTATTGCGGAGAAAAGAACTCTACATTAGGCTTCCAGCCTTGCTGATGAATGGTGGCCATACTGAGTGGCTTGCCTCTACGCCCTGTGTAACCTGGTTTCAAGTACACTGACAGTACGCCCTTCGTGGGGCCGTCCCAACGATAGGCTAACAGGCGGGAATCATTATGTTTGAAATATTCAATCGACATGATGTTGGCTGGTTCCAAAAACATGAGTTCTTCGGCATTGCTCTCTACATCATCAATATAGATGAGTGGTCCTATGTTCGCCAATGTCCACGAACTGATTTTGTAGCTATTGTCTTCGTCGCGCCCTACTTTTAGCCCCAGCGTATTCAACAGGATTTCCATGCTGTTGAAGTTGTTTAGTCGAGGGTTATCATAGAGTGCCTTGAAGGGCTCTATCTTCATGCGGTTTTCCTTACGTTGGCGTTTCTTCTCCTTCACCACCTCAGGCAGTTCTATCTCGCGATCCACGCTGCCATACATCACCTGCTCTTTGGCCTGTTTGACGAAAGATTCAGGGACGTTGAACGTTGAAGGTTCTCTCTCTGAGAGTGTGGCGTTGGAATGAACGTTGAACGTTGGGTGCAGAACAGGGAAAGTCATGGGGTCGATGTCCAGTTGTACAAGACGGGGACTGCCAGTACGTCGCATGCCCTCCAAAAGATACGTCGTGCCATCAGGGTAATCGAGTCCGTTGATGGTGAATCGGGTACTGTCGCCCAGTTCGAAGGTCTCCCTCAAGCCTGTCTCTGGGTGAATGAGCATCAACTTGGGGCGCTTTACTTTTTTTAATAGAGTGCTGTTAATGGAGCCTGAAATGGTCTGTGAAGTTTGGAAGCTGTAGTCGATGCGGGGATATGTTCCAGTGAGCATGTTAGCAAGCGAATAATCAGTTGGTTGCCGACCCAGATATTTGTCTATCGCTGGCTGTAGGGTATCGGGGTTGACTACATTGTAGTCAGTTATGGAAAGTGAGAATTTGCCATTCAGAGGTTTGCCCTCAGCATCAGCAATGTCAATGTTTAACTCCATAGGGTCGTTATCACTCTGAGCCTTACCACTGATGGTCACTTGTGGGGTGTCGCCCTCAATGAATGTCTGGCTCTCGGCAATGATGTTGCCTGTCTGTCGATTGACCATTGCTACTCTGAGGCTCCCTGGACATAACGACTGACTGTCTATACGTAACACTTTGCCCTGTGTATAGTCAGCCACAATGAGGTTTCCACTGCCATAGAGCACGCACGAGAGCGGCTCGTCAGTAGGCTTGTTCAGTTGGATAAGCAGTTGCCCTTTGCGCTGACCAATTTGTAAAGGGGAGTTTACCGGCACTAAAGTCTGAGTTTCCCGTAAGTAAAGTCCCACTTTACCGGCACTAAACTCAAGGCTTGCTTGGGGTTGGTTTCCTATCACGAACAATTGCTTGTAGAAGAAGCGCTCAGCAGGAAAGTTGCGCATCCATTGTGTATAGGCCGCAAGGGTATAACAGCCCCCTTTTATATCATGAGGCAGTGTGATGGCATTGGCGAAGACACCATCAGAGTCGCATTTTATGATGATGCGTTGTACTAAAGTATCCCCATGTTGGTCACGCAGTTCCACATAGACGTAGCGCGAACGGCTGATAGGCGTATGCGTAACGGCATCCACCAAGTGGGCACGAAACCACACCGTATCGCCAGGCACGTAGTATGGCTTGTCCGTGTGGACGTAGATTTGTTCTTGCGGTACTTTTTGGTAATAGTCAAGGATACGCTGTTGGATGTCCAGCGTGTCAGTCTTGCTTTGTAGTGTCTGCAGCGCCTTCTCAATCTTGCGAATTTGTTCTATATCTGTTGCTTTAGCCTTCATCATGTTGATATCAGCGGCGATTACCTTGTATTTTTGCTGCGACATGCGGCCCTGATAATAGTCGCACAGCCTTTGCAACACAATGACAAGTGCTTGTTCGTTATTCAAGTTATGCCCCTGATAGACCTCTGCGATATGGTGTATTTTTGTCTTTATCTCATCGTATGATGGGCTCGTTTGGGCTTGCACTGCTGTTGTCATCAGCAATGTCAGTATGATGAATATATTTTTTCTCATGGCTGTTCCTCCTTTGTCATGTTCATTGATTCTGTATGCTGGTCGTCTTTTGTCAGTTCACCTATCATAATACGTTGTATCAACTTCTGTAGTCGGGCATCGGCACGGATTATCTGCTCAGCCTTTGCCGTATAGTTAATGCTGTCAGTGACTTCGTCTAATTCTTTTTCCAGACGGGCGATATAGTACTCTAAACTGTCTTGTGTTTTGGCAGTCGTTAGTCGCTTCACACGCTTTGGGGCTTTCTTTGGAGGTGCAATAGGGCTTGCTGGGGGGATAATCGTTGCTGTCCTTTCCAATTCTAGCTCTTTGGGGCTTGTTACTCTTTCCTTTTGGGCTACCAAGTCTTCGCTGACCTGTTCCTTTGGCCAAAGCACAAAGGAGCCTGCAGCAATGAGTACCACGATGACTGCGGCCATAGCCCATCGTAGAACGCGATGTTTGCCCCTACGCTGGCTGACGATACGATCGTATTCTGCTGTCTCGTCTTCTGTGAGCCAAGAGTCCATATCCTCCTCTTGCTGAAGCATCTGGGCTATCAGATGCTCCTCTTCAGGGGTGGCCTGCTCGGTTAGCAGTTTTTCTATCATTTTTTGTTTCATTGTATGCCTCCTTTCGGATTTAGTATTTCCAATAGTTTTCGTTTCGCAGTACTTAGCATTGCACTGACGGAGCGTACTCCGATGCCCGTCACAGTGCTGATTTGCTGGATGTCCATTTCTGCTTCGTGACGCATACGGAACAAGCGTTGCTCTGCAGGTTTTAGCTGACTGACGGCCTGATGCAGTCGTGCTATTTCTTCCTTCATTTCCACATCGCGATGAACGTCTTCACGGGCAATCAGTTTTACCTGCAGGGCATTCCCTTGTCGTACTTTTTGCTTGCGCCACTCGCTGACACAGAGGTTCTTGGCCATTCGGACGGCCAATGGTTCGATGTCAGTTTGTGGTTCTTTCTTCGAAAGTGTGGCGTTGCAATCTATGCGGTTGCGTAGCATCCAGAGTCGCATCAATGTCTCCTGGGCAATATCCTCAGCCGTTTCTTCGTCACCAAAGAATTGACGTCCGATGTCTTTCAGACGGGGCCGAAGCTCAGGGACTATATGTTCAAACTCTTGTTGGGTCATGCTACCTTATATACGCATAAGGTTTATAGATGTTAAGTAGAAAAGAGGCTCATTTTTCTTTGAGCCTCTTCTTTTCTTCCTTCTTTCGTTGTTTCTCCTCTGCCTTACGCTGTTTCATGCGGGCCTTGAATTCCGGATATTCGCCAAATGCCTTGGAGTAGCCGCTCTTCATGGCCTGTTTGTAAGCCCAATCGGCATTCTTGTAGTCACCATAATATTCAAAGGACACACCCATGAAGTAGTAGAGATCTGGCGTGTGGTATCGTTTGGCAAGTGCGCTGTCACCATAGACGATGGTGTGGTAGTAGTCCTTTACTTCGTAGGCATCGTAGGCTTTCCTGCACAATATGGTAAAAGCACTGACACGTGCGACGGAATCTTCGTGGGTTTCTTTGCCGATAGCGACATCGTCGACATTACGTGTTCTTGACCAGAACATACCGCTGCCATTGAAGCGCGGCTCCTGTGTCAGCACATATTCCGTATCCTGTGAGCGCAGTGCTCTATGGTAGTGCGACTCCTGAGCAAAAGTTATGCTTGCCGAAGTCATCAACAGGAAACTGATGAGTATCTGTTTCATTTATAAAGTGATTTGAGTGCATCCTCGGGTTCGATAGTAATTTTGCTCTCATCGAGCATCGTTCGGTCAAGACCAAAGACATCGATGAAGAAGTCGTAGACGGCTAGGCGTTTGTTTTCCTTGAAGTCGTGGCGTTCGTTGGGCAAATGTACATTACGCACCTTGTCCTTAGCATCATAGAATCCGTAGATGCGCTGCAGATAGGGGAACTCAAGGGTAGGAACGCTGGATGTCCAGTCGCCTCCATCCGAAACAATCAGCATGGGCTTGGGGGCCATCACAGCAGCCAGTTCCGGTTCACACGTTCCACCTCCGCTTAGCTGTACGGGTTTACCACTCTCGCAGGGACAGCCACCATCGAAGTGCGAGGCCAGATGGACTACGGGGGCCGAGGCTGTGACGCGTTCGTCGAGCAGAGAGAGCAGTACGGTATGCGTACCTCCGCCTGAGCCACCCATCACGCCCACACGCTCAGGATCGATGTCCTTACGATGCGTCAGCATCCAGTCAAGCAAGATATAGCCACATGCTGCCTGATAGACGTGGGCACGACTGGTATGATGGGCTGCTTCTCCTACCTCCTTTTCGCTTTCACCCCACCCATAGAGGTCGAAATCGACGCACACGGCACCCATACGAGCCAAGGTGCCTAAACGTTGCTGTTCGTCCTTGCGGTAGCGGTAGGGCCAATGGCCGTCAGGGCAGATAATCAAAGGCTTTTGGCTTTTGGCTTTTAGCTTTTTGCTTTTGACTGGTGCACAGGCGTAGATGGTACCAAAGAGGTGCTGGCCTGGTGTCAGTTCGATGCAGATGTTCTGGGTGGTATAGCCATCGTGCTTGCGAACCTTCGAGAGTTGCACATTGACCATTGACCATTGACCATTGACCATTTTCCGATTACACGAATCCAGGAAGGCATCGAGTTCCAAGCGCTGGCGAACCTCACGACGGAGTGAGTCGCGACGGGCTTCCCATTGTTCCTTATTATTATATAAAGACGACAGGTAATCGAGCATCATCTTACCTTCCTGCTCATGACGACGCGGATACTCATACAACTTGATTTTATACGAGTTACCACTCTGCTTCCACCAGTTCCAGTCGTAATATTTGCAAATGTTGTCGAGCGTCATCTCCAGCGAATAGGGGCGCACGCGGAAGTCGGCATACGGCAGACGCTTGCCCACAGTATCAACATTCGCGTCGAACTTGAACTTCACACCAAAACGCTTGCCGACGTCCTTCATCAGGTCGCTGACACTACGCTCGTATCGCGTCTCAAAGGTCTGTGCCCCCACCATTGTAGGCAGGATGGCACAAAGTAAAACCAGTATCTTCTTCATATATAAAAAAGACTAATATTTTTGCGTTTTGTCGTCATGTATCATTTTTTTTCGTATATTTGCAACATCTAATAACTATAAAGAGAGCAATTGACTATGAGAAAATTAGTAATTCTGGCTGTCCTAAGCCTCAGCGGTTTGGCAGCACAAGCCCAACAAAACTTGAATTGGGGACAGGGGCCGCAAGTGTCATCACCCGACGTACACGCAGACAACACAGTGACTTTCAACCTGATAGCCCCAGAGGCGAAGACTGTGCAGATTACTGGTGACTTTCTACCTCCAAAGACAATCGAGTACCAGGGTAATACCTACGATACTCCAGGTGTAGCAGACCTCGTAAAGAATGATCAGGGTGTGTGGAGTTTTACGACAGATAAGTTGCAGCCCGAGCTCTATACGTATAACATGATTGTGGATGGTGTCAAGATTATAGACCCTTTGAACGTCTACAACATTCGCGATATCAACAACCTGTTCAGCGTACTGCTCATCGGAGGCAATGCCCGTACAGACCTTTATAAAGTTAATAAGGTGGCACATGGCACCGTCAGTAAGGTGTGGTACGAGAGTCCTACGGCTGGTCTGACGCGTCGTCTGACTGTCTATACCCCTGCCGGCTACGAAACCAGCAAAAAACAGTACCCCGTATTCTATCTGCTGCACGGTATTGGTGGCGACGAGAATGCATGGAGTGAACTGGGACGTGCTGCTCAGATTATGGACAACCTGATTGCACAAGGCAAGGCCGAACCGATGATTCTGGTAATGACCAACGGCAACATCTCTGAGGAGGCTTGTCCTGGTGAGACATCGAATGGTTTCAAGGTACCCACGATGATGCTGCCCAAGACCATGGAGGGTAGCTTCGAGACGGCATTCCCTGATGTGGTGAAGTTCATCGAGAAGACCTATCGTGTCAAGAAAGACAAGGCCCACCGTGCCATTGCAGGACTGTCGATGGGTGGTTTCCACAGCCTATTTATCTCTATCAACAATCCTGACCTGTTCGACTATGTAGGTCTGTTCTCTGCCGCTGTCGACCAGCAACAGCCTGACCCCAACGGACATCCCAATATCTACGAGAACCGCAATGGCAAGATTGACCAGTTGTTCAAGAAGAATCCCAAACTATTCTGGATTGGTATCGGAAAGACCGACTTCCTCATCAAGAACAATAACGACCTGCGTGCTTACCTCGACTCGAAGAAGCACAAATACACCTATCTGGAGACCGACGGTGGTCACATCTGGCGCAACTGGCGTATCTATCTTACTGAGTTTACCCCATTACTTTTCAAATAAGAGCTTATGAAAAAATCCGCATTATTCGTTTTGGCAGTAGCCACCTTTATGGTGGGCTGTAATTCTGCCGACAAAGTAACTAAGAACACCATCAATCAAGAAGAGGTGATGGGTAAGATGTCACTTGAAGACAAGGCCCATTTTGTGATTGGTGTAGGTATGAAAGGCTTCTCTGGTGATGATGCCGTGATTGGTGCCACACAAAGTATAGTCCCTGGTGCCGCTGGTACCACCTATCCTCTCGACTCACTGGGCATTCCCGCAGTGGTACTGGCTGACGGTCCTGCCGGATTGCGTATTGACGCCAAGCGCGAAGGCGACAGTGCCACATACTATTGCACCCATTTCCCCATTGGTACGCTGCTGGCCTCAACATGGAACACGCAGTTGGTAGAGGAGGTTGGTCAGGCTATTGGCGAAGAGGTCAAGGAATATGGTGCTGACGTGCTGCTGGCTCCTGCCCTGAACATCATGCGTAACCCGCTGTGCGGACGTAACTTCGAATACTATTCTGAAGATCCCGTGGTGGCTGGTAAGACCGCTGCCGCCTACATCACTGGCGTTCAGAAGAACGATGTGGGTACGAGCATCAAGCACTTCGCTGCCAACAATCAGGAGACGAACCGCATGAATACCGATGCACATATCTCCCAGCGTGCCCTGCGCGAGATATACCTGAAGGGGTTTGAGATTGCTATTAAGGAGGCTAAGCCCTGGACGGTGATGACCTCTTACAACTATATCAACGGCATATACGCCTCTGAAAACAAAGACCTCGTCACCACCATCCTGCGCGACGAGTGGGGTTACGAAGGAACGGTGATGACCGACTGGTTTGGAGGCAAGGACGGTGCCAAGCAGATGTGGGCTGGTAACGACATGCTACAGCCGGGTAAGGACGAGCAGTTCGATTCGATTGTGGCTGGCGTGAAGAGCGGCAAGCTCAACGAGGCTGATCTCGACCTTTGCGTCAAGCGCACCTTGAACCTTGTAGAGCGCAGTCCGCGTTTCCAGGGCTATAAGTACTCCAACAAGCCCAACCTGAAGGCTCATGCTGCCGTGACTCGCCAGTCTGCTGCCGAAGGTATGGTGCTCATGAAAAATGAGAAATTAGAAATGAGTAATGAGAAATTGGCTGCGCCGGTGTTGCCGTTCGGAAAAGATATCAAGAATGTAGCCCTGTATGGCTGTACCTCTTACGACTTTATTGCTGGCGGCACAGGTTCCGGTAATGTGAACCATGCCTATGTCGTCTCGCTGCTCGATGGTCTGAAGAATGGCGGCTATACTGTCAGTGATGAGTTGAAGGCAACTTACGAAAAATATATCGCCGAGGCCAAAGAGGCTCAGAAAAAAGCCCTTGAGGAGATGGCAAAGAAAGACAAGCAGGCTGCTATGCTGGCCAGCTTCATGCCTGGCACACTGCCTGCCGAGAAGCAATTCACCGCTGAAGAACTGGCTTCACAGGCCAATGTTGCTGATGTCGCCATCATCACCATTGGACGTATCTCTGGCGAGTTCATCGACCGCAAGGTGGCCGACTTCAATCTGAACGATTCTGAAATGAAGCTCATCCAACAGGTGTGCGACGTGTACCATAAGGCTGGCAAGCAGGTTGTCGTGCTGCTGAACATCGGTGGTGTCATCGAGACGGCTACATGGAAAGATCTGCCCGATGCCATCCTCTGCGCTTGGCAGGCTGGTCAGGAAGGCGGCAACAGTGTCGTTGACGTGCTCAGCGGCAAACAGTCACCCTCTGGTAAGTTCACCATGACGTGGCCCATCAAGTTCAGCGATGCCTACTCATCCAAGAACTTCCCCATTGACGAAGATCCCCGTATTGACATGCTGAATCAGGGTAAGAAGGGCAACGTGAAGAATGTTGACTATACCGACTATGAAGAAGATGTTTACGTAGGCTATCGCTACTTCGATTCGTTCGAGGTACCCGTCAGCTATCCCTTCGGCTATGGTCTCAGCTACACCACCTTCGAGTATAGTGATGCTAAGATTGCTGAGAAGGGCGATGCTTATGAGGTCAGCGTCACCGTTAAGAATACGGGCAAATACGAGGGCAAGGAGGTCGTAGAACTTTACATCTCCGCTCCTGACAACAAGGCAGCCAACAAACCTGTAAAGGAGTTGAAGGCTTACGCCAAGACCAAACAGTTGAAGCCCGGCGAGAGTGAGACATTGAAGCTGACCGTGAAGGCTGCCGACCTTGCCTCGTTCGATGAAGCTGCCTCTGCTTGGGTTGTTGCCGATGGTGAATATCAGTTCATCGTTGCTGCCTCAGCACAGGACATCAAGGCAACCCTCACCGCCAAGGCCAAGGCCAGTCAGACGAAGGCTCACGACGTAATGAAACCCAACGTGAAACTCAACCTCTTAAAAAGATAATAATAAATATGAGAAAATCAATTATGATGGCTCTGGCAATGGTCTGCCTCGGAGCCTCGGCACAAGAAAAGCTATTCAATAGTGCCAGCGTTCAGTCGCCCGTTGTCAATCCCAATGGTACCGTAACATTTAACATCTATGCCCCCAAGGCCATCAAGGTCGAAGTGACTGGCGATTTCCTGCCTACAAAGCCCATCCAAGTGGAGGGTTATGGCACCTACGATGCCCCAGGCGTGGCCCAGCTCGTAGAAGGCAAGAATGGTGTATGGAGCTATACCACCCAGAAGCTGGCTCCTGAGATGTACAGCTATACCTTTAACATAGACGGCATGACGGGTGTCAAGGACCCTGCCAACATCTACGTCAACCGTGACATCGTGTCGTTTACCAATATCTTTATCATCAGCAATGAGAAGGGCGATAAGGGAGATTTGTATCGCGTAAACGAGGTACCCCACGGCAACCTCTCGAAGGTATGGTACAATAGTCCCACGCTGAAGATGCAGCGTCGTATGACCATCTATACACCACCTGGTTACGACAAGGGTGGCAAATATCCTGTCATGTATCTGCTTCATGGTTCTGGTGGTGACGAGAATGCGTGGAGCGAGCTCGGACGTGCTGCCCAGATTCTCGACAATCTGATTGCAACAGGTAAGGCCAAGCCCATGATTGTCGTCATGCCAAATGGCAACCCCAACTGTCAGGCTGCTCCTGGCGAGTGGTCGTTCGGCATGTACACTCCTGGATTCCGCGATGGCGGTACTGGTCCGACGACACCTGCCGCTGCTACCATTCCTGCCAGTTTCATGGATATTGTGAACTATGTCGATGCCAACTATCGCACCATTAAGAAGCGTGAAGGTCGTGCGGTATGCGGTCTGTCAATGGGTGGTGGCCATACCTTTGGCATCAGTCTCACCTACCCCACCACTTTCGACTACTACGGTCTTTTCTCTGCTGGTCTACATCTGGGCAAGGACTTCAACATGAACCAGCCTTTTGCTGAGCAAATCAAAGCCGACCCCGACTTCGCACAGCAGTCGGCCCGTCTTTTCGGCAGCAAGCCAAAGCTGTATTGGATGGGAATGGGCAGCACCGATTTCCTCTATCAGAGTACTGTCGACCTGCGTAATTATTGGGATTCTAAGGGCTACAAATATGAGTACGTCGAAACCGATGGCGGACACATCTGGCGCAACTGGCGCATCTATCTGACTATGTTTGCCCAAAAGATATTCAAGTAAGAAAGAGACAAATCACAATAAATACTTGTATTATTCAAAATATGTTTGTACCTTTGCAGGCACAAACATATTCATTCACTCAAATAAAACCAAACCATCAATGAAGACAAAAACTATTCTTACTTCCATTGCACTCGCCTTGTTTGCGAGCATTCCTGTATGTGCACAATACAAGTATGCCTGGCAGAATCCTAACCTGCCTCGTGCAGAGCGCGTGGAAAACTTGTTAGGTATGTTGACCCCAGAAGAGAAAGTGGGTCTGATGATGAACAAGTCGGTATCCATCGACCGTCTCGGCATTCCTTCATACAACTGGTGGAGCGAGGCCTGCCATGGTGTTCGTCAGGGCGGCTATACCGTGTACCCACAGCCTATTGGTCTGGCTGCTGCGTTCAATGCACAGCTGGTGTACAACGTATTCTCGCAGGTTTCTGACGAGGCTCGTGCCAACTGGAACCGCACCGACCACAATGACCCTAAGCTGTTCAACGTTCCTCAGGGTGCCACATACTATCCTGGCAATCCTGAACTGACATTCTGGTGTCCTAACGTCAATATCTTCCGTGACCCACGCTGGGGTCGTGGTCAGGAGACGTGCGGTGAGGACCCCTATCTGAATGCTGTTCTCGGCGTGCAGACCGTATTGGGTATGCAGGAACCTGTCACGCTGAATGGCAAGACCTATTTTAAAACACACGCGTGCGCGAAGCATTATGCCGTACACAGCGGTCCTGAACCCTTGCGCCACTCGATGAACGTAGAGCCTACGAATCGTGATCTGTGGGAGACCTACCTGCCAGCCTTCAAGGCTCTGGTGAAAAAGGGTAACGTACGCGAGGTGATGTGCGCCTACCAGCGTTTCGAGGGCAAACCTTGCTGTACCAGCGACCGTCTGTTAATTGACATTCTGCGCAACAAGTGGGGCTATGATGCCATTGTGCTCACCGACTGCGACGCCATCAACAACTTCTATAACCGTGGTCAGCACGAGACACATAAAGATGGCTTGTCTGCCTCTGTCGATGCCGTACTGAATGGTACCGATCTGGAGTGTGGCAAGGTGTTTATGTCGTTGGCTGAAGGTCTGAAGAAAGGCCTCATCACAGAAGAAGAGTTAGACAAGCACCTGCGCTATACGCTGAGAGGTCGCTTCGAACTGGGTATGTTCGACCCCGCTGAGTCGTTACCATGGGCTAAGATTCCTGCATCGGCTATCAGCAGCGAGAAGAACAACGACCTGGCAACCCAGGCTGCGCGCGAATCAATGGTACTGTTGGAGAACAAGGGCGTGTTACCCCTGTCGAAAAGCATTAAGACTATTGCCGTGTTAGGTCCCAATGCCGAGGATATTGAACTGCTGAACGGTAACTACGGTGGCACACCTACCGACAACCACAAGCACTCGCTGTTGGAAGGTATCAGAAACGCTGTTCCTGGTGCAACATTAATATACCAGAAGGCTTGTGAACTGAACGACGAGTACCAGACAGTCCATAATCTGCCCGACTTCAATGGCGGCAAGGGTGTGAAGGTAGAATTCTGGAATTCAGAGACATCACCGTTCGAAGATAAGACTATCGCTCCCGTCAAGACTGGCTACTACAACGAACTGAACTTCTCGACATTTGGTGCCTGGGGCTTTGCCGAGGGTGTCAGCAACGACAATATCTGCGTACGCATCAGTGGTACCTATAAGGCCACGTTCACTGGCGAAATGAAGTACACGCTGAGTTCAGACAATGGCTATGTGCTGAAGGTCAACGGTCAGGTAGTTGAAGAGAACAAGGGCGGCGGTGGTCGTCGTGGCTTTGGTTTTGGACGTCGTGGTGTAGAGTATAAGTCGTTTAATGTTGAGAAAGGCAAGGACTACGATGTTGTCATCGAATACCGTCGTGGCAAGGGACAGTTCGCCATGCTGCGTGGTGACATCTGCGAACGCAAACTTGCTGACTTCACCGATTTGGCCAATGTGGCCCGTCAGGCTGATGCCATCGTTATTATTGGCGGTATCAGTGCCCGTATGGAAGGTGAAGGTGGCGACAAGCAGACCATCGAGTTGCCAAAGGTTCAGCAGATGCTGGTTAAGGCCATGCATAAGACAGGCAAACCCGTTATCTTCGTGAACTGCTCTGGTTCAGCTATCGCTTTCGGCAGTGTCGAAGGTCAGTACGATGCCTTGTTGCAGGCGTGGTATCCTGGTCAGGGTGGTGCCAAGGCATTGGCCGATGTACTCTTTGGCGACTACAATCCTGGTGGCAAACTGCCTGTCACGTTCTATCGTTCGAACGACGACCTGCCCGACTTCATGGACTACTCGATGAAGAACCGCACCTATCGTTACTTCACTGGCGTACCACAGTATGCCTTCGGCTATGGTCTGAGCTATACCACCTTCAATGTAGGCCAGGGTAAGCTGTCAGCCAAATCGATGAAGAAGAACGGCAAGGTTACGCTCACCGTTCCCGTTAGCAATACTGGCGATTGTGAGGGTACTGAGACCGTACAGGTTTACGTGAAGCGTCTCGGCGATGCCGGTGCTCCCATCAAGGCACTGAAGGGTTTCCAGAAACTGAGTCTCAAGGCTGGTGAGACCAAACAAGCTGAGATTACACTTGACGGTGAGGCTTTCGAATACTACGAAGAGAAGATAGACGAACTTGCCGTAAAGCCTGGCAAGTACCAGATTCTCTACGGCAAGTCGTCAAGGGATGAGGATTTGCAATCCTTCGACTTTACAGTCAAATAAGGAATGGAAAATTACACAGCGGAACCGTCCCTATTGTGTAATTCCTACTTATAGATAGGGCCAAAGTTGGCGCAGGCACGATAGTCTGCGCCTTCTTTGTCCATACCAAATGCATTCCATGCGGCAGGACGGAAGATATCCTTATCCGCAATGTTGTGCATGCATACGGGGATGCGCAGCATAGCACACAGCGTGATGAGGTCGGCACCTACGTGTCCGTAGCAGATGGCTCCGTGATTGGCTCCCCAGTTGTTCATGACGCTATAGACGTCCTTGAAGGCATCCTTCGAGGGATCAAGGCGTGGGGCAAACCAAGTGGTAGGCCATGTGGGGTCGGTACGTTTGTCCAGAATATCGTGCGTCTTGGGGTCGAGCTCTACCGTCCAACCTTCAGCCAGTTGCAGCACAGGACCCAAGCCAGCCACGAGGTTCAGGCGCAGCATGGTCATCGGCATACCGCCACGGGTGACGAAGTGCGAGCTATAGCCACCACCACGGAAGTAGTCGCGATCGGCAGGCATCCATGAGGTTGCCTTCAGACAAGCCTCTACGTCGTTGTTATCCATCTCCCAGAAGTTCTTGATGGTGGGGTTGCCGTCCTTATCGCTCATGGCACCTGTAGCGTCCAGCGTTGTGGCACCACTGTTGATGAGGTGGATGAAACCACCAGCAGCTAAACCGCTGGGCACCGTACCTGCCACGCGCTCTACAGCCTCCGGGCTCCAGTAAGTACGGATGTCCGAGAACATCACACCCTTGTTGGTCAGCAGATGGCCAAACAGCATCGACATACCATTCAGGAAGTCATTCTCTGTAGCCAGCGTGTAGGCTTCGCGTGGACCGTTCCAATCGAAGCTGGTACACATCATTGACTCAGGGAAATCGAAGTTGGGTTTGTAGTCCGTCCACTGACGCTGTCCCTGTACACCTGCTGCGATGGCGTTATGGCCGATAGCCTCTTCCTTATAGCCCATCTCGAGGAGTTTTTCGCTGCCCTGCATCAGGTCGCGGATAATCATCATCGTCTTCACGGTGAACTCCCAATCCTCGTCCTTCTCCTGACGGTTCTTGCCCTTGCCCTTACCGTTGAAGGTTGTCATGGGCACGCCAGGGAACAACGGGCGGTCCTCGTTATAGTCGTGGCCCTCGTTGGGTTTGCAGTACTTGTCTACCCACTTCATAGCCTTCTCGAACTCCTGCTTATCGTAGATGCCAAAGTCCACACGACGCAGAATCTCTACCAAAGAAACATATTCCGTACGCATGCCGAGATACTGCTGCAGGAAATCGGCATTGACTATCGAGCCAGCGATACCCATACATGTATTACCTAACGACAGATAGCTCTTGCCGCGCATCGTAGCCACAGCCTGAGCAGCACGGGCAAAGCGCAGAATCTTTTCGGCTACATCCTCAGGAATGGTGTTGTCGTCCAAGTCCTGCACATCATGACCATAGATACCATAAGCGGGCAGACCCTTTTGGGCATGGGCAGCCAACACTGCAGCCAGATAGACAGCTCCAGGACGCTCCGTACCATTGAAGCCCCATACTGCTTTCGGGTACTGCGGATTCATGTCCATCGTCTCTGAACCATAGCACCAGCACGATGTCACAGTAATGGTCGATCCCACACCCTCGCGCTCGAATTTTTCTGCGCAAGCGGCACTCTCACCCACACGACCTATTGTCGTGTCACTGATGACACACTCAACGGGACTGCCGTCGCCATTCTTCAGCGTGCTCTCTATCAGGTTCTTCACTGCCTTGGCCAGATTCATTGTCTTCTCCTCCAGCCCCTCGCGAATACCGCCCTGACGACCATCAATCGTTGGGCGAATACCAATCTTCGGATAGCTTGTCTTCATAAATTTTGAAATGTTTTAGTTGTTCTATTTGTATTTATAAAGACGCAGACCTCTGCAGATTGTCATCATTCACAAAAAAAAAGACACTTCCGTAATAGGAAGTGCCCATTCTATATAGATTTACTTTTATCCTGCTATCTATTCTGCATCGACATATTTTGGCGAAGGACCGTACTTGTTCTCCTCGGGCTTGCTGTCAAGAATTGTCCAGACGAAGATAAGGATAGCCATTACCAAGTTAACAACGGGAATAATCAGCAGCCAAATCATCCAACCACTGCGGCCTGTATCGTGCAGACGACGTGTCAGAACAGCCAATGCGGGCAGTATCAGAAGCAGCATGATGATACCGAGAATGCATGCCCATGTCGTGAAGGTGCTGTCAACAGCGCTGGCCTGAGCGAGCAGTGCATCCTGCTTCTCCTGATCAAACAATGCGCCAGCAATCTGCGACTCCAGCTCTGAACGCTGCTCGAGCTTCCATGAGAAGAGATAAGAGATGGCAACGCTGGGGATGTAGTTAAGAATAGCAAACCACCAGTACTCAGAGCGGCGAGCGCGACCCTTAAACGTTACATACTTCTTGAAACACGTCGTTATCGACTGAACGAACGACATCATTGGAAGAGCTTTTTTCTCCATAATTTTAATGAGTTAAAAATGGTTATTAATATTACAAAAAATAAGTTTCGTCTGCAAAGATACAATATTATTAATTAATTTCAAAGATTTTCTGTTTAAAAAATGTTATTTCTACACGTTACAGTGGTTTAATCATGCAGAATGAGTGCCGATTGCGGATTAACAGTCGTACGACGACCAAAAATCTTATCGGTAGAGTCTTCATCGATTTCGCCATCCTTGCAGACTATGGTATACATGCCCTTGGGGATGTTGACAGTCACTATCTCACGTTTAGGATTGAGGATAACAATGATGTTACGCCAGTCGTCACGTCCCGCATAGTTCTTCAGCATGAAAGCAACGACACCACTGGGTGCCTCAAGGAATTCCAAGTGCTTACGAACCAGATTAGCATCGCCCAAACGGAAAGCAGGATGGTTGCGACGTAGGGCTATCAGGTCGCTATAGTACTTAAAGACCTGCGGGAAACGTTCCTTATTGCTCCAATCCAGCTGATTGATGCTGTCGGGCGACTCAAAAGAGTTGTGTACACCCTGCTTGGTACGCAGCAATTCCTCACCACTCAGCATGAAGGGAACACCCTGCGATGTAAATACGGCAGTCTGTGCCAACAGGTCAAGGCGAATCAGTTCTTCCTGCGACAGCTTTGGTATGCTGGCCTTCAGACGATCTACCAGACACATATCGTCATGACAGGAAACGTAGGCAATCATCTGCGTAGGCTCCAAAGCCCAAGGTTTCTGGCTGTAGTTCACATTCTTCATATTAACCTGCGGATGACTTACGCCACCAACGATACCGAACTTCAGGCTCTCTACTTCGACATTTCCTGGCTGCTGTCCAGGCTTATGGGTATTCAAACGTCCCAGCCAACCAGAAACGGTATCGTCGCTAAACGGACCACGCATGGCATCGCGCATCTCGTCCGAGAAGGCTGCAATACCAGGCATTTTGGTCATATTCGCTTTCATGCCCAACTTGTCGTTAGGCAAGGCACACTGTCCTGCACTCCATCCCTCGCCATACATCAGGATAGAGGGGTCGATCTTGTCGAGTTCGGCACGGATGGCATTCATGGTTTCAATGTCGTGACAACCCATCAGGTCAAAACGGAAGCCATCTACACGGTACTCGTTATACCAGTACTTCACCGACTCTATCATGAACTGGCGCATCATCGGCTGATCAGATGCCGTCTCATTACCACAACCTGAACCATTACTGTACTGTCCGTCAGCCGTCTTGCGATAGTAGTAGTCGGGATACGTGCGCTGGAAGTTGCTATGCTCGATGTCGTAAGTATGGTTATACACCACGTCGAGGATAACGGCAATACCTGCTTCATGGAGGGCATTCACCATCTCCTTGAACTCGCGGATACGGCAGTAGGGGTCGTAGGGATCAGTGGAATAGCCACCCTCGGGCACATTATAGTTCACGGGGTCGTAGCCCCAGTTGTACTTATTATCGCTGAGACGAGTCTCGTCCACTGAACCATAGTCATAGCTGGGCAGGATATGAACGGCATTCACACCTAACGTCTTCAGGTGTTCGATGGCCCACGGTTCTGTCAGTGCCAGGAACTTGCCCGGATATTTGGCATCTGGACGTGCAATGGAGAAGTCGCGATGATGCATCTCGTAAATGACGAGGTCGGCAGGCGACTTGATGATGGGATGCTGGTCACAGCACCAGTGTTCTGGGAACGTTTTCTCCGTGTCGATGATAGCGCCACGCTTGCCATTGACGCCCACAGCCTTTGCAAATACGCCAGGGCACTCGCCACGACCCATATCGAAGGTATAGAACTTGTTCATCAGGTCGCCATCGGCTGTTGCCGTCCAAAGGCCGTCCTTTAGCGTCATCTTGATGGTTTTCAACGCCTTACCACCCTGTCCTTCCTTATAGATACGTACTACGACCTTCTTGGCATTGGCAGGAGCAAACAAACGGAAAGTCGTCTGCTTGGGGGTATAAGTCACCTCGTCGAACTTAAAATTCTGTGCTTGCACCGTTGTCACCATCATCAATAATGTTACCAGTAATAATTGTAGCTTCTTCATTTTTAATATTTCATTCTTATTATTCATTTTTCATCTTTCAGGAGTCCCTCTATCTTCTCATCGAGTTTCATGGGCGACAGGTTGCGCGCTATGATGCGCCCCTTGTTGTCGGCAACGACATTGGCGGGAATGTCGCTGAAACCGAACTTGCCAAGCAGAGGCGTCTCCCACATGCGTCCGTCACATACCGTCGACCATTTCAGCGAGTCGCGATCGACCACCGTGCGTTTACATTCTGCAGGACTGCCATCCAGACAGATGCTGACAATGGCCAGCTTGTCGCCATACTTCTTTTTCTTATCCTTCAGTCGACGTTGTATATCCGTGCTCTGGTAGTTCCACGAGGCCCACAATGTCACCACGTTCACCTTCGCCTTCAAATCCTTTTCGCTGACCTGACGCCCTTTGACGTCGGTAGCCGTAAACTTGGGCAACAGGTTCAATGATGCATTGCGAAGAGACTTCAGCTGTTTGTTAAGTTGTAAGAGTTGTCCATTGTCCGGATTTGCATCCAACAGCATCTTGGCAAGAATGGCCGCTTGCCTGAGATCAGCCTGGGGATCGGCAATGAAATAACGCTTCAGCAGATAGATACTAGCCTGTGAGTTACGGTGTTCCTTAATAAAAGCCTCTACGGCCTTGGGAATCTCTGGAGGTGTCAAACGGTTGATTTCCATACGTATCTTGGTCATCTCCTCGTTGTCATCAGTACCTTTCACGGTCATCTCCTTCATGTGAGAGGCATCACCCTTGATTTCCGCCTTCTCACCAGGCTCGCCAAATACGGCCAATTCTGAGAAATTGGGGAATATCACAACAAACGTAGCCGGTTCACGCAACATGGTCTCGTATGCAAAGCGACCTTCGTGAACCTTAATGGTATCGATGCCTTTGATGCCGCCATCAGGACTATACACATAGAACTCAGCCTGATTCATGTGGCGCAGACGTCCCTCAATGCGGAAGCTGTTGCGACCAGGACCGCATCCTGTCAGCAACAACATCACAGCCAGACATAATAAGCAATACTGCTTCACTTGTTATCTCCTAATACCTTATTTATTAAATTCCAAATCGTCGTTGGCCCAGTTGCTCAGCCAAGGATATTTTTCAATAGCCTGGCTCTTCAGCTGCTGAGCAGCAGAGTCGTTGCCTTGACGGGCACTCAAGATAGCCTTCAGATAATAAGTAATGCCATCGGCCTTGCTCACACCATCAAGTGTCTGGGCAGCCTTGGCATAGTTGTTATTCATCAGCTGTGCCAGTGCAGCGCTATTGGTCTTCAGGTTGCCAAAATCCTTCTCTGCCTGTGCATACTTACCCTGAGCCAGATGCAAATTGCCCAGCACCTCGTTCTGATTGCTGGCACCTGCTGCACGTCCGATGTAGTTCTCTGCAGAACTGAGGTCGCCCTGCTGCAGAGCCAGTAGTCCCAGATTTGCATTGGCCTCAGCATGGTTCGTATTCTTCTGACGAGCCTGCTCCAACCACTGCTGAGCCTCGACATAGTTACCCTTGTCGAAAGCCATAGCGCCCATATTGTTATAGGCGCGGACATCCTCAGGATACTGCTTGACAGCCGTGCGATAGATGCTTTCCTTCTCTGCATCCGTCTTAGCCAGAGAGGCAGCATACAACAGTTCGTCAACGCTCAATTTGCTCGCATCGTTCTTCAGCTGGTCCTGAATCTGCTGGTCGCTACGTCCCATCGTCTCGTAGTTGATAGTCATACGGGCACGACGCAGTTCTGGCAGGATACCATCAGCCAACTCCTTAAAGCCGTGGCTCATATTCTTAATCTGCTGCTCACGCTCCTCAGGATCCTGATACATGGAGAGCACGCGCAGAATCACGTCCTTGTCCTGGATATTCGAAGCCTTTACCAGTTGCTGGAATCCCTCCCAGTCCTGAGCGGTATAGTTCGACTCCACATCACCATTCACCTTAGCCTGCTTCAGTTGCTGCTTCACGTAGTTTTCTGTATTCTCTTGACGTTTGCTGGCCAGCTTCTCGTTCAGCGCCACACCACCATCAGGCGAAGCGTATGCAGACACCTGCACATTCTTCAACGACAGATTCTTGTTGTTGGCACTGATGCGCTGCAACAGGTTTACGAACTCCTGTACAGAACCGTTCTTCAACTCACTCTTGCGCAACTCAGCCTGTTCAATCAGGAAGCGGATATTAGCCTCCTGCTTTTGGGCAATGGCACGCTCAAAAGAGAAAGATGCTGTTGCCGGACGGGCAGAAGTCAGCGTCATACGATACAGCTCACTCGTTGCCAAAACGCCATCAGCCAGTTTCAGGGCGTCCATATCTTTCTGCTTACCACTGATGTTGGCGTCAAACTCCAGCCACAACTCACTCTTGTGCATGGCTGCCACGTATTTGAAGTTCGTCGTAATCTTAAAGTTGCCACCCTCCTTATAGTTGATGACCTGATCGTTACCCTGCACCTTTTCGCCCTGCAGCGTAATAGCATATCCCTTGACCGACTGCCGGGCACCATCCTGCACATAGCGCAAAACGGGCGTAATGGTCAGCACGGCCTTCTTGTTCATGTACTTGGCAGGTATCACACCAGTAATGGTCACATTGACCATACCGTTTTCAACCTTCAAGACCGATGGAACCACTGTCAGGTTCTCTTTCTTCATGGGCTCCAGACTTGCAGCCCCAGCTGTTAACGTCATAGCTGCGAACAGCATCAATATCCATTTCTTCATCATATCTTGTTTATTCATTAATTGCTTTCAACACTTGTTCACTAATAGCCTTCATACCTTTCTGATTAGGATGACCCGACTTTTTCTCGATACCCTTCAACTGAATGACAGGAATACCATAATGCTTACAGATGACGGCAGTCGATTCCGTGATATCCTTACGCAATTCCGTATTCTGGATAAAGTAAATGCGCGCATTGGGATAACGAGACAGAGCATCGTTCAGCAACTTTGCCAGCGCAGGACGGTATGTGTAGAGGTCGGCACGCTTCCAGTCCTTATACTGGTATTCGCCCACCTTGGCGCCACACCAGCTGTCGTTAGTATTACCGAATATCAGCAAGATGTCAGGGCTACCCACACGTGGCAGACGTGTAATAAACGAACGGTCGCTATAGTCCTCGTCGTTATAACCCGTATAACAAATTGTTGCGCCACTGTACGATTCATTCTTCTCCAACAGATAGCCGCCCTCCTTCACAACCTGCCACCACCATGTCTGGCGCACGTCATTGACATCCGTATTCCGGGCATCCATGGGTTCGAAATACCAAATGGCATTCCCCTCAGGAATATAGTTCTGGTAGGTCGAGTACGAATCGCCCAAGATGCTGATTCTCAGGCGTTGCTGAGCGACAGCCGTCAGCGACAGCAGGACAGCAAATAAAACAAAAAACCTTTTCATCATCGCAAATTATAACGTTATTGATTGCAAAAGTAGTGAAAACCGAGCAAAATTCAAAATAAATTTTGATTTATTCTCATTTTTTCGTAACTTTGCACTCTAATAACATATTTATTGTGTGGGGGAAGACTGACGGAACAGATTACTTATAAGGATAAATAATCGGGTCCGACCGACCGCTCACGCATATCAGGGCGGGTGCTCCAATATATCAGGGCGCCCGCCCTAATATATGTGGGCGGACGCCCGAATCTGACAAATTGCCGTCTCTCTCCCTGCTACATGCCTTCTCTCCCCCTGTTAGTACGTATCTTTTCCCCTGTTTCCCTTAGTATCTTTGCTAAATTGTGGATACTATAATCTGGTCAATCATACGCGTAATACCTAAATACACTTAAAACTAATGGCAAAAATAGTGATTATTGAGGAATTATTAGTAAATTTGTAGCCAAATAAAAAACAATAATATGAAGATGAAAAAGTACTTTGCTTGTTTGATGGCCGCTTTAGGCCTGAATACTGCCTGTGCACAGGCAAATTATGAGAATGCGGACGTGAAGGGATTCGCTGAGTTGATGAATGACCCTAACGTCGTGGTGCTGGATGTGCGCACAGCTGATGAGTTCAAGGAGGGGCATCTCGTGGGAGCCCTGAACATTGACCAGACACAAAGCGACTTCATCGAGAAAGCGAAAGTGGCGCTGCCTACCGACAAGACGATTGCCGTATATTGCAGGAGCGGACGACGCTCGGCCAGCGCTGCAGGAAGACTGGCAGCAGTGGGTTATAAGGCTGTGAATCTGAAGGGTGGTATCATTGCATGGAAAGAGGCCAAGAAGCCCGTCACGACTGACACGTACGAGGTGGATGTATTCAAGACCAAGAGTGGCAAGACGGTGAAGTTCCATGCGCTGGTTCACGCCAGCATCCGCATCGAGTACGATGGTAAGGAGATAGAGATTGACCCCGTGACGAAACTTGGCAACAAGACGATTGACTATAGCGCAATGCCGAAGGCTAACTACATCTTCTTAACGCACGAGCATGGCGACCACTTCGACAAGGAGGCCATCAAGTTGCTAACAGGCGAAAAAACGCAACTTGTCATGAATAAGCGGTGCGCAGAAATGTATGGCGGCCCATGCGCTGTATTGTACAATAATCAAAGTGCAACGTTAGGCGACATCAACGTAGATGCAGTACCCGCCTATAATAATTCCGAAGGGCGTACACAGTTCCACCCAAAAGGTCGCGACAATGGCTATATTCTGACCATCGACGGGCTGCGCATCTACATTGCTAGCGATACAGAAGACATCCCCGAGATGCAGGACATCAAGGATATCGACATCGCCTTTATGCCTTGCAATCAGCCCTATACAATGACAACGGAGCAATTGGTGAAGGCTGCCAAGACGGTCAAGCCCAAGGTGCTGTTCCCCTATCACTATGGTCAGACGGACTTAAGCGGAATACCGTCACAGCTGAAGGGTAGCGGCATAGATGTTCGGATCAGGCACTATGAATGATGCTAACTGAGGGCATCAACAGCAAATAGGACGAAAAAAAACGAGGCAGAACACTCTGTCTCGTTTTTCCGTGCCGCGAGCGGGACTCGAACCCGCACAGCTGCAATAGCCAAGGGATTTTAAGTCCCTCGTGTCTACCATTCCACCATCGCGGCGACCTTAGCGGCTGCAAAGGTACGAAAAAAAGTGAAAAGTGAAAAGTGAAAAGTGAAAAATTTGCTTCCGCAACATCATTTTTTCTTTTTCTTCCCCTTTTTACCTGTGTCTGAACACGCTGAGATGCCCAAACGGGCCGAATGTAGAGGCTGCATATTTCTCCAATCCTGTATCGCCCTGTTGTCCGTTTTGCAAGACGCCACCATTGTTCATGTCGTACTTCCGTCCACACTTTCCACAAGTGGCTATGCCCTTGTCGCTCATGCTGACGCCGTAGTTGGGACTGAGCGTGTTGTTGGTTTCACGTACACAATTAGGACACTGGACATCGTAGGCCACGAACTTTGCGTTTCCAAAATCGTCGAGCACAGCATTCTGAAAGCCTACGATGATACCGTTATTCAGGCCCAGTATATATTCTGCACGCTTCTCTGCCTCTGTCTCTACCTGACTGCTCGCTGCGTTGTAGTTGCTCTTAAAGTTCAGATACTTCACGCCACCACGCACGGACTCCGTAATCAGGCAGAACATGCCCGGCACATTGACATCCATACATGATGCCAACGTGGCATCCTGATGGGTGGCATTATCGTAGGCAAAACGACATGGCCATGTGGAATACTCGTTTTCTGCTTCGCAAGAGAGAAGTAAGAGTAAGTGAAAAGTGAAAAGTGAAAAATGAATAATTTGCTTCCGCACCATTATTTTTTTCATTTTAGCAATTGCTTCTCTGCTTCTGTCACTCGCTCGAAGGCAAAACCATCGAGAATACTTTGCATCAGGGCACTGATGCGGTCGTTGCAAAGATTACCTATCGAGCCCTCGTGGGTGTGATGGATATCCTTGTTGGGACGGAAGGTGCCTGCCTCGATGTCGAGTCCCACCTTTTTGTAGGCATCACGGAAAGGCATACCTTCAGACGCAAGGCGGTTCACCTCTTCAACGCTGAACATGGGGTCGTACATGGGGTTGTCGAGGATGTCGTCGCGTACCTCTATCTTATTAATAATGTAGGCTGCCATCTGCAAGCAGTCCTTCAACTCGTCGAAAGCAGGCAGGAATACCTCCTTGATAATCTGCAAATCGCGGAAGTAGCCTACAGGCAGATTGTTCATGATAAGTGTGACCTGCTGGGGCAGAGCCTGCAACTTGTTGCACTTGGCACGGATCAGCTCGAAGACATCAGGATTCTTCTTATGCGGCATAATGCTTGAACCCGTAGTACACTCTTTAGGCAACTTGACAAACGAGAAGTTCTGCGAGTTGAACAGGCAGGAGTCGAAAGCCATCTTGGCCAATGTACCAGCGATGGTAGCAATGGCAAAGCCAACGTTACGTTCCATCTTGCCACGACCCATCTGGGCATAGACGACATTATAATCCATGGAGTCGAAGCCCAACAAGTCGGTAGTCATCTGACGATTCAAGGGGAACGAAGAGCCATAGCCTGCTGCAGAACCAAGGGGGTTGCGGTTGGTCATCTTATAGGCAGCCTGCAGGAACAGCATATCGTCCGTCAGGGACTCAGCGTATGCGCCAAACCACAAGCCAAAGCTCGATGGCATGGCTACCTGCAAATGGGTGTAACCAGGCATCAGCACTTGTTTGTACTGCTCGCTCTTCTGTATAAGTTCGTCGAACAGCACCTTCACACCATCGGCCACCTCCATCAGTTCATGACGGGTAAACAGTTTGAGGTCTACCAGCACCTGATCGTTACGCGAACGTCCCGAGTGAATCTTCTTGCCCATATCGCCTAACTTACGCGTCAGCATCAGTTCTACCTGAGAGTGTACATCCTCTACCCCATCCTCGATGACGAACTCACCACGTTCGCAAATCTGATAGATATTCTTCAGCTCTGCCAACAGCAAAGGCAGTTCGTCCTTGCCAATGAGTCCGATGCTTTCCAACATGGTTATATGAGCCATCGAGCCCAACACGTCGTACTTGGCCAGGTAGAGGTCCATCTCACGATCTCTGCCAACGGTGAAGCGCTCAATCTCGGCATTCACCTCGAAGTTCTTCTCCCAAAGTTTGTTTGCCATTGTTTTATCAATAATTAGTAATGAGTAATTAGTAATGAGTAATTATGATTACTAATTAAGGTTATACATAAGGAACTTGTGCAAGTGCATCAGCAATCTTTTCCACACCATCCTGAAGGGGACCAGCGACCATACCCTTCAGCATAAAGGGAATGTCGGCCTTCACAGTGACCTTCATCTTGCTCTCCGTCTCGTTGACAGGCAGCACTTGAATCCAGAGATTGAAGGGGATTGGCGACTGTTCTGTCTCGAACTTGACGCACTTATTCTCCTCACGCTCAATGATACGGAGCTTGATGGTACCAACGGGGGCCACACTTACCTGCACAGAGTCGCTGTCGAACTGGAACTCCTGCAACTTATCCTCAGGGATACGGTCACGGACACGCTCCAGATTACTCAAATCACTGATATTGCGATACACATTCTCAACGGGATATGGTATCTGCTTCACGCTACTTTCAAACTTACTCATTCTGCTTCCACGTACTTGGTGACTTGCGCCACTCGTTCAACACTTCTATTTCTTCCTTCTTGATATAGCCAGTCTCAGCAGCCTGCTCCAACACGGCGGCATAGTCGCTCAATGTGACGAGCTTGACACCAGCCTCACGGAAAGCCTCCTCAGCAACAGGGAAACCGTAGGTAAACGAAGCCACCATACCAATGACCTCTACGCCATATTCGCGCAGAGCAGCAACAGCCTTCAGACTCGAGCCACCAGTAGAAATCAGGTCTTCGACCACGATGACCTTGGCACCTTTCTTCAGTTCGCCTTCCACCTGATTACCCATACCGTGGTCTTTTGGCTTTGGACGAACGTAAGCGTAGGGCAGTCCTAACTCGTCAGCCACCAAAGCACCCTGTGCAATAGCACCAGTAGCCACACCAGCTACAGCCTCAGCCTCAGGGAAATACTCCTGAATGGCATGACAGAGTTCCAGCTTCACGAAAGAACGAACATCGGCAAAACCTAAAGTCTTGCGGTTATCGGTATAGATGGGTGACTTCCAACCCGAAGCCCATGTAAATGGCTCGTTAGGTTGCAACTTGATGGCCTTGATATCCATCAGTTTCTGAGCAAAAAGTTTCTTTATCGTATCCATATTTTTTTGTACTTTGCAGAAATTACGCTGCAAAGGTACAAAAAAAAGTGAAAAGTGAAAAGTGAAAAGTGAAAAATTATCGCGTCAACGAGAACTTCAGCGAGAGGCCAAAGTCGCGTGTCGTTGTAGGATAGCTACTGGACGACAGCAGCGGGGTATTGGTCTGACGATCGTAGTAGAACGACATGGTCAGCAGGCGCGACAGTGTATAATCGGCCATAAACGATATCTTCAGCGCCGAGTTGCCACTGCTGGCAGCACTGGTACGCGTAGCAATGTCACGCGTGATAGCAGCCTGGTCGCGCAGTGAAATATCCAGTCGCATGTTCAAATCCTGATTGATGCCGGTCTTCTTTGAACTAGTACTACTAGTAGTGCTAGTTTTACTAGTTTCATTAGATTTAGACTTGCCACGCTGAGCCTTCTTAATCTTGCGCGAAGTACCACTGCCAAACAGTTTGAAGTCGCTAATCTTATACCCTAATCCCACCACAATATCATTCGAGCGCGACTCATTGATCTGGACACTGGTCATCGAGAGTGTCAGGTTGCGTGTACGACGATATTCTGCCTTCATTGTCATGCCCGATTCAAAGGTCACATCGACGCCAATAAGGGGCGAGAACGACTCGTTGATGCTTACTGCAGGCACATGCCAACCCAGAACAGAGGCCGTCTCACTGCTGCTATTATAACTACCCACAGCAAACACAGACTTATAGGAGTGGTTGATGTTGATAGACTTAAAGTGTTCGTTGAACCACTTCAGCTTCGACAGACCAGAGTATCGAATCGTCCAGTTTGGCAATAGTTTTCCCAATGTAGGTAACAAGTCGAGCGAACCACGTCCGCTACCCGTATAGGTATCAAGGAAGGCAGGAATCATGACTGCTGCACTATAGGCATCCACATCCTGACCATAATGGGCAGAGGCCATCTGCTGGAAACGAGGCAGAGCGTCGCAGAACTGATCGAACACCTTTGAAGGATAGCCCGAATTGGCATCGCCCATTGTTTCGAAAGCACTGGAGATGGAGATGGTGGTCATATTAAACGTTCCACTCTGCGTTGAAGGCATACCATTCAACGAATAGCGAATGCTACGTGCCTTTGTCTCAGTGCGCGAGGCATTCAGGTCAATCTTCAAGTCACGGGCAGGTTCAAGAGTGGCACGCAACTGGAAATCATTGGTCTGGTTGGTGGCAGCAGGCGACGCCATACTATCCACCATCAGCAGCCAGCCATTGTCGTAAGCCTTCTGCAAATAAGAGTCGCCAGCCAATCCAAAGGCAAAGTCAAGACCTGGTGCCATTACGCCACCCGTACGCTGTCCGAAGGCATCGCCAACATTAGGCATAAAGCCTGGTACAGACATTGATTTCTGGTTGCGGTATGTCAGTCCAATGGTACGTACCATCATCAGCAGACGAGCTGCAGACTGAGCTGGTTTATACCACCATTCCTGATCAGCTGCGGGCTTGGCTACCACGGAGAGTTTGATGGCCACAGAATCCTGATTCTTAATCAGGATCTTATTCTGGTCTATTACCTTATATTTAATAGGATATGTCTTGCCGTCCTTGGTCTTAGCAGTTACCACGAGTCGCTTCGACTTCTTATTATGGCTGATGGTCAACGTGGTGTCAGGCTTCAGCGTCACCTCCTTCTGGAAGGCATTCTTGTTCTTGGGCAGCTGTGCGTCAGTCTTATTGGCGTTTTTCCCGCTGGCAGAACCAGCGGGCACACCAGCCTTAGCATTCTTCTTATCATCCTTCTTATCGTCCTTTTTAGCGGTGGTCTTGGCCGTCTTCTTAGGCTTGGCAATGGCTTTCTTGAAGCGCTCGTTGGCCTTCTTCAGGAATGGGAAGTGGTTGTAGAGCGTCTCCATATTCAGATTGCCATTGATGGTAAGTTGGCGATTGTTCGAAATCGTATTACCCAGAGTGGTACCGTCCTCTAATTCCGTACCACGCTGCCAAGTGTAGTTGGCTGTATAGTTGGCATCAGCTGTCAACCAGTCCAGAATCGGCAACTTATTCAGAGGCAACTGATAGGAGGCGGTGAAGGTCTGACGATAGTCGAGTGGCGTACCAAAATGCTTGATGCTATGCCATACGGAGTCCTTCCAGGCAGAATAACGATCAGGATAGAGGTCCTTGTTAATAGGCAGACCATCGCCATAGGGTTCTTCAATCTCTGCACGTGTACCTGACTGGAAATTCATGTGCAGGTTCTTTGTCAGGTCCCAACGCAGCGTGAAGTCACGATTCCACAAGAACGACGAGCTCCACTGCACAGGAATCTTAGCACCTGACAGGTTGTCCATATCGCGTTCCTGCAACTCGTTATACGAGCGCGACATCTCTGTATTGAACGTCACATTCTGAGGCAGCCAGTTTACTCCAAAGGCCTTTGGCAACTGCATCCACTTCGATTTCGACTTCGAATTCTTGAATGGTTCCCACGCCTTATATACTGGTGTGTACGAATAGTTGAACGAACCACGCCACTCGTCATCGTTTTCATAGACAACAGTCTCGCCTGAGCGATGGCTATGACGATGGCTGTAGGAGAACGAGAAGTTGGCAGGGTCGTAAGGCATGGGGTGACGCTTGGTCTTGATGCCCACGCGGACATTCGACAGCGAGAAGTTGGTCGTCGTAGTCTTGGTAACCGCTATGGACTCAATACTGTCGCGTTCCTGGCTGGTCATAGCATCAAGGGCATCGTCCAACTCCAAATCAGTGTCCAGCGGATTATACTTAGGACGCGTTTCTTCCTTCGTCACACTATAGTAAAGCGGAGCCGACACCTTAGCCTTATCGGGGAAGAACTTACCCAGTTCGACATTGGCTGTCAAAGAGTAGGTCTTGTAATTATCCGTCGTACGCTGCATGACACCTTCCTCCAGGCCACCGAATCCCTCAGTGATAATCTTACCTGCCAGATTCAGTGAACCCACATCGGACAATTGCATGTTCAGTGCACCTGATGCAGCCCAACCGCCCTTATTGGAGACATCCTGCAAACGCAACTCGTTGACCCATACCTCACCCGACTTCAGGCTACCTGATATATTGCGCACACCAATCATCATCGTTTTCACCTCGCCTAACGACGGATTACCCATAATGCTGATGCGGTTGTTCATGTGGTCAGGATCATAGTCAGAGAACTCCATGGTATAGCTGGCAGTACCCAATGCACGCGCTTTGTTACGCGCCTTCTTCAGGGCAGTAAACAGCGAGAGGTTGATATCCAACAGGTTGGCCTCAGGCCATACGGCACGACAGTCGTCGGCATTGAAACGATTGTAGTCGTTACGATCGGGTGTTAACTTCAAAGGTATCTGATACTCATAGTAGTTGTTCTTATAGTCAGAACCAATACGTACGAAGACTGCCAACTGGTCGTCAGCCAGACCTGTTACGTCGTCCATCAGGTGGTTGGCATGCACGAACATCTGCAGGTGGCGATAGCGACGCAAATCGAGCGTGGTATTACGATAAACGGCCTTCGACTCGCCCTTGCTCAGATTCTTCACCACCATACATAATGCCTGTTCGTTGGCCTCTGTCAGCTGTGGCTGGCTGGGGTCGGTGACACGCTCGATACCTGGAGGCAGCACATAGTTGACAGGACGCCTGTCGTTGTTCTCCTCGATATTGACAGCACTCACCTCCAATGTTCCACTGTTCGAGCCTGTGGTAAGAGGCTGCTGATAGACACGCCACTCGCCACGTACCAAGTCGAGAGAACCGAAACGCAGCACGATAGGCTTTTGGAACTCAGTCAGGAACATGCGCATAAAGCGGATGCTGGTAAAGTCGCTGATACCACCCTCACGCTTGTCGTATTGTGTCAAGGGAATGCGGAACTGATACCAGCGCACCTGTTCCCTGTTACCATTACGCAACGGAGCGGTATATTCACGAATGTCGGTAATGAAGTTACGACCCAGTTGCATATCCTCAGGACGTAGGCTCACCTTATATTGGAAATAGCGTTCATACTCGTTGAGGGTATAGTCCTGATTGATGTCCTCCACGTCAGGATAGGTCTTGTACGACGTATCGTAGCTTTCCGTCTGCTGGTCAGAGTCTGGCGAGTTGCCCTGTGGCATATTGATGCGCTTATAGCGGTCCAAAATACTGGTCTTCTGGGCATCAAAGTCGCTACCACGGAAATAATGGTAGTTATCGTTGGCAGGGTCGGCATTCCAGGCTGCCCGCACACTATCGTTCACATTGACATTATTGAGGAAAGCAGCATAGGCTGGCTGCTGGCGTTCTTCCTCGTCAGTCAGACCGTTCAGGCCCACATCCTGCTTGGCGCGTGAACCACTTGAGGTAGCAAAGGCATAGGTCTGCGTAGGCTGTACGGGTATCTTACCCCAAGCTGTTCGCTGGAAAGTGCCAGTACCATCAACTGGCATACCACTCTCGTAGAATTTCTTACCATCGCGCAGCACGTCCTCGCTTACCTCACCCAGATTGATATACAGGTCGCCACCATAGTCGCCAGCATCGGATTGCTGTGAAGAGTAGATGAACGGGTCGAGCAACCAGAACTCGATATATTCGACATTGGCAGACTCGAAGTCGTTGGTATCCAACTTACGCATCATACCACCCCACTTATGCGCTGGATCACGGAGCGTTCCGTCATAGTTGACATTTGTCGACAGATTGTACGGACCACGCTCTTGCGGATAGTAAGCCAAATTGAGAATGGGCAACTTATTCGTTGCACCGCTATAGGTGGACTGGTCGCGGTTGGGATAGAGCTCGCTGACATAAACAGCACGGACATAGTGATTCGACAACTGATCAAGGTCGCTCTTGATGTGGCCAGGAGTCAGTGACGACGAACGTTCAGTAAACAACTGATCGATGTTATACCACGACAGCAAGGCACGATTGAAGCCGCTGCTCACAGAGTCCTTGTCGTTATACTCGGCAAAGATGTTAGGAACGCTGGAGAGCACCCATGACGTAGGCTCGAGCACGGAAATACCATTCTTGGCATTCTCGAAGTCGTCAATATACGAGGCATTATCCTGTGTACCACTGGCCGTACCCGCTATCAGCTGGGCAAACTCACCCGTAAAGGAGATTTGAGAGGGTTGTGTACAATGCAACAACGGCAACTTGTCGAGCATCTTCGTGAGCCACTGGCTTTCCGTCTTCCAGTTGATGTTCAGTCCCCACAAGGTATTCTTCAAAGGTTCAGAGCCCATTGTCACTTTCGAGGTCAGTGCCTGTTCGGACAAATGCTGCAACGTACCACCAATCTGGAAGTTCTTCGAGAAGTCATACTCCCAGTTGACACCAAACATACGCTTGCGCTGCATGCCATACTCCGTATTCGATTCCAACGACACGTTGACACTCGTTCCTGCATCGATAATGCTCTGGTTCAAGATGGTGACCTCACCCGCCGAATAGTCGACACTATAGTCGGAGCCTTCTACCAGCTTGACGCCACCTGCCGTCACCTCCACAGACCCCTGGGGCACGTTATAGGCACCCAAGGAAATAACATTGGCTGACGTGCCCTTAAACTGGCCCACCAACAGGTATTTGTCCTTGTCAGTCATCTGCTTGGCAGCAGTACGTGTGGTATCGTAGAGTTCCTGGAAAGCATACTTATTGGCAACCGACTCGCTCACGCCATTACGTATAAGGAAACTCTTCAGCGTAGAGCCAAAAGGCTCGGCAGTGGGGAAGAACACACGTCCATTCGAGACGGTATAACCTTCCACAAAGTCAAACACGCCATTGGGATGAGCCTTGTTGTTATTGTCCAAACGGTCGCAACCCAATCCACGCAACAGAGTGATATCCTTCACCTCTGGTATATAAGTAAGGTACACGCCCGAGGTATCGCTCTGGAACTTGATGTCCATACGGAACTTGGTCTTTTCGACGTTCGAAGCCAGATAATATACGTTCTTCATCATCAGCGACCAGTTGGACTGTTGCGGATTGTTGGACGTATTCTTCAGTGACTTCACAAACAGCGCCTCACTGGCATTGGTATGGTCGCTGGCAAATTCACCCACCCTATAGGTCTTGCCTCCGTATGTATATTCAAAGGCTACAGCCAGCACCTGATCTGTTTGGAGACTGGTCTTCAGAGAAATATAACCCAGAGCCTTGTTCAGCGTATATTCTGAAGAACTAAGCAGACGGGCCGAAGCCAGCTTCTCGTAATCGGCACCTCCAGTAAAATTGGGATCAAGGATGGTCGAAGCCTGATCAATGTCACGGGCTCCAACAAAAGTGGTCGTCAAAGCCGCATACAAACTATTATCATCGTTATCTGGCAGGGCAGACTGACCCTGGCCTTTACCCGGATGACTCTCTGCCAAATCAGAAAAGGCAAGAATATTACGTGTATTCGAGGTCGTACCTGATTTATTGGTCACCCATACCTCGATACGACTGATATCGATACCCGTCATCAGGTAAGGCAACTGCTGCATGGCAGCATCATAGTGCTCACGGAAATAGTTGGCCAGGAAGAAGTGGCGGTTCTCCTCATAGTTGGCCACATCTATCTCGAAAGGCGTAAGTTGTGTGCCACCCTTCGACGCGACACTCTTGGAGGTAGAATTCTTCTGTGACACCACCGTTTGCAGTTTCAATTTGCCAAACTGCATATCCGTACGAATACCAAACAGACTCGAAGCGCCCTTGACCAGCGAGTTGTTCGATGGGAAGGTGACGTTACCAGCTTCTACAAGTTTGATGATTTCATCCTCCTTACCCTCATAGCGCAACTTCAGGTTCTTGGTATCGAAGTCGAACGTGGCATCGGTGTTGTAGTTCAGGTTCATGTTCACCTTATCGCCCACCTTACCATTGACGTTCAAATTAATCTTCTCGTCGAAGTCCACACTCTTCGTCTTACGGTTGCGCTCAGGCAATGAGGGGTTATCGATACTCTTTAACGTAGCACCCAACTTCAATTCAGCTGTTCCCTGCGTCTTGATGCGCACACCACCAGGACCGAAAATCTTCTCGGCAGGTCCCAAGTCGAAATGCATATCGGCAAACGAGAACTTTTCCTTGCCCTTCGAAGCCACATTATCAGCATCCTTCTTGCGGAAGAAAGCCTCGCGTTCTTTTTTCTCGCTCCACTGGCGATACTCCTCTGGGGTCATCAATATGGGGGCATTCAGGTACGAGTCGCCCATCTTCGAACCAATCTTATAGACGTTCAGCGAGTCGTCATACTCCACCTGTTGGCGAATATTCGATGGCAGGTGCAAATCAAGGGATGACGAGTCAAGGTCAGCTACCTCGATAGGTGCCGTCTTCTGAATCTTCCAACGTGGATGCAGTAATGAGTCAGGTATTGTCTCATCCTCTATCTGTAGCACAGGCTGAGCCTTAGCCGCAGACTTCTTTTGCTTCTGCGTCTTATCATCCTGTGGCGTTATGGCCAGTGCCGTTACGCTCAACAAGATGGCTACAACATAAAGGAACCTCTTACCTCTCACCTCTTACTTTATCTGTTTCAACGCCAACTTCACCACCTGTTCAACAGGCAGGTCTGGCTGTTCCTGCAGGATGGCCACAACCACCTTCTGCGTTGGAGCAGGAGCAAAGCCCAGCATGGTGAGAGCTGCCACAGCCTCATCGCGAACAGCATTGTTAATTGGTGCTACCACTGTTCCACCAGCAGGAATCTCATCAGCAATGCCCAACGCCACAATCTTGTCGCGCAGGTCAACGATAATGCGCTGAGCCGTCATCTTACCAATGCCCTTGATGCCTTTAATCAGACGTTCATCGCCACGTGAAATGGCGGAACACAGCTCGCTGACACTCATCGACGAGAGCATCATACGTGCCGTATTAGCACCCACGCCACTCACCGTAATCAGCAATTCAAACATCTCACGTTCCTTCTTTGACACAAAGCCATACAGTAAATGAGAATCCTCGCGAATAGCCTCATAAACGTACAATTTGACATCCTTTTTGCCCTGTATGGCACTATAGGTTGTCAGCGAAATGTTCAGACCGTAACCCACGCCTGCAGCTTCTACCGTAGCTAATGCTGGGGTTAGTTCGGTCAACTCACCCTTGATGTATTCAATCATAGTCTTCACAAAATGTATTAATACATCTAAATAAACGGCATGCACGAATATTTATTGTATTTTAAAGCAAAAAGATGACGCAGAATAACAAAATGTAGGCGTTTTGCAATTTTTTCTATCTTTTTGTTACGTATTTCAAGAAAATAGTGTAATTTTGCACCCCAGAAAACATAAAGCAACTAACAAGATACTAAAAGAGATGAAAAAAATCAGAGCCGCCGTCGTTGGTTACGGCAACATTGGAAAGTATGCAATTCAGGCTCTCGAGGCCGCTCCCGACTTCGAAGTAGCAGGTGTGGTACGCAGAAACGGAGCCGCTGACAAGCCCGCAGAACTGGCCCAGTACGACGTTGTGAAAGACATCAAGGAACTGAAGGACGTGGATGTAGCCATTCTGGCCACTCCAACCCGCTCATGCGAGGAGTATGCCAAACAGATTCTGCCTTTGGGCATCAATACTGTTGACTCTTTCGATATCCACACCAACATTCGTGGCTATCGCGAGCGCCTGATGGCCATTAATAAGGAGACAAACACCGTCAGCGTCATTGCAGCTGGTTGGGATCCAGGTAGTGACTCCATCGTTCGCACACTGATGCAGAGCCTTGCTCCAAAGGGTTTGAGCTACACAAACTTTGGCCCGGGCATGTCGATGGGACACTCTGTTTGCGTCCGTTCGAAGGCTGGCGTCAAAAATGCCCTGTCAATGACTATTCCCTTGGGCGAAGGCATCCACCGTCGTATGGTTTATGTCGAGTTGGAGGATGGTTTTACACTGGAGCAGGTTACCAAGGACATCAAGGCAGACCCCTACTTCGCCAACGATGAGACTCACGTCTTCCAGGTTGAGAGCGTCGATGACGTTCGCGATATGGGACATGGCGTAAACCTTGTCCGCAAGGGCGTTAGCGGACAGACCCAGAACCAGCGTATGGAGTTCAATATGCAGATTAACAACCCTGCACTGACTGGTCAGGTGCTGGTCAACGTGGCTCGCGCATCTATGCGTCTGCAGCCAGGTTGCTACACGATGATTGAGATTCCTGTCATCGACATGCTGCCAGGCGATCGCGCCGATTTAATTGAGCACTTGGTATAATACCAATATAGCATCATGAACGATTGAGTCCACCCAAACTGTGGGCTCAATTTCTTTTTTATTTGATTTTTAGTGGCAGAAGTTTGGAATGTTCGGATAATTTTGCTATCTTTGCCGACATAAAACCAAAATCGAATGATGAAAAGACTACTACCACTTATTGCCACAATATGGTGCGCATTGACAATTAACGCACAATCCAACGACTCGCTGACTGCCAAGGACGATTCGTTGGTTCGTGAGTTGCGCATGCAGATTCAGGAATTGAAGTTGCAAAGTATCCTGATGCAGGAACGTTTAGAGGACTCTGGCAATAGCGCACGCGAAGATTCGTTGCGACAGGCACTACGCAAAGCCCGCATCGACTCTCTGCGAAGCATTATAAAGGGTGTGCCCCTCGTCATTGAAGGCGACACGCTATTCTCCCTTTACGACAGAAAGGGTGGCATGATGCCAGAAGAGCGTGTAAAGAGTATTTCCGAAGCCATCTTGGAGTCGGGTAAGAGCATGAAGCTTGTCGCTGATACGGTGTATGTCTTCGAAGGCGATTATACCACAGATATCATGGCTGGAAGCACCGTCATCATGAGTGTCACTGACAACGACGCCATTTGGCAGAATACTACTCGTCAGGAACTTGGCGCACAATACTGCAAGATTATCGGGGATAAAATCAACGAGTTGCACGAGGAGTACGGATTACAACAGAAGTTGAAAGGACTGCTGTATGTAGCAGGTATCTTGCTGATGCTCTTCATCCTGATATGGGCCACTAACTGGTTCTACCGCCGTTGGCGTTTACGCATAGTCAGATTCCTCATGAAACGACTTAGTCCGCTGGCCGTCAAGGACTATGAAGTACTTAACATGCACCGCATTGGCATCGTCTTTTTGACGATATTCAATGTACTGCGCTACTTCGTCATCTTTTTATTATTGTTCTTCTGCATACCCATCCTGTTTTCGATATTCCCCGAAACAGAATCGTTGGCATATCGCATCATCGGTTACGTGTGGAACCCCTTTGTAAGCATCATCAAGTCTGTTATCAGTTTCCTCCCGAAACTCATCCAGATCATAGTTATCATCATCTGCTTCCGCTATCTGGTCAAGGGCATTCGCTACCTGATGAACGAAATTGGTTCAGGACGACTGAAGGTGACAGGATTCTACGCTGACTGGGCAGAACCCACCTATTTTATCTTACGTGTACTGTGCTACTCGTTCATGATTGTCATGATATGGCCACTATTGCCCAGCAGCAACTCAGAAGTTTTTCAGGGCGTATCCGTCTTCATCGGTATCATCGTCTCGCTGGGTTCGTCGTCTATCATCGGCAACGTAATGGCAGGTATGGTAATGACCTACATGCGCCCGTTCCATGTGGGCGACTTCATCAAATATGGCGACACGGAGGGTTTCGTCATCGAAAAGACCATGCTCGTCACCCGTATCCGCACACGAAAGAACGAAGTCATCACCATTCCCAACTCAAACCTGATGACATCGCAGACATCCAACTACACTTTCGCTGCGCAGAACTTCGGCATCGTGGTGCATACCAAGGTGACCATCGGTTACGACGTGCGCTGGCAGGAGATACGCCAGTTGTTGCTGGACGCTGCCCATGCCACCAAAGGTATCCGCCAGCACCCAGAACCCTTTGTACTTGTAACGGCACTCGACGACTATTATGTGGAGTACGAGGTTAATGCCTACACGAACCAGTACGAAAAACTGTCGCTCATCTATTCAGAACTGCATCACAACATCCTTGACTCCTTCCACACAAATGGCGTAGAAATCATGTCGCCACACATCTATGCCCATCGCACTGACCTGGAACTGCAGATTCCCAAGGACCAGCAGAAGCCACCTGTCAAGGAATAAAAAAAGCGGATGTGTTGCCACATCCGCTTATTTTTATTAACCACATCACTCAGCGAATTCCTTAGGGAAGGCTGATAGCTTCTGACGGACAAACGTCAGCGCATGTGCCGCACTCTGTGCAAACATCGGGGTTGATAGAATACTTGTCGCCCTCAGAGATTGCTCCAGCGGGGCACTCATCGATACATGTACCGCATGCGATGCAGTCGTCACCAATTACGTATGCCATAATACTTGTTACTTTAAATTAGTTAATACTCAAAAAATGTGATGCAAAGGTAAGCAATATTTTGATTACTACCTAATTTATGGTAGTCTTTTTTAGTTTTTTCGATTAATTTATACGTTATCGAAATAATAAACACCCATAAAAGGCCGTTATAATAACGATTAAGGAATTGAGATCATGAGACGATTCTTACTTATATATATATTATTATTGAGTGTCTGCAATATGATGGCGCAACAAGACCGTCGTGTGCAGAACAAGCCCTATATTGACCTGCGGCCTATGCATTTTGGCATTTTGGTTGGTGCCCATCTGCAAGACCTGGAATTCGAGAATGTTGGCATGCAGACAATTACTGACGAAAATGGTAACGAGCTGATAGTTTGTGACGCTGACCGCTGGAGTCCTGGATTCTCTGTGGGCGTACTTGGTGAAATGCGCCTGCACGACAATTTCTCACTTCGCGTGGCACCTACCATGCACTTCGGTGCCAAGCACCTGACATTTATAGACTTGCAGAATAATGATGTTCTTGGCAAACCTGTCAGACAGACGCAAGACCTGAAGAACACGTATTTTTCGCTCCCCATCGACATCAAGTTTGCCGCTCCCCGTTGGAACAACCATCGCCCTTACCTGATGGCTGGTATCAATCCGATGATTAATATGACAAAGGGCGATCAGGACATCATACGACTTAACCACTTCTCGACGATGGTGGAAGTGGGATTGGGCTGCGACTTCTATCTGCCGTTCTTTAAGTTGATTCCTGAACTGAAGTTCTGCTTCGGACTGAGCAACGTGTTAGACAAAGACCACGTCAACGAACTGCGCGATGCCAACCTCAAGGCCTTTGCAGGCAGCGTCAGCAGCGCGCAGTCAAAAATGATAGTCCTGACTTTCTACTTTGAGTAGAGGTCTACAATAATCTTTCCAACAAAGATTGCAGATTTACCGTTTTGGTCGACAGGCACAGACTTGCCATCCATATTATTCCGGTGTTCTAACGTTGGCATATAGGTATGGGTATGTCCGCCTAATACCAGGTCAATATTGCGCGAACCACTAATCATATACTGGTCGTCCTCGCCACGATTGCTATTCCAGCCCAGATGCGAGATACAGATGACCATGTCGCACTTCTTTTCCTGTTTCAACATCGTAGCAGTCTCCAACGCCACCTTTGCAGGATCCAGGTACTTCACACCCACGCAGTTCTTGTCGCTGACCAGCCCCTTCAGCTTAGGACATACAGCAAAGACGCCAATCTTCACGCCATTACGTTTGATGATAATCCAAGGTTTGGTAACGCCCTCCATGACAGTACCAGTAAAGTCGTAGTTGGCACAAAGAATAGGGAAGTTGGCCTTGCGGAACATCTGTGCCATATTCTCCAGTCCAAAGTCGAACTCATGATTACCGATGGTCGATGCCTCGATACCCATTTGGTTCATCAGACCAATCTCGACTTCGCCTTTGAACATCGTAAAATAGGCAGAGCCCTGCCAGAAGTCGCCCGAGTCGAAATATAATAAGTCGGGATGCTTCGCGCGTTCCTCTTTTAACATAGCGATACGGCGCAGGAAACCACCACGACCCGCCTTCATCGTATCAGGTAGCTGCGGATTGATAGGGAATATAGCGGAATGAGTGTCGTTAGTATGCAGAATAACCAACTGCTTATGTTTCTTAGCCTGTCCGCTGAGCGACACAAAGGCCAGTAATATAATAAATAGGTACTTTTTCATACTTCAAACTTTTTACTTCACAGTTATTCTTCCTTCAATCTCAGAATCTACAATCTTGCCCTGCTTAGCCATTTCGCGGAAATAGTTCATAATTATGAATCGCGTATTGTTGGACACATCCTTGGGAGCATTGATATTAGTGCCTTTTTTGAAAGCCTCCATCTTGTCTGTACCACCCAAAAGGTAATCTATGGTAGTCACGCGATAGTCCTTCTGAGGGTCTATCTCCTGACCATTAATTGTTGCACTCAACAACTGCCCATCCTTTGTAATCACCATACGCACAGCATGGCTCATGCCTTCGCCGCCCGTTACAGCAATCTGAGTAAAAAGCTCGCGCACGACATCACCTTTCAGTGTGATAAACGAGATCTTATTTTCGAAGGGAGCAACATCGAGAACATCACCATAAGTCACAGTACCCTTAGGCAGGTCGGCACGAACACCTCCCATGTTATAAACACCAAAATCGGGCTGCTCGCCATAGTCCTTGGCTGCCCATACCAGGATATCAGCCAGCAGATTGCTGAGCGTACCCTCAGGACGCTTGGCTGTCATATACTTGGCTGACTGTCCTACTACAGGTCCCATCACAGAGTCTACCTGATGTTTATAAGGTTTCAGGAAATCTGCAGCTTTCTGATCGGGCTGTCCATCATATCTGGCATCTATCAAGATGCGGCTTCGTTGCATGCTTGCCACCTCATAGTGCTGTTTGCACGAAGTCAGCAATAACATGGGCATGAGTAAGTAAATAGCAATTGTTTTCTTCATACTTTTATAGTTTTTATGGTGCAAAAATACGAAAAAAAAGTGAAGAATGAAGAGTGAAGAGTGAAGAATTTTATATGCGCATAGAGTTAAATAACGTTAACAATTTCTTTATTTCTCATTTCTTATTTCTCAATTCTCATTTAAAATCAGTACCTTTGCAGCCGCTTTCCGCGTAATCGCTGGCAGGAAGAAACGAGAGGCCTGTTATGTTGCGCATGGAACGATAACAACAACATTATTAATTTAAAGGTAACAATGGATTTAATTAAAGTTGCTGAAGAAGCATTTGCAACCGGCAAGCAGCACCCCAGTTTCAAGGCTGGTGACACTGTCACTGTCGCTTACAAAATTATCGAGGGTTCTAAGGAGCGTATCCAGCTCTTCCGTGGCGTAGTCATCAAGATTAGCGGCCATCAGGAGAAGAAGCGCTTCACTGTTCGCAAGATGTCGGGTACCGTAGGTGTAGAGCGTATCTTCCCTCTGGAGTCTCCCAACATTGAGAGCATCGAAGTGAACAAGGTTGGTAAGGTTCGTCGCGCTAAGCTTTACTATCTGCGCAAGCTCACTGGTAAGGCTGCTCGTATCAAGGAGAAGCGCAGCGGTGCCATCGTTAAGGAGTAATCCTTCGTTAAAGCATAAAAAGAGACACTCATTTGTTGGGTGTCTCTTTTTTGTGCTCCTTATGTCCGCCATATATGGTCTCGCCGCCCAAGTCACCATGCAGGGTTTCCTGGAATGAGTCCCAATCCTGAAAACCTGCCAATAGCGACAACCTGTCAAGCGTCTTTCTGTCGGGCTTGTGTAACAATTCTTTCTCTACTGCCTCTAAAAGTTTGCGCAGTGCATGTCTCTTTTTCTCCATAACGCGTGCAAAGTTACAACTTTTTTTTGTACCTTTGCAGGCAGAAACGAAAAAAATACGAAAACAATGAAAGAATTAGCACTCAAGTACGGATGTAATCCCAATCAAAAGCCCTCACGTATCTTCATGACCGAGGGCGAGTTACCCATCGAAGTCATTAATGGTCGCCCAGGCTACATCAACTTCCTTGACGCCCTGAATGCGTGGCAGTTGGTGAAAGAGTTGAAGGAGGCTACCGGTCTGCCTGCAGCTGCCTCATTCAAGCATGTCTCACCTGCTGGAGCTGCCGTCGGTCTGCCTTTGAGTGACACACTGAAGAAAATCTATTTCGTGGACGACGTGAAGGGATTGGACGATAGTCAGATTGCTTGTGCCTATGCCCGTGCTCGTGGTGCCGACCGCATGTCATCGTATGGTGACTTCGTGGCTCTGAGCGACACTTGCGACGCTACTACAGCCTTGCTGCTGAAGCGCGAGGTCAGCGATGGTGTCATTGCCCCCGACTTTACTGCTGAAGCTATCGAAATACTGAAGGACAAGCGCAAGGGTACGTATAACGTCATCAAGATTGACCCCACCTACAAGCCCGAGCCTATCGAGCGCAAGCAATGCTTTGGCGTGACCTTCGAACAGGGCCGCAACGAAATCAAACTCGACGATCCCGCATTGTTTGAGAACATCCCCACTCAGAACAAAACCTTCTCACCTGAGGCTAAGCGTGACCTGATTATCGCCCTCATCACGCTGAAGTACACCCAGTCTAATAGTGTCTGCTACGTTAAGGACGGACAGGCCATTGGTATCGGTGCTGGTCAGCAGAGCCGTATCCACTGCACCCGTTTGGCAGGCAACAAGGCCGACATTTGGTGGCTGCGCCAACATCCGAAAGTCATGGCACTGCCCTTCAAGGAGGGTATCCGTCGTGCCGATCGCGACAACACCATCGATGTGTATATCTCTGAGGACGAACACGACGACGTACTGCGCGATGGTGCCTGGCAGCAGTTCTTTACGAAACAGCCCGAAGTGCTGACACTGGAAGAAAAGAAAGCGTGGATTGCCCAAAACACGAAGGTAGCATTAGGCTCTGATGCGTTCTTCCCCTTTGGCGACAATATTGAGCGTGCCCACAAGAGCGGCGTGGAGTTCATCGCCCAGGCTGGTGGCTCTGTTCGCGACGATCATGTCATCATGACTTGCGACAAGTATGGCATTGCCATGGCATTTACAGGAGTAAGACTTTTCCATCATTAATCTATGAGTAAGGAAAGCGATTTCGAAGATATCTTGGTGAACGGCATTTCGTTCGGTCGTGGCGGTGGTCCCCGCAAAGAGGAAGATAAAGTCAAGACCAAGGCCAAGAAGAAAAAATACATCACCGGTGCTCACGGTAGTGGCTCTGCCCGTCAGAAAGCCAAATACCGTGAGCAGCGGGCAAACCGCCATAAGAAGTAAGAGGTAAAAACAAAACTACTAACGATATGAAAAGATTACTTTTATGTGGACGATTGGTCCTCACCATCGTCTTTTGTGCTTTCTGTGTGACCATCATGGCATCAGCACAGAAATATGTGGGTGGCGACATCTCGTTACTGCCAACATACGAAGAGCACGGTGCCAACTACATGGACAAGGATGGCAAGAAGATTACGAACATGCTGGCTTTTCTGAAGGAGCAGGGGCTGAACACCATGCGTGTGCGATTGTTCGTAGATCCATCGAAAGCCACTGACGAGGCCAAAGGTCAAGGTGTGCGTCAGGATCTGGACTATGTGAAGGCCTTTGGCAAACGTATTAAAGATGCAGGTCTTAATTTCATGCTCGACTTCCATTATTCTGACACTTGGGCAGACCCTAGTCATCAGACTACTCCCGACTTGTTTATAAGAGTAAACACGCCTGTTTGGGAATACATCTACTACTATACCAAGGAAGCATTGCAAACACTGGTAGAAGCAGGTGCCACCCCCGACTTCATCCAAACAGGGAATGAGATATCATTCGGCATGCTTTGGGATGCATGTAAGGTAACTCCTAATAGCAGTTGGAATGCCTATCTCGATACCAACTGGGGCTCTTTCTCCACAGCCTTGAAGAATGCGAGCAAAGCCTGTCGCGAAGTATGCCCTAATGCAAAGATTATCATCCATACGGAACAATGTGCCAACAACCCCACGCTGGATGTGGCTTTCTTCAAGCGTATCAGGGATAACGAGGTTGACTACGACATCATCGGCGTGTCGTACTATCCTTATTTCAAGGGTCGTGTCAGCAACCTAAATACAGGTCTGACACAGTTGGAAACCAATTTCCCTGACAAGAAGATTATGATTGTAGAAACGGGCTGTGGCTACCACTATACAGTAGGCGATCAGGACAAGCAATACTATCCCTTAACTTACGAAGGACAACGGCAGTTTACTGCCGACCTCATCACCATGCTCAACAAGCATCAGAATGTGACAGGCCTGTTCTGGTGGTTCCTTGAGGCCAATGAGTACGGGCTGGACTGGAGCACAAAGCGCGTTACGGACAGTTGGTATAACGCATCCCTCTTCGACAACGAGACGGGTCGTGCCTTGCCTGCCCTCTATGAACTCAAGAACTTCTTAGAAGGCGAAACTGGCATTGCTTTGATGTCTAATGTAAGAAGTAAGATGGAAGATGTGTGGTACACCCTCGATGGTCGCCGCCTATCAGGCAAGCCATCAGCCAAAGGCATTTATATCCACAACGCACACAAAGTGGTAATAAATTAATAGAAAAACATTAAAGGATGGCGTTCAACATGGCTGTCCAGTCCTCATTGTTCTGGGGACAAAGCGTCTGCATGCCCATAGCAGCTGCAACTTCTACGTTTCGCGGACCATCGTCCACGAAAATCGTTTCTTCAGGCAATGACTGCTGCCCTTTGAGCATGATTTCGAAAATCTCGCGCTTTGGCTTCATGACCTTACACTCATAGCTCAGGTACATCGCATCGAAGAAATAGCCAATGGGATGCCCTTCGCCATCGAAATCCACGTTAGCCCATTGCATCATGAAAGGATTCGTGTTCGACAGCAGACAGACCTTATAGCCCTTGGCACGCAAGTCCATAATAGTCTCCAGATTACGATGGGGTACATGGTCCACATAGCCGTGCCAAGCCGTGTAGCACTCCTCCATCGACAGTTCCCGTCCAACCATGACACTCAGCTCCCTGCGAAACTCCTCAGCAGTTATCTGACCCGATTCCAGAGCGCCGAAGATGCCCTTCTGCTCGAAGGCGTCAAGATGTCGACGAGCTTCCTTCAGTCCTATTTCCTCAAACCGTCTGACAGCCTGCTCATAGCTCAGTGCCAGCACCACGCCACCCAAATCAAATGCAATATTCTTAATCATGTTCACTTTAGCAGAACTTTTCGGCCATTGACTATATTCAATCCCTTCTGCAAGGAACTGATGCGCTGGCCTTGGAGGTTGTAGATGCCGTCTCTCGGCTCTACCTTCTTACTCTTAACCTCTACGATTCCTGTGGCTTTTGTATCAAATTGGCCAGTGAAAGACTCATGGCTATTCTCTACCGTAACTGAGTAGCGGCCTTTGGGATAGGCAGAGATGTCGATGCTGAGGGCTACGATGTTGCCAGTGTTGATGGCCTTTTCGTAGACAACTTTGCCTGATTCGTCGTTAATGCGTACCAAGTAGGCTTCGGCAAGTGGGGCGAGATTGATACCTAACTGTTGGTCGTTGTATTCGCCATATAGCGGCTGCTCAGCCCCTCTCCTCTTGGGCGCTTTGGGCTTGTCCTTGACAATATGGGTGAAGTCGAAGCGACTTTTTGGTGCATTCGATGTCTCTGGGGTTGCTCCATCCTGATATTCGTCATTGAGGTAGATGACTTCATCACCAACGGTACATGACATCAGGAACTCCGGCACAGGATCATCTAATATCGGATCAATTGGAATTCTAGTTGGTCCATCAATATCTCCGACACCTTCCAGCCAGAAGGTACTATGGAAATGTTGGCCTTCATTTCCGCACATCATAATGTCTCTGTAAACACCTTTAAATCCTTCTATTTCTCCTGTCTGCTTCGGTCCTATTATGAAAGGTGAGGAACCATCCACATTTAAGAACTGCAGGGTGTCGTTGGCTTCGAGTGAGAAGTCATACTTCAGCGTCATAGTCTGTTTTCTCTCGTCGTACATATACACTTTCTTGTTCTCTTCGTACCATGCTCCCACTTTGGTCAGGGAAGGTCTTGGTGTCCAGTATTCATTTGAGTAATTTGGACTGACATACCGTTGGCACATCATCTGCTTGCAGGTTTTTCCGCTGATGATCGTATCGCCATCAAAGTAATAGTAGTCAACCACCTGTACAGGATTGCCCGAAATGGTTCCCACCTTCCATACTTTACCTTCTTCAATCATTGGGCGATAGGCCATTTGTGGCGTCTTGTTGATGACGGGATGTTCCTCGCCATAAACGTAGTAATTCAAGTTTGGGTCAAAACCTGAAACATAGAAGTCTGTATGATGATAGCTCATGGTATCTGTATCAGGTGAGACTTCCCATGGCGTGAGCGAAATCTCATGCACCAACGGGTCTTCAGTAGGTCTCTCACAGATAAAGGCATAGTTGTTAGATGCGTATTGGGTGTACACATCTCCGTAGATGTGTAGGCGGTTGCCTTCCAATTCGTAGGTTAGGTGATGACGTTTATCGTCGTATTCTGCATGGGATTTACCCGTTGGCATATTACAGCCATGCATAGGAATGGTATAAAATGAGAAAGGTAGATAGTCGTTTTTACCATAGCCTGTTTCATTATTTTTTCTTACTACGTAAGCCAGATTAGAATCAAATTTCATATAACCATTGTCTATCATACCGAACACGTTCTCAAGAGCTCCAATACATTCCACCCATGTGGCGACCTCATCGTATCCGCCTGCCCCGTTTTCACGACCAATAGTCCATGTACGTAACCAACGATAATTTGTCTCCAATGTGTCCGCAACAAGGGTTGAAGATGTTGCGATTTTGGGTCCGTCAGTCAGCCAACCCTGCTTCAGTACCTTGCAGTTCACAGGCTGGTCAAAGCCAAACTCGTAAGTGAATGTATCACCCTCTTTGAGTGAAAAATCATACATCATAATGTCCTTGCCTGTTGCCTCGTCATACTTATACACACGACGATTCTCCTCACGGTACAGTCCTGCCTCTTGATCTTCACACTCTGCAATTAAAATTCGTCGTGTGTGAAGGTATGTCTTGCCGTTACGCTTCACTTCCTCATACATTCTGTATTTTGAATGACTACACCCATAGTATGGACGCCCGTTTATGTTTTCGTATGCGTATGGTATGACCACAAGCCACTGCTTACCTCCCTCCACAAAGGGAATGTAGTCGGAATTATCTGTGTTACTTACTTGAGCCGACATAGATAATGAAGCCAGCACATACGCAATGAATAATAATGTTCGTTTCATATCTTTTTGCTTTTTGTTATTTCGTCAATATTTGTTCCAATGTGATGTCTGGATTGGTCTCTCCAAACACATCCTTCTTCAGTTTTAGCTTACGATGCTGAACGGCAGAGACGGTGATACAGTAGATGTTGCCGATGGTGCGGTTGCTGATGCCAAGTCGAGTGAGGATACACAAGCGGATGTCGTCTTCCTGCATATTGGGGTACTGCTCACGGAGGTTGGCGAATCGGTTGTTGTCGATGGCATTGAGCGTTCGTTCTATCTCGTTCCATTCGTGTGGTTTAAGGGTAATGAGCGAATCACCGCTTTGATTGAGCTTCTTCATCACTTCCGTCCGTTCAAGAATGAAGTTTTGGAGAAATGCCACCACTTCGTTGGCCTGATGCAACATGGTCTGCTGATGCTCTGCCTCCTGCTGTAACTGACGTTTCTCCTGGCGCTGTGCCCTCATCCTATATCGAACCACCAAGACCATCGCTGAGATGACGATGAGTGATGCTATAACTATAATGAATAATGTACGTGCGTACATCTGTGAGCGATACTCCAGTTGCTGGTTTTCCATTTCCTGACGCAACGTCTCCTGATAATACTGGTCTTTCTGTTCTAGTGCCTTGTAATAGAAGTCCTCTATTTGGTCGAAGGCTTCAGCCACGCTATCCTCCACTTGTGTGGCCCCCATGCGTCGGAGCGCTATCTTGGCGAGGTTGCTTTGCACGATATAAGCCAGATGGACATCATCAGCAGGATTAATCTTTCGATAGACTGTTTCTGCTGAGTCAAGCATGTTGAGGCTGAGGTAACTGCGGGCCAATACTTGTAATGGGCCTGGTCGCAGGTTGTCTGTCGCCACAGATTCTGCCTGATGAGCATAGTCGAGTGCCTGACGGTAATCCTCCTTTGCCCAAGCAATGTTGGCAAGACTGGTCAATGTCTGGCACATCATGTCGTTCATTCGCTTTTGCTTAGCTACGTCGTATGCACGATGAATGAAACTGAGTGCTTCGTTGAATGAACCCTCGTTGATAAAAGCCACTTGTGCAGCGAAAGTGCCTGCATAGTCAAGTAAGAGGACGTAATTGTGGTCATCGTCAGGATGCTGCTCGTAGATGGCCAGCGCTTTCTTCATCAGTCGTAGAGCCTCCTCAGGGTTACTCTGCGACAAAGCCTCTGCCAATCGCTGGTATGCAATATAATTGGTATGCCAGTCTTTTGATTCTTCAGCCAAACGGATGGTTTTCCGTAATAACGATTCACCCAAACGGACGCTGTCGTTGGCCAAGGCAGCTTCAGCCTCCTCCAGACATGCTTTCGCTGTCTGAGGATGCTGATCTTGCTGCTTGCAACTATAGGCAACCAGCAGAACACCTATCATGAATATGTATACCGTCTTCGTAAACATAGTTGTTGGTTTCCGATGCAAAGATACAACTTTTTCTCTTACGTTGTATCAAATACCTATGGAAAATACGCAAATGAGATACAAACAAAAACCGTTGCTAATCAATGAATTGCAAAATAAAGCTAGCAATACCCTATGGAAAATTAAATCACCGACGGTGAATTCTCGTTCATCGGCGGCGAATTATCGTTCAACGCCAGCGAATTAACGTTCATCGACGGCGAACGAACTATAAGTAACGGTTTACGACCTTTATGTAAGTAGCAAAAGGGCCTTTTGTTATAAGCGAAAGGCCCTTTTGCTTAATTGCTAGAAGCTTAACTCCTTGCCGCGATAGAAGTCGAGGAGGGCTGTCTGGTAGAGGTATTCATAGCGAGCCTGGGCAAGGTCGCTCTCTGCATTCAGATAGTTGTTCTTTGCCTCGTTGAACTCGGTGATAGTGGCCTTGCCGTTCTCGTACTTGGCCTGGGTTAGCGTAAAGGCATCACGGCTGGATTGGGCTGCTGTCTCGCTGCTGGCGTACTTGCTACTGGCAGCAACGGCATTGTAGTAGGCCTGCTGGATTTCCTTGTAGAGCGACTTCTTGACGTTGTCGAACTGCAACACTTGATTTTCGCGGTCAATCTTGGCGCTACGGATGTTGTTGCGTGTCTGGAAGCGGTTGAAGATGGGCACGCTAAGGTTAAGACCGATATACTGCGAGAAATTGTTCTTCATCTGCGTAGCAAAGGGGTCGGCAGGCATACCGTTTGTCTTGTAGTAGTTGGTCTGCAAACCTGCGCTGAGGCTGAGTGTAGGATAGTTGCCAGCTTTAGCAATATCGATATTACGCTCGCTGGCAGTGAGGCGGAGCTGTTCAGCCTGGACTTCAGGCTTGATAGCAAGGGCTTCTTGGTAAATGGCATCGGGAGAGAGACCTGTCGGGAAACCGACGGGAGTAGTGGCGAGGTTAGGACGGACGATGGTGAAGCCCTCGGGGGATGGGAGCTCAAGGAGTTGGGTTAAAGACAGCAGGGAGAGCTGCAGGGTATTGTCTGCCTGTGTCGCTGTCAGCTTGGCCTTAGCCAATGTGGCCTGCTGCTGCGAGAGCTGGGCCAAACTGGCTTTGCCATTGTTGACGAAAGCCTGCAGACGTACCACCTGGGCAGAGTCGATGTCAATCTGACGATGAGCCACGTCGGCAATCTCCATATTATACAGGATTTGCACGTAAGCCTGAGCCACCTGGGTACGGATATCGTTCTTGGCCTTTTCCAAATCCTTTGTCGCAGCCTCAAGGTTCAACTGGTTCAGCTTGATGGTGTTGGGAATCTGGAAACCGGTAAAGATGGGTATGCTGGTACCCAGGCTGAAACTGGTGCTGCTGGTCGAGCGATTGGTATAGGTATTGTCGAGCGTCAGACCACGACCGAAGCTGAAACTCTCAGAGGCCGAGGCATTGAGGTCTGGCAGACGCGAGTTCTTAGCTGTGGACAGTTGGAGCTCGCGCTGTTCGCGACTGTTCTCACGCTGTTTGATGCTGATGTTATGCTCGACGGCATAATTGCAGCATTCACGGAGGTCCCAAGCGTGGGGTTGGGCTGTTATATGCTGGGGCAAAACCGCAGCAAACAGCAAACTAATTAAAAGCTGCTTCATGGCTTACTCCTCCTTGTTATCGTCAGTAATGATTTCAGGACCACGCACTTTCTCCTTGGCTGTCAGGCCCTTCTTGATTTCGATGTTCACACCATCAGAGAGACCTGTTTCGACGTGGCGGCGCTCATAGTCTTTCTGTTTGTCGTCACCTTTCACCACATAGACGAAGGTCGAGTCACCACTGAACTCAATAGCACTCTCAGGAATGGTGAGCACGTTGTCAGCCTTAGACAGTATGATTTCAGCGTTGGCACTATAGCCAGAACGGATCTTGTCGTCCTTGCCTACCCTAACGGCAGCCTTGATTTCAAACTGGTTGGCACCATTGGTCTCCGTAGCCTTGGGCGAGATATATTCAAGGGCAGCATCGAAACTCATGTCCTGCAGGGCACCGATGGTAATCTTCAAGGGAATGCCCATCGAGAGCTGACCCACCTCCGTTTCATCGATATTGCCACGGAATATGAGGTCGTTCATGTTAGCCACAGTGGCGATGGTGGTACCATCGTTGAAGGTGTTTGAATTGATGACCGAGTTACCCACCTTAACAGGGATGTCGAGAATGACACCGCTGATGGTAGAGCGGATAAGCGTTGACGAAGCCGAGGCATTGCTCTTCGAGAAACCATCGCGAACCACCTGCAGGGCATCCGTAGCAGCGCCCAGCTCGTGCTTGGCTTGACGCAACTGCTGTGACACCTTGTCGAATTCGTCAGCAGAAACGAGCTTCTGGTCGTAGAGGTTCTTTTCGCGTTCATAGTCGACCTTAGCCTGTTCCAGATTGATTTCAGCCAGACGAACACGGGCTTCAGAAGCACTCAAAGAGCTCATGTCGGGAATCACCTTCACCTTAGCGATGACCTCGCCCTGCTGCACATAGTCGCCAGCTTCCTTCAGAATCTCTGTGATGATTCCAGAAATCTGAGGCTTGACATAGACCTCGTTACGAGGCTCAATCTTACCAGTAATGATGGTGGTCTTCTGGATACTGTCCTGTTTAGGCGTAAACTCGGAGTACACGATCTCCTTGGGTTGGCTCTTCTGCCAGAGGAACACAAATGTTCCGATAAAAATCAACGCAATAACGACTGCGATAATAAGTTTGCTGTACTTTTTCATATCTTTTACTTTTTTACCTTTTTACTTTTTTACCTTTATTCATCTCGCATGGCGTCTACGGGTTTTATCGACATAGCACGTGCGGCAGGGGCAAGACCAGCCAGGACACCCATCGCTGACACCATGACGGCAGCGAAGATAGCTGTCCAGAAGCCCACTTGGAAATGAACTTGCACAATACCGTCCTCCGTATTGCCCATCTCCAACATCTGTAGAATCATGACGCCAAAGAGGATGCCACTCATACCCGCTACCAGCGTCAGCACGATACTCTCAGAGATGATTTGTCCCAGAATCATTTTGGGTGTTGCGCCAATAGCACGACGGATACCAATCTCCGTAGTACGCTCGCGAACGGTGACCATCATGATGTTCGACACACCAATGGCACCAGCCAATAGCGTTCCAAGACCTACCAGCCAGACGAGGAAGTTGACACCTTTAAAGAGGTTGTCGATCATCTGGAACAGCACCTCCGTATTGAACACCATTGCCCCCTGTTCGTCAGTGGGGTCTACATAATGTGCACGGGCTATCGTCTCACGGATGCGGTCGGTTACTTTCGACATGACCACGCCAGGACGACCTGTCACAGCTATCATATCAATACTTGTACCTCGGTTGTTAGCCTGCTGCATCATGGTCAGGGGCAGGATGACATTCGTACCAGCCTCGCCACCAAAGTTGATGCCTTCAGAAGTGTTGTAGTCGACACCCACAATCTGATAGTAGATGCCATTGATGCGAACCTTCTTGCCACAGGGGTCGCCGCCACCAGGGAACAAGGCCTTGTAGGTCTTCTTCTGGATAACGCATACCTTACGGTGGTCGCGAATATCCGCATCGTTAATGTAGCGTCCGTAAAACATCTGCGGACTGTTGACACGCTGGTAGTCAGGCAGCGCACCGTTGATGCCTACTTCGGCCTTTCGTTCCTGGTAATACGCCGTTCCGCCATTAGAGAAAAGTAGTGGCGTGATGACGTCCAGTTCAGGAACGGCATGACGCAGACGGGCGACGTCCTTCTGGTCCATCGACCAGTAGCGTCCTTTGCGGAAGCCCTTGTAAGCTTTTGAGGTGGGTTGCGCCCATATCATAGCCGAATTGGTGGCAAAGCCTGCAAAGTTCTGTTCCAAGCCTTCCTTCAATGCCTGACCACCGCCCATCAGACCTACCAACATAAAGACACCCCAGAATACGCCAAAGCCCGTCAGGAACGAGCGCGACTTGTTACGTGTCAGCGTGTCGAGTATTTCGCGATATGTATCTAAATCTATTCTCATATTCTTCTAGTATTTCTAGTATATCTAGTTCATCTATTCGGCGCGAAGCGCTTCTATTGGACGGATGCGCGAGGCCTTGAAGGCAGGTATCAGTCCTGCGATAGTACCCGCCAGCACCATAACCATTGTTGCCTCAATGCAGACGTCGAGTCCTACTGTCGGATTCACAAAGATGGTCATCTTGAACAAGCCCGTATCAATGGTGTCGTGCCCCAGCGTAGCATCCATATACTCGTTGGCCATCACACCCAACACCATTCCGATATAACCGAAGAAGGTGGTGATGATGACGCTCTCGACGATAATCAGTTTCAGGATGTTCCAAGGTCTGGCACCTATGGCCTTACGGATGCCAAACTCGTGGGTACGCTCCTTCACGGTGATGAGCATGATGTTCGACACGCCCACGATACCGCTTAATAGCGTAAACAGGCCCACGACCCAGAGGAAGGTACGGATGATGTCGATACCCTGCTCCATCTGAAGATTCTGGGTGAATCGGTTCCATATCCATACAGCCTCTTCATCCTCAGGATGTGCCTGATGTTCAGCATTCAGACGACGACGATAGTCTTTCTCAAAGTCTTCGTTGGCCTTCTTCGTATTCAGTCCGTGGAAGGTAAACTCGATACGGCCAGCATCGTCGGTATTGGCGCCATAAATAGACTTGATAGTGGAATAGGCAGAAAAGCCATTGGCCGATCCGTTCTCCTGTTCCTTGTAGATACCCACCACCTGAAACGCAAAGTTACCCACATTGACGAAGTCGCCAACCTTGGCCTTCAACTCCTTCACCTGCTTATTGCTCAGTACCAATACCTTACGTTTTTCTTTCAGGTCTATCTGATTAATGAAACGTCCATCCAACATCTCCACCTTGTCAATCTTGGTATGATTGGGATAAACGCCACAGATGCTGGTGGCGATATACTGCTGTCCCAGGCTGATAGTGGCTGAGGTGCGATACTGAGCACCAACCTCGTCGATAGTCTCTGGGAACTCCTGACTTGTGATATCGATGTCTTTCTGATGCAGACGAATGTCGCGACCTTCCTTCAGTCCCTGATAGGGTTTCGATGTCCAGTTGCCAAAGACCACCATCGACGACGACAGGAAACGGCTCGACTGCTTCAGCTGGGCATTAATCAATCCGTTGCCAGCCCCCAATAGTACAACAAGCATAAAGATGCCCCACGCCACAGCAAATCCTGTCAGCGTGGTGCGCAGCTTATTGCGACGGGCTGTCTGCCATATTTCATTCAATAATTCCATCCTTGATACGAATGATACGGTTGGTCTGTGCACCCACATTGGGGTCGTGGGTCACGATAATCTGGGTCATCTTCTCTTCTTCATTCAACTTTTTCAGCAGCTGCATCACTTCGACAGAAGTCTTCGAGTCGAGAGCACCCGTAGGCTCGTCAGCCAGAATAATCTGGGGACGGGTAATCAGCGCACGGGCAATAGCCACACGCTGTTTTTGTCCACCAGAGAGTTCGTTGGGATAATGCTCTGCCCAATCCAGAAGGCCTAAGCGCTCCAGATATTCCAGCGCAAGGGTGTGTCGCTTTTTGCGCGACACCCCTTGATAGAAAAGTGGCAACTCAACATTTTCTACTGCTGTTTTAAACGAGATGAGATTAAATGACTGAAAGATAAAACCTATCATGCGGTTACGATAGTCGGCAGCCTTGCGCTCTGAGAGGTTCCAGATGGGCGTTCCTGCAAGTTCGTAGCTCCCTGAATCGTAGTTGTCCAGTATACCCAGAATGTTCAGCAAGGTACTCTTGCCTGAGCCAGAGGCTCCCATAATCGAGACGAACTCGCCCTTCTCGATGTCGAGGGTGATACCCTTCAACACGTGTAGTGGCTGGGCACCCTGATAGGTTTTGTGAATGTCTTTTAGATGAATCATGAAAACAATCTAATTACCTTAAGTTCTACCTAATTTTATACATTTGACGTTGCAAAAGTACAAAAAGTTGCAGTACCCTCCAAATATTTGGGATAAACTGTACACTTTTGTGACGAATGAATCGACATATGGTTAGACTTTAACATTTTGTAAACTATTATAGGCCTTAGCAACGTCGTCAATGGTGATGTCCAACAGTTGCATCTGACGGAAGAGTTCGGGCAGACGTTCCTTCATAAACTCCTGCTTGCGTTCCTTCAGGATCTGCTTCTTGGCGCCAGGCGTGACGAAGTAGCCCAAGCCACGCTTATTATATATAATGTTCGCGCGAGACAATTCGTCGAAGGCCTTGACTGCTGTATTGGCATTCACCTCCAGCATCACAGCATATTCGCGCACACTCGGAATGCGGTCATCATCTTTATATTTTCCTGCGAGTATCTCATCACAGAGGCGATCGGCCATCTGGATGTATATCGCTTTATCATTAGTAAAAATCATATATTCAACCATTTATTGTTAATAACCTGCATGCGGGTAAACAGCTTATACGAAATCCAGTAGTGGATGGGAATGAGGAGAGTAACCACCGTCTGGAGAATATAGAAAGCAGGGTGGAATACTCTGTTATATGTATATGTCTTCTCGTCCCAAGTGCCTGTTGTAAATTCGATGTTGGGGTGAATCTGATTCAAGATCATCGTCAGCAGAATGACGACAACAGCAATCGTGGCACTGGTCATCAGGAATTGCTGGCGACGGAACAAGGTACCACCTACGAGATAGAGTGAATGGATGTAGAATACCCATGCGAAAAGCATCCAGGCTGTCTGCCAAGACTCGAAAGCAGCATTCGAGCCAAACGGTTCGGCAAGCTTGGGAATACCCCAAATGACGACACGTCCTGTCAGCCAGTCAATAAACACACGTAGGGTATCAGCCAGCATATAGGCACAAACCGTCAGGATAGCCATCAATCCGAAATTAAGCAGAAAGCTGACAACGTATTTCTCCAAGTTGCTGACGGGCCACAGCAGATAGGCAGAACGCTGGCGCGTGTCCTTCATCTGCGAGAACATACTCGTGGCACCAAACAGCATGGCGATGCAGAAGAAGATAATGCCAAACATAACGGTCGATTCCACATAGTGGTTATAGGTGCGGGAAGCCTCTTCCAAACCGAAATTCTCTACCAAGTTGCTGTAGTTTGATCCCTGCACACGAGTCATGAACAAGTTATACATGAACATCACCAGCGTAAAGATACCAAAGAGGCGAATCCACGTCTTACGAGTTACCATGAAGGCACATTTCAATGCCTTTGAGAATCTATTGTAATTAAATGTACTCATATCCTTAAAAGTTGTCTTGGTTGTCTTTTATTTATTCTGCGTTTTATAATTAAAGAGAAGTTCGAGGTTCACCTGCGTCTCAGCATCGCCTTCCTGACGACGGGTGATGACAGCATTACCTTGCAGAGTAGGCTCGGCATACAGCACGCTGTCGTCCATCTGCTGAGGCGTACGATATTCGAAGGTGTACTGATCCTGAATATCCTGCATCGAGGCATTCAGCAAAACAGAGCGCTGGTCAAGCATGACAATGTGGTCTAACATCTGCTCGACGTCGTGCACCTGGTGAGTAGAAATAACAACGGTACGATCCTCCGTCATGTGCTGGGCAATAACCTTGCGGAACTGCGACTTCGAGGGGATGTCGAGGCCATTGGTAGGCTCGTCCATCAACAGATACTTGGTGTTGGTAGCCATCGCAAAGGCAATATACGCCTTCTTGCGCTGACCCATCGACAACTGCCCCAGTTGAACGTCGGCAGGCAGTTCGAAGTCTGCCAGACACCCCTGCAGTATCTCGTCAGAGAAGTTAGGATAGAAGGGCTTGTAGAGCTTCACGTATTCAGAGAGGCAGATGGCTGGCATCTCGAATTCCTCCGTTACGAGGAAGATGTCGCTTAGCATTTCAGGCCTTCTCTCGTAGGTTGCGATGCTATCGCAACTCACAGCACCATTGATGGGGCGCAGCAGGCCCGACAACAGATAAAGCAGAGTAGACTTGCCCGTGCCATTCTTTCCCAGCAAGCCATAGATGCGGTTCTCTTCCAATTGGAGACTGAACCCGTCGAAGACAAGTGCCTTCTGGCCCTTGTACTTGAAACTGATGTTGTTTACGTTAATCATACGTTGAATAATGTGGTGGTTATTATTAATAATGTTCTTTGTTATTACCTTAAATTACACTCTGTATTAGTGTACCACTTTAATAGTACACTGCAAAGGTAAGGCAAATTTCCTTTCCTTCCAAATTTTTATGGCATTATTTTTCGTTTTAACGCAACTTTAACATTTCCACCTTATTAATTATATATATAGCGAGTAGCTGACGAATGATTGTTTTCATCTAACAATATTTTATGTTTCCGAGTTAGGGACATATGTTTTTGGGTTGAATACATGTGTTTTTAATTTGGAAATACATGTTTCCGCACCAAGAACATAAAATAAGACCCTATACAGGAAGAAAACCTATTAGCGAACAAAACATAGATCTATACTGCTTAACAAATGTTAAACACGGGGCGTTTGTAGATTTTTCCGCTACAAATGTTGCATGTTTAGTGTATTTTCTATACCTTTGCATCCTAAACAGGCCATAAACGGCACACAGTAAAGGCTATTAACATGAAGAAATTGCAACATATATTATACACATTCATCTTAGTCATAATATGTCTGACAGCGCCACAAATACAAGCACAGACAAAAGATGACAGCATTGAGCATCTACTGCAGAGGGTACGCGTAACCTTCAATCAAAATAACGAACAAGAGTTTTACGACGCTATATACAAGTATCGCAACTATCTTTTGGAGAAGGATGACCTCAGCGGATTCTACCTCAGTTGGAAGAACGAGGTACTCTATGACGTCAACCACAACCACTTCTACCGTGCGTTGCGAAAGACGATGGCCATGCAAAACGATATGGAGGAACGTGGTGCTAAGCGTGAATACTATCACACAACACATCTGCGAGGCATCATCTATTCGCTGCGAGGCAACATACCTTTAGCTCATCAGTACTTTGAGAAAGCTTTGGAGCAGGTGGATCACGCAAAGCCAGCAAATTTGGTGGCACTATATATGGATTTGTCGAACATCGAGATGGACACTCAGCCCATAGATGCCATGAAGCACCTCAACTGTGCCATCGAGATTATCAAGGCTAATGGTGCCAGTTTTGAATACAGTGATGCCATCGGTTTCAAAGTCATTGTGGCTTTTGCCATGCGTGACTGGAAACAGGTTAACGAGGCTTATGCCGAATATATGGACCTGAAAGAAAGGCTGGGCGATGATTTTAGCACCACATATTATAACTATGCGGTCATCTGTAAAAGTGTGGCAGACAAACGTTACGATGACGCCATTCGTCAAACTCACGAACTGACCAACACCACGGATATTTACAAGTTCCAGACGGAGGTTTACGAGTTGGCTGGCGACACAATACACGCCTTTGAGGCCCAAAAGCGCTATCTGGCTGTAAAGGACTCCGTGAACAATGTCATTATGAGCGAGGAGATGATAGGTTCAGCCAACGATTTGCACAATGCAGAGATGCGCAATGTGGCCGTAGCCAAACGCAACCAATTACTGCAATGGGCGTTACCATCCGTCATCATCGCAGGTCTGCTCATAGGCTTCTTCATCTATCGCATGAATCGTCTTCGCTATCTGCGCAAACTGCAAAAGCAGAACCACGAGCTACTCATAGCACGTGACAAAGCACAGGAGTCAGAGCGTATGAAGATTAACTTCCTACAGAATATGAGTCACGAGATACGCACTCCCCTGAATGTCATCAGCGGCTATGCCCAGATTATCAGTAATCCCAATGCACGACTGACAGATACAGAAAGGGCTGATATGGCACTGCGCATCACACACAGTACCAGTATCATTGTGCATATCGTGGACGAGATTCTAGATATTTCAGGCAAAGAGAGCATCCACTACCTTGACAAGACGGACTTGGTGAATTGTAACCAGCTGGCTCGCGAGATGTTGGCTCCCTATATGGGTCAGCAAGGCGATGTCGAAGTCAAGTTTGAGGCATTATTAAAGGATAGCTGCTGCATTCTGGTGAATCGCCATGAAGTAGAAAAGATTCTTCACCATCTGCTGGATAATGCCGCAAAGTTTACACAACAGGGAAACATCACGCTTCGTACCTATCAGAACAAGACGGACAACCACATGGTATGTTTCAGTGTGACAGATACAGGATGTGGCATCAAAGAAGGTGACGAAGAGAAAATCTTCGAACACTTCTACAAATCGGATGTCTATAAGGAAGGGGTAGGCTTGGGTCTCTCATTGGCACGCAGAGTGGCACGCCAACTGGGAGGTGACGTCATACTCGACACAAACTATAAGGAAGGCTGCCGTTTCATTTTGAAACTGCCGAAGGAATAGCTCCCCACATCATCTTTTCGCGTAATGTGTGGAAGTACTTGGTACCTGCACGCTTGATAACCTTGACACGATAAGGCGCTTTGCGAAGCGTCAGTTTCGTAGTGTCATCCAGTTTTTCACTTCGTCCATCGAGTGCCACAAGAAAGTTATGCGTACGACTCTCGATGGTCAGCTTGATTTCCGAATCTTCCGACACGACAATCGGACGAACATTCAGCGAATGAGGGGCTACAGCAGTCAGCGAAAAGACATGAGTGCCTGGCACAATGATGGGGCCACCATTTGACAGCGAGTAAGCAGTAGAGCCTGTAGGCGTGCTAAGGATCAGGCCATCAGCCTGATAGGTTGACAGATAATCGCCGTTAATGGTTGTGTGGATAGCAATCATCGATGCATTGTCGCGCTTCAAGATGGCCACATCGTTCAAAGCACACTGGTAGCCCTGAAGCGGTTGGCCCTCCGTCTCCACTTGTATCACAGCACGCGTATCTACCGTAAAGTCGCCTTCGTACAGCGCCTGAATAGTACGTTCTATCTCCTGTGCATTGACATCAGCCAGAAAGCCCAAACGTCCAGTGTTAATACCCAAGATAGGAATCTGCTTGCTGCCCACCATACTGGCAGCCCGCAGGAAAGTACCGTCGCCACCCATCGAAATCACAAAGTCAGCATCGAAACTGCTACCTTCTATGACCTGGACATTCTCAATTGGCAGACGCTGACCTGTTGTCAAGAAATCGTAAAACTCACGTTCAATACATACATCGGCCTGTCGTTGTGTGAGACAAGCCAGCAGTTTCTGGACGGAAACCGACTTCTTGGGCTGGTAGGTGTTACCAAAAATGGCAAACCTTAGTTTTCGTGATGCCATAACTTTTTTTGCTTTTTTCGCTGTTAATTCGCAAATTATTACTATCTTTGCGCTTGCAAAGATACAAAATCTAAATGTAATTGGAATAAAACGAAGCAAAAAAATGACAAAACTAAGTGTAAATATCAATAAGATTGCCACTTTGCGCAATGCCAGAGGTGGCAACAACCCCAACGTGCTGGCTGTAGCACGCGATGCTGAAATATTTGGTGCACAGGGCATTACGGTACATCCTCGTCCAGACGAACGTCATATCCGCTATCAGGATGTGCGCGACATCCGACCCCTCATCACCACCGAGTTTAATATTGAGGGTAATCCCATCGATTCTTTCACAGAGTTGGTATTGGCAGTAAAGCCCAATCAGGTAACGTTGGTGCCTGACGGACACGACCAGCTGACCTCGAATCACGGTTGGAACACCATAGAGAACAAAGACTTCCTGACGGACATCTGTCAGACATTCAAGGACGCAGGTATCCGTACCAGCATTTTCGTTGATGCCGACCCACGGATGGTGGAAGGAGCGAAGGTGTGTGGTGCCGACCGCGTAGAACTCTATACAGAACCATACGCCTCTGGCTATCAGGCCAATCGCGAGGCAGCTATCGCCCCGTTTATTGCCGCTGCCGAGGAGGCACGTCGTGTTGGTTTAGGTTTGAACGCAGGCCACGACCTGTCGTTGGAGAACCTACACTACTATCACCAGCAGATTCCCTGGACGGACGAGGTCTCGATAGGTCATGCCCTTATCTGCGATGCTCTGTATCTGGGACTCAAAGAAACCATCAAGCAGTATCTACAAGCACTTAAATAAGTTACTATGAAAAAGGTATATGTTTTCTTAGCTGACGGCTTCGAGGATGTCGAGGCCCTCATTCCCGTCGACGTATGGCGTCGTGGTGGACTTGACGTTACAACGGTAAGCATCGGTGACTTCCCCTTTGCGAGTTCAGCACACGGCGTAAACATCGAGGCTGACATCATGTTCGAACAAGGCGACTTCAGCGATGCCGACCTCATTTTCCTGCCTGGTGGTATGCCTGGTGCTACGAACCTGTTTGCACACAAGGGCGTCTGCAAGGCTATTGTCGACCAGTTTGCTGCTGGCAAGAAAGTGGCAGCCATCTGTGCTTCACCCGCTGTCGTTTTAGCTCCCTTAGGGATTCTCGAAGGCAAGAAGGCTACGTGCTATCCTGGTTTCGAAAGTGTTTTGGCAGAAAACAATGCCACTTATACAGGCAACCTCTTCACCGTCGACGGCAATGTCACCACAGGTGAAGGACCTGCCGCAGCCTTCCCATTCGCCTATGAACTGCTCAGCCAACTGGTCAGCAAACAGACCTCTGACCAGATTGCCGAAGGTATGCGCTATGTTCATTTAATGAGTAATTAGTAATGAGTAATGATGATTACTTATTAGAATGGATTATGTTATCATCGTAGCCGGAGGAAAGGGGCTCCGCATGGGAAGCGACATTCCTAAACAGTTTCTGCCCATTGGTGGAAAACCTGTGCTGATGCGGACGTTGGAACGTTTTCGCGAGTATTCCCCTACCCTCCAGATTATCCTTGTGTTGCCAGAAGCCCAACAGGACTACTGGCACCAACTATGCAAAGAATACCGTTTCGACGTGGATTATCAGTTGGCCAACGGTGGCGAGACACGTTTCCACAGCGTCCAGCATGGTCTATCGCTGATACCTGACGATGCTGAAGGTGTCGTGGGTGTGCACGATGGTGTGCGCCCTTTCCCCAGCATCGATGTCATCCGCAACTGCTACGAAATGGCACGGACGAAGAAAGCCGTCATCCCCGTTATTCCTGTGGTAGAGACAGTGCGCCACCTGAAAGGCGAGACGTCCGAAACGGTTCCACGCAACGACTATCGTCTGGTACAGACACCACAGACTTTCGACATCCAACTGCTAAAGGCTGCTAACCGTCAGCCCTATAACGACGGTTTTACGGATGATGCCAGCGTGGTCGAAGCTTTTGGTTTCAACATCACCCTCGTCGAAGGCAATCGTGAGAACATCAAGATTACGACACCTTACGATCTCAAAATAGCTGAAGTACTTATAAGATGACGCCACTGCTGCAACAAGACATACAGTACCTTCCTGGGGTTGGCCCTTCGAGGAAGAAGATGCTCAACGAAGAGTTGGGCATTTTGACGTATGGCGACTTGTTGCTGTATTATCCCTATAAACACGTCGATCGCAGCCGTTTATATAGCATCGGCGAACTGAATGGTGACATGCCGTTTGTACAGGTCAAAGGCCACATTTTGAGTTTCGAGACCTTTAAGATGAGTGCCCGCAAGGAACGTGTCGTAGCGCACTTTACGGATGGTAGCGGCAGGGTCATGGACCTCACCTGGTTCAATGGCGGCAAATATGCCAAACAGAACTACGCTATTGGCAAGGAGTATATCGTCTTCGGACGTCCTAACGTCTATAACGGACGCATCAACGTTACCCATCCTGACATCGATGCAGCTGATAAGTTGGAGTTGTCAGCAATGGGTATGCAACCTTACTATAATACCACAGAAAAAATGAAGAAGGTTGGCATGAACTCCCGTTCAGTAGAGCGTTTGGTAAAAACTCTCCTCGACGCGCTGAAAGAGTCATTGCCTGAAACACTTCCTGACTTCATCACGCAGAAGCTGCATCTTATGTCGCGCGATGAAGCCCTGCGCAAGATTCACTATCCTCAGAATGCCAAAGAATTAGAGCGTGCCCGTACCCGATTGAAGTTTGAAGAACTGTTCTATGTCCAGCTAAATATATTAAGGTATGCCAGCGACCAGCGTCGCAAATTTCGTGGCTACATTTTCTCTAAGGTCGGCGACAATTTCAACAACTTTTATCGGGACAATCTACCCTTCCCATTGACAGAAGCCCAGAAACGTGTTATTCGCGAAATTCGCAAGGACATGGGCAGTGGTCGGCAGATGAACCGTTTGTTGCAAGGCGATGTGGGTAGCGGTAAAACCTTAGTAGCCCTCATGTCGATGCTTATCGCATTGGATAATGGCTATCAGGCCTGTATCATGGCCCCTACGGAAATCTTGGCCGAACAGCATCTGCAGACCATCATGGCCTTCCTGCACGATATGGACATACGTGTGGCGCTACTGACGGGTATTGTGAAAGGCAAGAAGAGACAAGAAATACTCGATGGCCTCTTGGATGGCACCGTCCAGATTCTTGTGGGTACCCATGCCGTTATCGAAGATACCGTACAATTTGCCCGTTTAGGTATGGTGGTGGTTGACGAACAGCATCGTTTTGGTGTAGCCCAGCGAGCCAAGCTATGGAGCAAGAGCGTTAATCCGCCCCACGTGCTGGTCATGACGGCAACACCTATTCCCCGTACTTTGGCTATGACCCTTTATGGTGATCTTGACGTCAGCGTTATCGACGAATTACCACCAGGTAGAAAACCTGTTGTCACCCAGCATGTCTACGACCGCTCGTTGCCGTCACTATACGACAGCATACGCAATCAGATACGTCAAGGTAGGCAGGTATATATCGTCTTCCCCCTGATTGAGGAAAGCGAAAAGATAGACTTGAAAAACCTCGAGGATGGCTTTGAAGTACTACGTCAGGTCTTCCCTGAGTTCCGCCTTAGTAAGGTTCATGGCAAGATGAAACCCTCGGACAAAGAAGAGGAAATGCGAAAGTTCGTCAGCGGAGAGACACAAATTCTCGTTGCCACCACTGTTATTGAGGTGGGCGTTAACGTGCCTAATGCCTCCGTGATGGTCATTCTCGATGCCCAGCGCTTCGGTCTTTCTCAACTCCATCAGCTCAGAGGACGCGTAGGTCGTGGTGCCGACCAGTCGTACTGCATTCTCGTCACGAATGTCAAACTCGCTGAAGATACCCGCAAGCGTATTGACATCATGTGCGAAACCAACGACGGCTTCCGCATTGCCGAAGCCGACCTCAAGCTAAGAGGTCCTGGTGACTTGGAAGGAACCCAACAGAGTGGTATGGCTTTCGACCTCAAGATTGCCGATATTGCACGAGACGGACAATTGGTACAGATGGCACGCGACGAAGCCCAACAGATTATCGACGACGATCCTACTTGCGAGAAAGAGCGCTACGCTATTCTATGGCGTAGACTTAAGGAAATCCGCAAAACAAATATCAATTGGGGTGCAATCTCTTGACCTTCATCAAGCGTTTAAGTGTTAAAACACACAAATAAAACTTAAACTATTGCTGATTTTCTACCTTAATTAAATAATAATTACTACCTTTGCAACGTTTTATTACCGTAAAGCAAGTATTGCGGACATAACCGAACAAAATTAAATTGTAATGAAAATAGTAACAAAAATTGCATTTCTGGCTTTAGCAACGATGAGTTCTCTCCCGATGATGGGACAAGACTTGTTGGCACGTCAGGCACCTATTGACAGAAAAATGAAGGCTGTAGACAGCGTTGCTCTGCAGCATATTATCTACACCGAGAACTATGATTCACCAGCCGAAGACCTCTATGAGGACTGGAACAATAAATATGCCCATCGTGAGACGGCACTACCCGATTCTTTCCGTATTTCGCTGAAAGATTTCTGCATGCCTACAGACAGCCGTCTGATAACCTCGAACTTCGGTTCTCGCTGGGGACGCCAGCACAAGGGCCTTGACATCAAGGTTTATATTGGCGATACCATCCGTGCCGCATTCCCTGGTAAGGTGCGCGTTGTACGCTACGAGGGTCGTGGCTACGGCAAATATGTGGTCATCCGCCACTACAACGGCTTGGAGACTATCTATGGTCACATGTCAAAGCAGCTCGTCACAGAAGATCAGGAAGTTCGTGCCGGTGATCCTATCGGACTTGGTGGTAACACGGGTCGTAGCACAGGTTCACACCTGCACTTTGAGACACGTCTCTGTGGTGTAGCCCTTAATCCCGCCTTGATGTTTGACTTCCGTAATCAGGATGTGGTTGATGACTATTATGTATTCCACAAATCTTCCTATCAGCGTGAGTCTACTGTAGCTACTCGTCTGCGTGGTGTTGGCGGAGGAAGCATCAGTGCAGATGCTAATGAGGATGTAGAATTGGCAACAGCTGCCCCTGCAGCCAACTATTCTCAGGAGTCTCGTTTCCATAAGGTCAAGAAAGGTGAAACTATTTATTCTATCGCTAAGCGTCGTGGAACAACGGTTGATGCCATCATGAAGTTGAACCACTTAAAGAAGAATACTAAGCTGAAGACTGGTCAGATTCTGAAATATAACTAAATCGTCAAATATTGTCAAAAAAGAAATAAGAGGATGCTGCAACATCCTCTTATTTCTTTCTATTCTTGTTATTTTTATTCTTCTTACTCTTCTGAGTCTTTTTATTGCTTTTCTTGCCTTTCTTAGCTTTCTTCGTCTTCGTTTTCTTGCTCGACTTTGCTTTGTCCGTCTTAGCATACTTAGCTATAAGGCCATCTTTCGTGTTTTGGAAAGCATCCATACGAAGCTGATGGGTTGCATGATCGAAGAAGCGGTTAGAGTTGACATGTTGCCCATTGACACGTGTTTCGAAGTGCAGATGTTCAGTTGTAGCACGGCCCGTACGACCTGTCAACGCAATAACGTCACCAGCCTTCACACGGTCACCCTCCTTGACCAGATTCTTGGAGTTATGACTATAATAGGTTTCGAGACCGTTGGCATGCTTGATGCGTATTAGATTGCCGTAGCCATAATATGTACCTGAGAATACGACTTCGCCATCGAATGCCGCCAGTATATTGTCGTTGGGTTTTGTCTTCAGGTCCGTACCTGAATGTGTACGTCCGCCACGGGCACCATAAGGACTGATGACCTTAGCGCCTGGCAACGGATAACACCAATTCTTGCTGTTAGCTGTTAGCAATTGGCTATTGGCATTATCATACCTAACGCTATCTCTGGTTTGGGCACATGAAGAGAGCGTTAATAACCAAAAACCAATGGCTAATAGTCCAAAGCTAAACGTCCTCTTCATATTCAAAGTCGTCAAGTTCTTCGAAATCTTCAACATCAGCCTCATCGATATATTCAATATCCTCGTCTTCGCCTTCGTCAGCCAGTTCGTCAGCAAAGCGTGTCATATCTTTATCACGATGTACCAGCGTATCCTCAGCCATGACGGAAGCCAACTTGTTGCTCTCTGCATTCAGCTCTCGCCACAGCACGTCCTTCAGTTCGTCAAGTCCTTTATTAGCGACAGCAGAAATAAACACACAAGGCAAATCCTGGGGCAGCGTTTCACGCAACATCTCAATGAGCTCATCGTCCAGCATGTCGCTCTTGGTGATGGCGAGCACACGGTGTTTCGACAGCATCTCGGGGTTAAACTGCTGCAACTCATTAAGAAGGATCTCGTATTCACGCTTGATATCGTCTGTATCACCAGGCACCATAAAAAGCAACAATGAATTACGCTCGATATGGCGCAGGAAACGTAAACCAAGGCCCTTGCCCTCAGAGGCGCCCTCAATAATACCAGGGATATCGGCCATCACAAACGATTTGTTATCACGATAGCCCACAATACCCAATGAAGGTTCCATCGTGGTAAAGGGATAGTTGGCTATCTTTGGACGCGCATTTGACAGCGAAGACAACAGCGTTGACTTGCCTGCATTTGGAAAGCCTACCAGTCCGACGTCAGCCAACAGTTTCAACTCCAAAATGATGGTCATTTCCTGCATCGGCTCACCTGGTTGTGCATAGCGTGGCGCTTGATTGGTGGCCGTACGGAATTGGAAGTTACCCAGTCCGCCACGTCCGCCCTTCAGCAATACAATTTCCTGTCCGTCGTAGGTGACGTCACAGACATATTTACCCGTCTCAGCATTGTAGACCACCGTACCACATGGTACATCGATATAGATGTCCTTGCCATCCGTGCCATGACACTTGTCCTTGCCACCATTTCCGCCATGTTCTGCAAAGATATGGCGTTCGTAGCGCAGGTGCAATAGTGTCCAGTAGTTATGGTTGCCACGCAGGATGATGCTACCACCCTTGCCACCGTCGCCTCCATCGGGACCACCGTTGGGGTTGTACTTCACATGGCGCAGATGCATAGACCCGCGTCCGCCCTTACCTGAGCGGCACATAATCTTGACGTAATCTACAAAGTTGCTCTCCATTACAAATTATCGATTACCTTTTGAATGTCAGCGAAGATTCGCTCAAATGTGCCCAGGCCATCAATGTGGTGATGCAAGCCTTCTTGCTTATACCACTCAATGAGCGGCTGAGTCTGCGAATGATATACTACCAGGCGCTTCTTAATAGTCTCTTCGTTGTCATCGGCACGACCGCTCTGCTGTCCGCGCAGGATGAGGCGCTTCATCAACTCGTCTTCAGGCACGTCCAACTCTATCATGGCAGCCACCTTATCGCCACGTTCGTTCAGCATGGCTTTCAAGGCTTCGGCCTGTGGAATGGTACGGGGGAAGCCATCAAAGATGACACCCTTGTGACCACGTCCGAACTCATCGTATTTCTTAGCCAGAATGCTTACCATCAGGTCGTCGGGTATCAACTGACCATTATCGATAAAGCCCTGTGCCGTCTTACCAAGCTCAGTACCATTCTTGATTTCATTACGCAGCACGTCACCAGTCGAGATATGTCCCAAACCGTAGTGTTCTATCAACAAATCGCTCTGCGTTCCCTTGCCTGAGCCTGGAGCGCCAAAAATTACAATGTTCTTCATTTGAATACGTTGTTCTTGTTTATCCTGTATAATTTTAGTCTCTTTGCCTTTATACCATAAGTCTGTCATAAGGTCACTCTTACGGGTCTCCACATCACTTGGCACGTGGGGTAGTTTAATCTGTCGCATAGTTCCTTAATTATTTCAACATTTCGATAATTCGTTATTTCGACATTATTCAACCAAAGTATAGATTTCTTTTAGTCCACGCCCCAGCTGGTCGTAGTCCAATCCATAGCCCACGATAAAGTCGTTGGGAATAGAGAAGGCTGCATACTCTATATCAAGAGGCTCCTCCAGTTTGTCAGGTTTCACGAAGAGTGTGCAGATATGGATGGATGCCGGACGACGAACACCCAGCGAATCCAACATCTGACGCATTGTACGTCCCGTGTCTACGATATCCTCAACAATAATGACGGTACGACCTGAGATGTCTTCGTTCAGTCCCATAACCTCTTTTACCTTACCTGTCGAAAGGATGCCCTCATACGAGGCCAGCTTAACAAATGAAATCTCGCAGGGGATAGTGATTTCACGTAACAAGTCGGCAGCAAAGATAAACGAACCATTCAGTACGCCTATCAACAATGGGTTCTTGCCCTCCATATCCTTGCTGATTTGCTGGGCCAACTCTTTCACACGTTGTTTGATTTGCTCTTCCGTTATAGAAGTTTCAAACGTTTTGTCTTTGATTTTGACGATACTCATGCTTGAAAATATGAAATTTGATGCAAAATTACTAAAAATTTGGCAAATATAGTGCATTATTAGCATATTTTTCGTATTTTTGCATTCGCAAATGAAGATATTCACTACTGCTCAGATTCATGAGCTCGATAAGTTTACCATCGAACATGAGCCAATAGCAAGCCTCAACTTGATGGAACGTGCGGCACGTGTTTTGACACAGGCCGTCGTTCAGGAATGGCCTGCCACTATGCCAGTCGTCGTCTTTGCCGGTCCTGGCAATAATGGTGGGGACGCTTTGGCTATGGCCCGTATGATGAGTGATCAGAACTATCAGGTGAGTGTCTATCTTTTCAATATCAGCGGACAATTGTCGTCTGATTGTGCAGCCAACAAGCAACGTCTGCAAGATGCCAAACGGCTGAAGAATTTTGTCGAGGTAAGTACAGAGTTTGACCCTCCGATTCTCGACAGCAACACGTTGGTCATTGACGGTCTTTTCGGATCAGGTCTCAACAAGCCTTTAGCAGGTGGTTTCGCCTCGCTCGTCAAGTACATCAATGCATCACAAGCCAAGGTTGTCAGCATTGATGTACCATCTGGCTTAATGACGGAGGACAACACCTATAACGTTCGGGCCAACATTATCCGAGCCAACACGACACTTACCCTCCAACAGCCCAAACTTTCCTTCCTCTTCCCCGAAAACCAGCAATTTGTTGGCCGTATACGTGTGCTCGACATCAAGTTGAGCAAAGAGGGAATAGCGAAGATAGAGGCACCCTTCACAATTGTTGAGGAAAGTGATGTACGTGCATGCCTACTCGATCGTTCACCTTTTGCCCATAAGGGACAGATGGGAACAGCCTTGGTAATAGCTGGCAGCTATGGCATGGCAGGTGCAGCTGTATTGGCCTCAAAGGCTTGTATGCGTTCGGGAGCTGGCAAGGTGGTTGTCAATACGCCTCGACGTAACATCCCTATTCTGCAGGCCTCAGTACCGGAAGCCATCGTACAAGCAGGTAGCGAAGAGACTATCTTCGCCGAGACTGTCGATACAGAAGACTTTAAGGCTGTTGGTATCGGTCCAGGCTTAGGGCAAAGCGAGCAGACTGCTATTGCCTTGATAGCCCAATTACGTCGCACCCAATGCCCATTAGTGGTTGACGCTGATGCGCTCAACATTCTGGCCAATCATCGTGCATGGTTACAGCAGTTACCTAAGGGCATTATCATGACCCCCCACCCCAAGGAACTCGACCGTCTGGAGGGACATTCTACTGATACCTACGAGCGACTGACCAAGGCACGAAATTTGGCCGAACGTCTGAAAGGATATGTCATTTTAAAAAGTCATTATACAGCTATTTGCTGTCCTGATGGACACATTATGTTCAACTCCACAGGCAATGCTGGTATGGCAACGGCAGGTAGTGGCGATGTACTGACAGGCATTCTGACGGGTCTGCTGGCACGAGGATATAAGCCTCAAGACGCCTGCGTCTTAGGAGTATACCTCCATGGCTTAGCAGGAGATTTAGCTGCTCAGGAACTAGGCGAAGAGAGTCTGATTGCCAGCGACATCATCAGTCATCTTGGACAGGCCTTTAAGAGATTGAGAAAATGAGAGATTGAATTATTGAGAAAGAAATACTATAGATTATGAAACGACTCCTAATAGTTTTATCGTTTATCAGTTGTCTGTTATCTTTAAACGAAGCGCAGGCACAGGTTGTCAGTACACCGATGAAGGCAGGACGCACGGCAGAGGGTGTTGTCTATTTTCTGCCCAAGACGGCCATTCGTTTCAATTTGCTTATTGAGAAGAAAACCTATACTCCTGGCGAATATGCTAAGTATGCCGAGAAGTATCTTGGCATGACAGGCATTGAACAAGAGCAACAAGTCAACTATAGCGTGGCCAACTATAACATCAGTCAGATTGGTGTTCGAGACACATCTAAGTGCTATAGCGTTGAGTTAAAGGGCAAAAGCGAGACTGCCGACATCAAATTAAGCGAAGACGGTGTGCTACTGGCCATTAACGACGAGCCAGCCAAGATAAAACTCCCAAATCCTTTTATGCCCGCTGCAAAGCCACCTGTAGTTGATCCTCACCAATTCCAAAACGAAGAGGTACGTGCGGCTGGTAGCATGGCCAAGAAGGCCGAGATGACTGTGGCACAGATTCTTGAGCTTCAGGAGCATCGCCAGCAACTCATTACTGGTGAAGCTGACGATATGCCACAGGACGAGAACCAGTTGCGTTATATGATTGAGCAAATAGACAAACAACGCGAAGCACTCACATCACTTTTCACCGGTACTACCGTACGCGACACCATCGAACAGATTATCACCATTTGTCCTGAAAAGGAAGTACAACGTGAGGTTATCTTTCGCCTAAGCAAAAAGTTGGGAATTGTTGACAAGGACGACCTCTCCGGCCTACCTTATTATTTAACCATTGAGGACTTACACCGTACTAATTCGGAAAAATATGGAACTGCTGAAAACAAGAAGGATGGCGGTTTCTACGTTAATGTACCAGGTCGTATCCGTCTGACGTTGCATCGCGAGCAACAGCAGTTAGGCTCTTTCGACGTCTATGCTGGCCAATTTGGTTTTGTCGAGTTGCGTAGTGGTGCACTATTTAAGCGTTATGTTACTCATATGACTCTTAATCCTGCCACTGGTTCCGTCGACAAGATTCATGCTGACATGAATTCCAAGTAACCAAACATATAGTTAAATTACCAAATTATTAGGACATAAAACAATGATGGACAAAAATCGGGGAAACCTGATTTCTGTCCATCAATGGATTATTAATCTTTATACGTTGTGATACAAGGGTATTAGACCTTGATCTCAACCTCAACACCGCTAGGGAGTTCGAGCTTCATCAGAGCGTCAACGGTCTTAGCTGTTGAGCTATAGATGTCGATCAGACGCTTGTAGTCTGACAGCTGGAACTGCTCACGAGCCTTCTTGTTAACGAAGGTAGAGCGGTTAACGGTGTAGATACGCTTGTGGGTGGGAAGGGGAATTGGACCGCTGATGATGGCACCAGTAGCCTTAACGGCCTTCACAATCTTCTCTGCTGACTTGTCTACGAGTTTGTGGTCGTAGCTCTTCAGCTTGATACGAATTTTCTGACTCATAATGTTAATTTACAATTTACTGATTTACAATTTACTATTTATTTGCTGCCGCTAAAGAGTCATTTGCTCAGCGACAGTGTTATGTTAAATTAGTAATTAGGAATTAGAAATTAGTAATTATGATTAGCTTGCATGCCATGATAGACTGCAGTTTCTTTGGATTATTCAATCGCCAGAAGTAATCATAATTCCTAATTACTAATTACTAATTTCTAATTATTTACACCAGATCAGCGCGGCCCTTAACTTCCTCGAGCACGGCCTTAGCCAAAGCTGAAGACAGAGGAGCGTGGTGGCTGTACTCCATAGAGCTGGTAGCACGACCAGAGGTGATGGTACGCAGAGCGGTTACATAACCGAACATCTCTGACAGGGGCACCTTAGCCTTAACGACACGGGCACCAGAGCGAGCCTCTTCCATACCCTCAACCTGACCACGACGCTTGTTCAGGTCACCGATAACGTCACCCATGTTCTCCTCAGGTGTTACCACCTCGAGCTTCATGATGGGCTCCATCAGCACGGGCTTAGCCTGTGCGCAGACTGCCTTGTAAGCCATCTGGGCTGCAATCTCGAACGACAGCTGGTCAGAGTCAACGGGGTGGAACGAACCATCGACAACGACAACCTTCAGCGAGTCAACGGGATAGCCACCGAGGATACCATTCTTCATAGCAGCCTCGAAGCCCTTCTGGATAGAGGGGATGAACTCCTTGGGGATGTTACCACCCTTAACCTCGTTGACGAACTGCAGACCGCCATTCTCCTTGATATCCCAATCGTCGTCCACAGGACCAACGTTAACGATGATATCAGCGAACTTACCGCGACCACCCGACTGCTTCTTGTAAACCTCACGGTAACCCATAACAGTCTTGGTGATGGCCTCCTTGTAGTTAACCTGGGGCTTACCCTGGTTACACTCAACCTTGAACTCACGCTTCAGACGGTCGATGATGATATCCAAGTGGAGCTCACCCATACCAGAGATAATGGTCTGACCACTCTGCTCGTCGGTACGAACGGTGAATGTGGGGTCTTCCTCGGCGAGCTTAGCCAGACCGTTGTCAAGCTTGGCAACGTCAGCCTGAGACTTAGGCTCAACAGCGATAGAAATCACAGTGTCGGGGAATGTCATAGACTCCAGTACGATGGGCTTCTCCTCGTCGCAGAGGGTATCACCAGTACGGATATCCTTGAAACCTACACCTGCGCCGATATCACCAGCGTCGATAGAGTCCATAGGAATTTCCTTGTTTGAGTTCATCTGGAACAGACGGCTGATACGCTCCTTCTTACCCGAACGGGGATTGTAAACGTAAGAACCAGCCTTCACGCTACCAGAGTAGACGCGGAAGAATACCAGACGACCCATGTAAGGATCGGTTGCAATCTTGAATGCGAGAGCTGAAGTGGGCTCGTCCTCGCTGGGCTTGCGACCCTCTTCCTCGTCGGTGTTGGGGTTGGTACCCATCACCATCTCCACGTCAACGGGAGCAGGCAGGAAGGCGCAAACATAGTCGAGCAGAGGCTGAACACCCTTGTTCTTATAAGAAGAACCCAGCAGCATAGGAGTGCAAGCCATTGAGATACAACCCTTACGGATAGCAGCGATGATCTCGTCCTCAGTGATTGAGTTGGGATCGTCGAAGTATTTCTCCATCAGAGCCTCATCATACTCAGCAGCAGCCTCGAGGAGCTTATTACGCCACTCGTCGCACTCTGCCTGCAGATCGGCGGGGATATCCTCAATATCGTACTCAGCACCCATGGTCTCGTCGTGCCACAAGATAGCCTTCATCTTAATGAGGTCTACCAGACCCTTGAAGTTCTCCTCAGCACCAATGGGCACCTGGATCACAACGGGGTTAGCACCCAGGATGTCCTTCATCTGCTGAACAGTCTCGAAGAAGTCAGCACCTGAACGGTCCATCTTGTTCACGTAACCGATACGGGGAACGTTGTACTTGTCGGCCTGACGCCAAACAGTCTCAGACTGAGGCTGTACACCGTCGGCAGCAGAGTAAGTAGCAACAGCTCCGTCGAGCACACGCAGTGAACGCTCTACCTCAGCGGTAAAGTCCACGTGTCCCGGAGTATCGATCAGGTTGATCTTGTACTCCTTGCCGTTCCACTTCCAGTTACAAGTGGTAGCAGCAGAAGTAATAGTGATACCACGCTCCTGCTCCTGGGCCATCCAGTCCATGGTAGCAGCACCATCGTGCACCTCACCAATCTTGTGAGTCTTACCTGTATAGAACAGGATACGCTCAGAAGTGGTGGTCTTACCGGCATCGATGTGGGCCATGA
>CAMJDL010000004.1 GCA_946404405.1 uncultured Prevotella sp.
CGCGCCTGAAGAAGGACAAGGATCATCCCTACCAGTGTCATGGTGTGAACGACTTCATCGGCAAAGACGACGTGGTGGATGAGTATATGTTCTATTACTGCAACAAGCTTGAGAAGGTCATCCTGCCTAAGGAGGCCACCTATATCGGTGAGCACGTGTTCGACAATGCCGTGAACCTGAAGCATCTCGCCATCGGCGACAAGGTGACAGGCTACGACGACCGCGTGACCTACCAGGTGCCCGGCATCGACGAGATGGTGTTCATGACCACCAAGAAGGCCGTGAGCGACGCCTCTGGCGGCCTTGACGGCAGCGGCCAGTACTGGTTCTGGACCTACGACTCATGGGAGACGCCCATCAATGCCGTCTATTGCCGCAACAACCTGGTACCGGTATATGCCAACGAGCCTACCCTGACCAAGTGCGCAAGCAGTATCACCGCCGCATTCAAGGACGACCGTGCACTGGATGCCTTTGCAGCCAAGGGCTATTTCTTCCCATCGGAATATATGCAGCTGACCAACATCGACGGCATTCTGACAGACAGCGGTGTGGAGACCTTCGACGAGCTGGTCGGCTTCACCAAGATGACTGAATTAGGCAGTGCACTGGCAGGCTGCGACAATCTGAAGCGCGTCTATCTGCCTGCATCGCTAAAGAAGATGAACTACCAGGGCTTCAAGGGTTGCAAGAGCCTGATGGATGTCTATGTCTATTGCGACACCATCCCGCAGCTGGAAGACGGCACCTTCGACGACCTGCCCATGTTCTATCGCATCAATGTGCCCATGAAGCTGGTGAAGCGCTATCGTGAGGCCTGGCCGCAGTATGCCAACCACATCGTGGGCAACAACTTCGCAGCGCCGGGCAGCGACATGCTCGTGGTGACCACCACCGAGAAGAACACTCTGGCCAAGGAGTTGGGACTCAAGGTGAAACACTCCAAGATAGAGACCGGCACTGGCAATATGCACATTGACGAGCTGGAGGGCGCCTACTCGCATATCCGCAAGCTGAAGGTGGTCGGTCCTATCTCCGGTCAGGACTTCAGCGTGCTGCGCTACCTGGCAGGCTATTGCGGATGGACTGACTCACGCAACTGCCTGGGCCAGCTGGAATATCTGGATCTCTACGATGCTACGGTAGAGCCCAGTGATTGGTATGCAGCCCCCGACAGGCTTGTGCTAACCAGCCACTCGTCGATCGTGAAGGAGGCCAATGTGCTGCCCTACTACGCCTTCCTGAGGGCTTACTCGCTGAAGAAACTCATCCTGCCGAAGACCCTGAAGACCATCCACAGCCGCTCGCTGCTGGAGTGTGAGTCTCTGGAGACGGTGGTCATCGGCGACTCGACAAACTATATCAACTGGGATGCCTTCGACGACTGCGTATCGCTGACCCGTATGTACATCCTGGCAGACAAGAAGCCTGAGATGACCCAGGACAACTGGCTGTGGCGCAACTTGTGCAACAACTACAACCCGACGTTCGACGCCTTCTATGTGCGCCCGAGCCTCTACAAGGACTATGTGGCAGACGATGCCTATACCGGCTCGTCATGGCAGCGCACCAAAAACATCTCTTCCGGCGTGTTCAAGGACGACGAATCGTTTGCCGCCTTTGCCGCCCATGCCGCCGCCACCAAGGAGGAACTGCAGGGCGTGGACAATGTGGACGGATGGTTCAAGAACCGTCCAAATATCAAGGACCTCTCGCTGCTGAGCAACACCTCGGTGACAGAGCTGAAGGCCGCCGACATGAAGCCGCTGACCAAGCTGGAGCGTATCGGTATGCCGATGATGCTGGAGCAGATTGAGGACAACAGTTTCAGCGATGCCAAGAACCTGCGCTGGGCCGACTTTACTAATTGCTTTGATATTGATATGATGGCCAACCTCCAGAACGGCGGCTTGCGCAAGAAGGGCCTCACGGAGAACACGCTGTGCTACTTGCCAACAGCCTACGGACAGACTGACGAGGTGAACGTGGTGGTAGGCGATACCACAGGCGTGATGAACTGCGCCACCTACAGGCTGATTGACGGTCAGGACTACGACGTGCCTTACAAGTTCAATGCCGCAAAGGTAGAGAACACCCGCACGCTGGTCAAGAGTGCAGCACCTTACACCATCTGTCTGCCTTATGATATGCAGATACCAAACGGCGCGAAGGCTTATAAACTGTCAGGCCGCAGCACCAACGAGCTGATATTCACGGAGACGACGGAGACGCTGAAGGCACTACAGCCATACCTCATCTGGACAACCAGTGGCGACGCATCGCTGAATGCTGGTGCGACAGAGATTCCCGCCAACGGCGGAACTATCTATGGCAAGCAGCAGGATGCCCCGGGCTATTCGATGCGCGGCACCCTCTACGGCATCAGCAATGCCGAGGCTGCCGATCTGGGAGCCTATACCCTGCAGCAGGACGGCAAGTGGCATCCCGTGATGTCTGACAGTGACGAGCACCGTGCCGCCCGCATTCTGCCCTTCCGTGCCTATCTGTTGCAGAACCGTGGCGTAGCAGGTGCCCGTGCTATCGGCATGACGCTGGAAGACGTGACAGGCATCGAGCAGCTGCGCACCATCGATAGCAATGGCACAGAGCGCGTCTACGACCTGAACGGCCGTCAGATCTCAGCGCCTGCGAAGGGAATAAACATCATCAATGGTAAAAAGGTTATTAACAGATAAACGACAATGAAGAAGATACAGATGATGAATATGCTGCTCGGGGGCCTGCTGGTCCTCGGCAGCCTTACCGCTTGCGGTGGTGACGACAGCACAGATACCCCCCCAACACCACCCGCAAAGGTGGCAACGAGTGTGAAGGTAGATTATAGTGCTACTGTTTCGCAGCAGCTGCTCGACGTAGCAACGGTCACCGTGCGCTATATCGGTGAGAATGGTCAGGTGGCACAGGAGCAGATGTCGTCCACCACCTGGACGAAGCGTGTCAACATCCCATTGCCAGCCAAGGCAGGCCTGAACATCCAGCCCACACTGAAGGGTAGTGTGGCTGATGGGGAGTACACCCTCAGCGCCAAAGGTCAGGTGGCCTACAGCTGGCTTGACCAGGATGGTCAGCAGCTCAACGCAGGAGCCACGGAGAAGACGCCCGATATGGAGGCCGTATTCTATGCCGACGGTCTGGGACAGTATCTGGGTGCCATCACCGCCAACTGTCAGTTGGTGCGTGCCTTCGCCAAGGACTATTCTGTCAGCGATACCACTGTCGCCTGGGGCGGCAATGCGGGTGACGACAGCACGCAGGGCACTGGCATTTCGAACGAAGGTGCCACAGGTGACAACCGATAGCGCAAATAAATAACTATATAAATGAAAAAACTGAGATTTTTATTGACCCTCTGGCTGGCGATAGCAGCTACGGGGGTATGGGCTGAAGAAAGCCCCGGAACCGTGGCCGACAGCATCCCCGAGCTGGTGCAGATGAGCGACGGCCGCATTGTCAAGGCGATGCAAGTGCCACGGCGTGCATCGGACGAGGACTACACCTATACGTATAAAGGTGTGAAGTACACATACATTTCGGAGAACAACTACACGAATTTCTTCAATACCAGCGTGCATACCCCAGAGACTTACGGCTGGTACAAGGACGACGACGGCTGGTTTATCAATGCCGAAGGTGCCTACATCACCGCAGCCTCTATCGACGAGGAGAGCGTGCCAGAGAACGGCGAGGTGTATATCCTCAACGACCTGGTGGGCTACTTCACCAGTCACACCCATCTGGGCTGTGTGGCCGATCAGGGCTTTACTGGCGAGTCGAAGGTGAAGCGCATCTACTTCCAGGACGCTAATGCGCAGGCCTACAATGCCAACAGCGAGTTCCACTTCTTCATCGGCCACAAGGCCTTTGCCAATGCGCCGCATCTGGAGAAGGTGGACCTGATGCAGTACACCACCAAGGGCACCAACCACTGGGAGGCGATGCCTGCCAATCGGGTGAAGAGCATCTGGGACAATGCCTTCGAGGGCTCGCCCAACGCTATGATCCGTGTGGCTACCTCAGTGATAGACGACTACCGCAACAGTAGTGTGTGGGCAACGCACAAGGACCGCATCATCAGCTACGAGCCTTCAGGCTATGAGATCAAGGAGTACGGTGCCCGCTACAAGTGTATGCTGGCACAGGACGGCAAGACCTATCTGACCAACGACGGCAATCAGCGCGAGGAGGTGATGAAGCAGCTGCGCCTGTGGAATGCCGACTACTGGGGCTTAAACGCTACTTCGCTGATGGCACCTGCCGACAATGGCGCTACGGTGTATTACACCACCATCGAGGGATCCGATACCGAATACCTGAAGAAAAACAATGGCGTGCTGAGAGTCTATAACGACGTGGGCTCGTACTACAACTACAAGAACATCGCCATCCGCCGCGACGCCTTTGCCAACTGCGAGGATCTGAAATCCGTAGAGTTCTGGCAGACCAACGGTCGCAGCGACAATTCGTACAGCGACCTGAAGGTGGTGATCGAGAACGGTGCCTTCCGAGGCTGTAAGAACCTGAAGGAGATTCGCCTGTACTACTATGCACAAGACGGCGAAGATCGCTGGCAGGTCCTCGGTCCGGAGGATGTGATTCCAGGCGATGACATTTTTGGCATACCCAGCCCTGAAGAATTAGAAAACATGACGGAGGAGCAGCAGAAAGAAGAACTTAGTGCGATAAATCGGGACTTCCGCATATTGGTATCGCCGTCAAGATATCTTGATTTCCTTAGTGATCCCAACTGGGCTCTCTATGCCGGCTTTATCAAAGCAGCCGACTTTGAGCCCACTAACAAGAAGCCCATTGAAAAAGACGGGCTGACGTATGAGTATATGTCAACAGGAAATGGTATCTTATCCACTACCAACGTCGTGTCACAAAACTGGTCGTGGTGGAGTGTACCTGTTCTTCTTGCTGAAGCTGCCATGATTGCTTATTCCGGCTATCAGATTGCCAAATCAATCAAGGAGAGTATTGCTGCTTCTGCTGCTTCCATGGCAAATGCTGCTCAAAAGGGTGGACAAATCATGACGGAAAGCCAAATAACCGCATTTACGAGTTCGGTTTACAATCTTGGTGGGTGTGGTGCGGAAAATGCGACTGCAGCAGAATGTGCCGCAATAGCTGGTGTAAATCTTAAATCGCTTGGTGTACCGAGGCTGGTGGTCCATACACTTTATGACTTTGGAATCTGTTCTCGTGAAGGTATCGTTTATTCTTTTACTCCAGAATTATTGAAAAGTGGTATTGTTGCACCTTTTTCGACCATTTCTACACCTGATATCTTGACTGAATGTTTTACTACGTTGAATAACTCATTAATTGGGTTAACAATAAGTAGTTACGGAGGTTCGAGTATCTTGAGTGCCGGGCTGGCTACGGAAATTGCGAAATTTGCTGGAATTACTGGCCTCAATATGGGAGCAGCACTGACGGCAGCCCGTTTGCTCGGTGACGACTACAACGGCGACAAGTTCCGCAGGGGTCTTGTGGCCAACAATAGGTCATACATTCACGCTGTATCAGTGACAGGCGTAGGTCTGAACATGGTTTATACACCATCGAAGAATATGGTGTATCATCAGTATATCAGCAAGGCCGATCCCAACCTGAAGACGGCCAATATCTATGCCGGTGCCGACACTGACACCCGCACCATGGCGTTCCGCAAGAGCGTATTTGCTGGTAACACCAATCTGGTGGATGTACGCTTCCACGAGGCTAAAGGCACCACTACCAAGCAGAGCGTGCCCATGACGATCGCCATCCCTGACTCGGCTTTCGCCGACTGTACCAGCATGGAGCGCTTCGACCTGCGCCTCTATACCGGCGGCAAACCCTCACAGGCGCTCGGACCTGAGAACTTCATCCTCAGCGGCGACAGCATTTTTGCCGGCTGCGACTCTACCAAACTGAAGATTATCATTCCAAAGGACCGCAAGCAAGACTTCCTCGACGATGATATGTGGAGCAAGTACAAGCGTTACTTCACTTACGAAGATACAGAATATCCTGGCGGACTCGACGACTTCGGTGTGAACTATGTCTATGCCTATGAGGGCAATAGCACCCAGAAGGTGTCGATGAGTGGCGGCCACAAGGTGGAGCACCTGGTTGCCTGGGGACCCGATGATAGCTGGATTAACGACCACAAGGGCCAGCTGGGTCTGTTCAACGACATCGGCATCTACAACAGCTATAAGCTCGACTACGTACGCAAGAATGCCTTCCGTGGCAACCAGAACCTGAAGAACGTCTCATGCTGGGACATCAAAGGTTGGCTGTGGGGTGGCGACACCTACTACGACTTCAATGTAGCCCTGCAGGATTCCAGCTTCGCCGACTGCCCGAACCTGGAGGCGTTCGACCTGCTCTATTTCTGTACCGATGGTATCAACACTGTCAGAGAGCTACGGCCTTCTCAGCTGCCGTTAGGTAGCGGTGTGTTTAACAATACACCTAAACTGATGCTGAAGATGACCCAGCAGCAACAGCGCTGGTTCGAGGCAGACACGACATGGGCCAAGTATAAGGACAAGTTTACCCCCTGTCTGATGAAGCCTGTTGACGCAGGCGTGAAGAAAGCCCTGAAAGACCTGCGTTACACCACTGCCGTGGGCAGTCCATCGACATGGGACGACGTGATCGATATGAGCCGCCTGAAGGAGAAAGGATACGAATGGCTCAACGGCAAACTGGCTGTCAACAAAGACATCAAGCTGTTCCCCGAATTCAAGCAGTTTGAATGGGCTGGTCTCGACTTCATCGGTGGTTCGTGGTTCGTCAATGACTACAACCTGACTGCCATCGAGCTGCCCTCGACCATCAAGAAGATTGGCGGTTATGCCTTCCAGAACTGCGACCTGCGCGAGATAGAGATTCCCGCCGCAGTGACGCAGATTGACGAGATGGCTTTCAACGGCAACGCGAACATGAAGGTGATCCGCTGCCTGGGCACCACACCGGCTGCGTTGGGCACAGCAGTATTCGAGAAACCTGAAGGACTGAAGATCTACGTGCCTGCCGAGGCTGTCAACGCCTACAAGGAGAAATGGAGCGACTATAAGGACTATATCGTGGCTGCCAGCGACGCACAGACATTCCCCAAGAGCGTCACTACCACTGAGGTGGGACAACTGGCTGCGAAACTTGGTCTAGAGACCACTATGAGCGGTGACTTCCTGACAGGCCTGAAGGGTGCCTACTGGAACATCGACTCGCTGACCGTGAGCGGTCCGCTGAATGGTGTCGATGTGGGTGTGCTGCGCTTCCTGGGCGGTGCCGACGTGAACAACAGCGACCCGACCTACGGACGCCTGCGCTACCTTAATTTATATAACGCGCGCCTGAAGAAGGACAAGGATCATCCCTACCAGTGTCATGGTGTGAACGACTTTATCGACAACGACGACGTGGTGGATGAGTATATGTTCTACTACTGCAACAAGCTTGAGACTGTCATCCTGCCCAAGGAGGCAACCTATATCGGCGAGCACGTGTTCGACAATGCCACCAGTCTGAAGCATCTCGCCGTTGGCGACAAGACCACAGGCTATGACGACCGCGTGACCTACGAGACTACAGGACTTGACGAACTGGTATTCCTGACCACCCAGAAGGCCGCCAGTGACGCTACCAAGGGCTGGAGATGGAACTTTGACTCGTGGGAGGTTCCCATCAATACGGTCTATTGTCGCAAAAACCTGGTTGGAGCCTACGCTAACGAACCCGCTCTGACGCAATGGATGCAAGGCATTGTAGCACCCTTTGCCGACGACCGCGCTCTGGATGCCTTTGCTGCCAAGGGCTATTTCTTCCCGTCGGAATATCTGCAGTTAGCCAACATCGACGGCATTCTGACAGGCAGCGGCGTGGAGACCTTCGACGAGCTGCGCAACTTCAAAGCAGTGGGCGACCTGGGCAGTACCTTTGCCGATTGCGACCAGCTGCGCCGCATCACCCTGCCCGACACGCTGCGCACCATGGGCTATAGCGCCTTTAAGGGATGCTCGAAACTGGACAGCATCTATATCTATGCCGACAGCGTGCCTGCCATCGAAAGCGGTACCTTCCGCGACCTGCCCTCATCGTTCAAGATTTATGTGCCAAAGACACTGGCCAAACTCTATCGCACCGAGTGGGCTGAATATGCCGACCACATCGTGGGCGACAACAGTGCCGCCTGGAGCGACCTCATCGAGATTACCACCACAGGATACGGACAGGTGGCAGAGAAGCTGGGACTGACCACCGAGCGCAAACTCTATAGCAATGGCCAGACAAAGTATGTACGCGGCATCTATGGTAACTATTCGCATATTCGCCGACTGAAAATCAACGGTCCTATCTCGGGTGAGGACTTTGCCGTGCTGCGCTACTTAGGTGGCTACTGCGGCTGGAGCGACTCGCACAATGTCATGGCTCCGCTGGAATACCTCGACCTCTACGATGCACAGGTGGTGAAGAGTGATGCTATCATTGCCGAAGACCGCTGGTTTGCCACCGACGACAAAGTGAAAGAGGACAACGTACTGCCGCCGTTCGCCCTGCGCCGTGCTTATGCGCTGAAGACGCTTATCCTGCCAAAGACCCTGAAGAAGATTGCAACGCGCTCGTTGATGGAGTGTGAGGCTCTGGAGACCGTGGTGATTGGCGACGATGTAGAGACCATCAACTGGGATGCCTTCGACGATGACGTGGCGCTGACCCGTATGTACATCCTGGCCAAGAAGAAGCCTAAGATGGATACCGACGTGTTCTTCTGGCGTTGGATGTGCAATAACTACAACCCGACGTTCGATGCCTTCTATGTGCGTCCGAGCCTCTATAGTGACTATGTAGCTGATGGTGATTATACCGGGTCGTCATGGCAGCGTACCAACAATATCTCTACCGGTGCATTCAAGGATGACGAATCGTTTGCAGCCTTTGCCGCACACGCCGCAGCTACCGAGGACGACCTGGTAGGTGTGAGCAGTGTGGACGGATGGTTTGCTAACCGTACCGGCATCAAAGACCTCACTCCACTGCGCTATACGCTTGTAGATTCGCTGAAGGCTGCCGACATGAAACCGCTGACCAATCTGGAGCGCATTGCCATGCCGATGATGCTTGCCGGCATTGATGACGGTGCTTTTGCCGATGCCAAGAATCTGCGCTGGGCCGACATGATGTTGTGCGGCAAAAATGATCTGATAACTGACCTCCAGAACGGCGGCTTGCGCAAGAAGGGCCTCACGGAGAACACGCTGTGCTACTTGCCAACAGCCTACGGACAGACTGACGAGGTGAACGTGGTGGTAGGCGATACCACAGGCGTGATGAACTGCGCCACCTACAGGCTGATTGACGGTCAGGACTACGACGTGCCTTACAAGTTCAATGCCGCAAAGGTAGAGAACACCCGCACGCTGGTCAAGAGTGCAGCACCTTACACCATCTGTCTGCCTTATGATATGCAGATACCAAACGGCGCGAAGGCTTATAAACTGTCAGGCCGCAGCACCAACGAGCTGATATTCACGGAGACGACGGAGACGCTGAAGGCACTACAGCCATACCTCATCTGGACAACCAGTGGCGACGCATCGCTGAATGCTGGTGCGACAGAGATTCCCGCCAACGGCGGAACTATCTATGGCAAGCAGCAGGATGCCCCGGGCTATTCGATGCGCGGCACCCTCTACGGCATCAGCAATGCCGAGGCTGCCGATCTGGGAGCCTATACCCTGCAGCAGGACGGCAAGTGGCATCCTGTGATGTCTGACACCGACAATCACCGTGCCGCCCGCATCCTGCCCTTCCGTGCCTATCTGTTGCAAAACCGTGGTGTAGCAGGTGCCCGTGCCATCGGCATGACGCTGGAAGACGTGACAGGCATCGAGCAGCTGCGCACTATCGACAGCAATGGCACAGAGCGCATCTACGACCTAAATGGTCGTCAGTTGTCAACTTCGACAAAGGGAATCAATATTATCAATGGTAAAAAGGTTATTAACAGATAAACGACAATGAAGAAGATACGGATAATGAATATGCTGCTCGGGGGCCTGCTGGTCCTCGGCAGCCTTACCGCTTGCGGTGGTGACGACAGCACAGATACCCCCCCAACACCACCCGCAAAGGTGGCAACGAGTGTGAAGGTAGATTATAGTGCTACTGTTTCGCAGCAGCTGCTCGACGTAGCAACGGTCACCGTGCGCTATATCGGTGAGAATGGTCAGGTGGCACAGGAGCAGATGTCGTCCACCACCTGGACGAAGCGTGTCAACATCCCATTGCCAGCCAAGGCAGGCCTGAACATCCAGCCCACACTGAAGGGTAGTGTGGCTGATGGGGAGTACACCCTCAGCGCCAAAGGTCAGGTGGCCTACAGCTGGCTTGACCAGGATGGTCAGCAGCTCAACGCAGGAGCAACGGAGAAGACACCCGATATGGAGGCAGTGTTCTATGCCGACGGTCTCGGACAGTATCTTGGTGCCATCACCGCCAACTGTCAGCTGGCTCGTGCCTTCGCCAAGGACTATTCTGTCAGCGAAACCACTGTCGCCTGGGGCGGCAATGCGGGTGACGACAGCACGCAGGGCACTGGCATTTCGAACGAAGGTGCCACAGGTGACAACCGATAGCGCAAATAAATAACTATATAAATGAAAAAACTGAGATTTCTATTGGCCCTCTGGCTGGCGATAGCAGCTACGGGCGTGTGGGCTGAAGAAAACCCTGAAACAGTGGCCGACAACATCCCTGCCGATGAACTAGTGCAGATGAGCGACGGCCGGACCATGAAAGCGATGCAAGTGCCCCGGCGCGCATCAAGCGAAGACTACACCTACACTTACAAAGGTGTGAAGTACACATATATCTCGGAGAACAACTGGAATCGCTATTTCGATACCAACATGCACACGCCTACCAGCTACGGATGGTGGGTGACTGAAGACGGCTGGTATGTCGATCCCAACGGCAACTACCTCGTGGCCGCCTCGATCGACGAGGAAAGCGTGCCCGAGAACGGTGAGGTGTATATCCTGAATGACCTGGTGGGCTACTTCACCAGTCACACCCATCTGGCCTGTGTGGCCGATCAGGGATTCACTGGCGAGTCGAAGGTGAAGCGCGTTTACTTCCAGGATGCTGATGCGCAGGCCTTTAACGCCAGCTCTCTCTTCCAGTTCTTCATCGGTCACAAGGCCTTTGCCAATGCGCCGAACCTGGAGAAGATCGACCTGATGCAGTACACCACGCGCGGCACCAACCACTGGGAGTCCATGCCCGTAACGGCTGTCAAACTGGCCTGGGGCACCATGCTCGACGGCTCGCCCAACGCCATGATCCGCGTGGCCACCTCGACACTCGACGACTACCGCAACAGCAGTGTGTGGGCCAAGCACATAGACCGCATCATCAGCTACGAGCCTTCGGGTTACGAGATCAAGGAATACGGCGCCCGCTACAAGTGTATGCTGGCAGAGGACGGCAAGACCTATCTGACCAACGACGGTGCACAGCGCTCGGAAGTGATGCAACAGCTGCGCCTGTGGAATGCCGACTACCAAAGTCTTAATGCGACTTCGCTGCTGGCACCTGCCGACAACGGCGCTACCATATATTACACCACCATCGAAGGAGCCGATGCCGACTATCTGAAGAGCCACGACGGCGTGCTGAAAGTATATAATGACATAGGTTCATACTATAACTACAAGAACATTGCCATCCGGCGTGGTGCCTTTGCCAACTGCGAAGACCTGAAGGCCGTGGAGTTCTGGCAGACCAACGGCCGCAGCGGCAATTCGTACAGCGACCTGAAGGTGGTGATCGAGAACGGTGCCTTCCGCGGCTGTAAAAACCTGAAGGAAATCCGTTTGTTCTACTTCGTGGAGGACGGCGATGATCGCTGGGAGGTGCTCGGGCCTGAGAACGTAATCCCTGGTCCCGACATCTTCGGAATCGACGAACAATACGAGGACATTCTTGAAGGGAAAGCAGAAGCCACATCGCCGGTCATCATCGTTTCACCTGACCGTTACCTCGACTTCTGCGAAGACCCCAACTGGATACCCTACCTAGACCTGCTGCGGCCTGCCGACTACGTGCCTTCCACTAAAAAAGACATCTTGAAAGACGGCATCACCTACGCCTTTGCTGCCACATCGGCCGGCGCTCATCTCACCGATCAGGTGGTGATGCAGGGGCTGTCGTGGTGGAATGTGCCCCTTATCCTGGCTGAGATAGCCGTCATGGTTGCCACCTCAGGCGGTAGTAGCGGAGCCTCCGAAGCAGGCGGTGAAGCCTTGAAGGTGGAACTGGCAGAAACCACCAAGACGTTGACTGAAGTAACGGCACTTAAGACCTCGATAAGATCCTCTTATGGCGAGACGCTAAAAAGGGTGTTAGTACGATTGTGCGGTAAAGACCTTGAAAGGTGGACTACTGCCGGCACGAAAAGAATCTACAGCGAAGTGACTGAACAACTTGCGGAAAAAGGATACACGTTTCTTGGCACTTTTCTCTCTACGAGCGAATATCTGGCTCTCAGCAAAGGTCAGATCAATGAGCTGGCCTCACTCGTGCTTCAGCTGTGCAATGATCTGATTCCCAACATTGTCGCTCATCAAACCGTCTTGAAAGAGATGGTGAAGGGCTCCATCATTGAAAAACTCCAGTCAACAATCTTCAAAGATGCATTTCTGAAAGCTGCGGGCAAGAATCTCATGAAAACGACTGCCATGAATTCGGCAATCGCTGCCGGAGTCAATGGCAGCTTCCAGGCTTTCTGTGCACTCGGCGACCAAGTGAGTCCGGGTAAGTTCCGTGATGGTATGCGTGCCAACATCGCATCCAACATGACACAAGTCGGCATGGTGGGCGGTACCTTAATCACCACACCATCGAAAGAACTGATCTATCATACTTGTATCAAAGCCGTTGATGACGACGTGAAGACTGCCATCATCAGGTACAGCCCCGACAGCGATACACGCTTGGTGGGCTTTGGCAGCCGGGCCTTCCAGAACAAGAAAAATCTGGAGAGCGTCGTCTTCATGGAGAACGATGATGTGCACAGTCATAACATGAGCATCGGTACTATTGCCATTCCTGACTCAGCCTTCGTGGGCTGCACCGGACTGAGCACCTTCGACCTGCGTCTGAGGACCAAGGAGAACGGCACCCGTGCACTGGGCCCGGAAAACTTTATCCTCTGTGGCGACAGCGTCTTTGCCGGACTCGACTCCACAAAGCTGTGTATCATCATTGCCGAAGAGCGCAAGGAAGACTTCCTGGCTGACAAACAGTGGGCGAAGTATAAGCGTTTCTTTGAATACGAGCCCATCGAAGAAACCGTCTGTCAAGATGACTTTGGCGTGCACTATGCATACACCTATTCCGGAGGCGTACAGCTGGTAGAGAAGGTGGGTGGCCACAAGGTGGAACATCTGATAGCTGTGGGCGACAACGTTTCTGAGGTCAGTAAATGTGGAGGCGAGTTGGCACTGTTTAATGATGTGGGTATCTGGAACAACTACAAGCTGGACGGCGTCAAGAGGGATGCCTACCGTGGTCACGGAGAAGTGACGAGCGTGACGTTCTGGGACGTTCAGGGACTCGGCCCCTTCGGCAAAACTTATCTCGACTTTGACATTACCTTGCAAGAAGGCGCTTTTGCCAGCAACTACCAGCTGAGAGACTTCAACCTGATTTACTTGCGCACAGAGGGTAAGGGAGAGGCTGAATTATTCAATCCGGGTTCGTGGGAGTTTGGCAAGAACTATGCCCAACCCCTGAGACCAGAGCAAATCAAATTGGGCAACTACGTGTTTGCGGATTGTCCTAATGTCCGCTTCAAGATGCAGCCCCAGCAGGTGGCCTGGTTCGAGGCTGACTCTACATGGGCTGTCTATAAGGATCATTTTTTGCCCTGTTTCATTATTCCTGGCGACCAGGCGGTGAGAAAGGTGCTGAAAGACCTGTGCTTCACTTCTAGTGCCGCTTTTATCTCCAAGAAATGGTCGGATCTCATTGATATAAGTCGACTGGAGGACAAAGGCTTCGAATGGCTCGACGACAGATTCTCCAGAAACACCGACATCCAGCAGTTCCCGGAATTCAAATGGTTTGAAACAGCTGGCCTCGACTATGTAGGCGGCTCGTGGTTCGTGGCCTGTAAGAACCTGACAGCCATCGAACTGCCTTCTACCATCAAGAGCATCGGCGGCTATGCCTTCCAGGATTGTGACCTGCGCGAGATAGAAATCCCTGTTGCCGTGGAGCAGATAAAGGAATATGCCTTTGCAAACAACCTTCACATGAAGACCGTGCGCTGTCTGGGCAGTGAGCCCGCCACACTCGGAAAGGATGCTTTCGGATATACCAAAATTGAACTCGTGAACGACGTGCCTGTAGCGCATTTGGCACTTCCTGAAGGCTTTAAGATCTATGTGCCTGCCGAGGCTGTGGATGCCTACAAGGAGAAATGGTCCGACTATAAGGACTACATCGTGGCCGACACGCGACAGGCAGCCTTCCCCAAGGTGGTGACCACCACTGCCCCGGGACAGCTCGCGCAGAAGCTCGGTCTGGAGACCGTGATGGACGGCAACTATCTGGTGAACCTGAAGGGAGCCTACTATAACATCGACTCGCTCACCGTGAGCGGTCCGCTCAATGGTCTCGACATCGGCGTGCTGCGCTTCCTGGGCGGTGCTGACGTCAACAATAGCGACCCCACCTGTGGTCAGCTGCGCTACCTGAATCTCTACAATGCCGAACTGAAACGGGACATGACGTACCCCTTCCAGTGTCACGGATTCAACAACTACCTGGATAAAGATAATGAAACGGGCAGTTTCATGTTCTACTATTGCGACAAGTTGGAGACCGTCATCCTGCCGCGTTCGGCCACTTACATACAGGAGAGCTGCTTTGAGCACGCCACCAATCTGAAGAAACTGGTGGTGAGCGATGATACGCGTGGCTACGACGATGAGATAACCCGCTATGTACACGGTCTCTCGGAACTGGTATTCCTCACGCGACAGAGTGCCAAGAGTGATGCCCTTGGCGGGCTGATGAACTACGACTCATGGGAGACGCCCATCGAGGCAGTCTTCGTGCCCAACTCACAAATCGGTGACTACGTCAACGAACCGGCCATCACTCAATACACCAGCAATATCGTCGCCCCGTTCAAGGATGATGCTGTCCTCCGTGCTTTTGCCGCCAAGGGGCATTTCTTCCCCTCAGAGTATTTCCAGCTGAGCAGCATCGACGGTATCCTCGAAGGCAGCAATGTACAGACCTTCGACGAGTTGAGTTCCTTCAACAAACTCACTTCGCTTGGAGCTGCGCTTGCCGGTTGCGACAAGTTGCGCCGCACGGTGCTGCCCGACTCGTTGCGAGAGATGGGCTATGACGCCTTCCGCGGATGTGCCAGCCTGGACAGCATCTATGTCTATTGTGACAGTGTACCGACAATGGAACAGGGTGCGCTGCGCGACCTGCCGGCATCGTTCAAGATTTTCGTGCCAAAGACCCTGGCCAAACGCTATCGTGCCGAGTGGGCTGAATATGCCGACCATATCGTGGGCAGTGCCAACCAGTATAAAAGCGATCTCATCGAGATTACCACCACCGGATATGGTCAGGTGGCTGAGAAACTGGGGCTGCGCACAGAGCGGGTCCTCTATAGCAATGGTCAGACAAAGTATGTGCGTGGTGTCTTCGGAGATATTAACACCATCAGACGGCTGAAAGTCAGCGGTCCCATCTCGGGCGAGGATTTCGCAGTGCTACGTTTCCTGGCTGGCTACAGCGAATGGAAAGACGCACGTAACTGCGCTGCTAAACTGGAATATCTTGATTTGTACGACGCACAGGTGGTGAAGAGCGATGCTATCTTCGCTGAAGACCGATGGTTTGCCACCGACGACAAGGTGAAGGAAGACAATGTGCTGCCGCCGTTTGCCATGCGTCGCGCCTACGCCCTGAAGACGATCATCCTGCCAAAGACGCTCAAGAAGATCGACACCCGCTCGCTCATGGAGTGTCTGGCACTGGAGACGGTCGTTGTCGGCGACGACATTGAGACAATCAACTGGAGTGCCTTCGATGACGACGCTGCACTTACGCGCATGTACATCCTTGCTACAAAGAAGCCGAAGATGGATGCCGACAACTGGTTCTGGCGCAATATGTGCAATAACTATAACCCGACGTTCGATGCCTTCTATGTGCGCCCGAGTATCTACAAAGACTACATCGGCGATAGTGACTACGTAGGCTCATCATGGCAGCGCACCAACAACATCTCTACTGGTATCTTCAAAGATGACGACTCGTTTGGAGCCTTTGCATCACATGCCGCAGCTACCGAGGACGACCTGGTAAGCGTTACCAATGTCGACGGATGGTTCCGCGATTATAAGGACATCACCGACCTCTCACTGCTGCGCTACACACAGGTAGACTCGCTGAAAGCTGCCGATTTGCAGCCGCTGACCAAATTGGAGCGGATTGCCATGCCGTTGCCATTGAGAAGCCTCGATGACAATAGCTTCAGCAATGCTACGAATCTGCACTGGGTCGATTTCATGATGTGCGAAAACACGGATTTGATGTCACAGCTGCAGAACGGCGGCTTGCGCAAGAAGGGACTCACAGAGAACATACTGTGTTTTATGCCGAAACTTTACGGACAGACTGACGAGGTGAACGTGGTGATAGGCGACACCACCGGCGTGATGAACTGTGCTAACTACAAGCTGATAGACGGTATAGACTACGACGTGCCTTACAAGTTCAACGCCGCAAAGGTGGAGAACACCCGCACGCTGGCCAAGAGTGCCGTGCCTTACACCATCTGTCTGCCTTACAGCATGCAGATTCCTGCTAATGCGAAGGCCTACGAGATGTCGGGTCGCAGCGACAACGAGCTGATCTTCACCCAGACAACGGAGACGCTTGAGGCGCTGCAGCCTTATCTCATCTGGGCAGACCAGAGTGATGCATCGCTGAATGCAGGTGCGGCTGAGATTCCTGCCAGCGGCGGTATGACCTTCGGCAAGCAGCACGATGCTCCGGGCTATTCGATGCGCGGCACCCTCTACGGCATCGGCAATGCCGAGGCTGCCGAACTGGGCGCCTATACCCTGCAGCAGGACGGCAAGTGGCATCCCGTGATGTCTGACAGTGACGAGCACCGTGCCGCCCGCATCCTGCCTTTCCGTGCCTATCTGTTGCAGAACCGTGGCGCAGGTGCCCGTGCCATCGGCATGACACTGGAAGACGCGACGGGCATCGAGCAGCTGCGCACCATCGACAGCGACGGCACAGAGCGCGTCTACGACCTGAACGGCCGTCAGATCTCAGCGCCTGCGAAGGGAATAAACATCATCAATGGTAAAAAGGTTATTAACAGATAAACGACAATGAAGAAGATACAGATGATGAATATGCTGCTCGGGGGCCTGCTGGTCCTCGGCAGCCTTACCGCTTGCGGTGGTGACGACAGCACAGATACCCCCCCAACACCACCCGCAAAGGTGGCAACGAGTGTGAAGGTAGATTATAGTGCTACTGTTTCGCAGCAGCTGCTCGACGTAGCAACGGTCACCGTGCGCTATATCGGTGAGAATGGTCAGGTGGCACAGGAGCAGATGTCGTCCACCACCTGGACGAAGCGTGTCAACATCCCATTGCCAGCCAAGGCAGGCCTGAACATCCAGCCCACACTGAAGGGTAGTGTGGCTGATGGGGAGTACACCCTCAGCGCCAAAGGTCAGGTGGCCTACAGCTGGCTTGACCAGGATGGTCAGCAGCTCAACGCAGGAGCAACGGAGAAGACACCCGATATGGAGGCAGTGTTCTATGCCGACGGTCTCGGACAGTATCTTGGTGCCATCACCGCCAACTGTCAGCTGGCTCGTGCCTTCGCCAAGGACTATTCTGTCAGCGACGCCACCATCACCTGGGGTGGCAATGCGGGTGACGACAGCACGCAGGGTACCGGCATCTCGAACGAAGGTGCCACTGAGGACAACCGATAGGGTGATGGATGATGTAAGATGGATGATGGAAGATGGGAGATGTAAGAGGTAAGAAGCGAGATGGAAGATGGAAGATGGGGCTGTGCACTGCACTGTTCGTTATCCATTGTTTACTCTTCACTTCCTGCACCAAGGAGGGCGACACAATCTACAAGCCCACACCTGGCGAGGAACAACCCGCCACGACACCGCTGGTGACGGTGATCTATGGTCCCAACAGTTTGGGCGACCGCTCGTACTGCGACCTGATATATAAGGGCGTGGAGGCTGCCGCCAAGCAGTATGGCGTGCGTACCCTGCAGCTGGCTCCCGAGAGCGAGGCGCAGGGGCTGCTCTATCTGGAGACGATGTTCAGCCAGATGGAGAAGGCCACCGACACCGTCAGACGATTGTTTATCACGCCCAGTCCCGTGTATGATGCCTTCATCCGTAAGAACAACAATCGACTGGAGAAGAATCCCTATGCCGACCTGCTGTATATGGAGACTTCCACACCGCTGGAAGGTAAGGGTTCTACCTTCTATATCGACTACTACGGCGCCATGTATATGGGCGGCTGTATGGCACACTATGGCGTCTCTGATTTGCTCACCGTGTTGTTGGCCAATCCATATACGCAGACCGTTCAAGAGGCAGGCGAGGGATTCATAGCAGGCTATAACGACTCACGCCACTGGAACGATCAGTATCCTGTTCAACTGCATGTGCGCTATCTAAGTGACGAGCCCGTGGGCGGTTTTACGATGGCCGACACCACTGCCATGCGCATTTATCAAGAGGAAAAACATTACTTCAGTGAGGAAAAAGATAATAATGTAACTTTCGTCCCGATATGCGGAGGAGCCATGCACGCCATCTTCCGTGCTTTGCACACTAATTCACTTCTCTACGACTACGACTGTTACGTAGGCATTGATGGCGACATGTGCTACGACAACGAGTTCTGTCTCTTCTCGGTTGTAAAGCATATCGACAAGGTGATGGTTGATTATATTGGACTATGGCTCAAGGAATCGATGCCTAAGCACCAGACACTGGGGCTTGCTGACGGGGCTACTGGCACCATCAGGGAGGGATACCAATATGCCGGTGCTAATGGATATGAGTATTTCGAAAAGCGGGTTGATTTGGACAGTCTGCGCCAAGTAGCTATCAGAAAGGAGGTGGAGCGATATGAGAAGTAAGATGGTAGATGGAAGATGGATGATGTGGCTGTGCGCCGTAGGGCTATTCATGATTCATTGTCTGGTATTCACTTCTTGTAAGACGGAGGACGATACCATCGTTTATAAAGATTCGCGCCGCTGGGTGACGAAGACGGTGGCCGTGGTGGCACCGCTTAATGACCCCATCATGAAGGCTCGTCTGGAACGCACCGCCGACTGGATGCTTCAGAGCCTGCACAACGCCCAGTTGCACGACACACTGTGTATCGACCTGAAACTGGAGTGGTACGACGAGTACGGCAACAACATGAAAGCATTAGGCGAGCAATTGGCTAACCGCGATGACCTGTTGGCCGTCATTGGTCCCTTCGACAGCGACAATGTGGAGCAGCTGGCGCCCTACTGTCAGCAGACCAAGAAACCGCTCATCCTGCCCACCGCCACCAGCGAGACTGTCATCCGACGCTTTGCCATCACCAGCACAGGCGACGGACAGCAGCCCTTCCTCTGGTCGCTCACAGAGACCGACGTATCGCTGGCAGAATTAGTCATGTCATACTATGCGGATTTCCTCATGGGGGCTGACATGAAAGAGTATGAGATTACTGGCTCGAAGCAAGCTGCACTCTATGCGCCTGCCGGTACCTACGGTCAGACATTTGTGGAGTGGGCTCCTTTCCAGGCCAACGAACTCGGCATCAGTTTTAAAGTGTGCGAACAGTATGCCGACACCACTGCTTTCTATCAGAACCTGCGTGCGTATTACGATGAAATTGGCAGTGTCGTAGGGGCAAGCTTAAATATTCCTCAGTTCCTTGTTGTCAACGATGTGAGGCAGGTCTATGATATATCCCGCATCCGTATCGAATGGTGGGGGATTAATCCTGACGAGTGGTTTTCTAATGATTTTTTGGGCAGGCTCATAGTGAGATGGTCACCCGTCTATTATGTGCTTCCCAATTTGACTGATGAGGGCATCGCCAATTTGGGTCCCCACGGTATTATCTTGATTGACGAGTATCAGGGGTTCTCACCATACGCCGACCCGATGACGGGCTTCGAGATGAGCTATGAGGCCCGCTATGACACCAAGCCTACCTTTGCAGAGTGCAAGTTCTACGACGCACTGCTGCTGGCAGCCTTTGCGTCGAACTACCTGGAGCACCACCCAGAGGTGACCAATCTGAACGATGCCATCATTGATATCTGCACCACCGATCATATGCTTTCCGGCTACGCATGGAGTGAGACGGGTATGGAGCTTTACCTCTCGGCCCTCGAACAGGGGCAGCTGATCGGATTCAAGGGTGCCTCAGGTGCCGTGCAATTCGACAGCCAGTGCTATACAGCCGCCTTGAATACGACCTACGTCAACTGGTATATCAATGAAGGAAAAATCTACCATCGCAGTTATTTCAGCACGACGGGTAATGCCCAGACTGGTCAGACGCTGGCGTCGTGGAACTATCTGATGAAGGATGCCGAGAAGAAGTTCGACTCCGAATACAGCAAGAGCATCGCCCCAATCACCTACCCTGCCCTCACCAATCAGTATGCCGTCTTGGTACAGGGCAGCAACGGCTGGAGCAACTACCGCCACGAGGCCGACGTGCTGAGTATTTACCAGATGCTGAAGGCTGGCGGCTATGACGACGACCATATCATACTGATTACCGCCGACGACTGCGCCAACGCACCGGAAAACAAAGATGCAGGTGCCGTGCGTACCGACCCTAACGGCAAAGACCTGCGTCAGGGTGCCGTCATCGACTACAAGAATGCCGACCTCACGCCACAGGACATCTGCAACATCCTCAAGGGTGTGAAGACCGATAAGACGCCCGTGGTGTTGCCTAGCGATGCGGGACAGAACGTGGTGTTCTTCTGGAGCGGACATGGTCGTAGCAAGGAGGTTAACGGCAGCAATGAGATGGTGTGGCGCACCAATCCCACCGGACAAGGCATGACTGCACAGATGCTGTCTGCGACACTACAAGAAATGGCCGACAACAAGCAGTTCCGTCAGATGCTTGTCTGCCTTGAACCGTGTTATTCGGCCAATATGGGGCAAGCCCTTGAGGGCATCCCCGGCGTGTTGGCCATCTGTTCGGCAGGTGCCTACGAGCAGTCGTTTGCCGACGCGTGGAGTAACGAATTAGGTGTATGGATGTGCGACCGCTTCAGCCGTAACCTCATCGGCCACGCCACTGAATATCCCGACGGCACCTACCGCGACCTCTATCTCTACTGCGCCCGGCATACGTTGGGTTCACACGTAGGCATCTACAATTATACCAACTTCGGCAACCTCTATACCACAGGCCCGCAGGATTTTTTCGTCAAGAAGTAAAGATGTAAGATGTAAGATGTAAGATGTTGGATGTAAGAAGTTGGATGTAAGAAGTAAGAGGTGTGTATATGCTTTTTGGTGCATTTCATTTTTTTTAGTATTTTTATTTTGGTAATTTATGGATTGTTGCTACCTTTGCAGGCGATATGGATGAAATGAATCATACGGAGGTACAACCTCAAGAGCCTGAACACCTGGTGCTTCGCACGGAAGGACTGGTAAAGATATATGGTAAGCGCACCGTGGTGAACGATGTGTCGTTCGACGTGAAGCAGGGCGAAATCGTGGGACTGCTGGGACCAAACGGTGCTGGTAAGACGACGTCGTTCTATATGACTACGGGACTGATTGTGCCTAACAAGGGACATATCTATCTGGGCGACGAGGATGTGACAACCTATCCCGTTTACAAGCGTGCCCGTGCCGGTATCGGCTATCTGGCTCAGGAGGCTTCTGTCTTCAGAAAAATGTCGGTAGAGGATAATATCCTGTCGGTATTGGAAATGACGGGTAAGCCCCGTAGCTACCAGTTAGAGAAACTGGAGAGTCTGATTAAGGAGTTCCGTCTGGAGAAAGTTCGTAAGAACCTGGGTGACCGCTTGTCGGGTGGTGAGCGTCGTCGTACGGAGATTGCCCGCTGTCTGGCCATCGAACCTAAATTCATCATGCTTGACGAGCCTTTTGCCGGTGTTGACCCCATTGCCGTAGAGGATATACAGTTTATTGTATGGAAACTGAAGGACCTGAACATCGGCATCCTCATTACTGACCATAACGTGGAGGATACACTGTGTATCACCGACCGTGCCTATCTGCTGTTTGAGGGACGCATACTGTTCCATGGCTCCCCTGAGGAATTGGCAGCCAATCCTATTGTGCGTAAAAACTATCTGACGGAGTCGTTTGTTCTGCGCCAGAAAGATTTCTCGGCACTGGAAGAACAACGTTTGGCGGAAGAGAAAGAAGAAGCGTGAAAAACCTAAAAAATGTGATTTTTTTTGGTTTTTCGCTCAATTTGCACTACCTTTGCAGCCAATTTTTGTGTATATATAATATTAATAAGGTATAAGAAGAGATGAATATTTCATTTGAAGCTCCTGACAAAATCAATGGTTTGATGACCATTACGTTGGAGAAAGAAGATTATCAAGGTGAAGTCGAGAAGACTCTGAAAGACTATCGTAAGCGTGCTAACATTCCTGGTTTCCGTCCTGGTCAGGCTCCTATGGGCATGATTAAGCGCCAGTTTGGAACCAGCGTCAAGGTTGACGCTGTGAACAAGATATTAGGTGAGAAACTGTATGGCTATGTTCAGGAAAACAATATTCACATGTTAGGTGAGCCTCTGCCTAGTGAGCAGCAGGAACAACTCGATTTCGAGGGTGATGCAGCGTTGACCTTTAAGTTCGATATCGCTGTGGCTCCTGAATTCAAGGCAGAATTGACTGGTAAGGATAAAGTTGACTACTATAATATCACTGTTGATGACAAGCTCATCGACCAGCAGGTTGAGATGTATCAGAGCCGTGCCGGTCAGTATGAGAAGGCTGAGCAGTATGATGCCGAGCAGCGCGACATGCTGAAGGGTGACCTGCGTGAGCTGGATGCTGCTGGTAATGTCAAGGAAGACGGTATTACCGTTTCTGATGCAGCCCTGATGCCTCAGTATATGAAGGTTGACGACCAGAAGCAACTGTTTGACGGCTGTAAACTGGGTGACATCATTACATGGAATCCCCGCAAAGCCTATCCCGACAGTGATGTCGAGGTTAGCAGCCTGCTGAAGATTGAGAAGGACCAGGTGGCAGAGCATACCGGTGACTTCACTTTCCAGGTGACTGAAATCAGCCGTTATGTGAAGCATGAGGTAAACCAGGAACTCTTCGACCAGGTATTCGGAGAGGGCAACGTGAAAGACATTAAGGACTTCCGTCAGAAGATTGCTGACCAAATTAGCCAGCAGTTTAAGGCCGACAGCGACTATAAGTTCCTGTTGGACGTTCGTGCCCATATGGAAAAGAAAGTTGGCAAACTCGAGTTCCCTGAGGCTATCTTGAAGCGTGTGATGTTGAACAACAACAAGGACAAGGGTGCTGATTTTGTCGAGAAGAATTTCGATGCCAGCATCAAGGAGTTAGGCTGGCACCTCATCAAGGAACAGCTTGTTGCTGCTCAAGGCATTAAGATTGAGGACGCTGATCTGAAGAGTGTGGCCAAGGAGGCTGCTCGTGCTCAGTTTGCTCAGTATGGCATGTCGAACATTCCTGACGAGTATCTTGAGAACTATGCTCAGGAAATGCTGAAGAAGCGCGAGAATGTTGACGGACTGGTAGACCGTGCCGTTGACGTCAAGCTGACTGCTGCTCTGAAGAATGTAGTGAAGTTGAACGAGAAGGACATCACTCTCGAAGACTTCCAGAAACTGTTACAGGAAAAATAAGGTTTTATAATTATTTAACCAAAAAAAGGAGTCGGAATGTATGGCATTCCGACTTTTTTGTGTAATTTTGTATCTACTTTTGGAATATGAATATGAAAAACGATTTTAGAAAATATGCTACCAAGCATCTTGGTATTAATGGTCTGGTGCTCGACGAAGTCATGAGTGCACAGGCTCAGTATCTGAATCCCTACATCCTTGAAGAGCGTCAGTTGAACGTGACTCAGATGGATGTCTTTTCACGTTTGATGATGGACCGCATCATCTTTCTGGGTACACAGATTGATGACTATACAGCCAATACACTGCAGGCTCAGTTGCTGTATCTTGACTCTGTGGATTCCGGTAAGGATATCAGTATCTATCTGAATTCTCCTGGCGGTAGCGTAACTGCCGGATTAGGTATCTATGATACCATGCAGTTTATCTCCAGCGATGTCGCTACCATCTGTACAGGTATGGCTGCTTCGATGGCTGCCGTTCTGTTGGTTGCTGGTACTGAGGGCAAGCGTTCGGCACTGCCTCACAGTCGTGTGATGATTCATCAACCTTTAGGTGGTGTGCAGGGTCAGGCATCAGATATCGAGATTGAGGCCAAGGAGATAATGAAATTTAAGAAAGAGTTATATACCATTATTTCTGAACACTCTCATACACCGTACGATAAGGTGTGGAACGACTCTGACCGTAACTATTGGATGACGGCTGAAGAGGCCAAAGAATATGGTATGATTGACCAGGTACTTAAAAAGAAGTAAGAATTAGGAGGTAAAAAGTAAGAGGAAAGAAGTGAAGAATGGCAAGAAAGACATGTAATTTCTGTGGACGTTCAGAGCGTGAGGTCAAGCTTCTGATAACTGGTGTGAACGGATGTATCTGTGAAGATTGTGCCGTTCAGGCTTATCAGGTGGCTGCAGCTAACGGCTATGGGCCTGATGCCAAGCGTACAGAGACAAAATATAGTAAGAAATCTATTCCCAAACCCAAGGAAATCAAAGAGTATCTGGACCAGTATGTCATTGGTCAGGATGAGGCTAAACGATTCCTGTCGGTTGCTGTCTATAATCATTACAAGCGTCTGCAACAGCCTACTAACGATAATGGTGTAGAGATTGAGAAGTCGAACATCATTATGGTGGGTTCGACGGGTACGGGTAAGACGTTGTTGGCACGTACCATTGCCAAACTGCTGGACGTACCTTTTACCATCGTTGATGCAACGGTGTTCACGGAAGCTGGTTATGTGGGCGAGGACGTAGAGAGTATTCTGACACGCCTGTTGCAGGTGGCCGATTATAATGTGGAAGCTACTCAGCGTGGCATTGTGTTTATTGACGAGGTAGATAAGATTGCCCGTAAGTCGGATAATCCTTCTATTACACGTGATGTCAGTGGCGAGGGTGTGCAGCAAGGCTTACTGAAATTATTAGAAGGTACCAGTGTGAACGTTCCTCCCAAGGGAGGTCGTAAACACCCAGACCAGGAGTATATTGCTGTTGATACGCGTAACATCCTGTTTATATGTGGTGGTGCCTTCGATGGTATTGAACGTAAGATAGCACAGCGCCTCAATACGCATACTGTAGGTTATAATTCAGTTCAGAATGTGCGAAAGATAGATAAGAATGAGTTGATGCAGTATGTGTTGCCTCAGGATTTGAAGTCTTTTGGACTTATTCCTGAACTGATTGGACGTTTGCCTGTGCTTACCTATCTGAATCCGTTGGATCGTAAGGCATTGACCAGAATTCTGACAGAGCCGAAAAATTCTATCATCAGGCAATATGAGAAACTGTTCCAAATGGACGGAATTACTTTGTCTTTCAGCGATGACGCATTGAAATTAATCGTTGACAAGGCTGTTGAATATAAATTGGGGGCTCGCGGTCTGCGTTCTATTGTGGAGACTATCATGATGGATGCCATGTTCGAAGTACCCTCTAAGCGTATAAAATCCTTTGAAGTGACTGCAGAATATGCACAGAAGCAGCTTGACAAGTCACATTTACAGTGAATAGTGAAAAGAGAAAAGTGAATAGATAAGTCTATGGCAAAAAAGAAAGAAAATCTGACGGGAGCCCTCAAGAAGTATTTTGGGTTCGATAAATTTAAAGGTGATCAAGAGGCCATTATCCAAAATGTTCTAGATGGTAATGATACTTTTGTGCTGATGCCCACAGGCGGTGGTAAGTCGTTATGCTATCAGTTGCCTTCGCTGCTGATGGACGGTACGGCTATCGTTATATCTCCGCTGATAGCGCTGATGAAAAATCAGGTTGATGTTATCAGTTCTATGAGTGATGAGGCTACGGCGCACTATTTGAATTCGTCGCTAAATAAGTCGGCTATCGATCAGGTCAAGGCAGACATTCTGGCGGGCAAGACAAAATTGCTGTATGTAGCTCCAGAATCTCTTACCAAAGAGGAGAATGTCGAGTTCCTCAAACAAGCCAAGATATCATTCTATGCCATAGATGAAGCTCACTGTATTTCTGAGTGGGGACATGACTTCCGGCCAGAGTATCGTCGTATTCGTCCTATCATCAATGAGATTGGGGTGGCACCGATTATTGCTCTGACGGCAACGGCTACAGATAAGGTCCGTACGGATATTAAAAAGAATCTGGGTATCCTTGATGCAAAGGAGTTCAAGAGTTCATTCAATCGTCCTAATCTATATTACGAGGTTCGCCCGAAAACGATGGATGTTGATAAGGATATTATTAAGTTTATTAAACAACATCCTGGTAAGAGTGGTATTATCTATTGTCTGTCAAGAAAGAAGGTCGAGGAATTGGCTGAGATTCTGAAGGCCAATGATATCAAGGCTGCCGCCTATCATGCTGGCTTGGAGTCCTCGCTGCGTTCTCAGACGCAGGATGACTTCCTGATGGAACGCATCGATGTCATTGTAGCTACCATAGCCTTTGGTATGGGTATTGACAAACCAGATGTCCGTTTCGTCATTCATTATGATATTCCCAAGTCGCTGGAAGGCTATTATCAAGAAACAGGCCGAGCCGGTCGTGATGGCGGTGAAGGCATGTGTATTACGTTCTATGCTCATAAAGATTTGCAGAAACTCGATAAGTTTATGGAGGGCAAGCCTGTGGCAGAACAGGATATCGGTCGTCAGTTGTTGGCTGAGACGGCTGCATACGCTGAGACTAGTGTCTGTCGTCGTAAGATGCTGATGCACTATTTTGGTGAGGAATATACCCAGGATAACTGTCATAACTGTGATAACTGCCTGCATCCGAAAACTAAGATAGAGGCTCAGGAACAGTTAGTTCTTGTATTGAAGACCGTCCAGGCCTTGAAGGAAAATTTCCGTGCAGAACATATCATAGACTTCTTGTCGGGCCATGAGACAGAAGAGATTATTGCCCATAAGCATCAGAATCACGACTTGTTCGGAGCTGGCGAAGATATGGAGGAGAAACATTGGAATCCGGTTATCCGTCAAGCTCTGATTGCCGGCTATTTGAAGAAAGATGTAGAAAATTACGGTTTGCTGAAGCTGACTTCGGCTGGTAAGAAGTTTATCAAGAAGCCAGAGTCCTTTATGATAGTGGAGGATAACGAGTTCAGCGAGGATTATGAACTGATATCTTCTGATTCCGACGGTGGAACGAGTGCCCTTGATCCTACGCTGAATGCCATGCTGCGTGAGTTGCGCAAGAAAGTGTCGAGACGTTTAGAGCGTCCGCCCTATGTCATCTTCCAGGATGTCAGTATCGAACAAATGGCAACAGACTATCCTATTACCCTTGAAGAGTTGAAGAATATTCAGGGGGTCGGTGAGGGGAAGGTCAAACAGCCCTATGCTAAGGAGTTTGTTGATTTGATTAAGAACTATTGTGACGAGAACGAGATAGTCCGCCACTCTGATTTACGCGTTCGTACTGTAGCAAAGAAATCTTTGTTAAAGGTGAAGATTATTCAGGCTATTGACCGTCAGATAGCCCTTGATGATATTGCTACGGCACAAGGATTGGAGTTTGAGGAACTATTGGATGAGGTTGAGGCTATCGTCTATAGTGGTACCAAATTGAATATTGATTATTTCCTGGAAGAAGTGATGGATGAAGATCATGTTGATGACATCTATGATTATTTTTCCGAGAGTGAGTCTGACTCATTGGAGGATGCAATCAATGAACTTGGTCAGGAATGCTCAGAGGATGAAATCCGACTGGTTCGCATTAAATTCATATCTGATATGGCAAACTAAGGCGGGCTTCTTCCTAGTGAAAAGTGAATAGTGAATAGTGAAAAGTGAATAGTAAAGAGTGAATATTATAATTTAGTAAGGTGAAGAAGATTGTTTTTGCAGTGTTGGCAGTGGCATTGGTATGCCAGCCTGCTGACGCACAGTTTTTAAAGAAACTGTTTAAGAAAAAGGCCAAGACAGAGAAGAAGGCCTCTAGTAAAGCCGACGGTATTGATGACGATGCTCAGACGGCTATGGTAGACATTGCGACATTAGTAGATAATACAAACAACCGCAATGCTTTTATGGGTATCCCTCTTGGGATTAAGGGCGAACGTTTCGAAAAGCAGTTGTTAGAAAAGGGCTTTACTGAGCGTAAGCCTGAAGGAAAACAGACTGCCAAGTCGTATATCTACGATGGTGAAATATTTGGCACTCGTGCTACCGTTACGCTAGCTGTGTCGGATCAGACTGATCGCGTCTATGCTGTTGATGTGACTGATGAGACCATTTATAATTCGGAGAAAGATGTCAAGGCTCGTTTCGTACAAGTGAAGAAGGAATTGCAGCAGGTCTATGGTAATGGCTATGTGGATAATCAAGGCGAAGCCTATACTATTCAGACACGTCTAGGCACTGTTAATCTCCATTATGAGCGTGGTTCTCTGACGAGTAGCTATTCGCTGGGTTTTACGCTTGACGATGCCAAAGCCTATCAGATGGCCTATTTGGAAATGGAAGATAAAGAGTATGAGACGGTTCCCCGTAAAATCGAAGTAGGATTGGCAGCAGCATGTAACCATACCGATTTGGTCGGTTTAGGGGTACGCTTGTTGCAGAATCGTACGGTCAAGGGCGCTCAGGCCATGTTAGGAAGTTACGACTACGCATTAGGAAAGGCAACGGCAAAAGTAGTCCCAGCCTCCTTTAAGATGGATAACTATCAGGCTACAGCTTCATTGGCTCGTAAAAAACAGGCTATCACTGTTGTCACGTTGACGGCTACTGATGATGCTGAAGCTGTGTGTAAAGATTTAAAGACGTATGGTTTCGTTTCTGATGACCAGAAAATATGGCGTCAGGGTAAGATGACGGCTGTGGTTTCAACCGATAAAGAGGGCCGTGTCGTACTAACACTACGTTAAATCCTATTAATAATAGGAGAAAATGCTTGCTGTCTCAGAAAAAATGAGTAATTTTGCACGCAATAAAATTTAAAGGAGTATTTTTATGTCATCATTTATTGCAGACAAGATTGTGATGGACGGCCTGACTTTCGACGACGTCCTGTTGATTCCCGCTTATTCTGAAGTGCTGCCTAAGACGGTAGAGTTGAAAACCCGTTTCTCTCGTCATATCGAGTTGAACGTGCCTTTTGTGACGGCAGCTATGGATACTGTTACAGAAAGCCAGATGGCTATTGCCATTGCTCGTGAGGGCGGTATCGGTGTTATTCATAAGAATATGTCAATTGAGAACCAGGCCCGTGAGGTTGCTATTGTTAAACGTGCTGAGAACGGTATGATTTACGACCCGGTAACAATTCGCCGTGGTTCAACCGTGAAGGATGCTCTTGATATTATGTCTGAGTATCATATTGGAGGTATACCTGTTGTAGATGAGGATAATCGTCTGGTGGGTATTGTCACCAATCGTGACTTGCGTTTTGAGCGTCGTTTGGATCGTAAGATTGATGATGTGATGACGAAGGAGAATCTGGTAACCACTCATCAGCAGACCGATTTGTCAGCAGCAGCCCAGATACTGCAGGAAAATAAGATTGAGAAGTTACCTGTCGTTGACAAGGATAATCGTCTGGTAGGTCTGATCACTTATAAAGACATAACTAAGGCTAAGGATAAGCCCATGGCTTGTAAGGACGACAAAGGTCGCCTGCGTGTTGCTGCCGGTGTTGGTGTGACTGTCGACACGTTAGAGCGTATGCAGGCTTTGGTCAATGCCGGTGCAGATGCTATCGTCATTGATACTGCTCATGGCCATTCTAAGGGCGTGGTTGATAAGCTCCGTGAAGCTAAGTTGTCATTCCCTGACATTGATATCGTCGTGGGTAATATAGCTACGGGTGCTGCAGCTAAGATGCTGGTGGACAACGGCGCCGACGCTGTTAAGGTCGGTATTGGTCCGGGATCTATCTGTACAACTCGCGTTGTGGCTGGTGTCGGTGTTCCTCAGTTGAGTGCTGTTTATGACGTCTATAGTGCTTTGAAAGGTACTGATGTTCCTCTGATAGCTGATGGCGGTTTGCGCTATTCCGGCGATATTGTCAAGGCTTTGGCTGCTGGAGGTTCGTGTGTCATGATTGGTTCGCTGGTTGCCGGTACGGAAGAGAGCCCTGGCGATACCATTATCTATAACGGACGTAAGTTCAAGTCATACCGTGGTATGGGCTCGCTGGAAGCTATGGAACATGGTTCAAAAGACCGCTATTTCCAGGCAGATACTAAGGATGTGAAGAAACTGGTGCCAGAGGGTATAGCTGGTCGTGTACCTTATAAGGGTACCGTACAGGAGGTTATCTATCAGATGGTTGGTGGACTGCGTTCTGGTATGGGCTACTGTGGTGCTCCTACCATTGAGAAATTGCACGATGCTAAATTCACCAGAATTACTAATGCAGGTGTTAATGAGAGCCATCCCCATGATATTACAATTACCAGTGAGGCTCCCAACTATTCAAGACCTAACGATTAATCATGAAGAGAAAACTGTTTAGCTTGCTGTTGCTGGCTGCAACGGCAGTCCATGCACAAAAGACAGACCCCGTCATCATGACCGTTGCAGGCGTTGACGTGCCACGTTCTGAGTTTGAGTATTCATACAATAAGAACAATACTGATGGTGTCATTGATAAGAAATCAATAGAAGAGTATGTTGACCTTTTTGTTAATTACAAACTGAAGGTGCAGGCTGCTCTGGATGCCAAATATGATACACTGACATCGTTTCAGACGGAATTTGCCCAGTATCGTGATCAGCAGGTGTTGCCCACCTTTGTCACAGATGCCGATATGTTGGCTGAGGCTCATAAGGTGTATGACCAGACAAAGGAAAATATTGGCCCTGACGGATTGGTAAACGCTGCCCATATACTGATTCTGACTCCTCAGAAGGCAACGGAAGAACAACAGCGTGATGCCAAGCGTCGCATTGATTCAGTATATAGCGCCTTAAAGGCTGGCGCAGATTTCGAAGCTTTAGCTAAACAGGTTTCTCAAGACCCTGGTTCTGCCCGTCGTGGTGGTTTGTTAGGCTGGTTTAGTCGTCACCAGATGATTAAGGAATTTGAGGATGAGGCTTTTGCATTACAACCGGGCCAGATGAGCAAACCATTTCAGTCTCCTTATGGTTGGCATATCATTTTATTGAAGGAACGCAAGCAACTGGAGCCATTTGACTTTCATCGCGAGAGTATCTTCAAGTACATGGAACAGCGTGGTGTGCGCAATGCGATTACCGAGCGTAAATTAGATGCTATGGTAAAGGCTTCCGATAATTCGAAGACACGTGAGATGTTTATCAAAGACCGTACAGATTCATTGTCACAGGTTGATCCTGAGATGCGCTATCTCATCAAGGAGTATCATGATGGTCTGCTGCTTTATGAAATCAGCAACCGTACTATTTGGGAGAAAGCGGCTAAGGATGAAGAGACGCTGGCCCTCTATTTTAAGAAGAATAAGAAAAAGTATCAGTGGGATGAACCCCGTTTTAAGGGTATGGCTTATCATGTCAAGCAACAGAGTGATGTGAAGGCTGTAGCTAATTGCGTTAAGAAACTGAAGTTTGATGCCTGGAATGAAGCGCTTCGTACCACCTTCAATGGCGATTCTATCATTCGTATTCGTGTAGAAAAGGGATTGTTCAAGAAGGGTGATAATGGATTGATTGATCGTGAGTGCTTTAAGGTTGCTGATGCCAAGGTGGATAGTGTCAAAGGTTATCCTATCGATGCTGTCTATGGTAAAATGCTGAAAAAACCAGAAGACTATACGGATGTGCGAGGTCTGGTGACAGCCGACCTACAGGATGAGATGGAACGTTTTTGGGTTGCTGACTTGCGCAAGAAGTACCCTGTTACTATCAATGAGAATGTTTTAAAGACTGTCAATAAGCACTGATGCGGGCAAGGCAGGCTTCGCCCTAGTGAATAGAGAAGAGTGAAAATTGAAACGAATTAAAATGAGCAAATTTAATATTTTGAAGATGAACAATCGAATAGTGGTGTTGTTATTCACTATTTACTGTTCACTATTCATTAGCCACGCAGTGGCGCAGACTGTGGCGCAGACCGACTCCATCGGAACGGTTGTCGATGAGGTGATTTGGGTTGTTGGCGATGAGGCTATCCTAAAGTCTGATGTGGAGGCCATGCGTATTCAGGGCCAACAGGAGGGTATGCATTGGAAAGGCGACCCCGACTGTGCTATTCCTGAGCAGATTGCCGTACAGAAGTTGTTCCTGAATCAGGCTATTATTGATAGTGTCGAGGTGACTGAGGCCGAAATATCACAAGGTGTAGAACAGTATCTGGAGAATATGATTTCCGTGATTGGCTCTCGTGAGAAACTCGAGGAGTATCATAAGAAGAATATCAGTCAGATTCGTGCTGACCTGCGTGAGTCATATCGTGAGCGCCAGATGGTTCAAGGTATGCAGCAGAAACTGGTCAAGGATCTGACAGTTACACCTGCAGAGGTACGCCGTTACTTTAAGGACCTGCCACAGGATAGTATTCCTTTTGTTCCAACAGAAGTTGAGGTACAGATTATTACGCAACAGCCCCGTATTGATCAAGAAGAAATAAACCGTGTCAAAGAGGAACTGCGTGACTATACAAATCGCATCAACAAAGGTGACGCTTCTTTCCAGACATTGGCACGCTTGTATTCTGAGGACCCAGGTACGGCTCGCCGTGGTGGTGAACTTGACTATACAGGTCGTGGAATGCTCGATCCTGCCTTTGCCAATGTGGCTTTTGGATTGACTGATCCCAAGAAGGTGTCAAAGATTGTCGAGTCTGAATTTGGTTATCATATTATCCAGCTCATAGATAAACGAGGGGACAAGATTAAGGTGCGTCATATTCTGCGAAAGCCTGTCGTCAGCGATGATGCTATTCTCAAGGCTTTGTCACGTCTTGATACCGTAGCCATATCTATACGCAAGGGAGAAGTTCCTGAGATGCTGAAAGCTTTCGTAAATCCTGAGAAACCGATAGAGACATTTACCTTCGAGGATGCGGTATCTGTCTTTTCTGACGATAAGGATACCCGCAACAATAATGGATTGATGTTCAATGTCACTCAGGAGGGACAGCGAACCTCTCGTTTTAAGTTGGCAGATTTGCCCGCAGAGGTGGCTAAAGTTGTCGACACGTTGCAGATTGGAGGCGTTTCAATGCCTTTCCAAATGATTAATGAGCGTGGTAAAACTGTTTGCGCTATTGTAAAGCTGAAGAATCGTACAGAGGGACATAAGGCTACCATTACCGAGGATTTTCAGGTTATGAAGAATCTGGTTTTGGCTAAACGTCGTGAAGAGGTTCTCCATGATTGGGTTGTCAAGCGTATCAAGTCTACTTATGTTCGTATTAACGACCGCTATCGTAACTGCAATTTTGAATACGAAGGTTGGGTGAGATAGCGGACGAAGCACGCTTCGTCCTAGTGAAGAGTGAATAGTGAATAGTGAAGGGTGAAAAGTGAAGGAGAAAAGGTTTTCAATCATGCAGATGTGTTGGATAGTGTGTATAGCACTATTCACTATTCACTATTCACTATTCACTAGCGCAAAGCCCGTAAAACGGGCAAAGCGCGTAGAAGATAAACGTGTCTATCTGGTTCATTCCGACAATCTGCACTACGACCAGTTCCGTAATAACGACGCACAGGTGCTGCATGGCAACGTTCATTTTCGTCATGCAGGTGCCAACCTCTACTGTGACAGTGCCCATTTCTATGAACAGTCGAATAGTTTCGAGGCTTTTGGTCATGTTAAGATGACGCAGGGTGATACTCTCCGTCTTACCAGCGATTATGCCTATTACGATGGTAATGCCCAACTGGCGCAGGCTCGCTATAATGTTATCTTGAAGCATCGTAAGTCGACGCTTTATTGTGACTCTCTCGACTTTGACCGCATGTATAGTTTCGGAAATTTCTTCGAAGGCGGAAAACTGGTTGATGGTACGGCAGTGTTGACTTCCGACTGGGGCGAATACCATACGGACACGAAAATGGCTATGTTCTACTATGATGTCCGGTTGCGTGATAAGAAGTTTTATCTTACTACCGATTCTCTTTTTTATGACACCCGTACGTCTCGTGCCCATATCGTTGGACCGTCGAATATAACATCGGGAAGCAGTCACATCTATAGCGAGGATGGCTACTATAATACAAAAACTGAACAATCGGAACTGTTCGGCCGTTCTGTCATGAAGGACGGTGGTAAGACGCTTATTGGCGACAGCGTTTATCATAATGCTAAGACGGGCCTTAATCATGCTTATAATAACGTGATTTATACCGACTCTGTTAATAAGAATATGCTGACAGGCGACTATGCCGAATATAATGACTCTACGGGATATGCAATGGCCACTAATCGTGCGGTGGCTTATGATTTTTCCCAGAGGGATACGTTGTATATGCATGCCGACACTTTCAAGATCTTTACATTCAATATCCGTACCGATTCTGTCTATCGAAAGGTCCACGCATTTAATAAGGTGCGTGCCTATCGCCGTGATGTGCAGGCGGTGTGCGACTCGCTGGTCTACTCTTCACTCGATTCTTGCATGTATATGTACCGCGACCCGATAGTCTGGAACAATAGTCAGCAACTTACCGGTGAGGAGATACGGGTGTATATGAAGGACTCTACGGTAGACCATGCCCATGTCATTAATCAGGCGTTCTCTGTCGAGATGCTTCATGACTCTGTCCATTTCAATCAGATTTCTTCGAAGGACATGAAGGCTTTCTTCCAAAAGGGTGAGATGCGTGAGGCACAGGCTATTGATAATGTGCTGATAATCTATTATCCCATAGATGAAGCCGATTCCTCTCTTATCCTTCTTAATTATCAGGAGACTTCTTTGGCCAAGTTGTTTTTCGAGAATCGAAAAATGAAACGAGCATGGACCAATAAGTCGTCGGGTACCATGTATCCTATGACGCAGATTCCCCCAGATAAGTATTTCCTGCCAGGATACAACTGGTTCGATTATGTCCGTCCGCTTGACAAAGACGATATCTTCAATTGGCGTCCTAAGAAGGCTGGAACGGAACTTAAAGAACAGAAACGCCGTACCCCTCCAGGTAAAAAGGTTCGTAAGGAATGACTGATGTAATAGCTCTTCTGCCTGATAGCGTGGCCAACCAGATTGCTGCTGGTGAGGTCATCCAGCGTCCAGCTTCCGTCATTAAGGAGTTGGTTGAAAATGCTGTTGATGCCGGTGCGAAGGTGATTAATGTGTTGGTGGTCGATGCCGGGCGCACCTCTATTCAGGTTATCGATGATGGCTGTGGCATGTCAATGACGGATGCTCGCTTGGCTTTTGAACGCCATGCTACCAGCAAGATTCGTCAGGCTGATGACCTTTTCTCGCTTCATACGATGGGCTTCCGCGGTGAGGCTTTGCCTTCTATTGCTGCCGTGGCACAGGTAGAGTTACGTACCCGTCGTCAGGAAGACGAGATTGGTACCTGTCTGACGCTGTCTGGTTCTCATGTAGTAGGGCAGGAGCCTTGCTCATGTGCAGTGGGGTGTAGCTTCACGGTCAGCAATCTTTTTTTTAACGTTCCGGCTCGTCGTAAGTTCTTGAAGACCAATGCAACCGAACTTAATAATATTCTGACGTCTTTTGAGCGTATCGTGTTAGTATATCCTGAGATTTGTTTTACGCTTCATAGTAATGGTCAGGAACTGCTGAATCTGCGTAGTGGCTCGTTGCGCCAACGTATTACCGATGTCTATGGTCGTCGTTATGGACAGGATTTGTTGCCTGTTGGTGTCGAAACCTCGCTTTGTAGTATTACTGGTTTCGTAGCTAAACCTGAGGCTGCCCGTAAGAAGGGCGTTCATGAATGTTTCTTTGTCAATGGACGCTATATGAAACATCCGTATTTCCATAAAGCTGTGGCTCAAGCTTACGACAGATTGATTCCTACGGGCGCGCATGTACCTTATTTTATATATTTTAATGTCAACCCTGCCGATATCGATGTTAATATCCATCCTACGAAGACGGAGATTAAGTTTGAGAACGAACAACCAATATGGCAGATATTGACTGCAGCCGTTCATGATGCCATTGGTCAGTTCTGTGAAATTCCGCAGATAGACTTCGACACAGAGGGCAAGCCCGAGATTCCTGTATACGATCCGAGTCTGGCAGTCCCAACTAGTCTCTCTAGTAGAACTAGTCCTACTAGTATGCCTAGTCCCAGCTACAACCCCTTTAAACAAAAAACCTCAAATGATTGGCAGCGACTCTATGAAGGACTGCCGTCTTCTGAGGAGAAGGCGCAGCCTGCTCCCTCTCTCTTCGACGAACAGTCTGATGCTGCCTCTCCATCCTCTAACCCCACACCTCTCACTTCCGACCTCTCACCTCTTCACTATCAGTATAAAGGCCGTTATGTGATGACGGCTGTGAAGTCGGGATTGATGATTATCGATCAGCATCGTGCTGATATGCGTATTCGATACGAACGCTATATGCGTCAGCTTGCCGACACGCCATCGCAGACCCAGCGCCTGCTCTTTACTGAGACTGTCGACCTGACGCCTGCCGAGGCTGCATTGATGCCTGAATTGTTGCCGGCACTTGCTTCCGTTGGTTTCGACCTGACCCCATTAGGACCCGTAAGCTATGCCGTTGCCGGTGTACCGGCCGATATCGAGGGCGTCGACCCGGTTGGATTGTTGCACGACATCCTTGCCGATGCAGATGCTTCCTTGCCTCTTAACTCTCATCTTTCACCTCTAACTTCCCGTTTGGCCCTTACTTTGGCACGTAAGGCTGCCATTTCCTATGGCGAAGTACTCTCAAACGATGAGATGGATTTGTTGGTTAACCATCTGTTTGCTTGTAGCGATGTTAATCACACACCTGATGGGAAAACCATTCTAACTATTCTACCACAACAGGATATTGAACGATTAATGGGGTAATAATTTATGCGTTTAGACCCCTTTAAAGCATTTTTTTTTCATTTTTTTTTAAAAAAAACCAATTTTTCTTGCGCAGTATAGAAAAAAATACTATCTTTGCACCGATTTATAGGCTTTAAGCCATGACTATGTCGTGTGAATAAACCAATAAGAGAAAGTAATAATAAGATATAAGTTTTACAATATTAATTTAAAATTAAGTTCAATGAAAAAGAAAATCATTTATGGTTTACTCTTTGCGGTCGCCATGGTGACTGCTTCGAGTTCTTTCGTGTCTTGTAAGGACTACGAAGGTGATGATTATGCTCAGTTGAAGGAGGAGAACCTCTCTCTGAGACAAGCTCTCCAAAATCAGATTGACGGTATGAGCGCTTATGCCTTGAAGACAGATCTTAAGGACTGGGCTTTGAAGACAGATCTTAAGGACTGGGCTTTGAAAACAGATCTGAAGGATTGGCTGTTGACCTCTGACTACAAGAATGATACAACTATTCTTCATGCGTGGCAGCGTACTATTGATGCGTCTTTAGAGGCCCTCAATAATGATACTGCTAAATGGAACAATTACGCTCAGCTGATTCAAAACAATAACAAGGCTATCGTTTATGTTACCGCTTTGGCAAAGGCTGACTCAGCTCGCAGCTGGAACGATTCTATTCGTATCGACGAACTTCAGCAGGCTCTGCAGGGTTGGGGTCCTGACTTGAAAGAGGCTGTGACCGAGGCTGCTACTGTTGCTGCAACTGTTGCTAAGGATAGTGCTCTTTGGAATAATGCTGTTCAAGTTGCTGATAGCGCATGGAACTGGATTAATAAGGGCCAGGCTGTTGACCGTAATGGCAAGAAGTTCACTGATCTTCAGTCTCTGATTAAGGCTTACGAGGCCGCTGACGATGCTCTGCAGGATCAGATTAATGCTTTGAAGAAGGACGTTGAGAATATTATCGGCACACTGAAGAAGCAGATTTCTGGTGTTATTATCCAGGGTACTTATAGCCCAGTATTTGGTAATGGTAGCCTGCCTCTTGGCATCCAAACCAACATTTTGGCTGCTTATGCTGGTAAAGCTGTTGCTGATGTGCAGTTCCCCTCAGCTATGAAGTCTTTTGATAACAGAAATATTATCACTGAGGCCGATCAGACTTGGTTGGAAGGCTTAGGCTTGATGCCTGCTTCTGAGAATATTACTGCTGGTCAGCTTCTGTTCAACGATGAAACTGGTAACGCTGGTAAGATGTTCCTGACTGTGAACCCCACTAACGTTGACTTCTCTGGAACTGACTTTAAGCTTGTTAACAGCAAGGGTTATGAGTCTCGTATTCAGCTCTCTACTTTGGATGCTTCTGACGAGGTGCTGAGCTTCGGCTGGACCCGTGGTACAACTGTTGGCAAAACTTCTGACAATGGTTTCTATGAGGTAACTGCTACCATCTCTAAGGATGATGCTCTGAAGATGCAACCTGACTTCGATAAGGCCGGCTTTAAGAGCGCTGTTAAGGCAGCTGTCAATAATCAGGCTCGTCTGGCTGTTAAGGAAGCCGCACGTGCTCTGTTTAATAGTTTGCAGCCTGCTGAGCGCTTTGGTGTGAAGGCTGAGTGGACTGACACCGTTGGCAAGCGTAGCGTAACTTCTGCATTCGATATCGCTGCTTTGAGCATCGAGCCTCTTGGCTTCGGCTTCAAACTCCCCAGCAGCAAGTACACTCGCATTCCTACTATCAATTCTAAAGTAATTGCTGACAAGTTGCACATCAATCTGACTATCGATCCTATCGTTATCACAGAATATGATAAGGCTACTGGTAAGTATGTTGTCAAGGTAGAGGTTGATGCTAAAGAACTTGATCTGTCTCTGCTTGATAATCCTGAATATAAAATTAAGTATTATACGTATGAAAAGAAAGACGATCCTTCAAGCATGATAGAAGTTGCGCTTGTTGATGTTGAGAAATTGCTGAAAGATCCAAAATTCCAAAAGGATGTGAAGATTGTTGCAATTATTGACGTTACACCTATGTTCGAGGAGATGTTTGGTCAGTTCAATGCAACCTTCACTAAATTCAACGATGCTATTGGTGGCATTAACAAGACGATTGACGATGTTGCCGCTTCTGTAAACAGCTATATCGATCGCGCTAACAACTGGATTAACCGCATTAACAACGTACTCGATAACCTTGGAAACGCTGTTCAGCCTGTGCTGACTTGGAGTGATGGTAAGAACGCTGGTGAACTCGGTGGCTGCGTAAGCGCTAACTACGCTGTAGGTACTGTTATTCCTCAGGGTGGTCAGGTTGCTCTGACTGCTACTTCTTACTCTCTCGAGTTGTTCGCTCCTGCTTATAAGAAGAGCCTCATCGTAACCAACGCTTATAAGAATGGTTTCGCTGCTCAGGGTTCTGCTGGTAAGGCTTCTGGCCTGGAGGATGCAGTAATTGCTTTCAATAAGGACCTCAAGGAGAATGGCTTCGATGTATTCTCTAGCAATTCTTTGAAGAAGCAGTACATCTTCACCGCTAAACCTGAATGGGCAGGTGTCACCTTCGAGATTGCTTACACAGCTGTTGACTACGAGGGTAAGATTGCCGGTCGTAAGTTCTACATCACTGTAGCCGCATAATAATTCACGGAGTATTAACGGAATAAAAACGAAAAAATATATAAGATTATGAAAATCAAGAAAATTTTTATGTCTTGCCTCTTGCTGGCTGGTGTGCTGAGCGCATCGGCTCAGGAAGAGTATCCCAAGACCGTGTATGACCACAATCCCTATTGGTACATTCAGTTGCAGGGTGGTGCTCAGTACACACTGGGTGAGATTGACTTCAGTGATCTCATTTCTCCCAACGTACAGGTAGCTATGGGTCGTCAGTTTACTCCTGTTTTCGGCGCTCGCCTTGCCGTTAATGCCTGGCAGAGCAAGGCTGGTATCGAAGCTGGTAACACTACTTACAAGTGGAATTGGAAGTATGTTGCTCCTGGTATCGACCTGACTTTCAATCTGTCTAACCTTTTCTGTGGCTTTAACCCCAATCGCATCTTCAATTTCAGCGTGTTTGGTGGTCTTGGTGCAAACATTGGTTGGGACAATCAGTTAAATGAGATTAATGCTGCTGCAGCTGCTCTCTATCCTAAGACTGTTGCTGCAACTGGCGCTTCTGAGAACACCGCTTACGCATGGGACGGTACAAAGGTACGCGTATTCGGTCGTGCTGGTGTTGCTGCTGACTTCAAGGTAAGTGACGCTGTTTCTCTGGGTCTGGAAGTAAATGCCAATACTCTGAGCGATCGTTATAACAGCAAGAAGGCTGGTAACTGGGACTGGTACTTTAATGCCCTCGCTGGTTTGAAGATCAACCTTGGTAAGACTTACAGCACTCGCACTATCGAGGCTCCGAAGGTTCCCGAGAAGGTTATCGAGCGTGTTATCGAGCGTGTTGTTGAGAAGCCCGTTCCTCAGCAGGTTGTTGAGCCAACTCGTGCCGTTGCCGAGAAGAAGGAAGTTGAAGATACTAAGTTCCGTCGTGACATCTTCTATCTGAAGCCTGGTAAGACTTGGATTGATAAGTCTGAGTATCACAAGGTTAAGGAGGTTGCTGACTACATGAAGGAGCACCCCAACTGCACTGTTGAGGTTACTGGTTATGCTGACCGTGGTACAGGTAATCCCAAGATCAACAACAACCTGTCTCAGCGTCGTGCTCAGGCCGTTGCTAACATGCTGATTCGCAACTATGGCATCAAGAAGAACCGTATCAAGGTTGACTTCAAGGGTGACACCATTCAGCCCTTCGCCAAGGAGATTGAGAACCGTGTTGCAATTGCAATTTGTGACTAAGCTGTTAAGAGCTATTTTAAATAGCTTCTGAATAACTTCCGACCTTACATCATTGTTGAAACACTACATTGATGCAGGGTCGGATTTTTGTCTTTTAAGTTATAAATGCTTATGAAGAAATTATTATTGTCATGTCTGTTGCTGTCACCATTGGCACTCTATGCCCAGTTGAATGGCTCTGGTTACTATCGTATCCAGAACAGTAAGACTGAACGTTATTTCGTGATGGTTGACGACAGTGCATGGCTTGTCACTACTCCCAGTACTCAGGACATCAATACCGGTGCTTTCAAGTTGATGAAACCTTTCGAAGAGTATATAGCGACTAATCCTGCATCGATTTGCTATTTGACTAAGCATACCAATACTCAGTATAATATTTCCGGGCAGGGACTTGACTTGTATGCACGTGTCAAGAGCTATCTGGAGTTCCGTCAGCGCAGTAATGGTACCTATACCATTGGTGGAACAGGTACTGCAGCCGGTGTAACTTTGACAAAGTATCTGACGGACTCAAGCTGGCGTGGAGAATCTGCCCCCGTCAAAACTGCTGAGGGTAATCTGGACGATTATGCTTATTGGTGGATTCGGCCAATCAACGATAAATACTATTTCGGTTTTCAGCCAACTATCAAGGCAAGTCTGGATGGAGGCGACAGCCTGTATTATGCACCATTCTATGCCTCTTTCTCTTTTATTGTGAATAGTAATGTCAAGGCTTACTATATTTCTGAAGTGAGAGACGGTTACGCTTTGATACATGATTTCGTATATACTATTCCTGGTGAGACTCCAGTTATTGTAGAGTGTAATAGTAATGTGGCTACTGACAATAAGGTGAGCTTAGCGCTTTCCACTGCTACTGCTACCGGCAATAAACTGAAAGGTGTCTATTTCTGTAATGACGTGGAAGCTTATACACAGCATCGAAACGTCACAGCATATAATTCTAATACGATGCGTATCCTGGGACGTACTGATGATGGTCGTCTGGCTTTTGTAAAGTCGTCGTCGTTGGTTTATATTCCTGCTAATACCTGCTACCTGCAGGTTCCTGCCGGCTCACCAGATGTTATTTATGTGGTCAAAGAGATTCCTGACGGTATAGAGGCTGTTAAGGCTTCTGATACCAAGGTTCAGCAACGTGGCGTTTATTCGCTCAGCGGTCAACGACTTGGCGATACGACAGAAGGATTGCAAAAGGGCATCTATGTTGTTGACGGTCGAAAGGTTGTAATCAAGTAACGCTATCGTTCGCTAAAAATAAGCGGCACTTATCGTCGAATAAGTACCGCTTATTTTATAATACTCCTGGAGTATTTTAGAATAATCTTCGAGTAATTCTGAGGTTCAGTACCGGGAACGCTTTGACGCCACTTATCAGGTCTACGTAGTCACCCACCTTACCACCGATGTTGATGACATCCTTCGAAAGGTTGGTGCCGTCGTGAGTAATGATGTCGGGTGTACCACCCCAGAACATGAATCCTGCATCGAAACTGATGTTATAGCGGTCGTCGTTCTTCAGCAGTCGTCCGCCGTAACCGAAGCCAAGATATGGCTTAAAGCTATTCACCTTTACACGTGCACTGACCGTACATTCGTTGTCGGGCTCCATTCGATATGGTTCGTGAATCTTGTTGCCATTGGCGTCAAGCACATATTCCTCGTGCGAACCGACAAAGTCGCCATATTCATCATATTCAACAACTGTTTTCATGACATAGCGGTCGGCATAGTCACCCAGATGAATACCCATGCGTCCATTCTCCAACCATTCCGAACCCAGTGCAAAGCCTTTGTATATAGCGTCGCCACTCTCCGCCTTGTCGTAGAGCTTGTTGTAGATGTTGACAGCCACCAATGACGGAGCATCGCTTAGTGCATTGATAGCTTCTGCAATTTGCGATGGTCCCCAGTGGAAACCAGCCGTCAGGTGCCAGTGCTTGTTGCGGAACGGGAACACGTCGACCAACAGTTTGTAGTTCCAGATTGTCGGCTTGCCAATCATTTCCACTGAAGGCTTGGCACGATAGTTGGTCAGTGCCTCCAAACGGTCAGCCATCTTGTCGAACTGCGATGACTGTAGTTCGCCATCGTCGTTATAGCCAAACGACTGAATGTCAAAATGCAGGCTTTTCTCAAAGCGTGGCATGATTTCAAAGCCTGTTCTAACCTGAAAATATTGCCCAATAGGACTTGCTACGTCGATGCCCAGACCTGTAGTGCCCATCGTAACACCTAAGTCCAGATGCTCTAACAGCTTGAATTCCTTTTTCTCGTTCTGTGCGTGCAAACTCATGGTGAAGGTCGTCGCCACCATTATTAATATAGCCAATATTGTTTTTTCCCTTATCATATTCATTCGTTGTTGTCTTTGTTGTGAAAGATGCCTTTATCCTTTTTCGCTGCAAAATTAGGATAAAAAGGCGAAATATCCAATAAAATATTTGTTTTTATGAAATAAATACGTAATTTTGCACATAAAATCAGCAAAACTGTTAGTATATTTATAAATAAGTATGTATATGAAGAAGTTATTTATGATGTTAGCTGTCGCTAGCCTGTCATTGACTGCGATGGCACAGGAGGATGAAGATATCAATATCGCTCCCGCCGAGAAACACCGTGTAGCTACCAATGGTTTTTGGCAGAATTGGTTCTTAGGCGCCAATGTGACGTGGAATGCCTTTTATGGTGTGGGCGAGCGTTCGTTGGTGGCTCCCTTCCATAAGTTCCCTGGTGGTTCTTACTATACTGGTCTTGGTGCCTCGTTGTCGTTGGGTAAGTGGCTGACACCTGTGTATGGCTTGCGTACCAAGATTAATGCCTGGCAGATAGGTAAGGAGGAAGAAGGCTTCGGTGGCGATAAGTATTGGACTGCCAATGAGCAGCTGATGGTCAATGTTACCTCGCTTTTCCGTGGCTATGACGAGCAGCGTTTCTGGAATCTCATTCCGTATGCAGGTGCCGGTATCCACCGCAATATGTCACAACGTCATTACAGTACGGTGCTTAGTTTGGGTGTACTTAACACCTTCCGTTTGTCACCTCGCTTTTCAGCAAATGTTGAATTGGCATGGAATAGCGCTGAAGGCAGCAATAGTGGTATCGGCGTTAAGAGTCGCAACCAGCATTTTGCCTTAGAACTGGGTATTACTTGGCATATTGGCAAGAACAACTGGAAACATGCTACCGATCAGGAGGCCGTTAGCGCACTGACAGAGGGTGAACTTGATGCACTGAATGCACAATTGGCAGATGCACTGGCCGAGAATGAACGTCTGCAACAGGAAATGGAAAAGCAGTTGCCTCGTCCTACGGCATCGGTGACAACGGTAGCCCCAGCAGTCCGCACCGTCGAGAATATCGTCTCTGCCCCCGTGTCTATCTTCTTTGCTGTTGGTAAGGCTGATGTTATTGCCAGTCGCGACATTCTCAGCGTGAAGGCTCTGGCAGAGTTGGCTATCGAGAAGAATGCCCACGTCCTGGTGACAGGCTATGCTGACACGTCTGGTAGTGCAGAAACCAATATGAAACTCTCTGAGCGCCGTGCTCAGGCTGTTGCCGACGAACTGGTGCGTCTTGGCGTCAACCGCGATCGCATCGAAGTTGTTGCCGTTGGTGGTGTTGACACCCTCAAACCTGCCGAGTGGAACCGTCGTGCAACGGTAGAACTAAAGTAATTTTTAGCTTTCTGTCATTTTTTTATAAATTTATTTGCTTATTCCAAATAAAAGCGCTATATTTGCATCGAAAATTTAGCTATTTAATTATATAAACAAACTAAAACAATTACAAAACATGAAGAAATTTAGCTTTTTCTTGAGTTGCGCAGCAACAGCGCTGTTCGCAGTTGCTCTGACCGCTTGTTCAGATGTTAAGGACAATCCTAGTGGTGGTGATAATCCCGCAAAGCAGACCATCGTGATTAAGAATGGTGATGAGTTGGCTACAATCGTCAATCAGTTGAATGCAACTGCAGGTGATGAGATTATCGTTGAGATTCCTGCGGGGATTGAAACAATTACCGCTGATGGTGTTACTGTTCCAGCAGGAAAGAAGTTGACTGTTGTTGGTGATAAAAACGTGACTATAGCTGTGAAAAGCCCAATTCTTTTCAGCAATGCTATTACTATAAAGGATGTTGTCATTGATGGAAGTGAGACAACAAGTCCAATCTTCAAGATTGATGACGAGGTTTCAAGTGATGTGTTTACAATTGATAATATTTCTTTTACAGGTGTAGTCGTTGAGAACCTTAAGTCTGAGCTTTTCTATGCCAATAAGAAGAAAGTCGTCGTTAAGAATTTCGCAGTTGATAATAGCATCATTGCAGTAAAGGGTTCTGCAAAAAAGACAATGTTCAGTTTCAATGGTGGTGGCCTGCCTGAGGCATTCTCTATCAATAACTCAACTTTGTATGCTGATACAAAATCAACATGGTCGAATGGTGGTTTGTATAGCTCTCAGTCTGGTTCTAAGATGTCAGATCTCAATATCGAGTCTAACACAATTAGTATCACGAATTCTACACTTTATAATATTTGTAAGGGACAGCATCCTTGCACAGTTCGTCAGAATAGCGCAAAAGGACAGGTATATACTGTAAAGAATTGTATTATTGTGAACGGCGGTAAGGTTAGTGGCTCGGAAACCCAATTCCTTGTTGGTCTTAACGGTGGTAGCGCTGGTTATGATTATAACTGGGACGTGGATGGTAATGTATTTATGTCAGGCGATAATTTTACGACAGAAAAGAAGATAGGTAAAACAGCAGGTCTTAATAAGAATGTTGTTACTATTGATCCTAAGTTCTCGGCTGAATTTATTGCTAAGGGTTGGTTCTTCCCAACAAACGGCGCATTCCCCAAGACTGTAGGTGATCCTCGTTGGAATAAGTAATAACTATCATATATTATATAAGATGTGCCCTAAACAAATGGGGCACATCTTTGTTTGTAAAACATTGAAACGCTGCCAGTAAAACATTGAAACGCTGCCAGTAAAACATTGAAACGCCGCCAGAGAATCATTGAAACGCTGCCAGTAATTCATTTTAAATGGAAATGATGCATTAATAGTAACAATTGCAAGTATTAATAGTAGCAATTGCAAGTATTAATAGTAGCAATCGCAAGTGTTAATAGAAAAAATATTGTGTTTCCTTTTGTATTTTGCTCGCTTATTCGTACCTTTGCAGGGCACAGACTAACTAAACATATTTTTAAACAGAAAAGAGAAATGATTTGGAACGAAAGTGTGGAATGCATGGATCGCGAACAGTTACGCGAAATACAAAGCATTCGTTTGAAGAAGATGGCGGAGTATGTGTATCATAATACGCCGTTCTACCGTAAGAAATTCCAGGAAATGGGACTGGAACCTGGTGATATCAAGTCGATAGACGATATCACTAAGTTGCCGTTTACCAACAAGTTGGACCTGCGCGACAACTATCCTTTTGGACTGGCTGCTGTCCCGATGTCGCAGATAGTACGTATCCACGCCTCCAGTGGTACGACGGGTAAACCCGTAGTGGTGCTGTACACGAGGAAGGACCTGGCTATGTGGGCTGAGGCTATCTCACGTGCCTTTACGGCATACGGTGCCGGTAAGGACGATATCTTCCAGGTGGCCTATGGCTACGGCTTGTTTACCGGTGGTCTGGGTGCCCATGATGGCGCTACGAATATCGGTGCCAGTGTGATACCCATTTCGAGCGGTAATACGCAGAAGCAGATGACGCTGATGCACGACTTTGGTACGACTATCCTCTGCTGTACGCCCAGCTACGCTATGTTCTTAGGCGAGGCTATGCAGGAGTGCGAGTGGAGTAGGGATGAGTTCAAACTGAAGATAGGTGTCTTTGGTGCTGAGCCATGGACAGAGAAGATGCGCGCAAAACTTGAGGAAAGTCTTGGCATTAAGGCTTACGATATTTATGGACTCTCGGAGATTGCAGGTCCTGGCGTAGGCTACGAGTGCGAACACCAGTGTGGCACGCACCTGAACGAGGACTATTTCTATCCGGAAATACTGAATCCAGAGACGGGAGAGCCGATGCCCGAGGGACAGCTTGGCGAACTGACGTTCACCCACCTCACTAAGGAGGGTATGCCGTTGCTGCGCTATCGTACCCATGACTTGACAGCTTTGCATTACGAGAAATGTAAGTGCGGACGTACCTTGGTACGTATGGACCGTATTCTGGGCCGTTGCGACGATATGCTGATTATCCGTGGTGTCAACGTATTCCCGTCGCAGATTGAGGATGTCATTCTGAAATTACCTGAGTATGAGCCTCACTTCTTCCTGACCGTTGACCGTGTGAACAATACCGATACCGCTGAATTGAAGGTCGAGGTGAAGGAAGACTTCTTTACCGACGATATGGCTACGATGGTGGGTCTGCAGAAGAAACTTGAAGCAGAGCTGCGTAGCGTTATCGGTTTGGGCTTCAAGGTGAAGCTGGTAGAACCGAAGGGAATCGAACGCTCGGAAGGTAAGGCCAAGCGTGTCGTCGACAACAGAAAAATTTGAGCTCGAAATATCGAAGCATTGAAACATCGAAATAACGAAATAAAATCAAAACTATGTTAGCAAAACAATTATCGATTTTCCTGGAGAATAAGTCGGGACGTCTGACAGAGGTTACCGACGTATTGGGCGAGGCAGGTGTCAATCTCTCGGCCATGAGTATTGCAGATAACTCTGACTTTGGCATCCTGCGCTGTATCGTCAGTGACCCTGACAAGGCCTATCAGGTGCTGAAAGCCAACCATTTTGCAGTGAAGATAACCGACGTTATTGGCTTCGTATGCCCCAATGTCAGCGGTTCGCTGGCTAAGGTGATGCGCTATCTGGCCGATGCAGGTGTGTTTATCGAGTATATGTACTCGTTTGCCAATGGCGATGTGGCTCATGTCATTATCCGTCCTACTGACCTTGAAGGTTGCGAGCGCATCCTGACAGACAAGAAGGTGGAGCTGATGGCGGCTAGTGATCTCTACAAACTCTAAAAAAATCTTAAAAAGCGGGGCGAATGTTTGGCGGTTTGAAAAAAACGCTGTACCTTTGCACCCGCTTACAAAAAGCACGGGCGTTTAGCTCAGCTGGTTTAGAGCATCTGCCTTACAAGCAGAGGGTCGGCGGTTCGAATCCGTCAACGCCCACCAAAGGAGTTCCGAAGCAATTCGGGACTCTTTTTTTGTTAAATATCAAAAAAATGGTGTTGTGGCAGCAAATTATTCACTTTTCACTTTTCACTTTTCACTTTTATTTTGTACCTTTGCACCACGTTTGAGAAAATATAGCTATATATAATAATAAGGTATTAAGAGAAAGTCATGGAATTAGACATGTTGACAGCCATCTCGCCTATAGATGGCCGCTACAGAGAGAAAACAAAGGAGTTGGCAGGATATTTTTCGGAGTATGCTCTGATTCGCTACCGTGTCCGTGTGGAGATAGAGTACTTCATTACGCTTTGTGAACTGCCTTTGCCCCAGTTGCAAGATTTCGACCATAGCCTGTTTGAACCCCTCCGCGACATCTATCGTAACTTCACTGAGCAGGACGCTCAGCGCGTAAAGGATATTGAGAAGGTCACCAACCACGATGTCAAGGCCGTCGAATATTTCATTAAGGAAAAAATCGGTGTGCTCAGTGGTTTCGCCGCTGAAGCCAAAGAATTCATCCATTTTGGCCTGACCTCTCAGGACATCAATAACACCAGTGTGCCCTTGAGCATCAAGGAAGCTTTAGAGCAGGTGTACTATCCGATGGTGGAAGAACTGATTGAGCAGTTGAACGACTATGCTGAGCAATGGAAGCAGGTGCCCATGCTGGCCAAGACCCACGGACAGCCCGCCTCACCCACACGTCTGGGTAAAGAGGTCATGGTGTATGTCTATCGATTGGAAGAACAGCTGCGCGGTTTGAAAGATACGCCTATCACTGCCAAGTTCGGTGGCGCAACAGGTAACTATAATGCCCATCATGTGGCTTATCCTCAGTACGACTGGCGCGAATTTGGTAACAAGTTTGTCAGCGAGAAGTTGGGCTTGGAGCGCGAGCAGTGGACTACACAGATTTCGAACTACGACTGGTTAGGTGCCATCTTCGATGCCATGCGCCGTATTAATACCATCATTATTGACTTAGACCGTGACTTCTGGATGTATATCTCGATGGAGTACTTCAAGCAGAAGATCAAGGCCGGCGAGGTTGGTTCGAGTGCGATGCCGCATAAGGTAAACCCCATTGACTTTGAGAATTCAGAGGGCAACTTGGGTATGGCTAATGCCATCCTGCAGTTCCTGGCACAGAAATTGCCAGTGAGTCGTCTGCAGCGCGATTTGACAGACTCGACGGTACTCCGCAATTTCGGCGTTCCCATGGGACATGCCGTTATTGCTATCCAGAGCACACTGAAGGGACTGCGTAAACTTATCCTGAATGAGGAGAAACTACAGCAGGATCTTGATAATACGTGGGCTGTAGTAGCTGAGGCTATCCAGACCATCCTGCGCCGCGAGGCCTATCCTAATCCTTATGAGGCACTGAAGGCGCTGACACGTACTAATCAGAAAATGACGGAAGAAACCATCCACGAATTTATTCAGGGGCTCGATGTCAATGATGAAATCAAAGAAGAACTGATGGCTATTACGCCAAGTAATTACACAGGAATATAATAACAACACAAAAAAGGGTGAGCCGTGAGGCTCTAACGTAAAAAACAACACAATTATGGAATTCGAAAACGAAAACAAAAATCAAGAGCAGGCTGCTGAGCAGCAGCACACAGAAAACCACGAGAGTGGTTATCAAGCTAATTACCGTCCAGGACGCTCACCACGTCCACGTATTCACCAGCAGACCCGTCCTTACACACCAGGCGGATTTAACCGTCGTCAGAATGATGACGAAGGCGGTTTCCGTCCCGAGGGCTTCGGTGCCGGTTTGCAGAGTCAGTCACGTCCACAAGGAGAGTATAGTCAGCCTCGTGGCGGCTATCGTCCCCGTAACAATTATAATCAGGAAGGTGGTTACCAGCCTCGTCAGCAACAGGGCGGCTACCGTCCCCGTCCACAATACGGACAACAGCAGGAAGGCGGCTATCAGCCTCGCCAACAGCAGGGTGGTTACCGTCCTCGTCCTCAATATGGTCAGCAGGAAGGCGGTTACCAGCCTCGCCAGCAGCAGGGTGGCTATCAGCCTCGCGGTGGTTACCAGCAGGGTGGCTATCAACCCCGCGGCGGTTATCAGCAGGGTGGCTACCAACCCCGTGGAGGTTATCAGCAGGGTGGCTATCAGGGACGTCCTCAGGGTGGCTTTGCTCCCAAAAAGAAGAAGCAGCAGAAGCCTTACGATCCCAATGCTAAGTATTCGTTGAAGAAGCGCATCGAGTATAAGGAGGAGAACTTCGATCCCAACGAACCTCTGCGCTTGAACAAGTATCTGGCTAATGCTGGCGTATGCAGCCGTCGTGAGGCCGATGAGTTCATTCAGGCAGGTGTGGTTACAGTCAATGGTGAGGTGGTTACTGAGCTGGGTACCAAGGTGTTGCGCAGCGATGAGGTGAAGTTCCACGATCAGCCTGTTACCATGGAAAAGAAGGTCTACGTCCTGCTGAACAAGCCCAAGGATTATGTCACTACGAGCGATGATCCCCAGCAGCGTAAGACCGTGATGGATCTCGTGAAGAATGCTTGTTCTGAGCGTATCTATCCTGTTGGTCGTCTGGACCGCAACACCACTGGTGTACTTCTGTTGACTAACGATGGCGACTTGGCTTCTAAGCTGACACATCCTAAGTTCCTGAAGAAGAAGATTTATCACGTACATCTGGATCATAACGTTACAGCCCACGATATGCAACAGATTGCTGAGGGTATTCAGTTAGAAGATGGCGAAATTAAGGCCGATGCAATCGAGTATGCTAGTGATACCGATAAGAAACAGGTGGGTATTGAGATTCACTCTGGTAAGAACCGTATCGTACGCCGTATATTCGAGAGCCTCGGTTACAAAGTTGTCAAGCTTGACCGTGTACAGTTTGCCGGACTGACCAAGAAGAACGTTCGTCGTGGTGACTGGCGCTATCTCACTGAGGAAGAAGTAGACCGTCTGCGCATGGGGGCTTATGAGTAACGCTTCGCTAGTGAAAAGTGAATAGTGAAAAGTGAATAGAACAATGAAAAGAACAAAGATAGTTGACGTACTAAAGAGTACGGATTTTGGAAAAGAAGTATGTGTGAAGGGCTGGGTGCGTACGCACCGCAGTTCGAAGGCTGTAGACTTCATTGCGCTGAACGATGGATCAACCATCAAGAACGTGCAGATTGTCGTCGACCCCACCAAGTTCGACGAGCAGTTGCTGAAGGATATAACTACAGGTGCTTGTATCAATGCCGAGGGTGTGCTTGTTGAGAGTCAGGGTGCTGGCCAGACTTCTGAGATTCAGGCCACTAATTTGGAGGTTTACGGCCTTTGCGGCAACGACTACCCCATGCAGAAGAAGGGACAGAGCTTTGAGGCGATGCGTAAAAATGCCCACATGCGTCTGCGTACTAATACCTTTGGTGCCGTGATGCGTATCCGCCACAATATGGCGATGGCTATCCACACGTATTTCCACGAGCATGGCTTCTTCTATTTCCACACACCGCTGATTACCGCCAGCGACTGTGAGGGTGCCGGCAATATGTTCCAGGTAACCACCAAGAACCTGTATGACCTGAAGAAGGACGAAAGTGGAAAAATTATCTATGACGATGACTTCTTTGGTGAGCAGACCTCGCTGACTGTTTCTGGACAGTTAGAGGGTGAACTCGGTGCTACGGCACTGGGTGCTATCTATACCTTCGGTCCTACATTCCGTGCTGAGAATAGTAACACACCTCGCCATTTGGCTGAATTCTGGATGGTAGAACCTGAGGTTGCTTTTTTGGATCAGGAAGAGTTGATGGATCTTGAAGAGGACTTCATCAAGTACTGTGTGAAGTGGGCACTTGACAACTGTAAGGATGACCTCGCCTTCCTCAACCAGATGATTGACAAGACGCTGATTCAGCGTTTGGAGGGCGTGTTGAAGGAAACTTTTGTACGCTTGCCTTATACTGAGGGTATCAATATCCTGCAGGAAGCTATCAAGAACGGTAAAAAGTTCGAGTTCCCCTGCAACTGGGGCGACGACTTGGCTTCTGAGCACGAGCGCTACCTCGTTGAGGAGCACTTCAAAAAGCCAGTTATCATGACCGACTATCCACGTGCCTTCAAGTCGTTCTACATGAAGCAGAACGAAGAGCAGGGTGAGGGTAGTGTAGGTTACAAGGGCGCTGTTGCACCTGGTCCTACGATGCAGGGTACCGACGTGCTGTTCCCACAGATTGGTGAGATTATCGGTGGTTCCGTTCGTGAGGAGAGCTACGACAAGCTGATGGGAGAAATCAAGCGTCGTGATATGGATATGACCCATCTTTGGTGGTATATCGATACCCGCAAGTGGGGTTCATGCCCACACGCAGGCTTCGGTCTTGGTTTCGAGCGTCTTATTCTGTTCGTAACAGGCATGCAGAATATTCGTGACGTGATTCCGTTCCCACGTACGCCGAAATCAGCAGAGTTCTAAACTGCTATAAGATAATTCTACAAGCAATGCTCTATTTTTCTTCAAGAAAATTTGGAGCATTGCTTTTTTTTGTATATCTTTGCAGCATTAAATATTTATTAACTCTAAAAACAATAGAACAATGAAGAAATTACTTTTGATCTGTGCGTTGGCAACCTGCGGTCTGTCACAGACGTATGCCCAGCTGGACGAAGACGATTATGGCTTCTTCAATCATGTCGCTCTCGGCGTGTCGGCAGGTACTGACGGTATTGGCATCCAGGTGGCCGCTCCATTGACTTATCATTTTGCGGTTCGTGCCGGATATAACTTCTTGCCCAATATAAAATATAAGAAGGGCGTGAATGTTGGTACTGATGTTGATTTTGTGGATTATCCCAATAAGCAGAATGTGGATATTGAAGGTAAGTTGAATATGGGTGATTTCAACCTTCTGTTCGACTACTATCCTTTCCAGACCAGTACGTTTCGTATTACGGCCGGTGCCTATTTCGGCAAGGAGAAATTCGTGGAGGCTACGAATGCCAACGTTTTCTTGAAGCAGAGCGCATGGGGTAATAAGGGTCTCGAACTGGGTACAGGTGCTGCACCTTACACTATGGTTTCTGATGCTCAAGGTAATGTCAAGGCCAATGTCAAGGTGAATAGCTTTAAGCCGTATATCGGTATTGGTTTCGGACGTGCCGTTCCCAAGCATAATATTGGTATGCAATTCGACTTGGGCGTTCAGTTCTGGGGAAAGCCAGAGGTTTGGACAACCATCAATGACGAATGGGGCGTGAGCAAATACCAGAAAGTTGACAAGGATAGGATTACCAATCCCGACAAAGACTATCAGGATGTGAAGGATGCTGTCAAGCTCATTGAAAAGTTAAGCGTTTATCCTGTACTGAGTTTCCGTCTCGTTGGACGTATCCTTTAATTTATTAGATAGTATCAATAACAAACTAAAAAACAAAGATAATGAATAAGAGTATTTTTTATTGGGCAGTAGCAGCCTGCATAGCTGTGTGTAACATTTCCTGTGGTTCTGACGACAGCGATTCCTCTAATCCCCCTTCTTCGCAGTTGTCCACCCCAACGTATGCTGAAAAGGCTGTTGCCTATTCAATCAGCAATAATGAGGTGAAGGCTACTTCAGATGATGGTGTTTGCCTGACAGGATTGAACTTTACAGAGAGTGGAAAGGCCATTATAGAGGTAACAAAAGATGGCAAGAAAAAGTATGTGACCTATAATGTGGCGATTTCTGGTGATACCTATACGATTACTGACAACAGCGGTAAGCTGATTGGTACCGTGAAGAGCAGTGTGACGCGTGGTAGTAAGAGTGCAACGATTAATGTCAGTATTACGATTACCATCAATGGCGTGACTTATACTTTTACAACCAATTCTGCTGCAGCAGACATGGCTTTTGCTACGATGACTGGTGGTGATGCTCTGAAAAATATCGCCCGCACATGGACTATCAATAACATGAAGCTGACGCTGGAGAGTGAGGATCCGGACTTCAAGAGTCTCTCTATGACGGAGCAGAGTGGCAAACTGTCAGCTTTCGTTGCAGAGGTAAAGAAGCGTGATACAGGTTTCTCTAATGAAGATATCGATCAGTTGAACAAGGAAGTCAAGAGCATAACTCTTGACCAGACTGGTTTGCTCTGCATTGAGTATAGCGATGGTGGTTCTGATGCCGCTACCTGGAGTTGGAGTGGTGGCAATTATTCCAATATCGCCTTGAAGTTGAAGGACAGCGAGATGGGTAATAAATTTATCCAGGACAATACTAAGATTGCTGTGGAATTCTCAGGGACGTTATGTAAGTTTACGCTTACAACAACTCTGGATCGCGAAGGCAAGAAACCATTCGTGGCAACTTTGAATCTGGTAATGCAGCCTAAGTAAATCAGACGAGGGCAATACCCTCATCCGATATTGTTATCAGTCGTCGGCGATAGAGATCGCCGACGGCTTTTTTGTATATCTTCTTTGATACGCCGAATGTTTGGGCGATATCTTCGGCAGGACTCTTGTCGCCTAATGAGCAGAAACCACCGTTTTCCTGCAAATAGCGCAACAATTCGTCGCTGAAATCGAGTGCCCGTTCGTAACCGCTGTGCTTTTGGTAGCGTTCTACCTTGGCAGTCGCCATCAGACGGTGGGTCTTCTGGTCTTCCATCACGTAGACGTAGTAGCGCTGACCTTTTACCATGCGCTGTTTCTGTTCACGGAACGGACAAAACAAGTCTTTCATCAATCCCCAATTCAGAAAAGCACCGTATTCGTTGGTCCAGGCACACTCTAACCAGGCAAATTCGCCTACCTTGGCTAAAGGACGCAGGGTGGTGGCTATCAGTTTCTCGTCTTGGTCAAGATAGATGAATACTTCGATAGTGTCACCGATGGTTTTGCCATCGGGAACATAGCGCGATGGCAACAGGATTTCGCCATCGTCGCCACCATCAAGGTAAAGGCCGAAGTCGACGCGTTTCACAATGCGCAGGGTGTTGTAATCGCCGAGTTTAATCATAGGTTGGATGGGTCTGATAGGTCTATTGGGTCTAATTGGGTGGATGGGTCTAATGGACTTTCTAAAAGACCGTCACGCATGTGGATGGTGCGGTCGGTGATAGAGGCCAGTCCTTCGTCGTGGGTAACGATGACGAAGGTTTGGCCGTATTTGTCTCTGAGGTCGAAGAACAGCTGGTGCAGCTCTTCCTTATTCTTAGAGTCAAGTGACCCACTGGGCTCGTCGGCTAAGATAACGTCAGGATTGTTGACGAGAGCACGGGCTACGGCTACACGTTGTTTCTCGCCACCCGACAACTCGTTGGGCTTATGCTTAGCGCGGTCAGATAATCCCATAAACTGCAATAACTCTTCAGCGCGACGACGAGCCTCCTTGGTGTTGACACCGGCAATGTAGGCGGGAATCATAATGTTCTCAAGAGCCGTAAACTCAGGCAACAGCTGATGGAATTGGAACACAAAGCCGATATGGCGGTTGCGGAAATCGCTCAGCTTCTTTTGTGAGAGACTGGTTACATCGACAGAATCGATGTACACACTACCACTGTCTGGACGGTCAAGGGTTCCGATAATCTGTAATAGCGTCGTCTTACCGGCACCGCTGGGTCCCACGATGCTAACTATTTCGCCTTTTTGGATGCTGAGGTCGATACCTTTCAATACTTCTAACGAACCAAAGCTTTTTCTTATATCCTTAATTTCTATCATAGTCTTCCTTCTGTCTTTCTACTGTCTTTCTACTGTCTTCCTACTAACTTCGCTTTGAATGAATCCATCGTGCTATCGTCGCATAGATACTGCTCTCCTCCTGGTGCTGAGCCGATGTAAACGTCATGCTCTCATCCTTAGCTTCGCCATACTGATCTGGGAAGATAATCATCAGGTTCTTGCCAGAGAAGTGCTGCATCAACTCGTTGGGCAGACGCTCTAATGCATTCTTATATGATATAGTTCCCTTACGGGCAGTGATAACTACAAACATGTGGTCGTCGTGGATGGTCTCAGCCAGTTTTGGCAGTTCGTTCCAGTGTGCCATAAAGGTGTATTCGGCACGCACGCTGCTGTAGTGGTTTGTGAGATAGGTACGTATTAGCTCCAGCGACTCGTTGCGTCCGTGGAACTGGATGCGGCAGTCCAGATTGGTCGCCATACGTCCCAAACGCTCCAACCAACGGTAGAAACCTGGTTCGAACTCGGCCCTCGACGGTACGACGACCTGAATACGACGCAACGTGTTGAGGGGTTGTACGAAACGGGTGAGTACAATCTGACGGTTCAAACCGTTGTAGAGACTTTGGATGAAATCGCCCCAGAATTTTGGGTTTACTTCCGTGTGGACGTGCATACCCATGATAATCTCAGATCCGCTGACCTCACGGAAGGCGTGCTTGATGCCGTTGGCGATGTTGGTGGCCAGTCGTACCTGGGTCTGCATCTTGATGTCGCTGGCTGCAGCCCGTTGCTGAAGCTGTTCTAACAGGCGCAGACCACGCTCACGGTTTGAGGCTGCCTTATCGTCGTCGTACACCACATTGAGTGCCACAAGTCCGCTGTCTTTCGACTGGTTGCGCATCATAATGGCTAATTCAAGCAGCTGTGGGGCGATATCAGGATATTTGACGCAGAGCAGTATCTTTTCGTTGTCGTGGTGGGAGTCAGCGGCAGAACCGCTGACAATAGTCTGTTGGGCGATGACGATTTCCTGTGCGGCCTTCTCGGTCATCATCGTTGATATGATACAGGTGATAAGAATCATGATGACCACACCATTCAGCATTTCGTCGTTGACCAGATACACACCAGGGCTCACCTCAAGTCGCATACCGACCATCACCATCGCGATGGCACCAGCGGCATGGGCACAAGTCAAACCGAACATCATGTGGCCGGCCGATTTGGGTAGACGGAACAGCAGACTGCTCAAATAGGCAGCAAAAGCCTTGCCAAAAGTACCGAAGAAGGCTATCAGGAAGACAATCCACAGCATGTGTGGTCCCTGGAACAGCGTACGGACATTGATCAACATACCCACACCAATCAGAAAATAGGGGATGAACAATGCGTTGCCTATGAACTCGATGCGGTTCATCAGCGGCGACACATGGGGAATATATCTGTTAAGAATCAGTCCTGAGATAAAGGCACCCACAATGCCCTCAACGCCTATGGCTTCCGAGGCAGCAGCAGAGAGGAACATCACGGCCAGCACAAAGATGAACTGCATGACAGCATCGGAGTAGCGGCGCAGGAAGTAACGGGCCAGAATAGGGATAAGCCAGATGCTGACACCGCAGAAGATGGCGAACTTGACGATGAATAGTAACCAGAAGGTAATGCCGACATCCTCGCCATACGAAGCAGCCAGGGCTGCCAACATGAGCAGAGCCAGAAAGAGCGATATCATGCTGGAACCGACGCTCAGCATGACGCTGGAGTCACGCCCCAGACCATAACGTGAGATGATGGGGTAGGCAATCAGCGTATTCGATGCCATGATACATCCCAATAGGAACGATGCCGTCTGCGAATAGCCTAACAGCCACAGCGACATCACGTAGGTCAGTGCTAACGGTACAAGGCACGTCAGCAGTCCGAATATCAGGAAACGGTTGGAGTTGCGCTTCACGCTCTCCAAGTCCATCTCCAGACCTGCCAGAAACATAATGTAAAGCAGACCTACCTTACCAAACAGTTCGAATGACGAGTCGCGCTCCAAGATATTCAAACCGTACTTGCCAATCAGTATACCTGCCAACACCATGCCGACAATATGCGGAATACGCAGTTTACCCATAATAATCGGGGCAAACAGGATGATAAGTAACACTACGCAGAAGATGAGCGTAGGACTCGTGATGGGCAGATATACGTCAAAGTTCATAATAATCTCTTATCACATGCAAAGGTAGTGCAAACCGAGCAAAATGCCAAATAAATTGTGATTTATTTCGCATTTTCGAGGTGTAGCCTACTAACACCATCGGTGAAAGTTACTAAATAATTCTGAATCTACAAGAAATAGAGGCGCAAAATTTCATCGGGCCTCAAATCACTCATTTCAGCCATTGCCTTTTTTCGTTGGCGCTCTCCCGCATCGGGCCAGCGATTTCCAATTGCAGAATATAAAATAATCGCATACGGCGTATCATCCGTATGCGATTTTATGGTTATTTAATAGAAAATGGTCGGATTGGGGTGTGAATCGGGCCAAACTCCGCAAAATATACAGGCATTTTGCTCTACTTGCCATTGACGAACTCGTCTATCTCTTTGATAGCTTTGTTCAGTGAGCGCATTTCGCGATAGAAGAAATAGAAGCATATAGCTAACACGATGGCAATGGCAGCGAAATCAAAAATCAGCCTGTCTGTGCTTGGGAATGGAATGTCTTTGATACTATATACGTCGAAGAAAATCCATACGAGCCAGAGCAGGAGGAAGGGGACTATGATGTAAAAGTATAGTTTCTCCCTACGTTTGTAAGTCCTCAGCCTTTGTTGTGTATTGATTACATCGTTAGCTACCAGATATTTGTCGCGAATGGTGCTGACATTCCAGAAATTGAAAAAGGCCTCAAAAACCATCACTATACATACGACTATGATGGGTAACCATGAAACGCCAACAATGCTTTTTAAGAGATAGATGACCAACGGCACCAATGCCAAGTCAACGACGCCACCCCAGACGCTCATTTGCTTAATCCATGACACGTGGCCCGTCGTTGCCTGCTTCAGCAGCCGTTCGCTGACTATCTCCTGCTGCTCCAAGCGGTTCTTGAACTCTGCTACCTGACTGCGCAGCTGCTCCAGTTCCTGTAAGTTATTGTTCTGATTTTCCATAATGTTCTGTAGTTTTTATTGGTTTGACATGTTTTTTAGTTCCTCCTTGATGCGGTAGAGACGCACGCTGACGTTCTTCACCGTGATGCCCATGACGGCGGCAATTTCCTCGTAACTCATGTTCTCCAGCCAGAGCAGGATGATGGCCCTGTCGTACTGTCCTAACTTGGCAATCCGTCGGCGCAGCAAGTCCATCTGGCGTGAGTTCTGGTTGCTTTCCACCTCCTCGTAGGGGTCGATGTCCATCCTCAGCGGCACCGTCTTGTTGCGTCGTTTCTTGCGGTCGAGCGAGATGCAGACGTTCAGACTGACGCGGTAGATCCAGGAGCGCACATTGCCGCGCTCCTCAAACGAGGGCAAGCTCTTCCACAGGTTGATAAGCACCTCCTGAAACAGGTCGGCCACCTCGTCCTGGTCGTTGGAGAACATGTAGCAGACGGTGTAAATCGTGCTGCGGTTCTCCCTGACCATTCGTTCAAATTCACTTTCTAAGTCTTTCATTGATTCTTTGTTTAATTGACTCGTTCTGATAAGAAATCGCACGAAGGTGGCAAAAAACTACAAAATATTGGAACTTTTTTCAGATTTCTGCATTTTTTTTTGTACTAATAACGGGGCAATAGCCTGTGTCTTTACTGGCCAATGCCCCGATTACTATATGTCGTTTCTGTCTGTCGGTCTATCCGCTCATGTTCGTTGTTTTCGTTCGTGAATACTTACGCCACCACGCTCAGCTCGTAAAGTCTTTCGGGGGCGATGTCGGCACCGTTCTTCCAGAAGATGGTCTGGTCGAGGCCGAACTGAATGAACTCGTTCTTGTCGCGCAGCTCCTCGAAAGCCGGATAGACGAGCAACGGCGTGAGGTCAACCTTGCGGCGCTCGCCCGTGCTGAACGTACAGAGCAACGTGTAGTCGCCCAAATACTCTACATCTGTAATCGTCAGTAACATAATCTGTCCTCCTTATTTTATTTTGTTAATTTTCTCTCCGCGCTGAGCCCTGCCCCAAAGTTCCATCAACTCTTCTTCGTGCTCGTCGATAAAGTCGTTGATAATCTTGACGGTCTTAGAGCGTGCCTTGCCCTCGATGATGCGGTCTTGGATGGTGATGGAGAAATTATCCGTGCCGCTGCGCACGTGGATGTGCGGCGGGTTGTGGTCGAAGGCATAGATGAAATTTGGATGCCCTGGATTATAAATATTGACCCCATGCGTTTGATTGTTGTGTTGTTCTGTGGGTGCAAAGATACGAAACTTTCTGCAAACTTGCTCTGTTTTTTTAAAAAAAAGTGCGAAAAAGGTTCTTTTCTTTTGTGTTTTACTCGCTTATTTGTACCTTTGCACTTTGAAAATTATGTTCATGGTACTGTGAATATAAGTTTGCAGTACTGAGAATATATATTTATAGTACTAAGAACGTAAGTTTATAGTACTGTGAATATAAAAAAGGAACGTAAGACAAAGAAAAAACAGTATAAAGAAACAAAAATAAAGAAGACTATGGCAAATTATTATCTGCAGAAATTGCCGGAAGGCATGAAGGAAGGCGAGAAGGTGGTATATCCAAGGATGCAGACATATTCGTTGCATGACTTTGATACGGTACTGAAGCACATGCATGCCTATGCCAGTAACATCAGCGAGGGTACCATGCGGGCCGTGTTGGAGGCACTGGCAGAAACCATGAAGTCGTGGATGCCGTTGGGGCACAGCATCAAGATTGATGGACTTGGCGTGTTCTCGTTGACGTTGGGATTCGACACTTCGATGCCCTCTGAAAAGGCTATTGCTAACCAGAAAGGACAGGACGACGGCGAGAAAGAGGAGCCTAAGACGAAGTACCGTCACATCTGCATCAAAGGCATCAACTTCAAGCCTGACGCTGAGCTGTTGGTAGACATGAATCGCGAGGCCACATTCGACAAAGTAGAGACGGATGTTGTGGTGCCCAGGAAGGGCTCGCTCAGTCGCGACGAGCGTGTAGCAAAGGCCAAGGCCGTTATCGACAAGAATGGATTCATGACCCTTTCTGACTATGTTGTGGCTACAGGGCTCAGCAGGACCAGCGCCTCCTTAGATCTGAAGGAATTTGTTGCCGACCCGACTTCAGGTATCATGTCACGAGGTAGCCATTCCCATAAAGTATGGATTAAAAGGCCGTAACATGAAGACAGCGATCATAGGAGGTGGGGCAGCGGGATTCTTCTTGGCTGTCAACCTGAAGGAGATGAACCCGGAGATGGAGGTGACCATCTTTGAGCGTAGCAAGCGGGTGCTGGCGAAGGTGGAGGTCAGCGGCGGTGAACGCTGCAACTGTACCAATTCGTTTGCACAGGTTAGCGACCTCTCGCAGGTTTATCCACGTGGTCACAGGTTGATGAAACGTTTGTTCAATGTGTTCGATTACGAGGATGCTTACCGTTGGTTTGAGGGTCATGGTGTGCCTTTAGTGACACAGGATGATGAATGCGTTTTCCCTCAAGCACAAGACTCGCATGCCATCATCAACTGCTTTTTGTCGTTGGCCCGTCGCTATCATATTAATATATGTACGGGACGGAAGATACAGTCGTTGAATGAACTCAGCGACTACGATTATATTGCTGTGACGACGGGCGGATCACCCAAAGGAGAAGGTCTGCGTTGGTTGACAGATTTAGGGCACGAAATTGAAACTCCTGTGCCTTCGCTTTTTACTTTCTCTATTACCGATGCAAAATTGCATGCGTTGCAAGGGTTGGTTGTCGACGACGCTGTGGCCTATATCCCTAGTACTAAATTTCGTGCAGAGGGGCCGCTACTCATCACCCATTGGGGCATGAGTGGTCCGGCTATTCTGAAACTCTCCAGCTATGCGGCCCGTTATTTGGCTGAGCGTCAATATCAGGCTCCGCTTGGCGTCAGTTGGTTACAACGACCAGAGGCGGACATTCAGACGGCACTTCATGAAATGTCTGTTCGCCAACCTCAGAAACAGCTGACCACCTATAATCCTTTTGGACTGCAACAACGTCTCTGGGGCTATCTGTTGGAGAAAGCACTTGGTCATCGTGCTATGCTTCGTTGGAGCGAATTGAACAAAAAAGATGTGAACCGACTGGTTAACACGCTGATAAATGATAACTACCATATTGCTGGTCGTGCAGCCTTCAAGGACGAGTTTGTGACCTGTGGTGGGGTATCGCTTAAGGCTGTCAATCCTTCCACGCTCGAGAGCCGATATGTGCCCCGTCTTTATTTTGCCGGCGAAGTGCTTGATATTGATGGCATTACTGGCGGTTTTAACTTCCAGGCAGCTTGGACAACGGCCTATACCATTGCTGAAGCAATTGCCAAGAATCAATAATTATTCATTTCCAACGAATTTGTTGCATAAAAATTTTGTTTTTCGCTTGAATTGCATTACCTTTGCACCCCAAATTAGTATAAACGGAAAAGAATTAGACTTATGAAAGTAGCAATTGTGGGTGCCTCAGGCGCCGTGGGCCAGGAGTTTCTGCGCCTGCTTGATGAGAGAAATTTCCCTATGGACGAGTTGGTTTTGTTTGGTTCTGAGCGTTCTGCCGGTACCAAGTACACTTTTCGTGGCAAGGAACTGACCGTAAAACTCTTACAGCACAACGATGACTTCAAGGACATCGACATCGCCTTCACCTCTGCTGGTGCCGGCACGTCGAAGGAGTTTGCCGAGACCATCACCAAGTATGGTGCTGTGATGATCGACAACTCGAGTGCTTTCCGTATGGACGACGACGTACCCTTGGTGGTGCCTGAGTGCAACGCCGAAGATGCCCTGAAGCGTCCTCGTGGCATCATTGCCAATCCTAACTGTACAACGATTATGATGGTTGTCGTGCTTCAGCCACTGGAGAACATCTCGCACATCAAGCGCATCCACGTCTCTTCGTATCAGAGTGCATCAGGTGCCGGTGCTGCCGCTATGGCCGAACTGCAGCAGCAGTACAAGGAGATGGTAGAAGAGGGTGAGGTGAAGACCATCAAAAAGTTCCCCCACCAGCTGGCCTACAACGTGATTCCTCAGATTGACGTATTCCAGCCCAACGGCTATACGAAGGAAGAGATGAAGATGTACAACGAGACGCGTAAGATTATGCATACCGATGCCAAGTGCTCGGCTATGTGTGTACGTGTCAGCTCTCTGCGTAGTCACTCAGAGAGCGTATGGATTGAAACAGAAAAACCCATCAGCGTCGAGGAGGCTCAGAAGGCTATCGCTGCTGCTCCTGGCTGTACGCTGGTTGACGATCCCGCTACTTTGACATACCCCATGCCTCTGGAGACTGCTGGTAAGGACGATGTATTCGTAGGTCGTGTGCGCAAGGACCTCTCAGACGAGAACGGTCTGACCTTCTGGCTCTCCGGTGACCAGATTCGTAAGGGTGCAGCACTCAATGCCGTACAGATTGGCGAGTACCTGATTAAGGTAGGTAACGTAAAATAACTACTATTAGGTATTGCACAATAAAAAAATAATGTGTATCTTTGCAGCCGCTTAGATACACATTATTAATGTAAACATAATAGCTTATGAAGAAAATCTACACTCTTAAATTGCTGGCTCTCGTGGCTGGTATGTTGCTGGCGGGGACAACAGCCAGTGAGGCAAAGGTTACAAAGCCTACAAGTGCAGGGGGCATCGTCATCAGTAAGGTGTTCTTTAACAGTATGAAGAACGATGCTGATAAGGCATTTATTCTCGCCAACTATATTGAACTTTACAACAATTCTTCCGATACGTTGGATATTGCCGGTCTGTATCTGGGATTGGCCGAGAGTCACAGCGATGCTACTCAGGCTTGGACAGTCGATGCTATGCAGGCAGAGCATAAGGATAGTGTGGCCCTGAAGCAAATATTCCAGATTCCTACAGATCAGGTTTATAAGGTTGCTCCTGGACAGAGTGTCGTTATCTGCAATGCTGCCGCTAACCATACCACTGTGGCAAGCAAGGCTCCTGACCTGTCGGCTGCCGATTTTGAGTCGAAGACACAGAACAATGCCTATAAGGACTATCATAATGACAACGTGGCAGGCTTAGTAGTGGCTCATACGTATAATCCCGACAAAGCTGGTCAGGCGGCTTATGCCGACTATATCAACTTTGTGACCACAGGTCCAGGGGCTATGGTGCTGCTGGCTCATAATACTGATTTGACAAAGTTCTCTACAGGTTTCCAGCGTGGTAAGGATTCTGGAAATGTCATGATGTTCGTACCTAAGTATAAGGTTCTTGACGGTGTGGACGTCGTGGTTAATACCAAGGCTAAGAGTCCTGCTGCTGACCAGAAGCGTTTGCCAGAAAGCATTGACGCAGGTTTCACCGCACAGGCAACTCCTGGCGGCAACAATGGTGAGGCTATCGTGCGTAAGACTGCATTCGTAACCAGTGATGGACGTACCGTACTCTTCGATACCGATAATTCGAGTGTCGACTTTGAAGTCACTACCGATTTGGCTATCCGTACATATAGTGAGCAGGTTTCTGGTATCACAGAGTCTACAATTACTATCCCTGAGAGTGGTTTTGTTGCTGTCAACATTGAGAAGCCCTTCTATGCCCCACGCAATGTTTACTTCACCTATGTGAATGTTACAAATAATGCTTCAACCACCGATATGACCTATTACAACTTCCCTGGTGATAGCCTTCTGCTGATTAAGGGTCCGTGGATTGCTTGTGGTCAGCCTGGTACCTATCCTCTTTATTTGTCAGAGTCGCAGGGCGTCATGAAGACTCGTTCTTCTGGTATGACTTGGTCTGAAGAAGATTCGAAGACGCTGACCGGTTCACAGGCATCTCGAATGATTTATAAGTTCCAGAACGAAAAGGGTAAGGTGGGCTTCAAGCGTGTACCTGCTGTTGACGGCAAGTACAATACGGCAACCTTCTCCGATGGTTACCGCCTCTATTATGCAATAACCGCAGATATTGCCAAGAAGATTGCTGCAGCTAATGGCGCTACCGATGATACCGACCTTGACTTTATCCAATGGCATGGCGTTACACCTGACCAGATTGTGACAGGTATTAACGAGGTTAAGGCTGTGTTCAGTGTTCAGCAGGGTATATACAATCTGCAAGGTCAGAAACTGACTCGTCTTCAGAAAGGTGTCAACATCGTTAATGGCCGTAAGGTCGTGATTAAGTGAGCGAGTTTACTATCACAATTACAAATAAGAGGCCTGAGTTTTTCCGACTCAGGCCTCTTTTTTATCGTTCGATGTGCTGCAACTGCGTGTCACCAGGTTTGAAGAGTAAGCCGCTGCATTTCTTTGCATCTGCCTTGTAAGCCTTTAGCTCAACCTTATCCCATTGGATTTGGTCTGTACGCTGGGCGAGGGGAGCATGGGGAATCAGACTTCCGTCGCGCACCAGTATGATGGCAGGAATCTTGCCGGCCTTGATGGTCTGCCAACCACCTTCATACACTTTACCCGTCTGGTAGTCAATCCACTTGCCACGGGGCAGGTAGACGCTGCGCTCGTTGCCACTTTCCAACAATGGGGCGACAAGCATCTGTGAACCGAACATATAGGCATCCTCTACGAGCCAGGCTCCTGGGTCGTCGGGGAATTCTACCAGCAGGGCACGTACCATCGGAAGGCCGCGCTCCGAACAGTCCTTGGCCTGGGCATAGACATACGGCATCAGCTTGTATTTCATCTCGGCACACTCGCGGAAGGCCTTGGTGAACGATTCGCTGATGAGCCAGGGCTCTGTGGGTGGTGCACCGTGAGCACGGGTGTGGCTTGACAGGAATCCAAAGGGCAACCAACGACGATAGATATCCTCGGGTGAAGCAGTCACAAAGCCGCCCATATCATGACTCCAGAACGAAAAGCCGCTAAGTCCGAACGACAGTCCGCCACGCAGATCGCCCAGCATACCTATATTATTAGTGGCAGCATCGCCGCCCCAATGCAGGGCGTAGCGCTGGGAACCGGCCCATGCAGAACGTGCCCAAATGATGCCCTCGCCAGGATGGTTCTTCTCGACCACCTCCCAGAGAGCCTTGTTATAGCGTAGCGGATAGAGGTTGTGCTCGTAGAGGCCACCCTTGCCGCTATGGTAGAAACCGTTGTAGGGCGCAGCCTCACCGAAGTCGCACTTGATGGTCGAGACACCCTGCTTCAGCAGATTCGTAATCTTCGACTGGTACCAGCTGACGGTCTTAGGATTGGAGAAGTCAAGGATGGCATCCTCTACAGGCATGCCGCCATCAGCGTTTTTCACATGCAGGCCATCATGGACAATATCCAGGAAGAAACGGTTCTTGGGCGTGAAATAAGGCAACTGCCACAGACAGGTATGGAAACCGTCCTTGGCTAACTGTTTCAGCATACCTACGGGATCGGGGAAGCGGTCTTTGGCAAACTCATAGTCACACTGCCAGTCGACGCCGAACCAGCCAGTATCGAAATGGATGACGTCCGATGGAATCTTGTGCTGGCGCAGCTTCTTGGCAATGTCGAGACCCTCTTCCTGCGAGAAATAGGTGATGCGGCTCATCCACGTGCCAAACGACCAGAGGGGCAGCATGGGACTCTTGCCCGTGACGTTGGTGTATTCGTCGAGAATATCCTTCGGCTCACCAAAGAACACGAAGAGGTCTACCTGCTCATCCGCCATAAACAGGCGCTGCGCTCCAATGTAGGAGGAGCCGAAGTCGGCAGTGACAGGTGCCGAGGTGTGCATGAAGATGCCATAGCCGCGATTCGAGAAGTAGAAGGGCACAGGCTTGTACATGCCATCCGTCTCAGGGCCCTGAGGATCGGTGACGCTGAGGTGCACCTTCTGGCCCACCTTATTTAATGATGTAAACGACTCGCCGCAACCGTAGATGCGCTCGCCTGGCGACAGCAGGAACACGGGGTTGACGCTGCGTGAGTTGTCGCTGCCGCGCTTGATGAAGTTGAACGGCAGCAGTTTCACCTGCGTGGAGTCATTGTCGATGATGTGGCGCGTCTGGGTGAGCACCTTTCCCTTGGCGTCTTTTAGCACGAGCCTGAAGGGGTAGCGCTGAATTTCGATGCAGCCGTAGGCTGTCTTGTATGCGATGGTTTTGCCATCACTCAACGCCTTCCAGTCTTTGGACATGGGCACTGCACCCGCCAGCATCAAGCTCTCGCTGTCCTTGCGGGCAGCCTCAATGGGCGATGTCGCCATGCGGATTCGTACACATCGGGGACTTACGAAGTCTATCTTCAATGCGAGATTCGGATCGTTGTCGTACTGCGTGTCAGGGAAATCCAGCATCTGCATACGGACGGGCCAGTAGCCATTGAGGTTGAACGCCTGACGCGGACTCAGCCGGTAGCGTTTCCACTGTACGAAGCCCATACCCCTTTGCGTATTAAAACCGTCAAGCGAGTCGGCCAGGAAATAAGTGTTCGACAGGTCACTGAAGTCCGTCGACACGTCTTTGGGCATACATTGCAGGTACTGTACGCCTGCATTGGTCTGTATCTGTGCCTGTGCTGCCAGCGACACAACCGCCAGGCATACGATAATAGTTATCTTCTTCATCTTTGATAGAGTAGGTTTGTTTATTGTCTTTTTTATTGTTTTAGAACGTGTGGCCTGCAGCTATCGTGACTAAGGTCCGATGTGGATTATGGAGTCCTGATGGTGTCTCGTCGGTGATGGAGGCGTGACGATAGTCAATGGCTGCGCGAACGTGTGTACGCAGATTCGTTCCTGGAAATATAAAGGTGTATTTCATCTGCAGCCCGATGTTATATTGGGGCGCTGTCAGGTATTGGTAGTCGTGCCAGAGCAGTGCCTCCATCGTAGCGGGTTGATACTGATTGCCAGCAGGAGTTACAAAAGTTCCGTCCTTGTAAGGTTCGCCCGTACCTTTTTGGTAGCCTCCATTTACCGTAACGGCCCAAATGCCTTTAGATAGTATGATGTTGCGTGTGACAGTAGCTGTCAGCTCATTCGTCCTTAACTGTTGCTGGCGATAATACGGATAGAGGTAAGCCGATAGGTCGCGTTGTCGCCAGTGATAGCCTGCTGTGACGGTCCACGTGGGTAACTCATGACGGATGCCCAGATGCATGGTGTAGTCGATGTCCAGATTGCGCCAGCTTTTATCCGAGGTCTCCGTCGCATCGTAGTATTCGTAATGCGTCGCACCATTGGTGTTGGTCAGTCCGCGGTAGGTGTTCATGCTGTTCTGGAGCTTCTCGTTCTGATAGCGGAGGTCAAGATGGAATCTCGACGTACCAGAAAGGGGAAGGTAGGATAGACGGACATGCTCTGTAAGGATGTCACGATTGTGGTCAGTGTATGTGATGGTATAGGGCGACTTCCTACCGTAGTAGCCTGTGGTGTGGCTGTAAGTTAATGCATTGAACACTGAGAAGGGGGCGTTCTCTATGGAAAACTGCAAACCGACGCTGTGCCCATCCTCGAAGAGTGGCATCTCATTGGTCTTGTCCGTAAATCCGTCGTTGCCATATTGTTCGACGATGCCCATCATTCCGCCAAAGTCAATGAGTGACTTATATACCTTCTCGTTTTGGCCGTAGGTGTCAAACTTTACACTCTCCGTACGGCGGAGGTAGGTGTAGTCGGCACCTACGTTGAACGTTAAACGATGAACGTTGAACGGTGCAAAGACTCCCACTGTGAGTTTCATATCCATCAGCTTGTTCTTATGGCGTAGATCCTTGTATTTAGCGTAGTTGGCTGCAGTATAGTCAACTTTCATACCAATGGAGAAACCTTTGTAGATATCGTATCCACAGCCTCCCGTAAGATGATAAGTGTCACGGTGCTTGCGTCCCTTGTTGGTCAGTGAATCTTCCACGATGTCGAAAGGTAGGCGGTCTTGCATGAAGACCGAGCCCGTCATATCGCTTCCCGATTGGTTGTCGTAGCTGATAGCGCCAAAGACTACCGTGCGGGGATTGATGCGATAGTACGACTCGATGGCAGCCTGCAGATTAGTTAGTGATGGCGACCCGCTAATGCCCGTAAGTTTGCCGCTACCATGACTGAGCGACAGCTCTGCCTCAGCAATATTCTTGTCGTCGCAGAGCGTCAGTGCAGCAGCATTACGTTGGGTGAGCCAGGGCGATGACTGCTGGATATAGCTGTAGTCGCGTAACAGCAGCGAGTCCTGGGCTGCGATGGTATCGCAGCATACAATGAACAGGAGGGCGAGGTATGTTAGTTTCTTAGTGAGCATGTCTGTCGTTCGTGGAAATCGTTAGTGGCGTTATTCGTATTCTGATAGATGATATGTGCCCCCTTGCTACGGCTGGCTTCTGCATCTATGCCGCTAGGGTCTGTGCTGTCGTCAACGCCTAATGCATAGTTGTACACCAGGCAGCCCTCGTTTTCAGCCAGCGACTCTGTGGCCTGACGGTCAACATTGCGGTAAATGGCATATCCCTTCTTGTTGGTCATCCATACATAGCCGGCATCGATGTCTGCCGTCAGGCGTTTGACACATGATGTGGCATAGTCGCTTGAGAAAACCTCTATGGCATCGATAATCCAGTCGTTAGGCACCTTGATACAACGCTTGATAGAACTTGAATTGCCACCGTCAAACCAGTAGTTGGCCGTGTTGGAAGCAAAGCTGGCGGGAACAACGCCTTTAGTCTGGAACAATACGATGGCTGGCGACGAGTTACTGATTGGCCAGGCGTTGCCCTGTCCGAATACGGCAGCCTTCAAATAGTGAGAAGTGGGTATCACTTCCGACGGTGTCGGGCAATAGCGCTGGTTGTTGTAACCACTCTCTGGGTCGAACATGCAGTAGTAGTCCGGATTTGCGAAATTGATGGAGTTGCTGTATGATAGCGTATTGTTGATAGCCCCGTGGATGTTGACCACTACCTGCGAGTAGGGCTCGATAGTCAACGTGGCAGGGAAATACCAGATACCGTTCCAGACGGGTGTAAAGCCTTCGCCCTCATAGTTGAGCCTTCCCTCTGGCGTGTAATTGTTATTGGTAGCCTGCGCATTGGCGGGTGCTGCTATTCCAAAACACAGGTTGTCGTACGATGCCGCCTCTGCACTGTTGTTATAGAGAATGACACACTTGTCGTAATAGAATGGTGTAGTTCCGTCGTCGGCCATACATCCGCCACAGTACAGTTCTTTGATAACCAGACGGCTGATGACGGCACGCTTCATGGCTATCGAAGCCGTCGTCTGAAGACCTTTCATGACGGTAATCTGTCCTGATGTTCCGTTAAAACTATAGTACTCGTTGCCTGTCGTATAGCGCGTCTGGGAAGTTGAGGCTTCGTAGAGTCCTGGTGTGACGCTGAATGTTGCTGTGCCTTTCTGGTTGGTTGTCTCGACAAAGACGCTGCCTGTGCTGATATTGCGCAGCTGGACGTCCAGTCCCGACAGGTCATCGTCTATGCCCGTCAGCGTAATGGCTACAATACCAGTAGAGACGGTCGGCGTTTCCTGACTGGAACAGGAGGTTAGCGCTATGCTAAACGCATAGCTAAATGACAAATAATAAACAAAAATTAATAAACGATATCGCGTCATCATTCTCATTATCTCATTATCTCAATTTCTCAAAGTTTCAGTCTAAGTGATAGTCCGTAATAGTAACTCGGTATGTAGCTGCTTGAGAAGAGCGACATGTCGAGGTTGGTCTGTGAGGAGTGTACCGTCTTCATGTTATTGAAGAAGTTGTTGGCGTAGAACGACAGACTGACGTGGTCGCCAATCTCCTTGGTGATGCTGAGGTTAGCCGAATAGTACGCAGTGATGCGATTGGGGTTCAGCACATAAGGCGTATTGCTCTTGACCACCAGGTTGCACAGGTCGTTATAGAGTATGGGGTCGTTGTCCTTGGCCCACAGGAATTTCTCTGCAAATGGTATCTTCTCGTTGGGGTTGTCCCATGTGGAGTAGTATTCCGGATATACGGCTATGAACCTGTTTTCCGTCGTGCCGTCGTAGGGCGTACCGATATAGTCTGCCTGACCGTTGAGTATGATGCCGCGTACTGCACCGTCCAACTCGCTGATGGCTTTTTGGTAGTTGTATAGCGAAGCCTCAAGGCGCAGGGCAACGATGAGTCGTATCTTGGGAATATGCGTCGTGATGGTTGTATTGACGTTCAATGCTCTTGAGATGGCACCATTGGCTATCGATGTCTGCGCAGCACTAATGCCGCTGGTTCCACGATACCATCCAATATACTGATAAGGCTCCTGGGTGCCCGTCATCTTCGTATTGCTGTTGTTCATACTGGCAAACAGCGTCTCGTCAGCACTCTTATAGTAATAATAGTTGCCATCTAAACGTACACTCGTGTTCAGCGCTTTGATCTGCTTGAAATCGACAATCCATTCCAAACCGTAGCGGTCCAGTGGCGAGGCATTGATATATTGGGTGCTGGTCTGGTAGAAACGACGCGTGTTATATAGCTTGTTGCCGTTTTGGTCTGTATCCAGACATATCGGGCTCTGCGTACCCGTTGCATCGTTAACGGTGACGATGCCCTGCTGGTCGATGCTGTAGATACGGTCAGAGTGTGGAATGCTGATGTTCTCCAGAGTGGCCACAGGAGTATAGTTATAGCTGAACGGCGTGTATACGTTGCTGGCCATATAGCTGTTGTAGGTGCGATGGTGGAAGGCTGACAGCGATACGCGCGTACCTTTAATATTAAATTCAATGCCAATGTCTGTCTGGTTGGTGTATTGCCAGCACAGGTTTGGATTGTATAGTGCCTTTGACGGACGACTGTACCAGGCGCTGACGGTTGTGTTGTCGGCTGTGGACTGTGAGCGGAACACCTCTGTGTCATAATAAGACGGAGTAGGGTATAGTATGTGGAATGACGGTAGTTTGACGCTCTTGCCCCATCCGGCATGGAGCGCAAGGTCGGTAATCAGGTGCTTGCGACGGTTCTGCCAGAAGATGTAACGGCCATTAAAACGTGGTGACAGACTACTTGCCGTACCATATTCAGAGCCGCTGATGATAGTGATGTCGTCGCGCAGACCTGCCGTCAACTCCATTCTTGACAATTTGCCAGTCTTTACGGTAACCTTCTCTTCCGCATATAGTGCAATGTTGTTCAGTGTTGGCAGATCGTCATAACGGTATTCGCGCCATGTAGGGGCATAGCGCATGTCGTCATAGTACGTGCCGCGACCATTGTTACGGCTGCCAGTATATTCTGCGCCAATAAGCATGCGACTCATTAACTTGCCGAATCGACGCGTCCAGTTAGCCTTTAGTTGCAAAGACCAATTCATAGGCTTGGACTCCTGACGTTGCTTGACGTTCCAATAACCCGTAGGCCCCAGAACGACTGACGCATTGGGATTGCTGTCGTAGTCAGTGGCCATAAAGTATCCCTCTTCTGTGGTATGTAAATATGCCAGTGTGGTGGCGCTGTTGGCATGTGCCGAACTCTCTGAGGTGCGGTCTGACGTAGAGAAGGCACCACGTAGTGAGAGGTTGGTAATCCATGGCTTATTCAGTAGCCAGTTCAGTTCCAGTCTTGCCCTTAGTGAGTTGTCTCGTGTTTTCGTGTAGTCATCCAACTGTTCGTCGGGGTCACTCTCTGAGTTGTAGCCGCCAACATTGCCCGTCAGCCCGATGTTCAGCGTCAGTGGCATCCAGTCGCGCCAGAACACGTTCATGTAATTTAGACTCAGTATGTTACGCTGATAGGCCGTATATGGCGATGCTGCATCCTTAAACGAGCGGGCATGTTCCAGCGAGGCATTCAGTACACCTCGGTTGTGTCCTAAGTCAAAGCCTTTGTTTAGGGCTATCTGTTGTGTGTGCTGCGTTAGTTTGCCCTCCACGATGAATGGTGACTTACCTCTACGGGTATTCAGCCTGACGATGCCGTTCGACAGGTCGCCATATTCTACCGAAGGAATACCCGTCACTATCTCCACGCTTTCCACATTTGATGCGCTGATGCTGCGTGTTGAGGCCCCTGCTGTCTCACCCGTCATGGCATTATTGTCCAGACGTATGCCATCCACCTCGATAGCTGTACCAAACGAGTTGTTTCCCCGTTCGTTGCTGCCACTGCGAAGGGCTATGCGGTCGTCGTTCATCAGTGTCGGGTTCACCGTCTTTCCACCAGGCAACAGTGTTGTCACGTTGCTCACGTTCAGTATCTGCTGTTGGTCCAGTGCTGTACGGTCAATGGTATAGCTTGTGGTAGCTTCGTCCGTCCGTCGTTTTGCTGTTACCGTCACCTCGTCAAGTTTCAGGTTATCCTCTTTCAGCGTGATTCTCAGTCGGGGAATGTCCATCGTGATGTTCATGCTCAGTTCTCTTTTGGCATATCCCAGACATTGCACAGTCAGTGTCACCCAGCCTTTGGGCACATCCTTAATGGTGAAGTTGCCGTCCTTATCAGTAATGGCCCATCGTCCGTTCTCCTTCATCAGTATCGAGGCAAACTCAATAGGCTGTTTGTCCACCTCGCCAGTTACCTTGCCGGCAATGGTTACCTGAGCCCGTAAACTACAGCCCATTAGCATTACCAAGAGTAGAAATAGAGTTCTATGCATCTGCACCTTCACCATCTTCATATTGCTTTACGTTTTATTTGTTCTGGCATATAATCGGGCGACGATGGCACCGCTGATGTTATGCCACACACTGAAGATGGCACCGGGAATGGTGGCCATGGGATAAGCAGCGAAGTGGAGCGTGGCGAGGCTGGAGGCGAGGCCGCTGTTCTGCATGCCTACCTCGATGGAGACAGCCCGTTTCTTCGGCTCGGTAAGTCCTAACAAAAGCCCTATCAGATATCCAAGACTCAATCCGCAGATGTTGTGGAGCATGATCACAATGACGATAACCAGACCGCCAGCCATTAGTTTATTGGCATTGGCTCCAATAATGATAGCCACGATGAGGGCAATGGCAACCGACGATAAAGCAGGAAGATAGACCGTCGTTTTCTCCGTAAACTTGGGCCAAAGTCCTTTGACTATTAATCCCACGACGATGGGCAGGATGACCACCCAGAGGATGCTCAGCAGCATACCCGCCACATCCACATCAACGCTCTTTCCTGCCAAGGCCCATGTCAGCAAGGGCGTCAGCAGAGGAGCCAGCAAGGTGGAAACGCCTGTCATGCCTACAGAGAGTGCCAGATCTCCTTTCGCCAAATAGGTAATGACGTTAGATGCCGTGCCGCCAGGACAGCAGCCCACCAACATCACGCCAAGCGCCAGTGCCTCGTCGAGCTGGAAGGCTTTTGCCAGTCCCCAAGCCAGCAGTGGCATGATGGTGAACTGCGCCAGACAGCCGACGATAACATCTTTTGGGCGACTGAACACAATCTTGAAGTCCTTCAGGTTCAGCGTCAGTCCCATGCCGAACATGATGACACCCAGCAACGGATTGATGACCGTCGTAGGTACTTGTTGAAGCACACTGGGGAATATGAGTGCCACCACTGCCGCCACCAGCACCAGTACACCCATGTATTCCGATATGTAATGACAGAGTCTCTTCATTTCTTATTATATTCATCACACTCGTGGGGTTTGGGAACCTCAGCCTTGATGCCCATCTTCTTGATTTCTGCATAAAGGCGGTCGGCTGTGGTCTCGTCGTTGAAGAAGGTGACAGCCAGTGAGCGGCGCTTGGGGTTGACGTTGACATCCTCGACACCATCGAGGGAAAGCACGTTTTCTGCGGTTTCCTCGTTAGCTTGTTCGGCAGGTAGCAGGTAATAGCCATATTCCACCTTCGGACTGCTGTAGTAGTTACAGGGCGTGTAGCCTAAACTGTTGATGACCTGACGGATGTCGTCGCGACTGGTGCGGTTGGCGTCATAGCGGATGAACATATAGCTCTTGTCGAGGTGGGGAGCCAGCGAATCGACGCCATCCAATTTGGACAGACTTGCGATGATGCGGTCGGCACACTTCTGGCAGTGCATGTCGGCGATACGCTGTCCCATGCCTCGGCCAATACGCTCTTTAGGGTTGAAGGGCTTGGCGGCATAGCGACCTGTACGGGCCAGCATGCTGTAGATGGAGTCCGCGCAGGTCATCTGCGGGTTGTAGGCAATCTTGGCGGTACGGCGCTCGTAGTTAAACTCAAGAGCCCCAACGCCAGGATTCTTGCGTAACACGTTCTTGACTTTGTGACCACACTCAGCGCAACGCATGCCGTTGATGCGTACCATGAGGGTGTCCTGCGCCACTGCGTAGCTAAATGATAAATGATAAATGATAAATGATATAATCAGCAGATGTTTATTTCTCATAATTTTCATTTTTAATTCTCAATTAATAATAGACTCCAAAGCTGAGGCCAGCCGTCTGGCTCTTCAGACTGTTATCAGTCTTTAGGTAGCTGCCGTAAGCCTTGACAAACCATTGGCTCTTATAGCCCTTGATGGTCAGGGGGAACTGGTAGGTCACAGCCAGACGGCCTTGCCAGTAGTTGGCCTTGTAATAGGCCATGTCGGGCAACAGCACAGCTTGAGCATAGTCTGTAGTGGCAGTGTGCAGGTCGAGGTCGGCATTGTGGCTGATGCCATAGTGAGCCTCTGCATTGATCCACAGACGCTGGCCTAAGAGACCAAAGCCGCCTTCGAGTCCTAAGACGGATGCGCTGTACTTCAGCTGCGAGGTGGACAGCAGGTATTTGTTGTCAGCGGAATGCAGCTCGTAAGAAGCACCCACATAGCCTTTGACAGCCTGCTCGTCGATAAACGACAGACGGTAATGAGCGTTCAGGTCCAGCTTCTTCAGTTGGTAGCGCTTCTTGAATGTCATGGTGCGCTCCCAACGTTGGGTGGTATACGGACCATCTTTCTCCGTAATCAGCTGTGAGTTGTACTGGTCGGCATAGCCCTCCTCGTAGCCTATGCTGGCATCGATGCTATGCAGCATATAGCCCTTGTCAATACGGTTGCGCGTGCTGAAACCATAGTTGTAGGTGTACCACGTTCCAGGCTCATACTTGTATTGCCCATAGACGTACTCCGTGCCATGACTCAGCGTCAGCGCGTTGAGACTGCGGAAACCGTTGGCCTGATAGGCATAGCTCAGTTCGCCACCGAAGTCATGATTGACGTATTCGCGCCAGTAGCCCGAGTAGCCACCCACAGAGCCTGCTGCATGTTCCATACCCGTCATGATATAGTATTTCAGTCCTGGGTCAGTCTGTACAGTGGTCAGTCCCACCAGTTTCTCTTTATAGCGATGGTAGTAGGCTGCCAGTCCGAGGGTATGGTTGCCTGTGGTATAGGTAGCGGAAGGCGTCAGCTTGTAGTCAGCCAGACGGACACGTGAGCGAGGGTCGCGCAGACGACTGAGGTCGCCCACCTTATAATAGAGTGCGGCACCGTAGTTGAAGTGGCCCAGACGGACGGTGGCCAACTTGGCATTGAGTGCGAAGTCCTGATGGTCGTACTTGCCCGGTACGGAAGAGCCCGAGATGTAAGGATTGCTATTGTAGGGGCGCAGCACATCGTTCCAGGCACGCTCCTTGGTGCGTCCCATGTCGAAGTCGAACGAGCCGTAGCCATAAAGATACTTGCCAATCTTCTGATAGCGTTCGGTATAAAAGCGCAGTTGGTTCATCTGTCCGCCCTCCTGCACGCGGTGGTAGTCGCCACTGCGATGCATCAGCTCGAAGTATGCCACACCACGGTTGTCGCTTGAGTCGCGCATGTCGTGAGCCAGTCCGGCAGCGTTCTGACTCTCAGCCCACAGTTGGCGCTCGTCAGCCAGCTGGTATTTCTCTTGCGTCATCTCCTGTGCCATCAGCGTGCCTGTGCATGCTGTCATGATGGCGAGTAGTACATATCTTTTCTTCATGGCTCCAAATAGTCTCGTGGATTAATGTTGTCGTTACAGATGAAGTCGTTCTGACTGTTGTTCGTGTCCTGCAGGATTTTGCGACCATCAGCAGTAACAGAGAGCGTCTTGCGCACCAGTCGCTCGCCGATGTTGCCCGATGCTGTGCTGACGTTGGTGTAGCTGGCATCAATGCTGGTAGGCAGACGCTTGGTATTAATGTCTGGACCCGTCTGTGCCTTATTCTTGATGAAGTCGACGCCGTCCAATATGTGCTTGACATCTACACGCAGGAACATATTGCCCTTGGTTTTGCCATCGGCATAGACAGTAGGCCATGTGGCAACATCCTCTGCGGTACGGAAGTTCACAATAGAACAGGGACCACCAGCTGCCAAGTTCATATTGGAAATGCTCTTGTAAGTGGTATAAACGAGTTCCAATGCAGGGACGTCGGGGTTGTTGGGCACCTTGCCGTTTTCGTCCTTGGCCTCGAAATCTGCTCCGCGTAAGTCACGCTCAAATTCGTTCTGACTGCTGTGGTCTGTGGCACTGTTTACCAGCAACAGCGTACCGCCTGGCGCTACCATCACAGGACTGGCGGCAGGGATGCGGAACAGCTGTTTCAGATAGATGAATCCTGGCGTGACAGCCTTGTCTTCTGGATACTGCTGATAGGCAATGGTGCTCTCGCTCTCCAAGAGTCCGATGTAGAGTCCTGCTGCATCGACGGCCTCTTCGGAGTTGTTATACAGTTCGATGTACCAGCCTATACGATAGGAACCACCCTCAATCTTGCTGGTCGATGAGTATATCTTACTGATGAGCAGGCTTACCTTGCGCGACATCTTCATAGGCAGCTGCAACGAGGTGTTCGAAGCCAGAGCCTGCTGGTTGACAGAACCCGTCATGACGTATTCCTCTCTGGGGTCTATATCCTTGCCCGTGAACTTCTTGTACTGTTCAGCGTTGACATGCACTGAAGCCGAGATGTCGTACACGCCAGGGGCCAAATCTTGGAATACCACTTGTCCGGAAGCATCGGTGACACCCGTGATGGTCTCTTCGCTGGACTGTATGGTCACGGTGAGACCCGATAAGTCTGCAGTACTTAGGAAATCCTCAGGCCGTTCCAATCGGATGGTGGTACTTACGGGTTGTGTCGTGTCATTGAAATCAACGCAGCTGGTTAGCGCTACGCTGAACAATAAACAATAACCAATAAATGATAAATATTTCTTACTAATCATAAACTTCAAATTTCAAACTTCAAACTTCAAAGGTTAAAGAACAGTTCAACACCGAACGAGTAGGTGCTGTTGTTGCGCTGGGTCAGCGTACCACTGGTATTTGTTGTCATGAAAGGCTCGTAGTAGAGCACGTTGTTGGCATAGAACGAGAGACCTGCAAACTTGCCAAATTCTTTGGTCAGACGTGCAGAGAGGTTCCATGTGACAGGCTCCTTCACCACATCGTTCTCGTTGGGACGTATCAGCTGCTTTTCGAGCGAGATACCTGAGGCGGGCTGCGTTGCACTCCAGTTGCCTGCGGTGTCGAGCCATCCTGAGAGCTGGTCGCTGCTGATGGTGTGCCACTTCAGGTCGGTAGTGATAAAAGCGTATGGGTCTTTGTCAGCATTGAAGCTGTAGGTAGAGCTGTGCCAGATGACCTGTCCTGTGAACGAGGCTACCATGCGCAGCTGTGGGATGTTGGTCACCAGTCGCAGCGTGTTGACGAAACGGCGGTTACGGCTGTAGTCCAGTCCTGAGGGGTACACCAGTTTATAGGGTGTCGTACTGCGTGCCTTGTAGTCGGCAGGCAGGTCCTGTGGATTAGCAGTGTTCATACCCTCCGACCAACTCTTGCTCTCCTGCCATGCGCCCGAGAAGTAGATGTTGGTGTTCAGTGGTTTGATGCGTCCTAAATCGAAGTCGAATTCGATACCACGGTTTTGCAGCACGTTGTCGTTGCTCACCTGTCCGTTAGTGGTCCAAAAGATGCTGGGGACGTTGTTGGCCAATCCGCTCTGGTAGGCTGTGGGGTCAGCATACTGCAGCGACTCGTAGGTGACATACTGGATGGCACTGCTGAAACCGTTAGGTGTCTTGTCCTGATAGACGGTGAAGCTCAGCTTGCGTCCTCCTGGTAGTTTGATGTCGGCACCAGCCTCAATCTTCGTCGTGGTGGCATTCTTCAGTCCACGCGAGAATTCTACGGGCTGCACGTAGGTATGAGCCACCACCATGCTGCCAGGCTGGCTGGGGTCTGTGTTGCCACCTGCATAGTAGGCCATGGCGATATGGTCGTTATAGCTGTTGTCTGGATACAGGTAGTTCAGTCCTGGTGCTTTCGAGTTCAGCCCGATACCACCACGAATGGTGAGCCATTTGGTGACGTCGAAGGTCATATTTAGGCGTGGCGAGAAGGCTGTGGTGCTGACATCGCTAAAGGGTTGCATGGCCTGGAAACGGGCACCTGCCACGATGCGCAGGTTACGCCCCTTGGCATACTCCCACGAGAAGTTGTCTTCGAGATAAGCCGCAATCTGGTGCAGTCCGGGTATGTCGCTGAACGCCCTTGGACGTCCGTCTTCGTTGGGCTTCAGAGGCAGCGTCTCGTCAGCATTATAGTATCCTTCGCCAGAGTTCCAGTCGTAGTGGTAGTCAATACCCATCTTAAAGCGATGGTTAGTCTTCTTACCCTTTAGATGGAAACTGTTGTTCAACTTGGCAAAGATGTTGCCTGGGCGGCTTTCAGTATAACCAGTAGCCAGATACGAATGGTTCAGCCAAGGGATGTTGTGATATCCAGTCTCACGGGCCGTGATAATGTGTACCACGCCATTAGTCGTGGGTACGAACTTGGTGTTGGTGTTGTCAGTACCAGTCAGCGACAGTCCGATGGTATAGTTGAGGCTACGTGAAAACATGCGGTCAATGCTGATGCGTCCGTTATGCGTCAGCGTCATGTTCTTGTTGACGTTCTTCGACTCCGTCCCGTCCTGAATAGCATCTGGGTCGTTACCGTTCCAGTCCTTGGAATACATGTAGCGCAACTTGGTATCGGTATGCCATTTCTTGGTGATGTCCACTCCGTAGCCTATGCTCATGGTGTAGCGGTCGAACGACTTGGTCTTCATACGGGGGTCGCCCCAAGCCTGTGCATAGTCCAAGTTGAAGTTCAGCACACCATATTTGTTCATGCGCAATCCCTTACCCAGCGAGTAGTTCATCATACCTGGGTTCACCTTGCCTTTCACCTGCCAGGGTGTGATACCAATCTTCGATTTCACCACCATCAGTCCGCTCGTCAGGTCGCCATATTCCGCAGAGGGTATACCGCGTATGACTTCTATCTCCTGGATGTCATCAGCCGAGATGTTACGTAGGTCGGTACCCGTAAATGCTGTGGCTGAGAAACTGCCTGCGTTCAGATTTCCATTGTTCGAGACGGGCATGCCGTCCATGATGACACCCGAGCCAAAGGCTGCCGTGCTGTTGTTGCTCAGCGTACGGATTTGCAGATTCGACTGCGCTGTCAGGTCGGTATTGGTCATCAGCTGACCAGGAATCAGCTGCATCACGTCAGCCAAAGACGACGCCTGCAGGTGGTCGATAGCCTGACGCCCTATGATACTGGTCGTCGAGGCACCGCCAGCCTTTTGTCTGGCCACCACGCTCACTTCCCTAAGAGCCAGGGTGGTTGGCGTCATCTGGTAATTGAGCTTCATATTGCGTGCCACCTTTACCTGCGTCGTGATTGGCTCGTAGCCCACATACGAGATATTGATGGTATACGTGCCGGCCTCTACATTCCTGATAGATGCTGTTCCGTCCATGTTCGTTACGGCAACAGCACCTGAAGGTTGTAGCTGGACAGTGGCCATGATGATAGCCTCTTTCGTGTCCTTGTCCTTCACCGACAGGTCGATGGAATATGCCCCTGTTGTCTTTTGCGCCCATAGCGACAGAGGCAACAGTAAGAACAGTAGAAAGAGAGTTGTCTTTGTCAGTCTCATGTTCATTTGCTTTTATCGTTCGTAGTATTTGGGGGCAAAGTTACAAATTTTTTTTCACTTTTCAGTTTATTTTTTCATTTTTCATTTTTCATTTTTCATTTTATTTCGTACCTTTGCCACCATAATTATTAATATTTATGGAAAAAAAACTATTTCTGTTAGCCGCATTGGTACTGACTGTCGCATGTGTGCAGGCTCAACCGCTGAAACAGGATGCCACGATACGTAAAGGACAACTGAAAAACGGTATGACCTACTATCTGCGTCATAATGCCAAGGATCCAAAGATGGCCGACTTCTATATAGCCCAGCGTGTGGGCTCTATTCAAGAGGAGCCCCGTCAGCGTGGACTGGCCCATTTCTTGGAACACATGGCCTTTAATGGTACGAAGAATTTCCCCGGTAAGGGTAAGAAGTTGGGTATTGTGCCCTGGTGTGAGACTATTGGCGTACGCTTTGGCACTAACCTCAATGCCTATACCAGCGTGGAACAGACTGTGTACAACATCTCGGCTGTTCCCTTGAAGCGCGACGGCATCATCGACTCGTGCCTGCTCATTCTGCATGACTGGAGCCACTACCTGCTGTTGGAAGACAAGGAGATTGACAAGGAGCGCGGCGTGATTCATGAAGAGTGGCGCCAGCGCCGTGCCGGACGTGCCGTACAGCGGCTGATGGAGCAGGCCATGCCCAAGGTGTATAAGGGCACCAAGTATGAGGACTGCATGCCCATCGGTTCGATGGATATCGTCGATAACTTCCCCTACGAGGACTTGCGCGACTACTATCACAAGTGGTACCGCCCTGACCTGCAGGCCATTATTGTGGTGGGCGACATCGATGTGGATAAGATGGAGAAGAAAATCAAGAAACTCTTCTCGTCCATCCCTATGCCTAAGAATGCTGCCAAGCGCGAATACTATCCTGTGAACGACAATAAGAAGATGATTGTCGATATCGAGAAGGATAGCGAACAGCCCGTCGTGCTCTGCCACCTCTATCAGAAACGCGACGCCACGCCCGATGATGAGAAGAACGACGAGAAATACCTGCGGGGCGACTATGTCGACGGACTGGTTACTTCGATGCTGAACGACCGTCTGTCAGAACTGAAACAGCAGGCCGTGCCACCCTACCAGAGTGCTACGGCTCGTGTGGGCAATTTCTTCCTCAGTCGTACCAAGGAGGCTTTTGCACTCTCCATCAGCTGTAAAGAGGAGAACGTCTTAGGTGGTATTATCGCTGCCGTCGGTGTGGTCGAACGTGCCCGTCAGCATGGTTTTACGCAGTCCGAATTCCAGCGTGCCAAGAGCCAGAAGCTCAGCCACGACGAGCGTAAGTACCGTGAACGCGATGACCGTCGCAACGCCAAGTATGTCAGTGCCTGCGTCAACCATTTCCTCAGCGGCGAGCCGCTGATTTCCATGGACGACCAGCTGGAACTGACGCGCCGCTTCGATCGTGAGGTGACGCTGCAGGAGGTCAACGAGGCTGCCCGTCAGCTCATAATCGACCAGAACCAGGTGGCCCTTATGTATGCCCCCGACAAGGCAGGATTCACGCTGCCCACTGAACAGCAGATAGAGAACGTCATCCTGGCAACCCAGCAGCTGAGCTATGCTCCATATCCCGAGAAGGAACCTACCGTCGATCTTACCGCCTACCTGTCATCTCTGAACTCGAAGTCGGCCTCTATCGTCAGCGAACGCAACTATAAGCACGGCTTCGTGGAGTGGACGCTGTCCAATGGCATGAAGGTGTATATCAAGCAAACCAACTTTGCTGCCGATGCCGTCTCGATGACCATGCGGGCTGAGGGTGGCACGTCGGTCTATGGCGATGAGGACATCCCCAACTTCGCACTCCTCAACAGTGCTATCACGGAAGCCGGCGTGGCTGAGTTCGATGCTACTACCCTGCGACGCATGCTTACGGGTAAGTCTGTACGTGTCAATATCTCGGTAGGCACACGCAGTCAGACCATCAGCGGCGGTGTGTCGCAGCAGGATTTGCCTACACTCTTCCAACTGGCTCACCTCTACTTTACACAGCCTCGTCGCGACACCATAGCCTTCCAGGGTTTGATGAACCGTCAGCGTTCGTTCCTGACCAATCGCAACGCTGCGCCAAAGGTTGACTATAACGACTCGCTACGCGCCATACTCTACGACCATCATCCGCGTGTAAAGCCAGTGGTGCAGAGCACCCTCGACCATGTCAGCTACGACCGCATCTTAGAGATCTACAAAGAGCGGTTCAGCGATGCCTCGAACTTCAAGACGGTAATCATTGGCAACTTCGACGAGTGGGAATTGCGCCATTTGTGCTGCCAGTATCTCGCCACGCTGCCCTCTACCTACAAGGCCGAGAAAACCAATTGGCAGAACGTGCCGCGCATGACCGAAGGGTCGAAGGTCAGCGTCTTCCGCAAAAAGATGTCCACCCCGTTAGCCAATGTCAGCATTTTCTATTCTGCCGACATTCCCTTCTCACCGCAGGCCGACTTGGAACTCGACTTCCTGACACGTGTGCTGAAGATTGCCTATACCGACTCAGTGCGCGAGGAGAAGGGAGGCACGTATGGCGTGACCGTAGCTTTCGACTTCGACAAGGATGAACGTCCTAACGCAACGATGAAGATTTCGTATAATGCTGATCCCGACCGTTATGCTGAGCTTAACCCCATCATCTATCAGCAGCTGGCAAATATAGCCAAATACGGACCTGTGGCGTCCAGCATGGAAAAGGTGAAGCAGTATCTGGTCAAGCAGTATCAGCAGGCTGCTGCTACCAACGACTACTGGAGTTATGTCATTTGGCATGAGTTGGATGATAATGCCGACTTCGACAAGGATTACTGTAAGATGGTCGAGGCCATGACGCCACAGATGGTGCAGCAGATGGCCCAGCGCCTCATTGATGCCCGACGTTGCATTGAGGTCACAATGCTGAGTGAAAACAATAATCAATAACCAATAAATAGTACGTTATGAAAAAACTAATCGTGATTGTTGCAGCCGTTGCTGCATTGTTTGCTTGCTCCAGTGAGAAAGCACCGTTCAATTATCGTGGTCTGGCAATGAACATGCCTTTGACTCAGTTTATGGACTCCCTTCAGGCACGTGGCTTTGCTGTTGATACAGCAGCCTCTGACAGCGGTAAGACGTGGGTACTGAAGAGCGAAGGGGTGCCTTATCATGTGCTGCTGGCTTTCAAGGGCGAGAAACTGCTGATGGCTCAGGAGAACTATACCATGTCTACCAACGACAGCACACGTGATGCTTGGCAGGAGTTGCGCGACAATCTGGAGAAGGAACTGGGCACGTGGCCCAATATGCCCAAGCATGGCGACGACCATAAGGTAGCTACCTTCGAGACCGATGGCGGCTTCATCACTTTGACGTTGGAGAACACTTATTCGCCCAACCTTAATGTACGCTATACGGTGAAGGAGGAAGAAAAGTGATAAGTGATTAGTGAAAAGAAAAAAGAGAGCTGCGGGCTCTCTTTTTTTTGTGTCGACACTTGGACTCGAACCAAGGACCCCCACCATGTCAAGGTGATACTCTAACCAGCTGAGCTATGCCGACTTTTCTGTGCGCCTGACAGGACTCGAACCTGCACATCGTGAGATACTAGATCCTAAGTCTAGCGCGTCTACCAATTCCGCCACAGGCGCTAATCGACGAGTCAATTTCGGATTGACGATGTCAATTCCTCTTTTGAGCTAATCGACGAGTCAATTTTGGATTGACGATGTCAATTCCCTTTCGGGTTCCTGACTTTTGCGGGTGCAAAGGTAACACTTTTAAATGAGAAATGAGAAATGAGAAATGAGAAATTTTCAGTTTTACCTAATATTTTTAATTTGTTAACAGTTCTCGTGCTTTCTCGATGATGAGGTCAATGCCTTGTGCCGTAGCTTCGTTTGTCAGGGCTACAGGAACGTCGGGGTCGATGCCGAATTCCGTATGCTGCTTGTTACGGTCGTACATGGGACATGCTGAGAAACGGACGCTCCAGCCGTTGGGCAACGAGCTGGACATAGGCAGACCAGAGCCACCTCCCGTACGGTCGCCTACCAGTTTGACGTTAGGCAGGGCGTGCATGATGACGGCAAAGTCGTTGGCGGCACTGAACACGCTTCTGTTCGTCAGTACACAGACGGGTTTGTGCCAGCGCATTTTGCTGGAGGGTTCCAGATAGCGTGCTTCGAGCGGTGAGAAATCGTTATGTCCCTTGCCCGTCTTGTGTTGCAGGTGACTGACCAAGGTCTTTTCCTGTACGAAACGACCTGCCAGCATCTCAGCAGTCGTCAGGTTTCCTCCACCGTTATTGCGAATGTCGATGATAAGTCCTCGACAGAGCGACATATACGAGATGACATCGTCGAGTCCGCTCTCACCAATAGGCTGTTGGAACGATTCGTAGCGAATATAGCCGATGTTGTCGTCGAAGATGCGATAGCTCATACCCCCGCTGATTTTGTAATCTGTTCCCATATAGCGCCGCTCCAACGTGTCGCTGAAGTTCTGCGGATAGGCTTCGTGCCACGCCCAATAGCGCCCCATATCGTAAGAGGTGTACAGGTTGACGTGTCCGTCGCGCAACTCAGACAGCATATCCCTCAATACCTCGAAGAGTTGTGTGTCGTTCATCTTGTCGTTCACACGTACCTTATATTTATTATAGACTGCGTTCCAGTCGAGACCATACTCATGCTGCTTAAAGTCGAAGAAACAGTAGTGCTCGTCGATAATCTCCCACAAGGCCTCGAAATTGCCCGTTGGCGTATCGTCGTGCTCCTCGGTATCGACGCAGGATACTAGTGAAACTAATAAGACTAGTGATACTAGATAGACTATATAATTTTTCATAGGGCTCGTGGGATAATGGAGAACTGTTTGGTGAAACCAATGAGGAAACGATGCGTATAGACATGTTGGCGCAGATTGTTGACCTTAGCCTGTTGCATGTTGCCTAAGTAGCCGACGCGCAGGGTGCCCGACTTCCACAGACGGACGTCGAGGGTCAGCATCTGGCGCCATTCTGGTGCTGATACGAAAGTGGTGGGTACGGCGTTGTGGTCGTAATTGCCCAGCGAGAAGATTTCGTAGTACGACTGGCCATAGTTAGGCGAGAACATGATGCCACAAAGTGGTAGCGCCACTTCGTAACGGGCGGTAAACTGCTTGCGCCACAGGTTGAACTTGTATGTTGCGACACCCGTAGGCATCACGTTCAGATGGGCACGGGCCTGAGCAGGATTGTTGCTGTTGCTGGTATTATAGACAAATCCCAGCGAGGCATTCACCAGTCCGCCAGCCTGTAGCTTGAGGCTGTTGTCGAGCAGTTGACAGCTGTACAACTTGCCCCAATAGAAATTGTATGCACCCTCCAGTTCCTTCTGCGTCTTAGCACGGTCCTTGGTCATCGACAGATTCGCTTCGTGTTCCATCAGCGTGCTCCATCGCTTCTCAGGACGCTGACGTTCAATGGTTGTCACGAATGATATGCCATCGCCCCTGAAGTGTTCGGCAGACAGATAGGTATCCAGAATGTTGGTGCTGCCAAAGCCCACCATCGTGCTACGGGTGATGACCTTTTGTGCGTTGCAAATGAGAAATGAGAAATGAGTAATGAGTAATGTTAATGATAAATGAAGAAATGTGCTGCGCACAGTTCCACGTCTCATTCCTACATTTCTACATTTTAATTTTTCATTTTTCATTTCTCATTCTTCATTTGGGAACAAGTTTAGTTGTCCTGTCAGTTCGTCCAATACCTGCTGCTGACTCTTGCCTGCGTCAGGGTCGAGGTTCTCTTCTTCCTCTTCCGTTTCTTCCGGCTCTTCCGCAGGTTCAGGGAAACGTAGGGGTTCCAGTTCCTCGATTCTTTCTACCTGGAACGTCGTCAGTCGCTTGCCCTTGGCCTTATAGCCCTTGACGCTGATAAACTGTTCGACGTCAATCTCTTCCGTACCACGATAGGCATCGTTGCCACCGTATGTGACCTGCAGACGCGGATAGGCGGTATCCGTCAAAAGTATCTGTTGCGAGTTCTCGTTCTCGCCAATGTAGTTCTGCTTACGCTTTGTAGCCTCCATCTGGAATCGCTTGACGTAGGGATAACCCTGATTGTCAGCATCGTAGAGCACGCAGCTCCACACCTTGTCCACCTCGTATTTCTCCAGACGGTCGATGTTGTCCTCGAAGTGTACGTTGGCATCGAAGCCACTCAGGTAGTAGTCGCCATTCTTCAGGATGACCAATATCTGGTCGCCATCGTTGAACTCGCCCAACAGTCGTCCGTGCTCGTCGTAGTTCAGGCGGTTTACGTCTGGGTCGTACCATACCTTGCGACCACCCAGCGTCGAGTGTCCGTGACTCTTCAGTCCGATGCGGTGTACCTGGAATTTGGTCAGCAAGTTACCCTTGGCTGCACGTCCCTTAATCATAATCTCCGAGAAGTCCTTGTCGAAGAAGATGCGTTTCAGTTTGGGTGCAGGGTCCAGTGTCACCTTGATGACTTCGGCCTCGCCATTGGGATTGGCGGTAAAATAAAGTACGCGCGACCCCTCAGTACCTGCTGTGATGTCGTACTCACGATCGCGCGTGATGCTCGACACGTTGAAGCGCTTGATGTAGTAGTACCCCTTACGTCCGTCGCGATATACAGCATTATATATGGTGCGCTGGTCGTTCTTCTTGAACACGCCCAGCCAAATAACATTCTTGCCGACAAACAGCTTGTCGGCCACGCGAACTACCTTGAACTTACCGTCCTTATAGAAAATGATGATGTCGTCGATGTCCGAACAGTTGCACACGAACTCGTCCTTCTTCAGACCCGTACCGATGAAACCGTCCTGACGATTGATGTAGAGCTTGTGGTTGGCCTCGACGACCTTCGTAGCCTCGATGGTGTCGAAGTTGCGGATTTCCGTCAGACGCGGATGGTCCTTGCCGTACTTGTCCTTCAGGAACTGGAACCACTCTGCGGTTACCTCCGTCAGGTTTGCCAAGTCGCGATCAATCTCCTCAATCTCTGCCTTTATACGGGCCATCAGTTCGTCAGCCTTATCCTTATTAAATTTAAGGATGCGCTGCATCTTGATTTCCAGCAGTTTCAGGATGTCGTCCTTCGTCACCTCGCGTACCATCTGCGGATAGTAGGGCGTCAATCGGTCGTCGATATGTTCGCAGACAGCATCGATGGTGGGTGCCTGCTCGAATTTCTTGTCCTTATAGATGCGTTCCTCGATGAAGATTTTCTCCAACGAACAGAAGTGCAGCTGCTCCAACAGCTCGCCCTTGCGGATTTCCAGTTCTTGGCGAATCAGGTCCTTCGTGCGGTCTGTCGAATGGCGCAGCACGTCGCTGATGGTCAGGAACTGCGGCTTGTTGTCCTCGATAACGCAGCAGTTGGGCGATATGTTGATTTCGCAGTCCGAGAAGGCATACAGCGCATCCAGCGTCTTGTCGCTTGACACACCAGGTGCCAGCTGTACCTGTATCTCGACCTTTGCTGCTGTCAGGTCTTCCACGTGGCGGGCCTTGATTTTGCCCTTGTCGATGGCCTTCAGTATGGAGTCGATGACGGTCTCTGTGGTCTTCGAGAACGGTATCTCGCGAATGACCAGCGTCTTGGGGTCCAGCTTCTCAATCTTGGCACGTACCTTGATGACGCCACCACGCTGTCCGTCGTTATATTTCGACACGTCTATCGAACCACCCGTGGGGAAGTCAGGATACAAATGGAACTCTTCGCCATGCAGGTAGCTGATGGCTGCGTCGCATATTTCTACGAAGTTGTGGGGCAGAATCTTTGAGCTCAAGCCTACGGCAATACCCTCTGCGCCTTGTGCCAGCAGCAGCGGATACTTAACGGGTAGGGTGATGGGCTCCTTGTTGCGTCCGTCGTACGACATCTGCCACTCCGTCGTTTTGGGGTTGAAAACGGTATCCAAGGCGAATTTCGACAGGCGGGCCTCGATGTAACGGGGCGCTGCGGCACGGTTGCCTGTCAGGATGTTACCCCAGTTACCCTGCGTGTCGATGAGCAGGTCCTTCTGGCCCATCTGTACCAGTGCGTCGCCAATGGAGGCGTCGCCATGCGGGTGGAACTGCATGGTATGTCCCACGATGTTTGCCACCTTATTATATCTGCCGTCGTCCATGCGCTTCATCGAGTGCAGAATACGGCGCTGCACGGGTTTCAGTCCGTCCTCGATGTGTGGCACGGCACGTTCCAGAATGACGTACGAGGCATAGTCCAGGAACCAGCTCTGGTACATACCGCTCAGGTGGTGAACGGCAGCAGCGTCGAATCGGTTCACGGGCTTATAGTCCGAATGACCCTCCGCAGCGTCGTCCTGCGCTGTGCCTTCCTGTCCCTCTGAAGCGTCTTGCTCCAATATCTCGTCGTCTCTTGTTTCGTCGTCCATAAATTATGTTGTAGTTTTCAATTTCCCTGCAAAAATACAAAAAAAATCGGAGATAACAAAAAAAAGAGCCGAGAAATCTCTCTCAGCTCTTCTTTTTGCTAACGCAACGTCACCAGTGACATCGTTTGAAGTAAACAAAGGCGTTGTTTGAAGTAAGCTTAGACATCGTTATACGGTTTCTATTGTTGATTCGACGTCGATGAACGTTAATTCAACGTCGTTGAACGATGGTTCACTGACGTTGAACGAGAATTCACTGTCGATGATTTGGTTTTTCGAAACCTTTTGAGTAACTTTGCACCCAAAACTATAAGATTTATGTACGCCAAGTATATCAAACAGGAAATAGCCGACCTGAACGGAACAGGTCATACGCAGGCCTATTATAAGATGAAGACGCAAGCCATGAGCCATGATGAGTTTGTGGACCTTTGTAGTCGTGAGGGTGCGATGCCCAAAGACGCTATCGAGGGTGTGCTGACGCTGATTCATAACAAACTGGCACTCAGTATGGCTGAAGGATTCTCAGTGAAAATCAATGGGTTGGGCACCTTTACCGCTAAGTTGGGCATGAGGGATGGTGTATTGCCCGATGCCTTCGAACCTGGCGAGCCCAAGCATAACGCAAAGAACATCGAGGTTACAGGCGTCTCGTACAGGGCTGACAAAGAATTGATAAGCAACACGAGCAGGAAATGCGTCTTGGTGAAGGAAGGCGAGAGTCGCATCAAGAAACCAACGACGACCCTTGAAGAGCGTATCGCTAAGGCAAAAATGTTTCTGGAGGAGAACCACCTGATGCGCGTCAATCAATATGCGTGGCTGACGGGACTTTCACGAACTACAGCATCGATGGAACTGCGCAAGATAGCCAGCGACCCTACGTCAGGCATTGCGTCGACAGGACAAAACAGCCAGAAATATTATATATTGCGTAAGTATAAATAAGCAAAACCGGTATGCGACGAATACTGCTCATCCTATCCCTGATGCTGTGTGTCCTCTCAGCTCGTGCTGACGAGGCGAGAGGGGATAGTGCCCGTATGGAAGTGGAACGCCTCCATAGGCTCAAGGACTCGATGTACAACAAGGCTTCGGCAGAGGCGCAGGCCAAGTATAACGCTGAGTTTGGCAACGATGAGTTGCAGAAGGACAGTCGCGTGGTGAGCCAATCGCGCATATATATTATAATAGGTAGTGTCCTGTTGTTGGCTGTCGGATGTGGGGTGTTGCTGCGCCAGCGGCGACTGATAGCCCTGCAGAAACAGCGCCTGAATGAGGACACGCAAACCCTTGAGGAGCTGCAGCGACATTACGCGCATCAGCAGCAGGACGGTACGGGCGATGGTCATGAACTGTCGGAACAGGACAAGCAGTTCCTCTCGAAGACGATGATGATTGTTACTAACCAAATAGAAACGAACAGCGTCAATGTGGACAGCCTGGCATCAGAGCTGGCCATGAGCACGTCGCAGTTCCGCAGACGCCTCTCGGCCATTACGGGCGAGACGCCACAGGGCTACATAACCAACATCCGTATGCAGAAGGCGCGCCACTTGCTGGATACGTCGCCCGACATGACCATACTCGACGTGGCCCAGAGTTGCGGCTACGACGACCAGTCATCGTTCACCCGTGCCTTCAAGCGCTTCTTTGGTGTAACGCCCAGCGACTATCTGGCGAAAATCCTGCTATGCCTGCTGCTCCTGACGGGTAGCATGACTGTCGATGCTGCGCCTAAGGCCGATGGCAAGACTGTCAGCAAACAGGAGGCCATCCGACTCTATGAAGCCAGTGGGCGTTACTATGAGGAGCAGTTGTACGATAGTGCTGTCATCGTTGGCGAACAGGCACTGCCCATGCTTCGCCAGCTGGGTATGACTGACGAGATAGCCGACGAGCTGAGCATACTCTCCGTATGTACCTCGCGCCAGTCTGACTATCAGAAGGCTTTGCGCTATGCCAAGGAGTGCAATGCGATGGATCGTGCCAGTGGCGACAAGGAGATGATTTCGTCGTCGCTCAACAACATCGGCGCCATCTATGTCGATGCCAAACAGCCGCAGGAGGGACTGAAATACATACTCGAAGCACTACAGCTGGCTGAGGAAATCAACCATCGTGCCCGCATCGCCATGTATTGTGGTGCGGCTGCCGAGACGGAGCTATGTTTGAGTCACTTCGACGCTGCCCTGCGCTATATCGAGCGTGCCATACGGCTGGAGCGCGAGGACGGGCGCGAGTTGAAACTACGCGTACGACTGGCCCAGAAGGCCGCCATCCTGTTAGGCATGAAGCAGCACGAGGAGGCGTTGGCCATCTTCGACACCATCATTCCCTACTTCCGTCGCGAGGGCAACCGCCAGTCGCTGGCCATATCGCTGAACAAAGTAGGACACACGCTGCTCTCCATGAGTCGCGAGGACGGTTGTGACGATGCTGAGAAACAACGCCTGGAGCGTCAGGCCGTACCCTATCTGCGCGAAGCTGTCAGCCTGTGTCACGAGATGGGCAATCCCTATAACGAGATGCACGCACGCGACGGACTGTATCAGGCGCTATGGACCATCAACCCCGATAGTGCCCGCCTGGAACTGGAGCGTTTCGACCTGCTGAAGGACTCGCTCTACAACAACGGTGCTGCCGACCTGCTGGCCCGCTATAATGCCGAGTTTGGCAATACCCGTCTGACAGAAGAAAACACCCAGGCACACCGTTCGCGCGCCATCATCGTAACGATATGCATCGTGCTGCTTGCTGTGGCTGTCGCGCTGCTGGTCGTGCAGCGACGTCGTTCGGCCCTTCAGCGTCGCAGACTTAACGAAGTCGCCATGACGCTTGATGAGTTGCGTCAACGCTATGAGAACGCTCATACCAGCAAACAGCAGGAACTCTCGGCTCGTGACAAGGATTTCCTGACGCGCACCATGAACATCATAGCCGAGCAGATAGAAACCAACAGCGTCAATGTGGATGCACTGGCGTCGCAGATGGCCATGAGTACCACCCAGTTCCGCCATCATCTGAAGGAGATAACAGGTGAGACGCCACAGGGCTACATCACCAACATCCGCATGCAAAAAGCGCGCCAACTGCTGGACACTTCCTCACCACAAACCACCATTTTAGACATTGCCCTCAGTTGTGGCTACGAAGACCAAGGCGCATTCACACGTGCTTTCAAGCGTTTTTATGGCATCACGCCCAGCGAATATCTTACGCGAAATCAACAAAAGGTTTAAATTCCGTTACCTTAATACGCCAAAAATTAAAGAAAAAGGTTCGAATTTCGTTAAAATCGGCCATTTTGGAAGATTCTGCATAACTTTCCGTGCATTCTGCTGAAGGTTGTGCAGAGTTTTTCTTGTAACTTTGCGCTTGAAATCGCGAGAACGGGCGGCACCTCGGCAATTGGAGCGAGCTCCATTGCACTCGGTTTGCACCGTCCTTGCATCGTCAAACAAAAAGTTACGCGACAGAATGAATAAGATGACACCAAACAATCAACAAGAGCGCAGGCATCAGGAAGCCCACAGCTATACTGAGGAACAGGCACGACTCCTGCTCGCCATGCGCGATATGGTGAAATGGGAGGTGGAGCGACAATTAAAAGAGATACTCAAATCAAGATTATAATTTATCAACCAATCAATATATAATAAAGAATTACAAATTAAAAAACTAAATGATTATGAAAAAGATTTTGATGATGGTGGTCTTGATGGCTATGACGTTGACAGTAAGTGCGCAACAGCGCAAGGCTCCCGCTAAGAAAGCTGCAGGTACTGCAGCTCGCAAGGCTCCAGCCAAGGCGGCGACCAACAATGTGGTGACGATAAACGTGGGCGGCACTAAGTTTAATATGATTAAGGTGCAGGGCGGCACGTTCAAGATGGGTTGTGACCCTGAGGCTGTAAAGGAGGCTTATTTCCAGGAAGGTCCCGTGCATCAGGTGACGCTGAGCACGTACTATATTGCTGAGACGGAGGTGACGCAGGAGTTGTGGACGGTCATCATGGGCAAATTCCCGAACGAAATAGGCTTTAAGTTCAAGGGCGACAACTATCCGATGCATGACGTGACATATGCTCAGGTTCAGGAGTTTATCCAGGGTCTGAACATGGTGAATTCTGACTACGAGTTCCGCCTGCCGACGGAGGCTGAGTGGGAGTTTGCAGCGCGTGGCGGCGTGAAGAGCAAGGGCACGAAGTATAGTGGCAGCAACGATGTGAAGGCAGTGGGATGGACTAAGGAAACTTGCGGTGATGACTTCAGCGACACTTCGGCTCCCAACTGGGGTTTGCATGCTGTGAAGACGAAGGCTCCGAATGAGTTGGGCCTGTACGACATGACGGGCAACGTCCGCGAGTGGACTGCCGATGTCTTCGGGCAGTATGAGGCTGGTGCTCAGACGAATCCGAAGGGTCCGGCTGCTGAGAACGATCCTGGTTACGTGATTCGTGGCGGCGGATGGGACGAGGAGGCTGCCAAGTGCCGCGTGACCTATCGTGAAGGTTACTGGTCTACGGGCTATAGCCATGATACGGGCTTCCGTCTGGTTTGCACGAAGAAATAATTATTTATGTTCAAAGCCAAATGAGGAAATGAATCATGACTCTGTTGCTTGCAGTGGCGGCTCTGCGCTGCCACTTGCAGGCGCAGGTTTCGCACGACTTTCCGCTGAATTATTAATTTGAAAATTATACGACAATGAGAAAAAGTATTCTGATCGTCTCAGCCTTGATGCTGCTTATGGCATGTGGAGGCAAGAAAACAAGTGGTGACGAAGCCGTTGCCGACTCAACGAACGTCCAAGCAACAGCCGTAGCCGACTCAGTGAAAGCCGTTGCCGAGGAGGCGACTGCCGAGGAGGACGAGATGGACGAACTGGTGTTTGCTCCAGACCTTAAGAACGACAAACCGCTGAACCTGTCGGACGTTAAGGACGATGTGGAAAAGTATATCCCGTATTGGGATGAGACTTTCTATGAGGAAGACGAGGAGGAGGGCGTGATACGCTATAATCTGAGTCTGGGCTATGATCGTCCGCTGCAGCAGTTGTGCCAGGTATTGCCTGGTAAACCTGTCAATAAGAACGAGGTGGGTCGTGTCGTCCTCTTCGACCTGAACGGCGACAAGCATACCGATGCCCTTGTCTGCCTAGGCCGCTATGGCGTAAACAAAGACCTGTATTATGATGCCTATCTGTGGGATGAAGAATACTATGTCTTCAGCCGCGTCGAGAACTTCCGCGAGATTCCCAATCCTGGAATCGACAAGAAAACCTCAAGCATCACCAGCCACATCGGCTCTGACGTTGAGGTATGGCTCTGGAAGGGGAAGGACAAGACCAAGATTGTGAAAAAGGTGGAAACCGGCGAACGGAACTGATTCCCTAATAGTCAGAAATATAACACGTAATGGCATATCAAGAAGAAATAACGACGGGTTACGGCACGCGTGTCAAGCAGTCGTTCAAGAAAATTGCGACTGGTTTCACACTGTTCCTGAGTGCTACGGCTATGCTGTGGTGGAACGAGGGCAACAGCGTGAAGACTGCCGACATGCTTGTGGAGGCTCAGGGGGTCTGCGTGGAGATGGAGAACCCCAACAAGAAGGATGCCAGTCTGGAAGGTCAGCTGGTGTGTGGTACGGCTATGACTGCTACTACGGACTCGCTCATCGACAAGGAATTCGGCATTGGTGTCAAAGCTATCTCGATGAAGCGTTCGGTTGAGTACTATCAGTGGCACGAGACCAAGACGGAAGAGACCAAGGAGATGAAGGACGGCAGCGAGAAGAAGACCATTACCTACGACTACAACAAGGGATGGAGCAGTAGTCCCATCAACTCTGACAATTTCAAGCGTTCTTCTGGTCATACCAATGTGGTGCTGACATATGTAGAAAATGCTGATCAGTGGGCTGAAAATGTATCGTTTGGTGCTTACAAGCTGAACTACGGCATGATTCACAGCATCAGTTCCTTCGAACCATTCAAGCTGGATCTGAGCGACTACTTGTTGCGTCAGCTGGACCGTAGCACCCAGGCATCGTACGAACGTTACTATACCACAAAGGAAGGTCTGAGCGGTGACGATTACAACTTCGTCCACGTTACTGACAACCAATTGTATATGGGACTAAACCCAAGTGCCCCTATGATTGGCGACGTCCGTGTGAAGTTCGAGAAGGTGGCGCCCGTCCATGAGGTAACGGTTGTGGCTGTCGTCGATGGTGACAGCTTCATACCCTTTAAGGCTAAGAACGGCTATACGTTAGAAAAGCTGGTGATGGGCAGGAAGGACATGGGCCAGTTCTTTGAAGACGAGCAAAATACCAACACCTTTAATACTTGGGCGTATCGTTTTTTGGGCATCATGATGGTCATCGGAGCCCTAAAACTCATCTTCGGCTTTGTCGTGACACTTGCAAGGATTGTGCCCTTCCTGTCAACTATCTTAGGATGGGGTGTAAACATAATCTGCACTGTTTTAGGACTCGTGTGGTCGCTGATGGTCATTGCTGTCGCATGGCTGTTCTATCGTCCTGTCATAGGCATCATGCTATTAGCAGTCGCAGGTCTGCTCGTCTGGATATTTGCCTTTGGCGGTAAGCAGAAACTGAAGCAGCTTGCAGTCAATAATCAACAAGCGTTGTGACGTTGCACACGTTGTGACGTTGCATTAGCAAAATTAAAATCAAAAAGCATTATGAAACTATCCGTAAAGATTTCGATGTTGGCGTTAGCTGCCATATTCACATTCAGCACACCAGCTGAAGCACAGTGGGGCAGTCTGATTAACTCTAATTATGTATTATAACAAGTATAACTATTAAAAAATTTACAACAATGAAAAAGATTTTTGCAATTCTGGCTTTCGCAGCCATGACATTAACCGTTAGTGCACAGGGTTTGAAGACTTTCGATGGCAAGTTGTTCTCTTGCCAGTATCCTGCCAATTTCGAGGCTCAGGAGCAGTGGATGGATGAGTCTTTCAATGCCAAGGTTGAGGATGGCATTGAGCTCATGGACTTGAGTCTGGGCGAGTACGGCAAGGATATGACGCCAGCTGAGCTGAAGCAGTATTCCGAGAGTGCGAAGTATTTGATAGAGAAAGAGTTCGGTGAACCTACAGGCTGGAAATGCGGTCCTACGACGGTGAAGGGCAAGCAGTTCACTTTTCGCTCTGAAGGCGAAGAAGAGGTCGATGACAAAAAGGTGCCTGCAGTAAAATACTCGTTCGGCATCTTGACACCTAAGAAGAATATGTTCCTTGGTTCTGTCAAGTTCAAGAAGAGCGACGAGGCCAAATACAAGCCCCTCATAGACAAGATTATAGCTTCTTGTAAGGAGAAATAATACGTAATGGCATATCAAGAAACCTGTTCTATCATCCTATCATAGACACAAGGGAATTGCTGAGGGTTGAAAGACCTTCAGCAATTTTTTTTTCAGAATCTATTACGTAGTAATAAAGCAAAGAAAGAAAAAAAAATCTCGATTTCGTTTAAACTTTCCGCAGGGTTGTGAGTCAAAGAATCAGAAACAGGTTGATGAACAGGATAACAAAATCAGGATAACAAAATCAGGATAACGGACATCAATCAGGATAACAAAACAGGATAACAAAAAATAAAAACAAAAATAAAAACAAAAAAAAGAAAGGAAACAAATTATGAAGAAGATTGCTTTAACATTCGTAGCAGTGATGATGATGACCATCAGTTATGCAGAGACAGAGAATCGCCATGCAGTGGCAAACGTACAGGAAACAGGTCTGAACTTCGACCTTCGCAGATTGGCAGTAACGCTGGACCTGGACGAGAACCAGATGGACGCAGTGAAAATCATCAGCGAGAATTTGAACAACGAGTTGACATCGGCAGCCACAGCACACAGATTTGAGCGCCACGTACTCGTAGAGAAGGCCATCAGAAAGGATGCACGCCACATGCGCAACGTATTGAACGACAAACAGTACGAGACATACATGAAGCTTCTGAGGACCACTCTGATGAACAATAGGTTTATGAAGTAAGAATCCATTAAGGTAAAAGAAAAGAGCTGAGGGTAAGAAAACCTTCAGCTCTTTCTGTTGGTAGGGACACCCGGGCTCGAACCGGGGACCTCTGCAATGTGACTGCAGCGCTCTAAACCAACTGGGCTATGCCCCTAAATTGTGTTAAGCGGATGCAAAAGTAGCTATTTTTTCTGAATTGACCAAAAAATAATGGTTTTTTCTGCTGAAAAGAGTTAAAAACCGTGTAATCCGTGTATTCCGTGCCTTATTTTTATTACCTTTGCACCCAAATTAAGAATAAAGTATAAAAAATAATAAGGTAAAATGGCACAAGAAGATGTTTTTAAGAAAATCGTGAGTCACTGTAAGGAGTATGGTTTCGTGTTCCCCTCAAGTGAGATTTACGATGGTTTAGGCGCCGTTTATGATTACGGTCAGAACGGTGTTGAGTTGAAGAATAACATTAAGCAGTATTGGTGGAAGGCAATGACGATGTTGCACGAGAATATCGTGGGTATCGACAGTGCCATCTTTATGCACCCCACTATATGGAAGGCTTCTGGTCACGTTGATGCTTTCAACGATCCCTTGATTGATAACCGCGACTCTAAGAAGCGCTATCGTGCTGACGTGCTGATCGAGGATCAGATTGCCAAGTACGACGAGAAGATTCAGAAGGAAGTAGAGAAGGCTCGCAAGCGCTTTGGCGACAGCTTCGACGAGGCTAAGTACATGGAGACTTCTGAGCGCGTCAAGGAGACTAAAGAGAAGCGCGACAACCTGCATGCCCGTTATGCTGCTGCTATGCAGGGTCCGGATTTGGACGAGCTGAAGCAGATTATCCTCGACGAGGAGATTGTATGTCCTATCAGCGGTACCCGCAACTGGACGGATGTGCGTCAGTTCAACCTGATGTTCTCGACGGAGATGGGTGCCAGCGCTGATGCTTCGATGAAGATTTATCTGCGTCCTGAGACGGCTCAGGGTATCTTCGTGAACTACCTGAACGTGCAGAAGACCGGTCGTATGAAGATTCCTTTCGGTATCGCTCAGATCGGTAAGGCTTTCCGTAACGAGATTGTAGCCCGTCAGTTCATCTTCCGTATGCGTGAGTTCGAGCAGATGGAGATGCAGTTCTTCGTACAGCCTGGTACAGAACTGGAGTGGTTCCCCAAGTGGAAGGAGACGCGTATGAAGTGGCATCAGGCTCTGGGCTTCGGCGCTGAGAACTATCGTTTCCACGACCACGACAAACTGGCTCACTATGCCAACGCCGCTACCGATATCGAGTTCAAGATGCCATTCGGCTTCAAGGAGGTAGAGGGTATCCACTCTCGTACCAACTTCGACCTCTCTCAGCACGAGAAGTTCTCTGGCAAGAGCATCAAGTACTTCGATCCTCAGACCAACGAGAGCTATACTCCATACGTTATCGAGACATCAATCGGTGTAGACCGTATGTTCCTGAGCATTATGTGCCACGCCTTCGACGAGGAGAAGCTTGAGAATGGTGAGACACGTACCGTACTCCGTCTGCCTGCAGCTCTGGCACCAGTTAAGTGTGCTGTAATGCCGCTGGTGAAGAAGGACGGTCTGCCTGAGAAGGCTCGTGAAATCATCGACCAGCTGAAGTATCACTTTGCTTGTCAGTACGACGAGAAGGATTCTATCGGTAAGCGCTATCGTCGTCAGGATGCCATAGGTACACCTTACTGCGTTACTGTAGACCACGATACACTGAACGATGGTTGCGTGACCTTGCGTTTCCGTGATACCATGGAGCAGGAGCGTGTGAAGATCAGCGACCTGAACTCTATCATCGAGGATAAGGTTAGCATCGCAAGTCTCTTAAAGAAATTGCAATAAATGAAACTGAAACACTATTTATTCGTCTGTCTCTCACTGCTCGGCTTTGCTTCGTGCAGTGAGGAGGACGATACTGTACTGGAGTTTGACAACTGGCAGAGTAAGAACGAGTCCTACTTCGAAGCGCAGTATCAGCAACACTTGGCAGCCAGCAGTGCCACATGTTTTGTGCTGAAGAACTATTCGAAGGGTGACAGTTTGCAGTTCAACCAGTTGCCACACACCGATTGTATCTTGGTCGATGTGTTGCCCAACGACTTTACTGCTGAGGGTGACAAGACGGAGAAACCAATCTTTACTGATGAGGTGGCCGTCCACTACCGAGGTTATCTGCTGCCCTCGCCCAGCTATGCCGCAGGCTATCAGTTTGACACTAGTTACTCTGATGCGTTCATGGAGGATATTGCCGAACCATCGGTCTTGACAGTAAATGGTGTCGTCGCTGGCTTCTCGACGGCTTTGCAACACATGCACCGAGGCGACCATTGGCGCGTGACGATACCTTACCAGCTAGGATATGGTACGTCAGACTACAACAGCATTCCAGGCTATAGCACGTTGATATTTGAAATCAGACTGGTAGACTTCCGAGAAGACGACAGTAATGGATAATACAGAAAACTACGGGAACAACGCCCGTAGTTTTTTATTCTCTAACTTCTCCTTCCATATCCCTTCTTGATTTCGACTTTGTTACCAGCCATACGCCACTGAATACGAGTACGACAGCCAACGCATGAGTAGGTTTCAGAATGCCGATGCCCATGAGCAGGGTGGCTGCCACAGATACGACGGGTTGAACGTAGTTGTAGACGCTGACTACCGTTGGACGTAGCGTCCGCTGTCCGATCATTGTCAGAATATAGCCCAAGAACGTGCCTATGCCGACGACGTAGGCCACTTCCCACCACGTTGTTGTTGGTATTGGTTCTGCCAATACTCCACTGACATGACTAAACGTAAACGGCAATAGCATCAGCGTGGCCCATGAGAACATGTACTTGTTGATGGTAAAGACGTTGTAGCGACGAATCAGCGGATTGAACAACGACAGGTAGAGTGCAAACGAGAACTGTGCGAACAAGCACAGCAGGTCGCCACGGATATCGCCCACCTTTCCGTCAGCGTGTGCTGCTGACGTCAGAATCAGTATCAAGGCTCCACTACACCCCATCAGCACACCCAGTGCTTTCTTGCCAGTGATGGGCTCCTTCAGGATAAGGGCTGATAGAATCATGGCGAAGATAGGCATCGACGTGGTGACAATGGAAGCGTTGATAGGTGACGTGATGCTTAAGCCTACCGTATAGCAGCACTGGTTGCAAAGCAGTCCGAAGATAGCTGCTCCGATGAACATCAGTTTGTCCTTACGTGGAACGTGCTCCTTGGGTGCAAACAGAGAGGCTATCCAGAATAGCACACAGGCACCAACAACACGAAAGGTGACCATCGACATACCATCGAAGCCATGCGTCATAGCATCCTTGCCGATTGGTGCCATCAAGCCCCATCCGGCACAGGCTCCAAACATACTGAGGTGCGCTATTAATGCTTTATTATTGCTTGTTTTTTCCATTTTAGTAATTTTTCGCCTGCAAAGGTACGAAATAATGCATAATTCATAGTGCATAATTCATAATTATTTCGTATATTTGCACCAAAACTTACGGCTATGAAGTATGCAAACTATATCAAACAGATAGAAATCGACTCTCTGTGGAGTGGTAAGAAACATATACTATGGACGCTCGACCCACAAGTGAATATCCTTAGCGGTATCAATGGCGTGGGTAAGAGTACTATATTAAATAAGGTATTTAAAAGTGTCAACACCAATGGTGACCTGATTAATCATCTGTTGAAAGGTGTACATATCACCGCTGAGCCAGAGGATGCCACCCACGTACGTTTCGATATCATCCGTTCGCTCGATTCTCCCATGTTGGACAATGAGACGCTGAATCTGGTAGACACCCGTATACGTTCTGCCCTTGACTTCCAACTTTATCATTTGCAGCGCAAGTATCTGGATTATCAAGTGAACATTGGCAATCGTATTATTTCAGAACTGCAGAATGGTAACGCAGATGCTGCCCAACACCTGTCGCAGCCAAAGACACGTTTCCAGGATATGATAGACGATTTGTTTGACGATACGGGCAAGAAGATTGTACGCACAGAGAATGAGATACGCTTCTCGCAGATTGGTGAGACGCTGGTGCCCTATCAGCTCTCCAGTGGTGAGAAGCAGATGCTGGCCATCCTGTTGACAGTGCTTGTAGAGGATCAACAGCCATACATCCTCTTTATGGACGAGCCTGAGGTCAGCCTGCATATCGAGTGGCAGAAACGACTTATCGACCTCATCGTCGAACTGAATCCCAACGTACAAATCATCCTGACGACTCATTCGCCAGCTGTCATCATGAACGGTTGGGTAGATAAGGTGACGGAAGTCAGTGATATTACCATTTAATGATCAGTTAGTAATGAGTAATTATGATTTCTGTGCATGCCTAGCAGTCTGAAAGATAATCTGAATAGCCGATACTTCGAAGCAGCTAACCACCTGAAGTCGAAGCAGGCACGGCGTCGCATCGTGGCATATGTCGAGAGCTACGACGATGTCTATTTCTGGCGCACTGTGCTTTCACGTTTTGAGGACGACACGCGCTATTTCGAGGTGATGCTGCCATCCCATAGAAAACTGGAACGAGGCAAGAAGGCCGTACTGATGAATTTTATAGAGAAGCCTTCAGCTAATAGTCAGAAGCCATCAGACATCCTTGGTCCTGACATGATAGCCTGTGTTGATGCTGACTACGACTATCTGTTGCAAGGCACTACTGCTCAGTCGCAGAAGGTGATAGAGAGCCCGTACGTGTTTCATACCTATGCCTATGCCATCGAAAACCTGCAATGCTATGCCCCGTCGTTGCACGACACATGTGTGGCTATCACGCTGAATGACCATCGTATCTTTGATTTCGTCGACTATCTGGGGCAGTACTCTGAAGCCATCTTCCCCTTGTTCATCTGGTCGGTATGGGCCTATCGGACAGGGAATCATAACAAGTTCTCGCTGACGGACTTTAATAGAGTGGCTGATCCAGGAGGTTTTAGTATTTTCGACCCACAGCCCTCACTCGACCATCTGCGTCGCAAGGTCAATACCAAGGTGCATCAGTTGCAGCATGAATTCCCAAATAATAAGGAGGCTTATCTTCAGACGAAAGAACAAATCAAAGCATTGGGTGTCACGCCACAGACAACCTATCTTTATATACAAGGACACCACTTGTTCGATACCGTTATCGTACCTATATTAAATAAGGTATGTAATCGTCTGCGTCAGGAACGCCAGGATGAGATTACCCGTATGGCTCGTCACCATACGCAGCGCACCAACGAAATGTCGTGTTATGAACATTCGCTGCAGGACATCCGTCAAATGCTGAAAAAGAATACTGGCTACGAACGTTCCACACAGTATCAACTCATCCAACAGGATATCAGCCAATACTTAACTACTGTAACTTCTGTAGCTCCTTAATCTCTAGCTGTCTTTCCAGAAGGTACGAGTAAATAGCACCAGCACAGACATAATTTCCAAACGTCCTACTAGCATCAGGAATGTACACGTCCACTTGATGTAGACGGGTAGCTCTCCCCATGTCAGTGCCGGACCTATTTCCATTGACAAATCAGGACCTACATTGCTGACACAACTCAGTGCGATGATGATAGATTTGGTGATATCAATATCAGCTACCAACATAACTGTGGTGGCAAGTAGGATAATGACAATATTAATAGCAAAAAAGGCTAAAAGAGCCGTCAGCTTCTGCTGGGGAACTGGTTGTTGGTCAATCTTAACGGGCAATACGGCGTTGGGATGCAGAATCTTGCGAAACTCGTTGCGCAGCACCTTGAACACCATAACGGCACGAACACATTTGAATCCACCAGTCGTGGAACCAGAACAGGCGCCAATAAACATCAGACTGCCCAGTATTACCCATGTGATATGAGGCCATCGTGATGCATCGTCGTTGAAGAGTCCTGTAGTGGTACAGAAAGATACCACTTGGAAGAGAGCACTACGGAACGCGTGTTCCATGCCGTATCCGTTGCGTGTCATCAGCAGATAGCCTATCCACAGGGTGGCGCCAATTACCAGACCAATATATAGCTTGAACTCGCTGCTCTTGAATAGCAAACGCAAACGACCCTTAAACAGCACGAAGTATAGCAGGGTGAAGTTGATGCCTGCCAGGAATTGGAACACGATACTCACATAGTCGATGGTAGGCGAATCAAAATAGGCGGTGGTATCATTATGGGTACAGAAACCGCCTGTTGCTGTAGTCGACATGGAGTAGTTAATGCTGTCGAACCAGTCCATACCAGCAGCATAGTAGCTTAGCAGACAGGCAATGGTAAGTGCCAGATAGACGCTCCAAATCCATTTGGCTGTCGTCGACAAACGGGGATGCATCTTTTCGCGCATGGGACCTGTAGCTTCGGCAGCGAACACCTTCACGCTACCACCGCCTACCATTGATGGTAGGATGGCAATGGTGAAGAATACGATTCCCAATGCACCAATCCATTGGGTTTGCGAACGCCAGAACAGAATGCCATGAGGTAGTCGTTCAACATCTGCTATCAGTGTGGCTCCCGTTGTTGAGAAACCTGACATGGTTTCAAAATAAGCATCAGTAATATTGGTGATATAGCCCCCTATCAGGTAAGGCATCATACCAAGTAGCGAGAAAACAGACCATGTTAGTGTGACTAGCAAATAGGAGTCGCGACGACTCAGATTGTTGTCGGCATTGCGCCCCATATATTTCAATACTAATCCACAGCAGCAAGTAAAGATGGTGGATATCAGAAACGACATGACGTCGTCCTCCTGATAGCCCAAGGCTATACCTGCGCAAATGGCTTGCAGCGTTCCCAAAAGGAAAAGCAGCGAACCTAAGATTTTATATATCAGCGCAGTATTCAGCATACCTTCTCACCTCTAACTTCTTACCTCTTACCTCTACTTGAAGAACTTTTCCAGCTTCTTCAAGTTCTGTTCGTGGCAGAATACCATGACAGAATCGCCAGGCAGAATCTGTGTGTTACCATTGACCAGAATACCTTGCCCATCACGTACTAATCCGCCAATAGTCACACCAAAAGGCAAACCTAAGTCCTTGACCAGTCGCTTGGTGACTTTCGAACCATCGGAAGCGATGAACTCAGCCACGTCGGAGTCAACCATCATCAGGCTTCTGACATTGCTCACGTCACCATCAAGCATCATCTGGTAGATATGGCTCGCTGCTACATTCTTCTTATTAATAATGGTTCCGATGTCCAGACTCTCTGCCATCTCTACGTAGTCCAGATTCTCAACCATGGCCACCGTCTTGCGTACGCCTAAACGTTTCGCTGTCAGACAGGCAAGGATGTTGGTTTCTGCATTATCAGTCAGTGCGACGAAGGCCTGTGTGGTCTGGATACCTTCTTCCTGTAGCAGTCCTAAGTCACGTCCGTCACCATGAATCACCATCGTGTCAACATCGTTTAGAAGTTCGTTAAGACGTTCACAACGGGCTTCGTCGTTCTCGATGATTTTCAGATTCATGTAGTCGGGGGCTGTCAGTGCCACACGCACAGCCGTCTTGCCACCGCCCATTATGATGACGTTCTTGACATCGGCATAGTGCTCCTTACCACAAATCTGTCGCACGTAGTTGATATACTCGCGGGTGGTCATCAAATAGGCTAGGTCGTTGACCTTCAACTCGTCGTTACCGCCAGGAATCAACGTCTCACCCTGTCGTTTGATGGCCACCACATGATAGGGATCGTCTGGTCCGCACAGATTCTTCAGCGGTTGGTTCAGTATCTGACAAGTCTCACGCAACTTGATGCCTAACATCACTAGAGCACCGCCATGTACATCCCAACGCTGACGTACCCACGACATCTTCAGACCATTCACAATATCATAAGCAGCCAACACTTCTGGGTAGATGAGGGAGTTAATGCCCATCTCGGCAAAGAAAGGTTTTAGATTGGGAGCCAGATATTCGTAGTTGTCGATACGTGCTACCGTCTTCTTGGCACCAAGCCCGTGAGCAATGGTACAGGCATTCATATTGCGGCTCTCATCAGGTGTGACACCCACAAAAAGGTCAGCCTTTTCGACACCCGCTTCTTTCAGTACACGAATACTGGTAGGGGAACCTTGCAGGGTCATGATATCAAATTTACCGTCCAGTCCGCCTAAACGTTCTGCACTCTCGTCAATCAGCACGCAGTCCATGTGGTCTTTTGACAACAGACGTGCCAGATATGTTCCTACGGCTCCTGCTCCGCCAATGATAATCTTCATACGCTATGCTTTTTGCTTTTAGCAGTTAGCTTTTGGCTCTTGGCTGATAGCCTTTATGATACCCTCTTCGTCAATACCAACAATATGCTGTAATTCCTTCACTGTTCCGTGCTCAACAAAATTGTCGGGTAGCCCCAGTCTCTGCACCTTTGGCGAGTAGCCGTGGTCGTTCATCCATTCCAGGACAGCCGATCCAAGTCCACCCTTGCGTGTGCCATTCTCAACGGTAATAATACGTTTGAACTTGCGGCCAACCTCATCAAGGATATTTTCGTCCAGTGGCTTTAGGAATCGCATATCATAATGGGCAACACTCATGCTATCACCGATTTCGGCAATCGCCCTGGTCACGTTATTACCTATCGGACCAATGCTCAGCACGGCCACATCCGTACCATCCTTCATTTTACGACCTGTACCTACCTTCACCTCTTCGAACGGACAGCGCCAATCCTGCAATTCACCGCCACCTCGAGGATAGCGAATGACAAACGGTCCTTTATTGGGAAGTTGTGCCGTATACATCAGACGACGCAACTCATGTTCGTCCATAGGTGAGCATATCGTCAGGTTTGGAACAGGTCTCAGTGCAGCCATATCGAAGGCACCGTGGTGCGTAGGACCGTCTTCGCCTACCAGTCCGGCACGGTCAAAGCAGAATACAACATTCAGATTCAACAATGCCACGTCGTGTATGATATGGTCGAAGGCACGCTGTGCAAACGCACTGTAGATATTGCAGAATGGCAGCAAGCCGTCCTTGGCCATACCACCGCTGAAGGTTACTGCATGTCCTTCGGCTATACCCACGTCGAATGTCCTTTCGGGCATCTCTTTCATCATGATGTTCATCGAACATCCACTGGGCATTGCAGGTGTTACACCAACTATCTTGGGGTTCTGTTTGGCCAGTTCAAGCAGTGTGTGTCCAAACACGTCCTGATATTTCTGTGGCTTTGTGGGGTCTTCGTCAACAATTCGCTCACCGGTATCAGGATTGAATTTTCCTGGTGCGTGCCATGTTGTCACGTCCTTCTCAGCTGGTGCATAGCCGTGTCCCTTTTGAGTGTGCAGATGTAACAGTTTCGGCCCTTTCATGTCCTTGATGGCAGTCAGTATGCGTACCAACTCCTTGACATTATGTCCGTCGAAAGGTCCGAAATAGCGTATGTTCATGCCGTCGAAGATGTTCTGCTGGTGTGCAATGGCACTCTTAATGGCATTTGACAGACGCTGTATGCCTTTCTTACGGTCATCATTCATGAGACCCTTGCTGTGCAGCCATCGCGTCGTTTTGAACTTGATGGCATTATAGGTTCTGTGCGTGTTCAGTCCTAACAGATATTTCTGCATGCCACCTACACTGCGATCTATCGACATGTCGTTGTCGTTCAGGATTATCAGCAGATTGTTAGGGCTCGACGATACGTTGTTCAGTCCCTCAAAGGCCAGGCCACCGCTCAGTGCACCATCGCCAATAACGGCTACTACGTGTCGGTCATGCTTGTCTTCCAACTCAGCAGCTACAGCCATACCAAGTGCAGCCGATACCGAGTTGCTAGCGTGTCCGCAGGCAAAGGTGTCGTATTCGCTTTCTAGTGGTGAGGGGAAGGGGCGGATGCCACCCAGTTTTCTGTTGGTGCAGAACTGCTCGCGACGTCCCGTCAGAATCTTATGACCATAGGCTTGGTGACCAACGTCCCATACGATTCTGTCTTCTGGCGTGTTGTAGACGTAGTGGAGAGCTACAGTAATCTCTGCCACGCCTAAACTAGACGCCAAATGTCCAGGGTTGACACTCAACTCCTGAACAATGTCTTCGCGCAGTTCCTGACACACTTGTGGCAACTCGTCCACTGACAAGCGTCGCAGGTCTTCAGGGTATTTTATATTCTCTAATAAATTCACATTAATGCTCTTTGGAGTGCAAAGGTACGAATTAGTAAGCAAACTTCCAAATAAATATTAACCTTTTTCTTAAGAGAAAATAATTTCTATAAAATACTTGCATATTACATATTTTCTTCATACTTTTGCAAAAAGTTATCCACTACAGTCCAAATGAAATATATAGCACTGCCAGAGAAAATACAAAGGGGACGGCCTATGAAGCTGTCTTTTTATCTGGCTATGGAGGAATATGTGGCCCGCTATATGTCTGAGGATGAGTGCTTTTTCATGTGGCAGGTGGAGCCCAGCGTAATCTTTGGGCGCAATCAAGTTGTGGAAAACGAGGTGAATGTGGACTATTGTCGACAACATGGCATCCAGATGTACCGTCGGAAGAGTGGCGGTGGGTGTGTGTATGCTGACCATGACAATGTGATGCTGTCGTATGTCTCTAAAGGTGACAGCGTGGGACTGGCCTTCAACCGTTTCATACAAATGGTGTTGCTGGTACTGCGTCGGATGGGTGTTGAGGCTGTTGGAACCCAGCATAACGATGTGCTCATTGGCGACAGGAAAGTCTGTGGTACGGCTTGTCTGCACCTCGACGGATGTAACATCGTTCATTCGACGCTGCTCTACGACACGAATATGGAGCACATGCTCAACGCCATCACGCCAGGTCCTGAGAAGTTAGCAAAGAAAGGCATCCAAAGCGTGCGCCAGCGCATCACCCTTCTGAAAGACCATGTGTCGCTCTCCATAGAAGACGTGAAGTCGCTCATCCGACAGACGCTCTGCGATGGTGAGCTGGTGCTGACAACTGCTCAGGTGGATGAGATAGAGCAGATGGCACAGGAATATCTGACGAACGATTTTATCAATAAACTATAAATACAGTACAAATGGAAAACAAAAAGACCTGTCTCTATGACAAACACGTGGCTTTGGGGGCATTGATGTCGCCCTTCGGTGGTTTCGACATGCCCATTCAGTATTCTGGTATCGTGGACGAGCATCAGGCTGTACGCACAGCCTGCGGCGTTTTCGACGTCAGTCACATGGGTGAGGTGCAGATTACTGGCAATGATGCTGAGCGCTACGTGAATCATATCTTTACGAATGACGTCAAAGGCATGCCCAACGGCAAAATTCTCTATGGCATGATGTGTTATGAGAATGGTGGCGTAGTGGACGACCTGCTGGTGTATAAGAAGGGAGAGAACGATTTCTTCCTGGTCATCAATGCTGCTAATATTGATAAGGACTGGGCTTGGATACAAGAGCAGGCCAAAGGCTTCGACGTCACGCTAGAACATCAGAGCGACCAGTATGGTGAATTGGCTGTGCAGGGCCCTGACTCTGAGCAGGTGATGAAGGATGTGCTGGGCATCGACGGTTCTGACCTGACGTTCTACACCTTCAAGGAAATAGGTAATGTGATAGTCTCACGTACCGGCTATACTGGCGAGGATGGTTTTGAAATCTATGCTACACCTATTTATATTAATGAGTGCTGGGATAAACTGATTGCTTCAGGACGTTGTAAACCCTGTGGCTTGGGATGTCGCGACACACTACGCTTCGAGGTGGGACTGCCTCTTTATGGTGATGAGCTATCTGCTGACATCACGCCCATCATGGCAGGCTTGGGCATCTTTGTGAAGTTGGACAAAGAGGAGTTCATTGGCAAGACTGCACTTGCCAAGCAGAAGGCAGACGGTCCTGCAAAGAAGATTGTGGGCATTGAACTGGCCGACAAGGCCATCCCCCGTCACGGTTATACGGTATTGAATATGGCAGGAGAACCTATTGGCGAAGTAACAACAGGTTATCATACTATTTCGACGGACAAGAGCGTTTGCATGGCACTTATCGATACCCCTTACGCCAAGTTGGATACTGAGGTGCAGATTCAGATTCGTAAAAAGGTATTCCCTGGCAAGGTCGTTAAGAAACAATTCTATAACAAAAGCTATAAAAAGTAATCATCAATTTCAAAATTCAAATTTTAAAATTCAAAAGATATGGCAAAAGTATTAGAGGGACTCTACTACAGTGAGTCGCACGAGTATGTACGTGTTGAAGGTGACTTCGGTTACATTGGTATTACAGATTATGCTCAGAATGCTCTGGGCAATGTGGTGTATGTCGATATGCCTGATGTCGATGATGAAGTAACAGCAGGCGAAGAGTTTGGCGCTGTAGAGAGTGTCAAGGCTGCCAGCGACCTGATGTCGCCTGTTACAGGCGTTGTCGTCGAGGTGAACGAGGCTTTGGAAGACCAGCCCGAGCTCGTCAATCAGGATGCTTATGAGAACTGGATTATCAAGGTTGAAATCAGCGATAAGTCGGAACTCGACAACTTGATGGACGCCAAAGCTTACGCAGCATTCTGCGAAAAATAACGTTCAATGTTCAATGTTCAATGAATTATAAATATTTTCCTCATACTCAGGACGATCTGAAAGCCATGCTCGATCGTGTGGGCGTCGATTCTGTCGACGCCTTATACGCCCAGATTCCTGAGAGTATTCGCTTCAAGGGTGACTACAAGTTGCCCTATGGAGCAAGCGAGATGGAGGTGCGCCAGTTTTTTGAAAAACTCGGCTCCCTGAATAAACAGCTGACGTGTTTTGCGGGCTTTGGTGTTTACGACCACTATACGCCGTCTGTCATTCCGCAACTGTTGCAGCGTTCCGAATTCCTGACGTCTTACACCCCGTATCAGGCTGAGATTTCACAGGGCACGCTCCATTATATCTTCGAGTTCCAGTCGATGATGGCTGAGCTCACAGGGATGGATGTCTCTAACGCCTCCATGTACGATGGCACTACCGCTGCAGCTGAGGCTATGATGATGGCTGTGGCTGCCAGTAAAAAAGCACGTCGTGTGCTCATTGCCGGTACGATGAATACGCTGACGGTAAAGGTGATGACACGTTATGCGCATCATCAGGGTATCGAACTCTTTGCGTTGCATATCAAAGATGGTGCGACCGATTTGGATGAACTCAAGGCAGAGCTGGCTAAGGGTGATGTGGCTGGTGTAATGGTGCAACAGCCCAATGCTTTTGGTATTGTGGAGGACTTCACTGGCTTCGCTGATGCCTGTCACGAACAGAAGGCGCTCTTCATGATGAATTGTGTCGCTGCCGACCTTGCCGTGTTGAAGACGCCAGGCGAGTGGGGTGCTGATGTCGCTGTGGGCGATGGCCAGAGTTTAGGTATTCCCATGCAGTATGGTGGACCATACGTGGGCTATATGTGCTGTACGGAGAAACTGATTCGTAAGATGCCTGGTCGTATCGTGGGTATGACCAAGGATAATCGCGACCAGCGGGCCTTCGTGCTCACCCTTCAGGCTCGCGAACAGCATATCCGTCGTCAGAAGGCTACTTCTAATATATGTAGCAATCAGTCGCTGATGGCACTCTGGGCTACGGTTTATTTGTCGCTGATGGGTAAGCAGGGCATGAAGGAAGCTGCACAGCTCTCTTATGCTGGTGCCCATTATCTTTGGGACGAACTCAAGAAGACTGGACGTTTCCATCTGGTATTCGACCAGCCTTTCTTCAACGAGTTCTTTGTGAAGTACGATGGTGATATCGATACGCTCTACCAGCGCTTTATTGATGCTGGATTCTTAGGTGGCGTGAGGATGGAAGACGGCCTTATTATTGCCGTTACCGAGAAACGTACAAAAGAAGAAATTGATAACTTCGTAAAGATTGCTGCCTTATGATTGCAACGCCACACTCTGACAATAGGTCAGAGAATAACCGACTCTATGGAAATTTGATTTTCGAACTATCGAAAGAGGGCCGCAAAGGCTACAGCCTGCCAAGGAACCATTTTGGCGATTACGAGATACCTGCTTCGATGCAGCGTGCTGAGGAAGCTCAGTTGCCTGAGTGCGATGAACTGACGGTAGTGCGCCATTATACCAACCTCTCGAACAATAACTTCGGTGTCGATACGGGCTTCTATCCTCTGGGCTCCTGTACGATGAAGTACAACCCCAAGATTAACGAGGAAATGGCTGCCTTGCCACAGTTCCAGAACCTGCATCCCCTGCAGCCTGGTGACACCGCAAAAGGTGCTTTGGCAATGGTGACGCTTCTGGAGCAATCACTTTGTGAACTAACGGGTCTGGCTCACTTTACCTTTAAGCCCTATGCTGGTGCACATGGTGAACTGACGGGTCTGATGACCATAGACAACTATCACCAGTCACGTGGCGATATGGCTCGTAAAAAAGTCATTGTACCCGATTCTGCCCACGGCACGAACCCTGCTTCTGCCGCTGTATGTGGCCTGGAGATTATCGAGGTGAAATCATTGGCTGATGGAACGGTGGACTTCGACGATCTGCAGCGCCTTTGTTCTTTGTGCGGCGATTCTATCGCCGCCATGATGATGACCAATCCCAACACTCTCGGACTCTTTGAGACGCGTATTCCAGAGATTGCGAAGCTGATTCACGACGCTGGTGGTCTGATGTATTACGATGGTGCTAACCTGAATCCTATGTTGGGCGCCTGTCGTCCTGGTGATATGGGCTTCGACGTCATGCACATCAACCTGCACAAGACGTTCTCCACGCCTCATGGCGGTGGTGGTCCTGGCAGCGGTCCTGTGGGTGTCCGTGAGGGCTTGCAGGATTTCTTCCCCTTCGTATCGCCTTACAATGGCAACTTTGGTGTGATGATGCGCGCTGCCGCCTACATTCTCTCACTCGGTCGTGAGAACGTAAGACTGGTAGGACCATTGGCCACGCTGAATGCCAACTATATCAAGGAATCGCTGAAGGATGTCTACGAACTGCCAATCGATTCCATGTGCTGTCATGAGTTCGTGTTCGATGGACTAAAGGATAAGTCCACTGGTGTTACCACGATGGATGTCGCCAAGCGTCTGCTCGACTACGGCTATCATGCCCCCACGATTTATTTCCCCTTGCTCTTCCATGAGAGTCTCATGATTGAGCCCACAGAGAATGAGTCGAAGGAAACGCTCGATGGCTTCATTGCCGTGATGCGCCAGATTGCCGAGGAGGCCAAGAATAATCCCGATTTGGTAAAGACGGCTCCCCATACGACGCCCATCGGACGTGTAGACGACGTGCTGGCTGCGAAACATCCAGTGACAACGTATCGTCAGCTGTTAGCAGAGTAATCATAATTTCTAATTACTAATTACTAATTTCTAATTATGAATACTGATTTGATCATCATCGGTGCGGGCCCTGGTGGGTACCGCGCCGCTGAATATGCCGCCAAGCAAGGTCTGAAGGTCACCATCTTCGAGGGCGATAACGTGGGTGGTACGTGCCTGAATGTAGGCTGCATTCCCACCAAGACCTATGTCCATAGCGCTTCGTTTGCTGAGGCTCGCGAACGTATGGCTCAGGTGGTGCCGCAGCTCCGTGCTGGTGTCGAGGGCATCCTCTCGCATCCCAACATCACCCTCGTCCGTGAGCGCGCTTCGTTCGTCGATGCCCACACGCTTCGTTCCTTGTCCGGCGATTTCATCGCCGACAAGGGCATCATCATCGCCACGGGCTCCGAAACCAAATGGCTCCCCATCAAGGGCTGTGATGACCCTCGCGTGGTTGACTCTACTGGCCTCCTGAATCTCGAAACGCTTCCCAAGCGCCTTGCCATCATCGGTGCTGGCGTCATCGGCATGGAGTTCGCCAGTGTCTTTCATCGCTTCGGTTCTGAGGTTACTGTCATCGAATACCTGAAGGAGTGCTTGCCAGCCCTTGATAGCGATATTGCCAAACGTCTGCGTAAATATATGGAGAAACAAGGCATCACCTTCCGTATGAAGACGGCTGTCGAGAACGTTGCCGACATCGATGCCGACATCATCCTCATGGCCACAGGTCGTAAGCCTCGTACCGATGGGCTGGGTCTTGAAACTCTTGGCATCACCCTTGCCCCCAACGGCGCCATCCCCGTCGATGCTAATTTTCAAATCGCCGCCGTTCCCGATGGTTCTCGCGTGGCCACCGTTCCCGACGGTTTTCCGTCGGGCCTCTATGCCATCGGCGACGTCAACGCCCGCCAGATGCTGGCCCACGCTGCCGAGATGCAGGCTATCCGTGCCGTCAACCATATCCTTGGCAAGCAGGATGGTATCCGTTTCGACATCATGCCCGCAGCCATCTTTACCACTCCCGAGGCTGCTTGCGTCGGTCCTACGGAGGAGCAGCTGAAGGAACAAGGTATTGCCTACGAATGCAAGAAGTCGTTCTGGCGTGCCAATGGCAAAGCTCTTGCCATGGGTGAAACGGAAGGCATGCTGAAGCTTTTCGTCACCCCTCCTTCGGAGGGGCAGGAGGGAGACCTCATCCTCGGCTGTCATGCCTATGGCGCCCATGCTGCCGACATCGTCCAAGAGGTCAGTGTGCTGATGTGTCGTGACACCACTGCCGCCCAGCTGCGCGACATGGTACATATCCATCCGACGCTCTCAGAGATACTGTCCTCTGCTGTTTGATTATAAATCAGGGAAGCGGGCTGAGAGGTAGGAATTTAAGCCTGTCCATGTTTCCTACGCTGACTCAGGGCTTCCCTGATGGATGTTATTACTGACTGACCTCGATCAAAGAAAGCGATGTTTACACATGACAATACAAAATTATAGCACCCAGAAGTACTTAGTGTCACTTCAGAGTGCTATGATATTAGTGCTTGCACTGTGTAGTGCTACTTATGCACTCTCATAAACATAGTTCCGGAACAAACGATTTTTGCTCTGCTCCGTTGGCTCGATGTCGATGGTTTGCAGGGGCGATACTGCAATTAGGTTGTTTGAATAGCGCGTAAGGTAGTCGATGGCCGCAACACTGTTGACACTACCGTCTGTCGGCATCGAAGTGACCACCTGCGACACGAACTCGTATTCCTTCTGCGGAAATAGTCCTCGCAGGGCATCCAATTTCTGCTGTGAATAGCGCACATCCACTTTGTCGTCATCAACGATGATTAGCCCCACGCTGATGCGCTCAGAAATCTCAGGACGGATAACCGCGTAAATGATGCTGTATCTCATATTCTCCTGTACGGAATTGCTGTTCAATTCTTTTTGCACTATCAATTACTGGAATCATAATGAGTATTTATCTCTTTTCGTGTGCAAGGACGGCGCAAACCGAGTGTAGAGAGCTTGCTCTTTGCCGAGATGCCGCCCGTTCTCGCAGCCTTTCGGCTGCAAAGATAGCAATTATTTCTCAGATAATCAAATAATAGGCAGTTTTTGTAAGCATTCGAAGTAATTGAAATCAGGGAAGCGGGCTGAGAGGTAGGAATTAAGCCTGTCCATGTTTCCTACGCAGACTCAGGGCTTCCCTGAAAGCTAACTGGCGCTCACCCGTCACGGGCAGGCACCAGCTGAGAGTTTTTTTTCGTTAATTTGATTTTCAGCTGTCCTATCCTCACGAACCGGTTAGCCTTTACATTAACTATAATTTAATTTAAACTTAAAAAACATTATAAAAATGTTTCGTCACAAAGCGAGGACTCGAACCTCATCAGCTCCCATCTCTTTGAGCTACTTGCGTTTTACATCTTACATCTTCCATCAGCCATCATACATCTTACTTCTTCCATCTAAAAAGTTCGTTCATCGACGTAGTTTTATCATTCATTGTCGTGGTTTTATCATCCATCGACGTAGTTTTAACGTCCATCGTCGCAGTTTTAACTTTACTCAAAGCTTCTCAACCCTTTTGTACCTGCCTCGCGCCCTTTTTTACCAAAGGCAAAAAGGCTTTTATCTATAAGATCTTCCTTCTTACACAAATAGTGTCTCCGCTGTTTACATATCAAATAGACAACCCTCAAAGAAATACTTGTTAAGAAGCGACAGAATCTTGTGCGACTCTCCAAATCCTCCACAACAGCCAGGTTCACGACTAATCGTAATCAGCGATGACCTGTAGATGAGTTGCTTCATAAACAGGTAGACCTTCTCATTCTTAACATACTCTTGATAAAAAATGTCCTCGGGCCAAGCTCTCTTGTGGTTGAGTACGTCCGTGCTGAAACAGTCCAAATCGAAATCCAGTACGAAAGGATAGACAAGATTGTCATCAAATGAATCATGATGGAACTGCATAGTATCTCGTATTTGACTGTAGTAGGGCTCTGATATAACATTATCGCCCAAACAACCCCTATTTCCTATAGAGGCTGGCAAATGACTTATGCTGAAAAGGCGGTGTTCTGACTCTTCAGAGTTCGCATGATTGTCCACATTATTGTTCGCCTCTTGGCCAATAATAACTACATCACGAACAAGATTCAAGGTCATAGCAGCTGATATCCAAGTATCATCATTGCCACAAACATCGAATTCCACGAAATTCCAAAACTGGCGGTCTGTTGCCTCTGATAAATCCGTCACACCGATTTTCTGTAAGAGCCTCTCGCGAGTTCCCGCATCACAACAATCCTCATGATAGTCGAAAGTTATCAGGTTAGGAACTAAACCTTCCATCTGACCACTCTTATAGATCTCGAACAGAATGTCAAGTGTAGTACGATGGTCATCAAAAAGAACGATATCCTTCCCATGAAAGGAAATGGTCTCAACATTATTTCTGTTACCAACACCCTGTAAGGAAAGAGCAGTGTTATAATAACTCTTTTCACAAATATAACTACGCAGACAACTTGTAAAACCATCAATATCGAAGTCCCTACAACACTTGCTTTTTAAGTCATACAGCATCGCTGTAACGCCATCGCAGACAGCAAAGAAACGAAGATACGGGAAACGACACTTCAGAGTACGAACAATACCAACTGAAATATCTTGATTTTGTGGAGGTATGGAAACAATCTTGATAACAACGGTTAGCACGCCTTGCTTTTTAATGCCTATCAGTCCTTCAGAATCTGATATTCTGAACATGTTAGCGCCATTAATCTGAGTGTAGGTTATAAGACGCTGGCATAGTATGTTGTATATTGTCAAGAATTCCATTGTCGACATTTCTTTAGTTAATAAATCTGGGGCGCAAGGCACTCAGTCCTGCGCCCCAGATTGGATTTTGATTATCTCACTTAGTGTCTAGCACTTTGTGAGTACGGATTCATTTTAGTACTTAACTACCTGATCAGTTGACCATGTGCCGAGATAGTCAGTTACGGTCTTACCGGCGACAACCTTATTCTTAGGATTGAATACACCGCCTTGGTAAATTGCTGCACCTGAATAGAGGTGTGCACTATTTGTTGTAACAATTCCGTTACCTTTCTCAATGATGATACTCTTGTCCTTGTTTACAATAATAGCCTTCAAGCTACCAAGTTTACCCTGATCATCAGCTGAGCCATCAGTTGGGTTGGTAACCTGAGTACGTATACCATCGAACTTAATGTACTGAATCTCAGGTTCGTTAGCTGTGAATTTAATATCGGTGCTTACAATGATAGTGTTGTACTTCACAGTACCACTATTAGGAGTAGCATAAGTAGTTCCACCATCCCATACGTACTCGATGAAGCCATTTTCTGCACCATTTGCAACAGATACAAGTGCGTTTGGAGCACCATTTGGCAATTTTACGGTACCCAGCTTGTTATCATCAGCCCATGCACTTTGGAAAGCACCACCTAATTCGTTAGATGTCAAGAGAGTGATAGCACCAGGCTGCTTCATATCAATTGTACCATAGTTGTAGACATGACCGGTAGTTTCATATGTTACACCTACTACACCCCAGTTGTTGATAGTACCAGATGTATTCAGAGCTGTAGCGTCATTCGTAATATTAACATTATATGCGCGGAGTTCTGCAGCAAAGTTCTTTGGTGTTTCAGAACCAACGTTGATTGTACCAAGGTTAGTAAGAGCATTCTTAACAGTTGTGACCTTAGTAATATTCATTGTTGCATCCTTGGCATTTGTAAGAGTCTTACCAGCGACACTCAGCTCTATGTTAGTGGTAGTAACGTCGAGTGTACCCAAATTGGTGATAGAACTTACATTACCGTCAATAGTGAGCTTACCGACAACATCACCAGTCTTAATTTTATCACTCCAAGTCCAAGTGGTACCATCACCTGCGAGGTACACATCGGTAGCAGCAGCAAATACACCATTAAGATTAGGAACCAGAGTCTTACCAGCGGAACCTTCCTGAGTAATGATAATCTTCACAGGATTGTTGTGAGTAGCGCAAGCCTGAACTTTCACTTTATTTCCAGCAATACTCTGGATAAGGGCGATAGAGATCTTGGAAAGCTTAAATGTCTTGTCTTCATCGCTAGCTCCATCAAGATTCAAAGTAACGTTCTCAGTCTTGCCTGAAGCGATGTAGTACTTAAGAGCCTGCTGGAGGTGAGCATCACTCTGGATGTGCATATTATTCATCACACCTTTAGAGAAGTCAACAGTAACAGAATACTTACCCTTGTGGTTACCATACTGGTTAATGAATGTTTTATGAGCAACTTTAGAAAGTTTCCAAGTCTTTTTATCCTTGGCTTTCATAAGGTCATCATCAGCCTCATCATTTAACTTAATCCACTCTTTAGCCTCACCATCTACGGCACCTTCGTTAGGCTGTTCGAATGCATAAGCACAATCTCCAACAGTATAGTTTGTCTCTGGATCATAAGATTTCTTTACTGTAACCTGACCATAGGTTGTTTCGAAAACTGGAGTTACAACGGTTCCTACTGCACCATCACCAGCGGTAACAGGCAGGCTGTTGAACCAGAACCAAGCAGTCTCTTTACCTTCCGTTGAAATACCATCGTTGCCAACATTCAAAGTGATAGCACCAGTTGAGATTCCGAAGTTGAAGCCCTCACCAGCACCCAAATTCTTCTTGTCTGCCCAGTATGCACCATTGTGGGCAGGGATAGCATCATGAGCTTCAGCTTCAGGTGAAGCCGTAGGAGCATAAGTGAAAGCGTTGGCTGCGCCGGCAAGCTCTATTGTTCCACGTAAGATCTTAGCAGCACCGACTTTATCACCCTTCTTAAGGGTTAACTCGATATCTGAAGCACCTTTAATTACCTTATCTTCTGTGAAGGCCGGATCGTTCTTCGTATAAGTCAGGTCAAGACCTGTCTGGTTTGAGAACATTGCTGCATAAAGCTTGTAGTTTTGTTTAATACCAGCCTTGTCCCAACGCTTTCCGTTATCGTCAACCCATCCAGCACCATTAACTACAGTCCACTTACTGCCGATATTGATAGCAGTCGTAGCAAGATCTTTCCATGCCTGTGTTGAACTTGCGAAACCTTCAGCGATGGTCTGCTCTTTAAGAGAGTTGAAGTTGATAGCCTGAGGAGAAACAGTGGTCTCGTCATAAGGACGATAGATAAAATACTTACCTACGTAAATAGATGTCTGAGGCGTGAAGATTCCGTTCGTCTGAATCAGGTTGTGATTCTGTTTGGCCACACCAGTACCAACGGGGACTACAGTACCATCACCTTCCCAAGCGAAACCCCACAGGTCGCCTTCCTGAGGAGTCCAAGCAGGATCAAGGTCTCCTGCTCCATCAAAACGGGTTGTACCCTCCATAGAGAATTCGGCATCAACCTTTTCGATGCCTGCAAATTGATCGTTGCTAATAGCTCCCTGCTCACTAAGATCTTCAGAAGAGCAAGCAAACAGCAATGGCAATGCCAATGCACTGTACAAATACTTTTTCATGTTTTTAATTTTAATAGTTAACAATTTGATTAAAATCCTGGATCATCATTACCACCATTGAGGTCATCGTCGTTGTCGACACCATCAATCTTGCTTCCAGCCAACAGAGCTAAAGAAGCCTTCAGCTCAACGACATCACATGCCGGAGCCTCATAGAATTTCAGTTCTTTTTTGATCATAATTTTGTTTGAATTTAAAAAGTTAATAAATAAAATAAATATAATTACGTTACTTCTCTCGAGGTTTAGGGGCACACAAAGGTGCTGGCCAGTCGCTCCCCAAACTGTCCGAACTCAAACATAAAACTATGGAAACAAAAAAGACGTGGGAGTATGTCTCTCTCGTGCTTATCCCTGATGACAGGCTCTAGCATTGCCCCTACTTGAGGATAAGCAACGTCAAGCCTGCCCACGCCAGCGATGATATATCAATACACCACGGCATGGTCAATCCCTGATTGACGGATTCACGAATCAACGGATTTATGGATCCATGGATTCAATTCTCCGCATATATACGCAAAGATAGCACACCCATTGCTGGGGAGTACACCTTATTATATATATAAAGGGAATAATAGCCGCAGGGAGATATAAAATCAACCCACGTAGACGCCTTCTGTTGCATCACCGCTGTACGAAGTTTCAAATTTGCGAGATTTGTCACCACAGACAGTAACGTTCGAAAACGTCCTTTCGAGACTGGCCGTACAACTGGCCAGAGGTCTCGTTCCACAAAATTAATTTTGCTCCCGCCCACTCGCGGACAGGCCGAATATCACGCCCGAAAGCATAGAATTCGCTGCAAAGATAAGCATTTTTTCGTAACTTCCAAACAATTTTAAGAAAAAAATACAATTTTCCTTTAATTTTTTGCGGCTACAAAAGAAAAAAGGAGCAGATTGGCCCCTTTTTTCTAATAAATATTGTTGAACGGTTTGACTTTGCAAGACCTTTTGAAACCAGGCTACTTCCATACTCCAGACTGCTCCTTGCCAGCTTCTAGAGGTAGCTTCTATCCTGCTTCTAGGTAGCTTCTATCCTGCTTCTAGGTAGCTTCTAGCCTGTTTTTTAGCCTTACTCATGAGTATGCCTCCTCGTAGCCTTTGCTTCTACAAAAGTAAAACAAGTTGTTTTGGTATCGTAGAAGGCCTTTCTATCATCGTAAAGTACCATTCCTTCGTCACCAAAACAACTTGTTTTACTATGGTGATGATTAGTGATATTAATGGAAGTAATGACACCTTACCTAATAAGCTGACAATAAATACGTTAGAAGTAAAAGTGATATTGTTATCAAAATTCATCATTCGAAAAGAATAGAAAGGTTGATGCTCGGAATGCCGTCAAAAAAAGAGCCTGAGCAATGATAGCCCAGGCTCCTTCTATAGATATAATAATTAGTAGTTTACTTACTTTCGAGAATCTGCTTGGCAACTTCGTTGTCGGGATCGATGGCCTGCAACTTGGCTGCGAAAGCCTTGGCAGCATCCTTGTCTTCCTTGACGATGAAGTTGTAAGCAATCATGTAACGATAAGACTCGATGATGCGGGCACGCTCTGTAGCGTCCTTCTCGGCACGTGGCTCAATGAGCTCGATGAGCTTCTCGTAGTAGGGCTTAGCAAGACCGAGCTTAGAGTCGGGGTCCATCTGGGCATTTACACGGGCACGCATGAAGTTGGCATACTCTACGGCATTCTCGTACTTCGAAGCGAGGTCGGCATAGACGGCGTCGGCCTCGATGAAGGCAGCCTTCTTGGCTTCAGCATCCTGCAGACTACCACCGTGCTGCATGTGCAGATTGGCGAGGCCTGCAAGCTCCATAGCTGTCGGCTTCTCCTGATTGCTCAGATAGTCCTTGTAGTGCTTAATGGCGTTGGGGTAGTCCTCCTTAGCTTTGTAAGCGTCAGAGAGCTGCTTGACAACACCGGCACGCTTGGCTTTGTTGTCCATATCCTCCTGAGCCAGTGCCAACTCGTACATCTCGATGGCCTTCTCGTGCTGCTTGGCACCAACGTAGGCATTGCCATAGTAGGTGTAGTCGTAGTATGAGAACTTGGCTGAGTCGCTCTTGTGGAACAGGGCATCGGCATACTGCAGAGCCTCGTCGTAGCGCTTGAGCTCGGTGAGGTTGAAGAAGGCCAGACGGTTGAAAGCGGCATGACGTGGATTCTTGCTCAAACCAAACTGGGCAACTTCAAGAGCCTTGTCGTACTTCTGCTTGAAGAAGGCTGACATGGCATAGTCGCTGAGGTCGCGCTCTTCCATCTTGTTCTTATCGGCCTTGTCATAAGCAGCAAGAGCCTTGTCGAACTCGTTAGACATATAGTAGATACGTCCAGCCATAGCGTCGACAGCGAGGTCGGGACGCTGGGCACGCAGCTCGTTCAACTTAGCTACAGCACCGGCAGGGCTGATCTTACGATAGACGTTGGCATACTTGTAGTAAGCATCGGGGTTCTTGGGATCTACATAGATAGCCTGCTCATACTGTGAAGCAGCACCACCACCATCATCAGCAACAGCTGCGATATCGCCTAACAGGATGAAGGCATTAGCACTCTTGTTCTTAGAAGCCTGCAGGGCATAGTCAGCATAGACACGGGCATTGGCGGTGTCCTTAGCCTCGTAGAAGGCACGTCCGAAGGCTACCAGATTCTCGGCATTCTTCTTGTTAGCCTTGTAGAAGGGCTTCATCTGCTTGTCGAGATCAGCTGGTTTGCTACTAATAATTCTCTTAACGGCATCGATATCAGCCTTTGAGCCGTCCTGTGCCATAACGTTAGCGCTGTAACCAAGTGTCAGCGCAGTGATGAATAAATATTTAATTGCTTTCATAATCGTTTGTATTTAAGTTATACTTAATGTTCCTTATCGCTTATGTCTCTATGACGAATGATTAACTGAAAAGTTTATATTTTTATTGATTATTCACAATTACCTCGCGATGGTTCATAGCTGCCTGGATGGGCAATAAACCTGACTGAAGGATGATGGTCTGCCCCTTTGGCAGGCGGCAGAAATGGGCAAAATTCGAGGGCAGACCCGTGCGCGGCTCGTTGAGCAGGGCATAGATGGTGCGTACCAACGGATAGTTGCCATTATATAGGTAGTACTGATAGGGTCGCCAGCTGTTAGCGGCTGTTGCCGAGTCCATGCGGCTGACCTTCATGACTTGAATATTCTTCTTAAAGGTGACATTTGTGGTGTCGCGGCTGTCGTTGAGCCAGTTGGAACCGATGATACCCATGGCGTTGGGATGCTGTTCCACATAGTCGATGACGGCCTTGCTGGTCTTGACGGCTCCGATGTTAGGGGCTTTGATTTCCTTGCCACCGAGGATGGAGTCAACACACCAGCGTACGGTGCTGGACAGGGGATTGTCAAACACAACGTCAATCTCGCCCAATTTGGATTGGGGGTAGATGTCGCTCCACTTAACCAGTTCGCCCTGAAGGATACGCTTAAAATCCTTGACGGTGATACAGGTGTCGGGATTGCTATTGTTGGTGATGATGGCCAAACCGTCGTAGGCAAGCGCATAGGTGCGTGGCAGGTAACGGCGGTCTTTCAGGTTCTGCTCTTCTTTCTCCGTCAATCGGCGGGTGGTGAAGGCAAGCCATGTTTCAAGGCGCATCAGTTTCTGCACAGCCTCCTGTTCGTCGGTGTACTGTGCATCGAGGGTGTCGAGGAGGTTTTGGAAGAGGAATACCTGCAACTCTTCGTCCAAGATGGGCTGGAAGCTGGCGTCGGCAACAAAATAGCGGGCGGCGCGCTGATAGTCCTGCTCCTCCTTACTATTTTTAGGCTTGTTCCCACAAGCGAGGAACAAGCCTAAAATGAGTGTTAATCCAATTAAATTGAATGCGTTTCTAATCATCTTACTGAAGTCTGAAGGTTACGGGGAGGGTGTACTTCACACGTACAGCCGAACCGTTCTGCTTACCAGGAATCCAGTGAGGCATAGCCTTGGTTACGCGTACGGCCTCCTTGTCGAGTGACGGGTCAACGGATTTCACGACCTTAACGTCGGTAATCGAACCGTCGCGCTCAACCACGAAAGTCACGATAACACGTCCCTGAACACCATTCTCCTCGGCTACTACCGGGTACTTGATGTTGTTAGACAGCCACTGGAACAGAGCAGCCTGACCACCGGGGAACGAAGGCATCTGTTCTACAACGTCGAATACCTTGGTTTCCTCTTCCTTCGGGGGCTCCGGCTGTGCGATAACTTCCTTAGCCTTCAGCACTTCGCCTGCAGCCTCGTCGTTACCCTTCACGTCGAAGGCACCGATTGCGGTGTTGGTCTTGCTCAGGTCTTCCTGAGATTTGATTTCTTCTTCGGGTTTTACTTCATCGTCCTTCTTGATTTCAGGAGCGGTGAACTTCACCGAACTCTTCACTTTCTCGACTTCAACTTTTTCAAGCTTCGGTTGCTCTTTGCGCTCAACTTTTGCTTCCTTCTTCTCTGCCAGTTTCGACAGCTCCACGTCGGCCTCGATAGCAACGTCCTGTTTCATGGCGTTTTCTACGACACCCTTAATGGCTACGAAGGCGGCAATAGCGACACCGATAGCGAACATCACCAGCAAGGCTTTGACATTACGCTTGCCAGTTTCTCTGCGCAGCTGATAAGCACCGTAAGCCTGGTTCTTACCTTCGAATACGAGGTCAGACCATTTGTTGTCTATTAGATCTATCTTTGACATAGTTCTTACGTTTTAAATGTTTGACATTGATTACTTGACACCTGCCTTTTCGATCAGTTCCTTGTCCTCAGGGCCAATCTTATCAATGACATACTTATCAATACTGCATATCAGCATCTCATCGAGAGCTGAAATCATATTCTCATACGTTGCTGTGTCCAGTGGACGGATAATCACAGTCAGTGTAGGAATCTTTTCGCCGTTGACGATACCTTTCTTCAGCTCCGACAATTTGTCCTGATACTGCTTGTCAGTCATCGTGCTGCCATAGGCGCTCTTCTTGGCGTCAAGTTCCTGCTTGGCCTTCATGATGCGAGCAACGGGGTTGACACCCTCCTCAGTGGTGTGGTGGATGAGCACGTCACGGATACCTTTAGAACCGTAAGTGGTCTGCTTCACACAAGAGGGATCTTCGTAGTTGGGAAGTCCGGCAATGTACCAAATCTTGTTGTCGGCACCCAGATAGAATGTAAGGGTGTGAGAAGCCTTGGTCACCGACTTGTCTTCCTTATCTACGTTCTCGTCGTTACTCGGCATCGTCAACTGCATAGCCTGTGGCTTAGCCAGAGTCGTACACAGCATGAAGAAGGTAATCAGAAGCATCATCATGTCTACCATTGGCGTGAAGTTCACGCGGGTATCCATTTTCTTCTGCTTGGATAGATTCTTTTTTGCCATATCTTATTCCTCCGATGCAGTTTTAAGATTAGTAATCAACTGGTAACGGTTCTCGTTCATATCCTGCAGCTCAGACATCATGGCCTTAATGGTCTTGTACGGTGTCGTAGCATCGCACTTGATGCAGAGTTTGATATCAGGATTAGCGTCACGAGCGGCCTTTACCCACTCTTGGAACTCACTCTTTCCTCCATCGATACTATCGGTGGGGATGCCCAGACTCTGGATTACCTCTGCCATCTTCTCCGGCTCAAGGCTGAGGTATTCAGCCATCTTGCTGAGGGGAGCACCGATCATAGCATCCTCGCGGAAGTGCTTGATCTGGGTGGCATTGAGCGTGATGCCGAACTTGTCGGTCACTGCATCCAGCATTGCCTGCAT
>CAMJDL010000005.1 GCA_946404405.1 uncultured Prevotella sp.
TAATTAGTAATTATGATTAGTCTGCTAGCAGATATATTCATATTTTCAGGTGTTGAGATAATCAAAACCTATAGCTTGCTTGTGAAGATTGTCACCTATACGGTTAGTAGGTGAGTATGTCCAGTGGAATGTAGTAATCATAATTACTCATTACTCATTACTCATTACTAATTCGCAGCGATATTCAGGTGGTTATTGCGGCGGGGTCCCACCTCTTCCCATTCCGAACAGAGAAGTTAAGCCCGCCTGCGCCGATGGTACTGCAATGCAATGCGGGAGAGTAGGAGGCCGCCACTTTTCAATAGAGAAGCCCTTTCATCAACGACGATGAGAGGGCTTTTTCTTTATTATCCTTAAAATAATTGCATGATTGTGATATTTTTCGTAATTTTGTAGCCCAATTAGTATGTTTTGATTTATGGCAGCTCATAATGAATTAGGTAAATGGGGTGAAGACTGTGCGGCTGACTTTCTTCAGCGTATGGGGTATACCATTGTGGCACGTGACTGGAAATCGGGTCATCGTGACATAGATATCATTGCCATGGATGAAGAAACGATGGTTTTTGTTGAGGTCAAGGCACGTCGCAACCGCACCTTTATGGAACCTGAGACGGCCGTGGACTATCATAAACTTCGCAATCTTCAAGGGGCCATTAATCATTATGTGAAGTATTATCGTGTGAATCATGATATCCGTTTCGATATTATCACGGTGGTAGGTACGCCAGACGACGCAACCCCCGAGATAGATCATCTGAAGGATATACCACTATATTAGACTTAACAGTATTATGAGAAGAAGAATAGTTGTTAAAGTTGGCTCGAATGTGCTGACACGCGCTGATGGAAAACTCGATGTGACACGTATGTCGGCATTGGTAGACCAAATATCATGGCTTCGTAGTCAGGACTATGATGTCATCCTTGTATCCAGCGGTGCCGTATCAGCAGGACGTGACGAATTACGTACGGGTCGTGAATTGGACAGCGTAGAGCAGCGCCAATTGTTCTCTGCCTTGGGACAGGTAAAACTTATGGGACTCTACTACGACCTCTTCCGGGAGTACGATATCCATATTGGACAGGTGCTTACCATGAAGAAGAACTTTGAGCCCGGTGATGAGTATGCCAACCAGCGCCAATGCATGAATGTCATGCTGGACAATGGGGTGCTGCCCATCGTTAACGAGAACGACACCGTTAGTATTACAGGACTGATGTTCACTGATAACGACGAGCTATCAGGTCTGATAGCCCAAATGATGCAGGCTGAAACGTTGGTACTGCTCTCAAATATCGATGGTGTGTTTACCAAGAACCCCAACGACCCGACGGCAGAGTTGATACCCGAAGTGCAGCCTGGTCGTGACCTCTCTGAATATATCCAACCCGAGAAGAGTGCTTTTGGTCGTGGTGGTATGCACTCTAAATATACCACAGCCACGAAAGTCCAGAAGGCAGGCATCCGTGTCATCATTGCCAATGGCGAGCGTGACAACATTCTGGTGGACCTCATGCAGAATAAACAAAACGTACCACATACAGAATTCATACCCTATGGAATTGATTGAAACATTTAAGAAGGCCAAAGCTGCCAGTAGGTCGCTTGCTTTGATTTCAGAAGATCTGCGTAACCAGATTCTGCAGGCTGTTGCCGATGCAATAGTAGATTTTCAAGAACGCATCTTGTCAGCCAACGAGAAGGACTTGGCAAAGATGGATCCCAAGAATCCGCTGTACGACCGTTTGCAGTTGACTTCCAAGCGTCTTAATGATATCGCGTCCGACATGCGTCATGTGGCCGAATTGCCTTCTCCTCTGGGATATATTACCAAAGAGAAGACATTACCCAACGGACTTCGCTTGCACCGTGTTTCTGTTCCCTTCGGAGTCATCGGCATGATATACGAGGCGCGTCCCAACGTTACCTTCGATGTGTTTTCGCTGTGCTTTAAGAGCGGCAATGCCTGTGTGCTGAAGGGTGGCTCAGATGCTGACTTGTCGAACCAAGCTTCTGTCGAGTTGATTCATGAGGTGTTACAACAATATGGTGTTGACCCTGACGTTGTGACATTGCTGCCAGCTACCCATGAGGCTACTGGCGAGATGCTGAATGCCGTTGGTTATATAGACCTGTGCATCCCCCGTGGTGGACGTCGCCTGATAGATTTTGTGCGTAATACCGCTCGTATTCCAGTTATTGAGACGGGTGCCGGTGTGGTAAACACCTATTTTGATATAGATGGCGACTTGGAGAAGGGTAAAGCTATTATCTGCAATGCCAAGACTCGTCGTGTCTCAGTATGCAATGCCCTCGACTGCCTGATTATCCACGAGAAGCGCTTGGGTGATCTCTTTGAACTGATGAAACCTCTACTCGACCATAAAGTAACTCTTTATGTCGATGGTCCCGCTTATCAGTTACTCCAAGGCCATTACCCAGATATCCTCCTTCAGCCAGCCACAGACGACTCATACGGTACTGAATTTATGGACTATAAGATGTCAGTACGCACCGTTGCTTCACTCGACGAGGCCATGGCACATATCGACCAGTTCGGTAGCGGCCATAGTGAGGCTATTATCACTGAGAATGAAGAGACCGCCCGCCGTTTCCAGACCCACGTCGATGCCGCTTGTGTCTATTGGAATGCTCCCACATCGTTCACCGATGGTGCGCAGTTCGGGCTTGGTGCCGAGATAGGTATCTCTACCCAGAAACTTGGTCCACGCGGTCCGATGGCTTTGGAGGAGATTACTACTTATAAATGGATTATCGAGGGCGAAGGTCAGGTAAGGCCGTAAACCGATATGTCGAAATAACGATATAACGTAATAATGAAATAAAATTATGAAGAGTTTTATTAATGTTTCCGATATCGGCCCGCTGGATAAGGCGATGGCCGAAGCATTTGAGATTAAGAATGACCGTTTCAAGTATCAGCATCTGGGAAAGAACAAGACCTTGATGATGATTTTCTTCAATAACTCACTGCGTACACGCCTCTCTACTCAGAAAGCTGCCATGAACCTCGGCATGAATGTCATCGTGCTCGACGTGAATGCCGGTGCCTGGAAGTTAGAGACAGAACGCGGTGTCATCATGGACGGCGATAAGAGCGAGCATCTGTTGGAGGCCATCCCTGTTATGGGGTGCTATTGCGATATGATTGGTGTACGCTCATTTGCCGGACTCACCGACCGTGAGTACGACTATGCCGAGACGGTACTGAACCAGTTTATCAAGTATAGTGGCAAACCTGTCTTTGCTATGGAGACTGCTACCGTACATCCCCTACAGGCTTTTGCCGATTTGATAACCATCGAGGAGTACAAACAGGTGGCCCGACCAAAGGTGGTCCTCACCTGGGCTCCCCACTGCCGTGCCCTGCCACAGGCTGTCCCTAACAGTTTTGCACAGTGGATGAATGCGGCCGATGTCGACTTCGTCATTACCCATCCAGAAGGCTACGAACTCGACCCGAAGTTTGTGGGTAATGCCCGTGTGGAATACAATCAGAAGAAGGCCTTTGAGGGTGCTGATTTTATCTATGCAAAGAACTGGTCGAACCCTGGTGTCACCAATCTTGCTGACTACGGTAAGATTACCTCCAAGGATATGTCATGGACGGTAGATACCGAGCACATGTCTTGGACTAATAACGGTAAGTTCATGCACTGTCTGCCTGTCCGTCGTGGTCTGATAGTTACTGACGACGTCATCGAGTCAAAGAATTCCATTGTTATCCCTGAGGCTGCCAATCGTGAGATTTCCTGTTCCGTTGTTATCAAGCGTATGCTCGAAGCGATGTAACGTTCAACGTTCAATGTTCAACGTTCAATGTCTATGATTTCCTTCGAGTGCGACTATAACAACGGTGCCCATCCCAAAGTACTGGAAAACCTCATCAGGTACAATGATGCCAAGCCGACGCCATACGGTTTCGACGAGTTCTCCGAGCGTGCCAAGGACCGTATTCGCGAGGCCATTGGTATGCCCGATGCTCAGATATTCTTTTTGACGGGCGGTACACAGACCAACGCAACTACCATCGACTCGATACTCTATCAGTATGAGGGCGTTATTTGTGTCGGTTCTGGTCATATCAATGTCCATGAGGCTGGTGCCGTCGAATTTACCGAGCACAAGATTATAACGATTCCGGATAACTTGGGCAAGATGGAGGCTAAGGCCCTCGACAAGTATCTCGACGACTTCTACCACGATGGCAACCGCGACCATGCTGTGCATCCAGGATTGGTCTATATTACCTTTCCTACTGAACTCGGTACGCTCTATACGGCGCAAGAGTTGGACGACATCTATCAGGTCTGCCAACGGTACGACATACCGCTATACATCGACGGGGCCCGTTTGGGATATGGCCTGATGGCCGATGGCTGCGACGTGACGTTGCCCTATCTGGCTCGTCATTGTGACGTCTTTTACATTGGAGGAACAAAGATAGGCGCTTTATGTGGTGAGGCGGTTGTCTTCACTAACCGCCATGCACACAAGCACTTTTTCTCCATCCAGAAGCAACATGGTGCTGTCATTGCCAAGGGTGCCCTTATAGGCTTGCAGTTCGAGGCCCTCTTCACTGACAACCTCTATTTCAAACTGTCACGTCATGCCATTGAGATGGCTATGCAGATGAAACATATCTTTCAGGAAAAAGGTTATGAGTTCTGGTTGGACTCGCCTACCAACCAGCAGTTTGTCATCCTGCCTGATGCTAAGGTCGACGAACTGGCCAAGCGCATGGACTTCACCCATTGGGGACAAGCCGAGGGTCATCGTACCATCTGTCGTTTCGTCACTTCGTGGGCTACGAGCCCTGACGAGATAAACGAATTGAAGCGCCAGTTATAGGCGCTTCATTAGTTTTTGGGTCTTCTTTTCCATCTTTTTGATGATTTTATCCGGTCTCCAACCGTCAAAGACAATATCTATCGCGTAGTCGGCGGCCCTTTCTGACTTTAGTATGGTCTCATCCGTACACGTTTGTTCGGTTGTAATCTCCTTGTCGCCTTCCATTTTCTTTTTCGACATGATGAACGTCAAAACATTTGTCTTAGGTGTGATGTCACGACCCTGAGCATCCATCGTACCGTATTCCTTGAAGTCGTTCTGTACGGTATTCATGCCTCGGTAGTCAAATCGGTTCTTGTTCAGTTTTTCGGGTGTGAGTAGGGTGGTGTAGAGAAATGCACAGTGAGGCGTACCGTTCCATCCACGGGCAAATTCGAAGTTTGATACGATATTTTCTATGGTACAGCGGTTGAAGATATACCCCCATAGCGTCTTCGATGTCTTGGGAGCTGCTATCACATTGCGCCCACTCCCGTCCGGTGTACGTTTCTCGGTCACTATCTTGCAGCGCTCAAACCATACGTCACCATCACCGCAAATGAAGTCCACAGTGCCGTGAATCTCGGAGTCCTGAAAGTAGAACTGGCTTCTGTCGTTGTCACTATAATAGGTGTCCTGATATGACAACAAGCGCACGCGGTTGCAGATGGTCCGATAGCCCTTATCTTGCAAGGTTACGGCACGTCCTGCTGCCCCCGCAGCATAGTAGTCGAGGGCGTTCTTCAGTGTCAGGTCCTGGAAGTAATTATTCGTACCTCGGTTTTGGAAGATGGCCGTCTTGCTGATGCCTTCCTTCTTGATGTCGGGCTTGTTCTGGATGATGGTACCCTCCATGCTCTGACCTATCAGTGCGATGTTATGGCCTGTAATCTTTGTCAGTACGGTCTCGCCGAGGTCATAAAAGCCGTCGGGAATCAGGATAAATAACTGTTTGGCGGTCTGTTCTGCGTTGGTCTTATTAGCCTGTGCCACAGCGTCCAGCAAGCTCTTGGCATTACTCTTTTCAACCCTTATCACTTGTTGGGCATGGCTAACGGCTAACAGCCAACAGCCAACAGCCAATAGAATTAGTCTTTTCATCTTATCTAAATTTGTATTTCTTCTTCAGTCTCTGGCTTTGTTTCTCCAGTTTCTTCAGTATCTTGTCTGGCCGCCAGTCGCCAAAGATATGTTTCAGCGTATACTGTTTATACTCCTCCTTTGCCATGATGGTTTCCGCGGTAAAAGGCTGTGTATGGTCGCGCAACGTAAAGGTCACCACGTTTGTCTTTGGCGTAATGTCGCGTCCCTGGGCATCTATCGTAGCGTATTCCTTAAAATAGTTGCTCGAGGTTTTCATGCCCTCATCGTCAAAGCGCGTAGCCTCCAGTTTCTCGGGCGTAAGCAGGGTGGTGTTAAGCCATACGCAGCGAGGACTGGTGTGCCACGAACGTCCGTAGTTAAACATCGATACATCGTTCTCGATGGTGCAACGGTTGAAGATATATCCCCATGGTGTTTCCGATGTGCGTGTTGCCGTGATGATGTTCGTGCCACTGCCATCCCGTGTCCGTTTCTCCGTCACGATTTTGCAGCCCTCAAACCAGACGTCGCCTGCCCCGCAGATAAAGTCTATCGTGCCGTGAATCTCCGTATCCTGCATATAGTTCTGACATTTCTCGTTGTCGCTATAGTAGGTGTCCTGATACGACAGCATTCTAACGCGGTTACAAATAGTACGCGTACCTTTATCTTGTAACGTTACCGCCCGTCCGTCTGGCTCAGATGCATAGTAGTCCAGTGCATTTTTCAGCGTCAGGTCTTGATAGTAGTTGTTTCTGCCGCGGTTTTGGAAGACAGCCGTCTTGCTGATGCTTTCAATTTTTACGTCGGGCTTGTTTTGGATGACGACACCCGTCATGCTTTCTCCAACGAGGGCGATGTTATGGCCGGATATGCGCGTCAGCACCGTCTCTCCCAAGTCATAGAAACCATTAGGTATCAGGATAAACAACCGTTCAGCTGTCGTATCGGCATTCTGTTCGTTGGCCTTGCTGATGGCGTCGAGCAGGCTCAGTGCATTGTCTCGTTCCACAACCATAACCCGCTGGGCTAACGTGCTCAGCGACATTATGGTGCATACAACGAACAGGATAATTTGTTTCATTTTGGTTAGTTTTGTGTGCAAAAGTACTATTTTTTTTTGTAATCTCAAAATTTTTTCGTACTTTTGCACCCGCTTAAGCAAAATCGGGATGTAGCGCAGTTGGTAGCGCACTACGTTCGGGACGTAGGGGTCGGGCGTTCGAGTCGCCTCATCCCGACAAGCAAAAAGGAAGGTGATCGAAGTTCTCGACCACCTTTTTTTACCCCTTTTTTTATCTATTTTTTGCCTATAGACGGTATGTAGAGGCAGAAAAATAGGGGAAAATTGTATTTTTTTCTTAAAAATGTTTGGAAGTTACGAAAAAATGCTTATCTTTGCACCGAATTCTATGCTTTCGGGCGTGATATTCAGCCTGTCCTTGAGTGGGCGGGAACCAAAATTAATTTTGTGGAACGAGACCTGAGGGCAGTTGTACGCCCAGTCTCGAAAGGACGTTTTCGAACGTTACTGTCTGTGATTGACAAATCTAGCAAATTTGAATCTACTTGCAGCGGTGATGCAACAGAAGGCGTCTACGTGGGTTGATTTTATATCTCCCTGCGGCTATTATTCCCTTTATATATATAATAAGGTGTACTCCCCAGCAATGGGTGTGCTATCTTTGCGTATATATGCGGAGAATTGAATCCATGGATCCATAAATCCGTTGATTCGTGAATCCGTCAATCAGGGATTGACCATGCCGTGGTGTATTGATATATCATCGCTGGCGTGGGCAGGCTTGACGTTGCTTATCCTCAAGTAGGGGCAATGCTAGAGCCTGTCATCAGGGATAAGCACGAGAGAGACATACTCCCACGTCTTTTTTGTTTCCATAAGTTTTTAGCGATAGTTGATCGGCATGGGGAAGTTGCTGGTCAGCACACCTTGTGTGTGTCTATGTCGAACCATTAGAAGAAACGAAAAAGAAGTATTCAATTTATTTTTTTTATTAAACATTATTTATTAACAAAACATTATTAACAATGAAAAAGCATTTAACTTTGAAGTTCTTGGCTCTCAGCGCTATGCTGATGCTGGGAAATGTTGTTGCTAATGCTGCACGCCCTGCTAATGGTCCTTTAGATGGTACGGCAGTTGGTGCTACCATCAAGATTGGTGACCAGATTGGTCTTGTTACCTATCGCGTCACTGGTTGGGAAGATGCCGCTAACAAACAATTCTACAACGTAAAGATTACCGGTTTTGATGCCGATGGTCTTGATGCTCTTGCAGCAGCACGGGCTGCTGGCTCTAAGGTAACGCTTCGTATTCCTGTTACTTTCGAGGAGAAGTTCGGTGAGGAGAAGTACAAGTATGCCGTTACCCTGATTGAGGATGGCTTGAATGGTACAACCAAGCAGTCATTCTACGGCTTGACTGAGGTTGACACTCTGATCTTCGTTGACGGTACAGACTACAACGGCGTTGGTTTGGACAAGTTCACCTATACCGTCGGTACTAATGGTGGTCCTGGTAAGTCTTTCTACGGCTGTACGAACATGAAGAAACTGGAGTTCACGGAGAACTGTACTTATATCGGTAAGTATGCTTTCCAGAACACTGGTATTAGAGAATTCGTGATTCCTAAGAAGTGTGCTACCGTTGACGTGTTTGCCTTCTACAATTGTAAGTATTTGAAGACTGTTTCTGTTGCCTCTGGCAATACAGCAATGAATACTTTGGGCAACTACGTGTTTGGTAACAGCGCACTGCAGACACTCGACCTGCGTAATGCTGCTCAGTTGTGGACTATCCAGGGTCAGCCTTTCATGTATGACCTTAGCAACATCAATGATGTGCTGAAGACCGTTTACCTTCCTGGTAATGTAAAGGCTATCAACTTTGCATTTGCTAACTGTACTGCTCTGACCAACATTTATGGTTTTGACGGCACTAAGCTTGGTGAGGCTGCTGGCACTCCTGCTGGTTCTCCTGCTGGTCAGCACATTTTGGACGAGGCTTTCAAGAACTGCCGTTCGCTGACTCGTCTGGATATCCCCAGTTGTAATGTTATCGGTTCTCCTTTCGTAGGCTGTGCCGCTCTTGACACGCTGACCTTCGTTGCTTATTACAATAAGACTATCGGTCAGGGCTTGACTCTTGGTAACAACGTGTTTGGTGATTATGATCCTAACGACGCCTCTGCTGATGATGCTAAATACAACGAGGCAGGTCAAAAGGCTCTGAAGGTGATTGAGTTCAAGGGTATCCTGAATGGTATTATCGAAAACGACGCTTTTGTAAAGGTGACTGCTCTGGAGAAGGTTGACTTCAAGGGCAAGCTCCGTAGCGATACTCACATTAAGGGCGCTTTCACTGACGTGACTACTCTGACTGATGTCATCTTCAATGGTATTGAAAGTGACGGTGTTGCTGATGTTACCATCGAGAATAATGCTTTCAGGAACACAGGTATTGCTGCTCTCGACTTCAAGGGCATCACTCTGAAGAGCGGTAACAACATGGACTTCCAGATTTGGGCTAATGCTTTCTCTGATTGTGCTAATCTCGCTGACATCAAGACTGGTGACATCCAGATTCAGAATGGCGGTACATTCAGCATTGCAGGTGATGCTTTCACCAACAACCCTGTGCTGGCTAAGGTAACCTTTGGTGCAACTGCATTTACTGGTGCTGGTACTATCACAATTGCTGACAATGCTTTCGCTGCTGGTAACGTAGCTCTCGCTGCTGTTGAGTGGGGTAACATCACTTCTACTACTGCTACTCCTGCTGCTGGTTTCAACAGCACGATTACGATTGGTAACGCTGCTGTTAGTCCCATTGATCAGGTATTCGGTGACACCAAGGCTCTCGCAACTGTTAAGTTCGGTACCATTGATGCCGGTACGTTCACAATTGCTGATAATGCTTTCAAGAGTTCTGGTCTGACAAGTGTTGAGTTTGGCAATATTACTACTCCTTATGCTGTGAATTCTACTTTCACTATTGGTCAGCGTGCATTTGCCAGTGCATTCATCATTGGTGTTACTGAGCCCGCAGCCAAGACTGTTAAGTTTGGTAACATCTCTGAGAACAATGTAGGTCAGATGACATTCCTTGTTGATGATTTCGCATTTAGTGCAGAATCTGCTCTGTCGAGTGTTGAATTTGGCAACATCACTGCTAAAGCTGCAACTATCGATGTTAATGCTTTCGATTGCCAAGGCTTGAAGACTGTGAAGTTGGGTGACATTACCGCTTCTGCTAATGCTGCTTCTACTTTTGATATTAATGCAAATGCATTCTTCGGTGGTAACGTTGCTGCCAAGACAGTTGAGATTGGTAAGATTCAGAATCATCCTGCTCCTGCAGTTCAGAATCTGACTGCCACTATCGGTATGAATGCTTTCCAGGCTGATTCTCTGGCAAGTGTTACAATTGGTGACATGACCGCTAACTCTCTGACTATTAATGGTTGGGCATTTGAGGGTAAGGCTCTGACCTCTGTTCAGCTTGGTAAGATGACTGCTGCTACGCTGGCTATTCCTGGCAACTTCGCATTTGCTAACGTGAATAACGAAGATGCTCTGATCGAGAATATCACTATCGGTGAGATTGGTGCTGGTCTGAACATCACGGGTACTAATGTATTCCAGGGTCCTCAGGTTGACGGTTCTGAGCTGAATGTGACTATCGCTAAGCTGGGTGGTGCTATCACTGCTATTCCTGCAAACACCTTCATGGCTTCTGCCAAGGGTACTGCTAACTACACCATTACTGGCGACGTTGTTGCTGGTTCTACCGCTAATATTGCTGCTGGTGCATTCGTTGGTTCTCGGGAGAATATTCCTACTCCCGTTGAGAACACGACTACTGTAACCGTCAAGGGTAACTATAATGCTGACTTTGCTGTTGGTACATTCACCAATGTTAATGAGGCTATTATCGCTGTTGACGGAACTACCGCTAAGGAGTATGGTGTAGCTGCTGGTGAACTCGGCGCATTTGATGGTGTGAAGGTCGTTACTGTTGGTAACATCGCTGCAGGTAAGAAGATTGCTGGTAACACTCCACAGGCTGGCATGATCAAGGAGATTACCTTTATGAAGAGTGTTGCTGATGCTGGTGCTATTGGTATCTTCCAGAGCCCTGACGTTCGTAAGATTGAGTTTGCTAATGTGAAAGAATCTGGCGTACAGGTTGCTGAAGGTGCCGTTGCCGCTGGTGCATTCCAGGCTGCTGCTACTAATGCTGCTACTCCCGGAGTCGACGAGAAGATTTCTGTTATCTATCGTGAGGAGCAGACCCGCGAGGCTGAGGTTATCTTCGCAAAGACTGCATTCGCTGCTCTTGCTGGTGCTGAGGTTGCTACTCTGTACACCACTTCTTGGGCTAAGGCCAACGTTTATGAGGCTGCCGATGTCCTTGATGGCGACAAGCAGTGCGTAAATCGCTTAGGTTACTCTGAGAGTGATGTTGCTCCTGGTGAACCTATCATTGCCTCAATTATCAAGAAGGAAGGTAACACTTACGGCTATGCTAAGCTCTACATCCCGAAGGGTGTGAACATGAAGTACAAGGTTCCTGCCAAGTACGATGCTACATCTGACAAGAACGGCGTTCAGCTGTACTACGGTCGTATCGACAACTCGAACAATAAGATCTATATGTATAGCCTGCCCGTTATCGATGACTACTACTGGATTGATGCTACTGACGTAGACCAGGCATTCGTACTGCGTACCAACAGCGAGATCGAGCCTTCTGCAACAATTACTGCTGAGACAGTAACTAATGAGGATTTAGCTACATTTGCCGCTGGCGATCCTTCAGAATATTACTTCTTCGGTGCTGCTCTGGCTGTCCAGAACCAGCTGCGCTACAACACTGCTGAGATTGCCAACCAGGAGTTGCGCAACAATCCAGAGTTTGCTGGTCGCGACGTTTATGTAATGGCTAATCCTTTGACTGCTGCCGGTGGCTTCGCCTTCGCTAAGTTCAATAAGGATGCTACTTACACCAAGGCTACTGGTGACCACGAGATTGGTGACCTGCGCTGGCTGTCGGCAAAGAGCCTCTATATCGTAGGTAAGGTTAACGCTGCTGCTCCTAATCTGGAGGTTGTATTCGAAGGCGACGACAACTTCGATGCTAACACAACTGGTATTGATACTGTGAAGAATGCTGAGCAGAACAGCGACGCTATCTTCAACCTGCAGGGTATTCGCGTAAACAACGCTCAGAAGGGTATCTACATCATGAACGGTAAGAAGTTTGTGGTTAAGTAATCCTGATTATAGTTATAAACAAAGTGTGCAGGGGCCTGCGTCCCTGCACACACTAAAAGAAAACATAGAAAAAAATATGAAAAAGACTTATTTTTCTCCTGAGGTCGAAGTAATTCGCTTGAATATGAAACAGACATTAATGGCTGGTTCTGTTGAGAAGGAAGATATTACTGACGGTCCTGTTGATACAATTGACAATCCTACGGATGATGACTTGGATTGGTAATAATCAGTTCAATAAAATCTAATCCACGAGGAGGGTGCATATTGCTGATTAGCAAATGCACCTTCCTTTAAACAAAAAAATTGCGATAATAATAAGGTATGAAAAGTAGAACAACTAAACGACTGATATTTTCGGCATTTCTGTTGGTGGGGCTCTCGCTTCAATGTGTGGCACAGAATCTTACGGCAAAGGTTTATCAACGCCCAGGCGAATCGTATTACTTTGGAAAAGTATTTGTTCCAAAGAGTGGTAAGTATAAATTGAAGCGTAATCCTACGGAAGATGCAACCATTGAACTATTCTATGGTCATATCGACACCAACAGGAATAGGATATATATGATGAATATGATAGTCGTTGAGGGTTTCTATTTTATTGATGCCACGAATTGTTCGCATGCCTTTCTGGTTCGCACCAACACGCCTGATGATGTAGTGTTGGAACCGGCTACTGCTGAGGATGACGCTCTTGTGATAAGCAGTGATGGCTTATGGTTTGACTATGCCCTTAGCTTCCAGAACAAGTTGCGCTATAATACAGCTATAGTGTCAAACAGCACGCTGCAAGAAAATGCCACTTACAAATCAAAGAATATTTACGTGATGGCAAATCCCGTAAATCGTGGACTTGCCTTTGCTTGGCTTGATCAGTTTGGAACCACGAGAAACTTACCGGCTAATAGCCTTTATATTTTAGGAAAGAAGACAGCTTCTGCTCCAGATCTTGAAGTAGTTTGGCCTGACGATAATTTTAATAACACCACAGCAATCAAGACTGTCAACAAACATGAGACTTTCAATGATGTTGTTTACAGCCTGCAAGGCCAACGCGTAACTGATATGGTGAAAGGCCGTATATATATTCGCAACGGTCGCAAATTTGTGGCTCAATAAATAGTTAAAAAATCGCAAAGCTATCATAGGATGATGCACGGATGAGCGAAACATCGCTTTGCGACGAAACATTTTTATAATGTTTTTTAAGTTTAAATTAAATTATAGTTAATGTAAAGGCTAACCGGTTCGTGAGGATAGGACAGCTGAAAATCAAATTAACGAAAAAAAAACTCTCAGCTGGTGCATGCCCGTGACGGGTGGGCGCCAGTTAGCTTTCAGGGAAGCCCTGATTCAGCGTAGGAAACGGACAGGCTTTATTCCTACCAATCAGCCCGCTTCCCTGATTTTTGTGTGTCGGGCAGATAGTAGCCCAAATGAGGGGGCTGGTTGTAGGCTGTATTCTGCCAGCAGATGGAGAGGCGGTAGATGTTGTCGTGCATCAGTGTGGGTACGGCATAGGGCGTGGGGATATTAGTCGTGAAGATGTTCAGGTGGGCAGCATCGCTTGAGTCCCAAAGGATGACTTCTTCGCGCCAGTCGCCAAAGAGGTCGGCCTGCAGACAGGGTGTGGCCTTGGTCCAGTTGCATGAGGCAGAGCTACCCATGTCGTAGAGGTGTTTGCCGTTACTGAGGGGTAGGGGTATGGCTTTTTCGCCATCCCATTTTTCGATGAAAGAGGGGAAGTAAGGACGCTGACCACGATTCGCCAACAGTTCGTCCTGAAGGTCACCGTCCCAGTAAATACGGAAATTACTGCTGGGCAGACGGTTCGAGATGACGTTTCCCTTGATGTCGCGTACGGCACGGTTGAAGATATGCCAGTATTCAAAGCCACGGTGGGTGCCATCTATGTCGGCAGCCACACCACGCCCCGTATCGTCGCGTGCCGTTTCGTACCATATCCGTTCTCCAGTACGGGCGTCGCGCAGGTCGGCACCGTAAGGACGTGACTCATGTACCATAAAGACCTCCAAACCAGGACGGTCGGGGTCAAGATCGCTCAGATGCAGGGCATCGCCATGACCTAAACCGGTGGAGTAGAGCAGGGTTCCATCGTTGTTGATAGCTGCCGAGCCATAGGTGATCTCGTCACAACCGTCACCATCTACGTCGCCAACACTGAGACTGTGGGCTCCCTGACCGTATGCCGTTGCCTTCAAGTTGTGATACCAGGTCTGATGGCCTTGGCGATCTATGACGTAGTAATCGTTTGGGGTGGTAGAGGCGTGCAGCCATTTGGTGGAAAGCGTCTTGCCGTCGAAGTCGACAGCCCAGAGGTGCGAAGGTGTATAATAGCCACGACACATGACGGCTGATGGTCGGCTTTGTGGTCCGTCGAGCCAAGCGACACCAGCTAAGAAGCGTTCGCCTCGATTGCCCATCACACCACGATCGCCCCAGCCTTCCTTGTCGTAAGCGGCAGCACCACCTACACCAAAGGCGCGGTTCGGACGATAATAAATGGTATGAATGGCACGTCCTGTTAGTCCGTCGAAAACGGTGAGATATTCTGGGCCGCTGAGGATGCGTCCGCGCTCGTTGCGGTAGTCTGCCTGATTATCTGTCTGACGGATGTCAGCATTGTCGGCAGCTTCGGTGACATAACGACCAGTACCATCTATCGAGCCCGGCGCCGTCTTGCAAATCATTTCAGCATGTCCATCGCGGTCAAAATCGTAGACCATAAACTGTGTATAGTGGGCTCCGGCACGGATGTTTTTACCGAGATTTATTCGCCAGAGTTTGGTGCCATCGAGACGGATGCAGTCAATGATGACATCGCCAGTATAGCCGTCATGCGAATTGTCGTGGGCATTCGATGGTTCCCATTTCAGAAACAGTTCGTATTGTCCGTCACCATCCACATCGCCCACCGAACAGTCGTTAGGCGTATATCGGTAGGATCGTCCATCGGGTGTCTTACCTTCTTCAGGACGGTCGATGGCAACGGAGAGAAAAAGATCTGACCAGGGAAGAACTTCTATCGATGGTGACATGTCGTTATTTCGAGATTTCGAGTTTTCGAGATTTCGAGAAGTCGGAATAACGCTATAACGCGATGTCGAAGTACCTTGTTTGTCGGTATAGTTGGTGACCTTCAGCCCCTTGGCTATGGTCTTACCATCGCGCTGAAGGTCGAAGGTTGTGCCTTTGGCATCGGTACCCAACAGGCGCCAACTGATGAAGATCCCCTTATCCTGAGCAGGCAGGGCCACGATACCACGGTCCAAGCGCTCCATCTGTTCAGAATATGTCGTATACTGCGCACCTGCGGGGCTAGTGAACAGTGATAAGTGAATAGTGAAAAGTATGGCTAAAACCTTCTTCATACCTCTTACTTCTTACCTCTAAGATAATTCGTCAGCGGACTCTTGTTGTCGCGCAGACCCTTGGCAACGCTTTGGGCGTTGGTCTTGGCACCTAAAAGCGACGTATGGGTATGGTCGTGGTTGAAGTACTTCATAGCCTTTTCCTTCTTACCACACTTCTTGTCGAGGAAGTCAGCGGTGATATTGTGGAGGTCAACGAACTCACAGCCTGTTTCTGCAGCTACCTCGCGATACCATTTGCCATACGTCTCGTTGCGGCGCTCTATCTTGCCGTTAGGCCATTCGTTACGCGGTGTCAGCGATACCAGGATAGGTGTAGCACCCTTTTCGCGGACGTCCTGAATGAACTTCTTTAGATACCAGCCAAACGAGAATACCACCTCATAGCTGCCTACTTGGGTGTTGGCCTTTAGCTTCTGGTCGATAACGTTTTGTTTGCTTAAGTCCTCCTTGGCAGCCTGCATGCGGTAGACGTGACAGGTGTCCTTAGCGGTAGCGATGGCACCGCGGTATTTGGGCTTGTCGATGGGACTGATGTCGTTATGTCCGAACTGAATCAGTACGAAGTCGCCCGGTTTCAACGAGTTATAGACACGGTCCCAGCGTCCTTCGTTCAGGTAGGAACGACAGCTGCGACCTGCCATGGCTGCATTGACGATGTCAATCTTCGTTTCATCAAAGATGGTATTGGCTACAGCTCCCCAGCCCCACATGCCGTCGGGATCCTTGTCGGCGTTCTTTACTGTGCTGTCGCCAGTGATGAAGACCACGGGCTTACCCTCAGTACGCTGAAGGTCGTAAGCTGGCAACTGTACGTTGCGCATCATGGCTTTTAACGGGTTGAGAGCGGGATTATGACTGGCCATCAGACCCTCGGCAGCTGAACGGGCATTCATCATGGCACCGAAACGGCTGGTATGAATCTTGTCGAGGAAGAAGTGGTAGTCGGTTTTCCACTTGCCATAGGTGTCTAGCTTCTGGCCCGAAATCTCGTTCAGGTCAACAAAAGGCACCCCCTCCTCGGCAGCGACCTGCATGAGCCACTGCGTATGGGGCTTACGGATTATCTTGCCTTTTTCGTCGTAGGCATTGCGTGGTGTCAGCGACATCAGGATAGGGTTGCCACCTTGTGCACGCACATCGTTAATATACTTACGCATGTAGCCGCCATAGGTATATACCGTTTCCTTTTCGCCAGTCTCCTTGATGGTGACGTTCAGTGTATCGTTGCCTACACCAGGGATGCTGGCACGTGCGCGTCCGGAGTCATACGGTCCGTTGTCGTTGTGGCCGATAGAGATGATGACCCAGTCACCCGGGCGGATAGCCTGGCGGATGGGTTCCCACAACTTGTTATAGAATGTGCGGCTGCTCATACCGCCCAAAGCCTGGTTCTCGACGGTAATCTTGGTGGGGTCGAAATATTCGTGGGCATAGTAGCCCCAGCCCCACTGACCATTGTTGCCATTGCCCAGTGTGCCTGTGCGCATGGTGGAATTGCCAATCAGGAACAGTACGGGATTGTTGCCCTTGCGACTCGACCCAGGTACAGGGCGTGCCGTCATGGCTTTGGCAATGCTGTCAGGTGTATTGTCCACCACCTGATTCACATCCTTGACACCACTGCGATCCGTGATCTGCGCCCTTACAGGGCTAACCAATAACCAATAACCAATAACCAATAGAAATGTTCTCATTATTGTATGTATTTAAGTAGTTTGAGTAGGCTTGTTTCACTGGTCCAGCTGAATCCCGGCTCACTCATCACCGATGCCATCAGACGGCGTTTCTCTTTATCGAGCACCCGTTTCAGGTTACGCTCATGAGCCAATACGTACTTGCCGTTAATCTGTAGGTAATACACATTGATGAGTGGAAAATGGATATCTTGCTCGTCAGCCAGATTATTGGCCGAATAGGTTATCATATCACCAAAATCGATGTTGCTCAGTTGTCGGTTGTTAATCAGCATGCCTCTCCATGCCACGACATCGATACGTTTGGCACAATACAGCGGCTGGTGATTGACAGTATCCACCTGATAGGCCAGGACTGAGTCAATACGATAATAGGTACGATCTTTGAACACGACTTTGGTCAGCGTCTTCAGATTCGCTTCTTTCGTGTCTTGTCCACTGATGTAAAGCAGGCTGCTGTTCTTCAGGAAGATATTAGCAAACTCTACTTTAATCTGTTTGCCATCAACCAGATGGATAGTGGCAGGCTGGAATGACTGATACTCCGTTAAAGACGTTGTGGTAGTCTGCGCCGACATAATCAGTGCGCCAGTTACCAACAAAAGAAATAACACCAATTTTTTCATAATTATCCCTAATTCTTTATTACCTTATATGTTTTTCCATTCTTACGGATAATGTTCAGTCCCTTCTGTAGGGCTGGTATGCGACGACCACTGAGGTCGAAGATGGCTTCTTTGTTGTCGATAGATTTGTTATCGACAGTAGAAATGGCGGTAGGCAACTTGCCATCGATGTAGTCAGGCAGATAGTAGCCCAGATGCGGTGGTTGGTTGTAAGCCGTATTCTGCCAGCAGATGCCCATACGGTAGGTGTGGTCGTGCATCAGCGTTGGCACACGGTACTTAGTCGGCGTGATGGTGGTATAGATGTTCAGCGTGGCATTATCCTTGGTGCTCCAAAGAATGAGCTCTTCGCGCCAGTCACCGAAGATGTCGGCAGAAAGACAAGGTGTTGACTTTGTACCATTGCACGATGAGGGATTGCCAAGGCTGGCTATCGTTGAACTGCCGACACCTAACGTGCCACTGCCATATTTAGAGATAGTCGTGCCGTCCAACAGCTCGTCCTGCAGGTCGCCATCCCAATAGATACGGAAGTTCATAGACGGTTTGGAGTTTGCTGCTTGCTTGCCTGTCTGTGCACTGAAGGGGTTCTGGTTCCTGTCGGTCGTGCCTTCCGCACCGCCGTATGCCGACCAGAACTCTTGTCCGCGATTGCTAGCCACAATATCACCTGCCATTCCACGACCATTGTCTGCTCCTGATGGTCCACCTTTCCAGATAATCTCGCCCGTAGCGGCATCATGCAGATCCCAAGCGTAAGTGCCCTTTTCTTCATGCACGTCAAACAGCTCCAATCCAGGACGGTCAGGGTCGAGGTCTGCCAGATGGATGGCATCGCCATGACCAAAGCCTACCGAATAGAGCATCTTTCCATCGTCATCCAATGCTGCAGAGCCCCAGATGATTTCGTCCTTGCCATCACCATCGACATCAGCTATCGACATATTGTGATTACCGTTTGCATACATAGTGTAACGGCCTAAGCCGGAATAGCAGGTGGTTCCTTTGTAAGAAGTCGCTTTGCCGTCAGCATCGACAACAGAATAGTTGGTTTTCGAGTCGCTACGATGCAACCAGCGTGTCTTCAGTTCCTGACCGTCGAAGTCAACAGCCCAGATATATGCATAGGTATAGTAGCCACGACAGAAGATGCCGCTGGGACGCTGGTCAGAACCAGCCAGATAGGCAGTGGCAGCCAGATAGCGCTCACCACGGTTACCATAGTCGCCCTTGTCGTTCTTACCGCTACGGTCATCCCAGTTAAATGTGCCAGCTGCCTCGCTCAGTTCTGCCTTGGCATTACGGTTAGGCCAGTAGGCAATGGTATGGATAGCCTCACCAGTTTCACCCTTGAAGATGGTCAGATACTCATGACCGCCATTGATACGACCGGCACTGCTACGCCAGTCCTTGGTATTGCTGGCAGCCTTGATCTTCTCGTCGGTAGCAGCCTGATTCACATAATTGCCCTTGCCGTCTTTCGAGCCGGGAGCCGTCTTGCACATCAGCTCGGCTTTGCCGTCGCCGTCGTAATCATAGACTTGGAACTGCGTGTAGTGCGCACCGGCACGGATGTTCACACCCAAATCAATGCGCCAGAGCTTCGTGCCATCGAGTTTGTAGCAGTCCAGATAGACATTGTCAGTCTTGTCGCCTTGCGAGTTATCTTTCGAGTTGCTTGGATCCCACTTGACAATGATTTCGTATTCTCCGTCACCATCGACATCGCCTACGGAACAATCGTTGGGCGAGTAGGTGCCACCCAGTGCGCCTGTTGCCGGACGTTCCAGTTTCAACTGTTTATAGAGCGTGTTCCAGCTCTTGACAGCCTTCGAAGTTTCTTTAATCTCACCATTAACTTTCGTCACTACTTGGTATTCGGAGTTCTCAGTGCCATCCCAGTCAATGGCCCAATCCTCATAGTTGGTTACTTCCAGGTCAGTTGCTATCGTCTTGCCATCGCGAATCAGGTCGAATACGGTATTGGGATCATCCGTTCCCAATAGGCGCCAACTGATAAAACTACCTATACCATATTGTGATGGTAACACAACGACACCACGGCCCAACTGTTCCATTTGGCTCTGAGGCGTTATCTGTGCCTGTATACTAATGGCTGTCATGGCCATCAACACTATTAAGTAGATTTTCTTTCTCATTGCTTTAGTCAATCTGTTTGTTAACACGCTGCAAAGTTACGAAAAATTATCAATTATCAATTGTCAATTATCAATTATTTTGTATCTTTGCACCCAAATATGCTGTTTATGCCACGTCTTTACATATTACTTTTATTGCTTTTGGTGTCCTTCAATATCTCTGCAGGGAGTATTGACGACATTCGCAAGGCCTTACTGTTGTCAAGTCAGACTCAGGTACAGGAGAAGGTATATATCCATACTGACAACGAATGCTATTTTGTTGGCGATACCTTGTGGTATAAGGCTTACGTGGTGCGTGCTGACCGGCTGGTACCTACCGACATGAGCCGTATATTATATGTGGAACTACTCTCGCCCGACGGACTATTGGTGGAGCGACAACATATCATTATCAGTGCCAACGGATATACTTGTGGACAATTTGTATTGACTGATTCTCTTTATTCCGGTTATTATGAGTTACGTGCCTATACCCGATGGATGCTAAACTTCAACACAGGCCATCAGCGATATAGCAAGCAAGATGCGTGGTTCTTTTATAATAAGGATATGGCTGCCGACTTCTATCGAACTTGGGACGACCTGTACTCACGTGTCTTTCCTGTATACAGTAAGTCCGACCAGCCAGGCGATTATGATGAACGGCGCATGTATCAACGTCCTAAACAGGACCTTCCACAACCTAAGAAGGACAAGCTGTTGGTAACATTCTATCCGGAAGGCGGCCATCTGATAGCCGGTGTAGAGAATCGGGTGGCTTTCGAGGCTGTCGACCAATATGGAGAAGCGATGAACATCAGTGGTGTCATTAGTGGCAGTGATGGCCGGTCGCAAACGATTCAGACGGAACACATGGGACGTGGCATGTTTACGATAACGCCATCCGACAAGCGGTTAGAAGCGCATTTTACGTTCCGCGGAAAGAAATATGATTTCTCATTGCCTCGTGCCGAGCAGCAGGGGGTGGCTCTGCGGTTGGATGGTTCATTGTTACATATCGAATCCAAGGATTTGCCGAATGACAAGGATTATGGCGTCAGCATTCTTTGTCGTGGCTCTCTGCATTATTTCTCTCATCTCTCAACGTTCAACGTTCAACGTTCAACGTTCACCGTTCCTATCGACTCCCTGCCGACGGGTGTCAACGAACTGACACTCTTCGATAGCGACGGACGCATTTGGGCCAGTCGACAGTTCTTTGTAAATCATCACGATTACGATACAACCCTCATTGATGTTGAACATACAACGTTCAATATTCAACGTTCAACGCTCAACCCCTACGAGAAGGTTGAACTTCCTGTGGTCTGTCAGGGGGTGACTGCGCCGACAACGATTTCTCTCTCCATTCGGGATACGAATACCGATGAGCCCACATACAATAACGGCAATCTGATGACCGATATGTTGCTGTCAAGTGATTTACGTGGTTTTATAGCCACTCCTGCCTACTATTTCGAAGCCGACGACGAGACGCATCGTCGCCATCTGGACTTGCTGATCATGGTGCAGGGATGGCGCAAATACAAATGGAACGAATTGATAGATACCACCCGTACCATGCGCTATCAGCCGGAGACGACCATGACTGTCGAGGGCTTGGTTTGCAAGATGTTGAACGTGGAAGAGGTACATCCCGATGAGTTGTCGGTATGGCAAGATGGTCGGGTGGAAGGCGAGACCAGTATAGAGTTTGATGATGAGGGCGGTCAAACCAGCACAACGGAGTATTTTGATATGAATCGTATCAATGACAACATTGGCATCAATAATAAAGGAGTACGCCGTGAAGTGTTGGTTGAGGCCGAGCTGACTGTTGGAACCCTGACCGGTGGAACCCAGACCGTGGGTAGCACGCAGCGCACGCAGGACGGACGCTTCTTGTTCGAGATACCTCCTTTCTATGGTTTTGGCTATCTGAATATGAAAGCCTATTCACCATCCGACTCTGTCAAGAAGAATATGGCTTCGCGACGTGATGCTAAAGTGTATGACGAAAAGTCCTATCCCGACTATTTCGTCAAACGCGACGTGTTCTTCCCCATGACCACGCAGCCTTATAACTTTTATCAGCATCACATGCCAGACATTGATTATGACCAGTTGATTGATACCCTGTCAACATACTCGATGGAGAATGATGTGCATCAGTTGGCCAACCTCAATGTCAAGGGACATCGTCGTGGACGTCGTGCTATCGATTGGAAGAAACCAGCCTTTGTCATGAATGCATACGACATTTATAATGAGCTGACAGACCGCGGCCTCTCTTTCGGCTATTTCGATATGCGCCAGTTCCCCCTTCAGGTTTGTCGCTATCTTTATGGTAACATGGGACGCCATAGGAATTATAACATCGACGGGCGTTTGGAGCGTTACACTTATTGGCGCAATTATTCGCCCTTGAGTCGTGATTCCAGCGAGGCTGAGTCAGCAGGACTCATCCGCGCCCACCGTACTTCTCAGTACCTCTATTCCCATCTGTTGCTGAGCCGATTACAGGATGTCCGTGTGTTTAGCGACTACGAGCCTCGCAATCCAGATTCTACGATGATAGAACGTGAACTCTCGGCAGATGCTACGGTCGAGATGGTGCCCATTGCCAACGACGGACGACAGGTGGTGTTCCGCGACCGCCACTTTGTCTTCCAAGGCTTTAATGAGCCGGAGGCGTTCTACCAACCTGATTATAGTCAGCGCCAACCAGGAGAATGTCCTGCCGACTACCGTCGCACGCTCTATTGGAATCCTAATGCTGTGACTGATGAGCAGGGACGATTCGTAGCGACTTTCTATAATAATGGCAAGGAGACGCGCATCCGAATGTCTGCGGCAGGTGTTACCAGTGATGGACGCCTGTTACATAGCAAATAGAGAGAAAAGAAAACAAACTACAAATAGATATATCATATTAAACATGAAACAAAGACTAATGATTTTTATAGCCTTGATGGCTGTATGTACTTTTATGTTTGGCCAGCAACTCGCCTTCCCAGGCGCACAGGGCTGGGGCCGTTTTGCTACTGGTGGACGTACAGGTAGCGTTTACCATGTGACCAACCTTAACGACTCTGGCACGGGTTCGCTTCGCGATGCCGTCAGTCAGCCCAACCGTATCGTGGTATTCGATGTCAGCGGTGTTATCCGCATCAATTCACGTATCGTATTTTCCAAGAACCTCTATGTTGCAGGACAGACAGCGCCAGGTGAGGGTATTACCGTCTATGGCGATGGCGTCTCGTTCTCAGGTGCCGACAATATCATTGTTCGCTATATGCGTTTCCGCATGGGTGCGGTAGGTACGAAAGACAAGGATGCTGCTGGTGTTGCCAATGGTCAGAACATGATTTTCGATCATTGTTCGTTTTCATGGGGACAGGACGAGAACTTCTCTATCAATTGGGACAACAAGGGTACGGCACCGCAGAATATTACCCTTATGAATTCTATAGTTGGTCAGGGCTTGATGACACACTCTGCCGGTGGACTGATGCAGGCAGAGAACATCACGCTGTATCGTATCCTGCTGGTCGACAACTCTACCCGTAACTTCAAGGTGAAGGGCATTAACCAGTATGCCAACAACCTCGTTTACAACTGGAAGAATGCCGCCTATAATATGGGTGGCGATTCTGAGGGACAGTCGTATGCCAACATCGAGTCAAACCTCTTTATCAACGGTCCTGCCGTGGGTGGTAACTGTCTGACGGGTGGTAACAGCAACTTCCATTTCTATGGTGCCGACAACTGGCAGGATGCGAACCGCGACGGTATTTATAATCCAGCCGAGTTTACGGGCGATGGTGGTGGCGACCGTCAGGCTACAGCCTACGACTATCCAGCACTGGAGAAGTGGGCTGCTAAGGATCTGATAGAAAAGCTGCTGCCTGATGTGGGTGCCAACTTGCCCTATCGTGACTTGGCCGACTGCTATATGGTGGACGAGGTGCTGTCGTATGGTAAGAAGGGTAATCTCATTACCAACGAGAACGAGCTGCCTATCGGTGTGCCGACAACTTGGCCTTGGTTTAAGGGTACTAAGCCTGCTGATACTGATGGCGATGGCATGCCTGACGCTTGGGAGACAGCCAATGGCACAGACCCTGCCAAGAATGATGCCATGACGATTGCCAGCAATGGTTATGCCAATATTGAGAATTATATTAATAGTATCACGCGCGACGACCGTCAGTTCTTCCTGCGTGCCCCGATGTTGTTGCAACTGTCGGAAGCTACAACGAACAGCCTTACCCTCTCGTGGGCCGACTATTCAGACAACGAGGAAGGCTTTATCGTTGAAATGAAGAAAGATGGCAACTTCGTGGAAGTCGGTCGCACGAATTCTTCACTATTCACTCTTCACTCTTCACTTCTCCAGCCTGCTACAGCGTATGTTGTTCGCGTTTGTGCCTATTTGGGCAACCAAAAGTCTGACTATACAGCAGAGCTGACTGTCAAGACACGTCCGGAACAGGCTGACATCATCGATGCTGAGGCTTTTACTGGTAGTGGTGATGGCGAGTGGCTTATTGCTCCAACGACTGATGAGATTGTTACGCTTGCGGAGGCTACTCCAAAGACCGCTGTTGTGGTGCGCTCGGATGCCAATGTGACGTTGAATGGTACAGGCTATATCAGTGGCACGGCCTCTCTCAATAAGACCGGTAATGGCACCCTTACCGTAGTTAGCGACCAACGCTATGAAGGAGCTTCTGTATTGCATAAGGGTATTTGGGAGTTCTCAACGCTGAAGAACGGTGGTGAAGCCAGTGGCTTGGGAATGAGTCAGGAGTTTGCCCAGAACTGGGTGATGGATGGTGGCATATATAAGTACACCGGTGTATCAACTGCCACCAACCGTTCAGCTAAACTTTATAGCGATACAGAGCTGAATATTGGTGATAAGTCTGCTGTAGTTACCATGAATGGCAGCATCGAAGGACAGGGCAACTTCATCGTCAATGGCGAGGGTACTGTTGGTGTGAATACCGCCAATTTCTTTAAGTACGATGGCGATGTCATTATGAAGGGCGGTACGCTCAAGTTGAATAACAAGGACGTTTCGAGTGCAGGCATTGGTTCTGCCTCTAAACTCATTATGCAAGGCGGCCATTTTGTTACTGTTGGTAAGAACGAAAGTTCCGTGACCTATAACTTCCCTATTGAAGCAGTAGCAGGTACCACATCGACTGTCGACTTCGACCTGTGGAATACCAATAAATGCAAGGTCAGCGGTACTGGAACCTTGATTTGGAATGTCCACTATCTGCGCGAGTATATAGAAGGCAATTGGGACGACTATACCGGACACCTGATAATCAATGGTACAGGTAAAGCCAATCAGAGTCAGTTCGCTGTGCGTAATGGCGTTGGTGTCAAGAATGCAACTCTTGAGCTTAAGGGTACTGCTTCTGTCACTGGTGCCAAGAATGCCTCAACCTTCTATCTTGGAGGTCTGTCAGGCGAATCATCAACAGCCCTTTCTGGCTTCAATGTCAAGCAGAAAGGCGAAGGCACATGGATTATCGGTGGTGCTAATACCGACGAGACCTTCCGTGGTGTCATTGACGACTACGACCAGGCTCATAGCCATCCGGGCAAGACCAGTATCGAGAAACAAGGCACAGGTGAGTGGCGACTGACAGGAAAGAATACGTATAGTGGTACAACCGCCGTTTCGGTTGGAACACTGATAGTGAATGGACAGCATACAGGTACAGGTGCAATTACCATTCGTAAGGGAGCAACACTGGCTGGTAAGGGAACGCTGGCAGCAGCCACGACCATCAACGGTACACTGATGGTTGGCGATACCCTCAGTACAGACAAAGGACTGACCTTCAATGGCGGTCTGAAGCTGAACAGTGGTGCTATCCTCAGACTGAACGATGCCATGCAGGAAGCCACCTATAAGAACGGTGACGAAATCAAGGTCTTTACAGGTACGGTGACTGGCACATTCTCTGAAATCCAGCCAGCCGCACCAGGTGAAGGTCAGACCTGGGATACTACCGACCTCTACAGTAAAGGCATCCTTCGTGTGTCAGGTGATTCCAGTACGGGTATTAATACGTTGATCTTTAAACATGGAACATTGAACCGTCTGGATTACGATCTACAGGGTCGTCCCTACATTACCAACCGTAAAGGCATCATCATCAAGAATGGTAAGAAGGTGGTTTCTCAGTGATTGTTGCTCGTGAATAAAAAACAGCTATATACTTCATGTGAAGCGTATAGCTGTTTTTAATGGTATCTATACCGACTTACTTGTACGGCAGATAGCAGTTCTGTGTAGTAATGCCTGCGGCATTGTTCTTCAACATATAGCTGAGCCATTTGTCACCGAAGTTGCCACCATAGATGCCGGACAGATTCTTGTGCAGAGCCAGACGACGGAGGTCGGAGAAACGGGTGCCCTCGAAGGCAAACTCCATAGCATACTCATCACACAGCAGGTCTTCCATTGCATTGATGTAGTCGTCCTTAGTGTAGGTGGCTATGTTGAGGCCGAACTTCTCGTTGATGTCTGCTAATTTGGCGCCGATGATATTGCTGTAGCGATAAGTAGAGTAGAGATCCTCTACGGCACCTGCACCATGGAAGTGGATACCAATAAACTGTTTGCTGGTACCATTCTTAAAGATATCGGAATTCGTTTGGGCAAGGAACGGCAGACGGGTAGTCAGCAGTTCATAGGACTCCGGTGTCAAATAGTACTTATCATCGATATGCGACTGCGTCATGTCAAGCACCTTATTGCCTTGAGCATCAACAGAATCATTACCCTCCTGATCTTTGAGATATACCTCTTGGTAACGATAGTTGGGTAAATCCGTATGCAAGCCATTCTTCAATATAGCGAAAGCAGCATCGGGATAACCCATACGGTTGATAGCTTCTGCGAGATGGAGCCATACGGTAGCGTTACGATAGAGCAGAATATAAGCTGTTGATGGCTTGTAAGTATATACATATACAGAGTCAGCACCTTCACCCTGACAGATGAGAGAGGCACGTGCATCGCCCAAAGGCTCGTTCTTCACGATCCAGTTGAATGGTGCAACCTTCACTTGCTCTGTATAATAATAGTACTGGGAACGGCGAGCAGAGTCGCAGTAAGCCTGTGAAGGAACAATCTGGATGTCCTCCGTCTTAGGACAATTGAAGACGCGCTTCATCGGGTCATCAACATCGACAGTGCTGGAACTTTCCGTACCATAGTAGTTATAGCCGTAGGCAGCGGGGATGTCGGTGGTTTTGCCCATGGTGTAGTTGACTGCCATGGGGATATACGAGATGACGTCGCCAGGAGCGGGGCTGTGCAGGAACGAGTTTTCCCAAGCCGCCTGGCCTGTATACATGGTGTTGTTCTTGGCTTCATTGTAGTCGGCGGGCCACTCCGTGAAGTTCTTGAAGATGGGGCTGTACTGGCTGAAGTTGGGACTCATATAGTCAATGTAGTTGACGGAGATGTTGCCGCCGCTGAGTCCTTCGTAGCGCAGGTACTGATAGTAGCAGGTAGCAGCCTTCTCGTATTCGCCCAGTTCCAGATAGATGTCACCGAGGACCACGTTGAGTGGCAGGAAGCACTTGCGGGGGCTGAGATATTTATCCTCACTACCCCAGTTCAGCGAACCGACGAGGCGCGACGACTGGTTGAAGGTCGGCACTGAGAGTTGCTCGTCGCTGTAGCGCGCCTTGAGAGCTTCCAACATCTGAGCTTCACCAGTCAAGATGCCCTGATAGTCCGTCATGGATGTATTGGCATTAATCTGGCCAATAGTTGTAACGGGCTCTGTAATATATGGCACCTTACCATATTGACGTGCAAGCTGCAGATAGGTCCACGCACGGAAGGAAGCTACGGCAGCGTACTCGTTGCAGACGACGTTGCGCGCACCCGTCTTAAGCGTGGTGTCGCGGTGAGCCAGATAATAGTTACAGTTGTTGATGACCTTATAATAAAGGTAAACGCTGTCATACTTATTGGTAGCATCAGCTGTGAATGATGCCAATGCCTGCAAGTGTATGGACGCCTTGTTGGTGGGCTTTACCAAATCGCCACGCATCTCATTCTGGAAGTAATATTGGTCAGCCAGTTGCTGTACGGCCTGCATGATACCGTATGCATAGAACACGGAGTCCGTCTTCTGGTCAAGAGCAGGGTCAAACAACTGACGTGAACTGTCTGACTCAAACATATCGGAGCAGGACATCGAACCACAGATTACGCAGATTCCACAGATAATATATTTTAATTTGGTAATCATAATTTCTAATTTCTAATTACTAATTTCTAATTACAGATTAATCTTCACACCCATCGAGAAGATGCGTCCCTGAGCAATGTTACCACAATCGATGCCCTGATAGTACTGATTGTTGCTAATAGAGAACTCGGGGTCGTTACCCTTATATTTGGTAAGGGTCAGGAGATTGCTGCCCTCTGCCCATACAGAGATACCCTGCAACCATGACTCCCACGATTCGGGAATAGGAACCTGATAGGTAAGACGGATATTCTTCAGTCGCAGGTATGAACCATCCTCTATCCAACGGTCAGAGAAGCGGTTGTTACCCATGGGATCGCCATAGCTGACGCGTGGAAGGTCAGTCTTCTGACCCTCATAACGCCAGTGGGCAATCTCAGCCACCTGTTGGTTATAGAGCGTTGAACCACTATTCAAGATAGAACGCTGATAGTTGAACACATCATTACCCATACTGTAGTTGAAGTTCATGCCCAGCGTGAAGCGCTTCCAGTTGAGATTCAGGAAGATGTTGCCATAGAGGTCTGGATTCGGGTCTCCGATAACCACCTTATCAGACTCGTCAATACGGTTGTCGCCATTCATGTCAACGAAATGAACATCACCAGCCTGGAAATACTGCTTAGCACCAGTCTCATCAACGATGTAGAGGTTTGCAGCCTGTGCTTCAGCGGTCGTAGAGAAGATGCCTTGCGTCTTATAGCCATAGAACACACCGACGGGGTTGCCGACAGCCGTTAGGATGTTGTTGTCACCATAGATGGAAGAGGTATAGCTACCATTAGCCAGAGCCTTTACCTCGTTCTTATAATGGCCTAACGTAGCACCAATCTCCAGATGCCAGTCCTTTGTAGAAACAGGCTTGCCGGTGACACCGATCTCGAAACCGGTGTTCTGAACCTCGCCATCGTTCGTCCAGTAGTTGTTGATACCGCCGATGGGGTTCTCAAAGGTCTTCAACGCCAGCAGGTCCTTTGTGCTATGGACAAAGTAGTTTGCCTTGACTCCCAAGCGATTGTTAAAGAAATTAGCTTCCAGACCAACATTGAGCTTTGATGTCTTCTCCCACTTGATTTCCTCATTACCCACATTGGTCAGCTGCATACCAATCTCTGTGTAGTTATAGCGTACGGTGTTAAACGAGGTACGTGCAGCATAGTTGCTGATACCGTCGTTACCGCTCATATCAACACCAGCATTCAGACGCAGGTAGTCGATGAAGCTATTCTTGGGGAACCATTTCTCGTTGCTCAGCACCCAACCTAACTGCAAGCTGGGGAACAGTGCCCACTTCACGCCAAACATCTTCATGCCGCCATTGGCATTAGAACCGAAACGGCTGTTTGCCTCAGCCAGCAACGAAGCTGTAACAAAATACTTGTTCATGTAGTTATAGTCGGCAGAAACATACCATTGCATATTCTTCCACACATCATCCGTACCATTGACGTTTGAATAGTCGTTACTGGTGGTGGTGAGTTTCGGGTTCTTGTCGTCTTCACCCTTAGCCGAGTATTGTGTCGTGAGGTCACTGTTGTCGAATGAGAAGTAAGTATAGCGGAAACCACCCATAGCAGCAATACTGTGGGCACCAATCTTCTTATTCCAGTCCAGATGGGTATTACTCAACACGTTCTGCTCCTTCGAGAAGATAGAAGCCGTCTTGGAATAGACAGTACCGAGGTTCTCAATAGCGAAAGAGGGCAGTCCAATATTAGGACGATAGTATGCCTGTGAGTTGCGGTTCAGATAGTAGCTGAAGTGAGTGGTCAGCTTCCATTCCTTGCTAATCTCATAGGTAGGCATGATAGACACATTGAAGAATGTGTTCTCATTGCGGTTCTTGCGCTCACCACTACCATTGGCAAGCAGTGCTAAGGGGTTCGCCTGTGAGTAGTTGCCGTCCTTCAGTGTGCTATAGAGGTCATCAGCATCCGAGAGCAGTGATGTGAAGTTATTGATATTCTTGTTATACTGATAGGGGTTGAGTAGAGGACTCTTAATCAGTGACAGGAATACCGGAGAGGTGATGATGCCGGCATTGAGGTCGGCAGGAATACCATCGTCCAGGAGATTCGTATTCGAGCGCGAGAACGACATGTCGAACTTCGTCGTCAAATTCCACAACAGCTTGATGTCCGTATTGAAACGAACATTGATGCGGTCGAAACTGGTCTCTTTGGTATTCTTCATCGTCTGGATGTAAGCCACCGAAAGGTTATACATACCGATGTCGTCACCACCTTGCACATTGATGCTGTAGTTATGGGTCAGCGCTGTGCGTATCACATAGTCACTCCACTTGGTATCGTTATGATACGTATTGTAATAGTAGCCATCCTTAGCATCGTTGAGGAAATTGAACTGCAAGGCTTCTGTAGAGGAACCGATGCGTTTCTGAACCTCAGGAATGGTACCCAGCTGTTCGACAGCATAGTTACGATATTGTGCTGCATTCATCATGGTTGGGGTGTTGGGCTTGAAAGTCCAGCCTACACCGATGTTGGCATCGATGCGTGTTGCCATCGAATGACCACGTTTGGTTTCAATCAAGATGACGCCATTGGCACCACGGGCACCATAGAGAGCCGTTGCATTCTTCAGCACGGTCACCTTGTCAATGTCCTGTGGTGAGATGGTAGACAGCATATTGAAGATGTCGCCAAGATGCAACGAACTTCTGTTACGCTGCATGTCGAGTTCTACACCATCGAGGATGACAAGAGGTTGTGCATCGGCATTGATAGAATTGATACCACGGATAAACATTGCTGCACCCTGATCAAGGTTGCCGGAATGCATATTCATACGGATGTCGCCACCCAGTTTCTCAGTCATCTCCTCATCGATGGAGATTCCCTTACCATTTGAAATGAAACTACTGGATGCTGTGATTGAGGTGCCATCCTGATACATGGGTGAGAAGGCATCGCTCAGCATCTTGATGCGAACGTCTTGTTTGGCATCGCCAGCTATAATGCTCACCTGCTGTGACATGTACTTCGGTGCCTGTACGAAGAGGGCTGTAGCAAATGTAGGCACCTTGATGGTAAACTTACCGTCGGCATCGGTCATGGCAGCATAGCGGTCGTCGTTGAGTGTCTTCAAACGTACACCCGCAATAGGAGCCTTGGTGGCATCGTCGACAACGATACCTTGCACATTGATGGTCGGATTCTTATCGACAACCTTAGTACGCTTAGGAGCCTTAAAGGTCGTTGAAGTCTCTTCTTCATCGAAAGGTTCCTGAGCGAAAGCCACAGAACTTACTATGAAAGCCATGGCACAGAGTGAGAGTCTGAGACTCTGACGCTGTAGGAAGATATTTATTGTACTTTTCATCGTTGTCATTATTCATTAACAGAGTTAGCCCAAATGTCGTTATATTCCTTCGGAACGAGATAAACGCCAGCCACACGCATCTGCTGCTCGTATTTCTTACGGTTAGAAGAAGATGTGTAAGACTTGGTATGCATCATCATCAGACTTGGATAGGCATCCAGTCCGTAGTAGCAAGCTGGGAAGGTAAACTCACCGAGGTCGAAGACGTTGAGACGGCCAGGGTCACCCAGATAAGTCATGGTGGCCGTGCTGGCTCCCTTGTCCGTTGTCATCTCTATGGTATTCTTTGCACCCTGAGGCAGTACGGTGTATTGTTGCTTGTTGGCAGCATCCGTCCAACTCAGGTAGAAACGCAGGTAATATGGTTTCACGTCTGCAAGAGGCTCCTCAACTTGTCCGGGAACGGTGACCACATAGATGTGATATGTTGCAGAGCGAACGTTTTTGAGTGCGAAGTTGAACTCTGGCTTACCTGTAGTACCGTCAATATTGGCACTGTCCACAGCAACGTATGAGAAGAAACGCGAAGTCTTAGGAAGAATCCACTGACGAATCATCTGTGGTACTTTGCTGAAGAGGCTGTCGCGTCCTGCCAGACTATCCACAGGAATATTGTGGGTCGTGAGTTTCGTCACCTTCATAGTTGCCTCTGGATACATGGTGCCAATCACCGGATTGTAAGTCTCCCAAGGATAGAAGGTCAGCGAGTCTATGACGCGTGTCATACCATTACTCATCTCGCTGATAGTTGTGGTATGATTCAGCACCTCCTGCATATTGGTGAGATCATTTTTGCTGGTGGTATATGCGGTATCACCGGCAGCGAACGAACCATTACCGAAGAGAGGCTCATTGCGCTGATAGCACTTAGAGAATACAAGGTTGCTCACGATATTGCGACATGTCAGCGAATCCTGCAGCTCACCGTCTGCCTCAGCAGCCTTGTCTGCCTTAGCCGTTGTGGCATTGGTAGAAGAAGCTACTGTAGTCTTCTTCGAGAGATCCATGTAGTCTAACTTCGCAATATAGTTATAACGAGGATTGATTGCTGCGTATGCTGCATTCCATGCGTTGTCGTTAGGAATCAACATACAGAAAGTACTATCCTCGTCTTCCAGATCGGCACGCATGATAGAACGGATGACGTTGTTACGCTTCTTCATCACTGAATCCAGATAGGTCTGTTTACCATCACGCAACGGACCAATGACAGAAGCATTGACATCAAGGTAGTATTCATCATATTTCTGAATATAGTCCTTAATAGATTTGCAATCCGTGAGATTATCAATATTCTCATAAAGGTTCTGGTGGAACTCCGACAAACCGTTAATCTTATGCATTACACCATTCGTAGAAGGCAGGTTGATGGCATCGGCAATGTAACTGAAGCCGTCAAAAGCATTTTGGGTAAAGGTGTGATGCTTGGCGTTGAGCGAAACAATCGTGGTACTTTTGAGTTCTGACGATACCTGATAGTTGTATTCAGTTATGTGCTGCTGCATAAACTGCTTCACTATCGTGGCACTGTCGCTGGCCATCAGACGAGCGTACTCGGTATCACTGATAGCGTTGTCAACGGGAGCCCAAACAGTGTAGAAGCGCGGACTGTTCAAAACCTCTGAGTAATTACATTTCTTCGCCAGATTGGCAAACTTTGTCAGTTGCGTGTCACTGGAAATATTCTCCCATAACGTACTGTTGGCACCTGGCAGGTCACCAGCCGATGGTGCCGAGTTGTAATCGTTATAATCAGAGCATGATGTGGCTGTCAGCATTGTGGCTGCCAACATCAGTATTCCTATATATTTATTCTTCTTCATACAATTTTCAATTATCAATTCTCAATTTTCAATTGTCGTTTAGTACCAGTCTTCTGTCATGGTCTGGCTATTCACAATGTCAAGTGGTACCAGTTCAATGAAGTCAAACGACCATCCGAGGTTGGCATCATTCACAAGGTTCTTGATGCGCAGCCAGTAGTCCTTGCCCTGCTCGAAACGCTGGGTGGTGATGATACGGCGTAACATCATCGTACCATAACCCGTCTCAGAACGACAACTGGTAGAGCCGATAATCTGGCTGGCTGCCGAGTAGATGTCGTTGTCAGTATAGGTCAATGGGTCTGTAACTGTATTATAGGTACCACGTGAGAAAGATGCTGGAGCGCGCATATAACCACGGACATGCATACGCTGGTCACTCTCTACGCCGCAGTCGGATGTCTCGTCGTCGGAACGGTTGACGATATCCTCATAACCGATGGTGGCATCCTGATAGGGGTTAGCGCAAGCATCAAAGGGGATGCCGATGGCCACCATGTCTGACTGCTTGGAAGTATTGCCAAGATAGAACTGCATCAGTCCACCACGAGCCATAGGCGGATAGATGATACGCAACTCATAGTCGCCTGTTGGCACGTGAGGCAGTTTGACAGCAAAGTCGTACACATCCCAACCTTGGAACTGGTCTGAGTTGTGGGCACGCCAAGCACCCATCACGCAGAAGCGCAACAGCGTTCCTGGGTTGTAGCAGACGATGTTGTCGAAATAGTTGTTCTGGAAAGCGATACGGTTACCGTCACCACCACCATTCAAGGTGCTCACCTCAGCTGGTGTAGCAAAGCGCAGGCCGTTATTGATGAGCTCATAGAGGAATGTTGATGAATCGAGTCGCAAACGCTCATGGAGTGCATCTTTGGCGTTCTGGTCATATTTTAGAATGCCTTTAATGCGATGAATATAACCATTCAGCGTTTCAATGCTTTTGGTGCGGTCAATAGACACGCCCTTGAACACAAGCGTATGATCACCGTCACCTGGCATACCGAACATGCCGAGCTTCTTGGTCAGCGTGTTATTGGTCAGATAACGGTTCAGCCAGAGTTCCTTGGTGGTCTTGGGGTTCGTCTCCCATACCTTCAAAAGGGTGTTTGGAAGCATCGTCTCAAAATACTCCTGTGGCTCATAGCCAAAGCTGACGTTCCATGAAGCATTGGTCTGTGCATTCTTCTCATAGACAATGCGGTCGATAGGCATACCAGCACGCAGGATGTGATAAGCCACAAACATATTCACCACATTATACGGATTGGTAAAGTCGTTACCTGTACTGATGGTGATATTTTTCTCCTTGATATAGTCATACCAGGCTCCGCAGTTACCATACCACTCTTTACACCAAGCTACTAACGTACTTTTGTCATCGGGATCGTTAGGGTTGTAAAAACTTGTGATACCGGCAGCTTTGAATACATCATCGGTCTCGGCAAATACTGTCCACTTGACCATACACTCCTTAGGATAATAGATGGAGTTGCCGTCACGGTCATTGTGGTTGTTACCCAAATCGTATGTCTTGGCTGTTCCGTCAGCATTGTTCTTGCGCTCAATCATGAGGGTGTCGGTTAATCCTGTTGCCTCAAGTGCTGCATAGAAGATGCTCAGGTCCTTCTCACCCTCCACACGTAACTGGTCATCAGTGGTGCGGTCGGAACGTGGAATGACATTTGAGCATACTTGCAGAATACCGTTGATGGCCTCAATATCGCCATCGATGATAGCTGCAATGTCGTTGAGGCTGGTCAAACCAATATACTCTTCTTTGTAGGCATCTTCACCGAAAGAGCCGACACGTATGCTACGACCGGTCTTCATCGTCGTCCATGTGGTGGCTGTACCGTCCAGATCAACCTGCATGTGCTTCTCACCAGAGAGGTGGAAGCGTGCAATGTCGTCACACAGCGAGTCAGACATCAGGTCAACTTTTGCCATGACGTCGAGATTGTTCCAGTTGGCATCTTCTGTTATGCCGTTATGCTTCAGCTTAGCCTTGGAGATGAGGTACGACTCGTCGTTATAGAGACTGTCAAGATAACTGTCCACACCATCGTTGACAGGTGCGAAACAGGTATATTCGCCATACGTACCCATATACTTGTCAAAGCCTCCTTTTTCCAGAATATGATAGAAGGCGCTCAGCTCAGATCTGTCACGCAGCATCTCTGCAATGGTCTTCTGGTCGGAAGAGAACAGGTTAGAACCATCGGGCTCTTCAGTACAAGACAGCATACCGCAGGTGACGCAGATTCCACAGATAATATATTTAAGTTTGGTAATCATAATTTCTAATTTCTAATTACTAATTACTAATTTAATATTTGGAGGACGATTTGTATACAGGATTCTGCATGAGACTGGTGTTAATATCCACCTCGTCCTGATTGATAGGCATGTAGAGATAACGCTCGTCACGTATCTTTGCCTTCATAGCTGTAGGTACGGCATACTTGCGTAATGCCAAATCGTAGAAGGCATCACTATTGGCAACGATGGCATAATTCTCGTCAGAGAACTTATACTTCAGACTTGCCTTGTTCGTTGTATGACGATAGTTGTAGCGCATCAGGTCAAACCAACGTTTTCCCTCAAAGCACAATTCACGTGCACGCTCAGCCAATACCAGTTCTTCCATCTTGTCCTTGTACACGGAATATTTCATGGCATAGGATGTCTTATTGGCATCCGACAGCGAGCGATTATTAACAAACTGGCATATAGCGAAGGCTTGCTCGTTACGGTTGTCACCTTCGGCCTTACCGCCTAAGTTGTACAATTGTACAAGGGCTTCAGCCTTCATCAGCATGACGTCAGTAAGACGATAGAGTATCCAGTTCTGATAAACCGATGAACGGGTGTCGCGCTTGTTGTCAGCAGTATTGTTGGTTCCTGCTGACGTTGTTGCAACGAACTTACGTACACCGAACTGTTCAGTGCTGGTACTGGCAGCATCGTAGAGGAACTCATAGAGACGCTGGTCCACGCTGTTAACCCATACACCGTTACCTGTAGCATCCACTTTACCATAGATTGAAGCAGCTTTCAGATAGCCATAGCCATTGCTGCTGGCATTATTGTAGCGGTAATACATCTGGTCAAGACCTGTATTGTTGGCATTGGAACTACGGAACTGCAACTCAAAAATACTTTCGTCGGCATTCTGTCCCGTCTGTCCAAAGATGTCACTAAACATCTCGTTGTAGTCTGAGAGATAGTAATCTTTCTTCTCCTCGTCACCACCCCAGCGACGGCGTGATGGCTTCAGCTCGTAGGCTTCCTTCTTGGCCTTGATAATCTTGTCGCAGTATTCTACACAAGCCTCATAGTCGCTGACATCACGATTGATAGATGCACGCCAGAGATAGATATCGGCCAAAATGGCGTTGATACCGTCCTGATTCAGGTAGCCCTTGTCGCGCCAGTCACCGTATGTAGAACCTGAGATAGCATACTTTGAAGCCTCTTTCAGGTCTTCGATACACATGGTGAGAACTGCATCGGGATCAGACTGTGGCGCATTGAGGTCGTCACTGCTGTTGAGATAGGCACTGGGTGTTACAGGAATATCGTGGAACACCTTCGTCAGGTAGAAGTAGCAGAATGCGCGTAGGGCTAACATCTGTGCCTTGTTGGCATCATAGTCGCCACGTGTGTAGTCTGGATCTACAGCAATCACACTCTCAGCCTTCTCCAGTACCAGATTACAGTAGTTGATGGCTGAGTAGAAAGGATACCAAGAGGTGAACGCATTCTCAGTCTCAATATTGAACGAATATATCTGCTGTAATGCCGTTCTGTAAGCGGCACTGGAAGGCAGTGTTGAGGTCAAGACGAGTTCATCGGAACGGAAGTCACCCCAAACAATCATGTTACGTATGGCAGAAGCGTCGCGCAATTGTGCGTAGGCAGTAGCCACCACAGCATCCACCTCACTCTTCTTCTGCCAGTAGTCGTCATCGACAGTCTTGTTGTCTGGCAGAATGACTGTGTCTACGCAAGCGGTAAAACCACAGATAACGCAGATAACACTGATTATATATTTTACTTTGGTAATCATAATTTCTAATTTCTAATTACTAATTACTAATTGTATTAGAAGCCAAAGCTAAGACTGGCTGTAATAGACTTAGACCTTGGTGTGGTAGCACCGTCAGAGGCTGGCGTATATGTGCCGGCAGTGATTTCCGGGTCAATACCACTGTACTTTGTCCAACAGAAGAGGTTGTTCATAGTCACGTAAGCCGAGAGCGAGTTCAGGCCGTATTTCTTAAGCGCCTTCTTGGGAACGCTGTAGGAAATCTGCAGGTTGTTGAAACGCAGGAACGATCCATCCTCCACGAAACGTGAGCTGACCTGATAGTTATAGCCAGTACCATAGAGAGCGCGTGGAATCTGTGTCACATCGCCATCCTTACGCCAGCGGTAGGTTACGGAAGAACACTGGTTCTGTGTACCGTACATGCTCTCCAGACCCATACGTGCCGTATTGATGATCTTGTTGCCCCAACGGAAGTTGAAACGTGAAACCATCTTCCAGTTGCCATACTGCAGTGTCAGACTGAAACCACCTTGCATCTTAGGCAATGAGTTACCTAAGTACTTGATATCAAGCTCGTTGATGGTACCGTCGTGGTTGACATCCTGATAGATGGCGTCACCACCCTTGAACTCATATTCAGTATCACCATAATAATAGGTCAGGTGCTTAGGCACGCCCGTATTAGTCATGATGACCTTGCCTTTCTCGTCAGTAGCTACGGGGAAGGTCTTACCTTCTGCCAGCTGCTGGTTAATCCAGGCCTCGTAGTTCCAGTCGTATTTCTCACCACGTGCTGCGGCCTGCTGTTGCAACTGCAACTGTTTGGTGTTGTAGTTGGTCAGGTAGTCGTAAGTATATTGGAATACACCCAGGCTTTGGAATCCGTAGATAGAACAAAGCGGGTCGCCTACTACAACGCGGCTGAGGATAGAGCTGGCGCCACGCTTGCTGTAGCTGGGCTGTGAATTCAGGTTGTCCAGCACACGCTGATCCATATCTAACAGCTTGTTGACGTTCTGAGCCAGGTTGACGCTGGCAGAAACGGAGAATTTCTTGATTTTGATAAATTTGTTTCCTGTAATAGATAACTCCCATCCTTTGTTCTCCATCTCGCCGACATTACCGTAAGAGAGTGTCGTAGAGGTGTTCCATGTAGCAGATGTCGGAATGGGAATACCCTTCATAATCAGGTCCTTGGTATTATCTTTATAGAGGTTCAAGTCGAACTCAACCATATCATTCATCAAACCGAGGTTGAAACCAAGGTTCAAGCCCGTCTTTTTCTGCGGACGCAGGTCGTCGAGTTTCATACCGCTCATCGTCGTGTAATAACCTGTGCCATAGCGGCCTGCACGTGATGTGTACTGGTTGAAATAGTTGTCAACAGATACGCTTGAGCTACCAGCGATACCCCATGATCCGCGAATGGCAAGCATAGATATCACTTTTCTCAGCGGCTTGAAGAAAGGCTCTTCGCTGATATTGTAACGCAAAGAGAGGGATGGCGAGATGAACCAAGGATTCTTAGGACCGAACTTAGAGTTGCCGTCACCACGCAGCGTGAAGTTCATGCTATAGCGCATCTTATATGAGAACACGGCATTGAACAGCCAGTTTTGCCAAGCTGACTTGGTAGTACCCGGCTGGTTGTCCATACCTAACAGATGAGCATCGATCGTGGCCGACTCAATACCATTCGGTATGGAGTTCTGACCAATATACTGGTAGGTATTCTTCTGTGTACCTGCCTCATAGCGTGCCAGCATGTTCAGCGAGAAGTCCTCGTTCTTGAAGGCTGGTGTATAGATCAGTTCCAAACGTGAACCCATCTTAAACTGGTTGGTCTCCGTATTGGTAATGAAGTTGTACTCGTCGTCGGTATAGCTACCGTTAGAAAGACTTCCCGGCATAAAAGTCGGCTTAGAATAAGCATAGATATCGAAATAGACACGTCCATTGAATGTCAGACGATGCTGACCATGCTCTGTACCGAGCAGTTCGTACTTGATATTGAAGTCCGGCACGATACTATAGGTCTTTTCCTTCTGCCAAGAGCTGTTGGCGTATGCTACGGGGTTACCGATGGCCACAACGTCTGCCAATTGTGTTGACGTATAGTTGCCGTCATCAGGCGTCATACCGTTGACGGTGGGATTCATCAGGAAGTATTCGCCAGTATTGTTGTTATACTGGTCCATACGATAGATGCTGGCATTAGGTGCCATAGCCAATGCCATAGCTAACAGCTGGTTGTGACCCTTTTTCGCGTCGCTCTTGCTGCTGCCGTAGGTATAGTTCTTCAGGTTGTCGGTATAGGTCAACGCGAAGTTGGTAGAGAAACGGATGCGGTCACTGACGTTATAGTCCAGTACCAGACGTGTGGTCAGACGATCCATGCGCTGTTTGATGACGGTACCCGTCTGGTGGTTGTAGCTGGCCGAGATACGGAACTGTGCTTTCTGTCCACCACCGGAAATATTGAAGGTAGCTTCATGCTGCTCACCAAACTGCTTGATGGCATCTACCCAGTCGGTATTCTTATTCCAGTTGTTGGCCTCAGCCCATGACTCTGCCGGGATATAGTTAATCTCGTTGATGGTCGAAGTGGCTGAAGAGCTCTGTGTAGGATTGTAGAATTCCTCTTTGAGCATCATGGTGTAGTTGTCACCGTTCAGCAGGTCATAGCCCTTAGGCATCCAAGTGCCGGTAAACTTATAGCCTAATGTCACTTTGGGTTTACCGCGTGCACCACGCTTAGTGGTAATCTGGATGACACCGTTGGCACCCTGCGAACCCCAGATAGCTGTAGCAGCAGCATCCTTGAGGACGGTGATGCTGGCAATATCGTCCACGCTGACAGCCAGCAGTGACGAGAAGGCCTCTTCGTCAGCACTTTCCAAGTCGATGTCGCCAGTGTTATATTCAAATATCTTGTCATCAACAACAATCAGAGGTTCTGCACTACCACTCAGTGTTGAAACACCACGCAGGCGCATAGATGTACCGGCACCGAGGTTACCAGAGTTGCTGACGATGTCCAGACCGGCAATTTCACCCTGCAGGGCCTCGTCGGCTGAGGTGAATGCCATACCTTCTACTTGTTCCATGTTCATGGTCTGGCGCGAGACAGAAATCTCACGTTTGTCGATGTTCAGACCGCCAGCATTGGTACGACGACCCTTAACCACCACTTCAGTCAGGGCTGTACCTTCATCTTCCAGCTTGATTTTAAAAACGGTCTGATTGCCAATCGTGACGATTTTAGTCTTACTACCTACATACGAGAAGACGAGTTTGTTCTTCGGGTTCTTGATCTCCATAGAGAAGTTACCCATCATATCAGTCTGTGTGGCATTGACGATACGGTTGTTAGCGTCTCGTTCCACCACGTTGGCCATCATAATCGGGCCCATGGCATCTTCCACCGTACCTGATATGACCTTTCCTTGTGCCATCATCGTCTGTGCAATGACGGTAAACAGGAGCGTCAATAGGAATTTATATTTCGACATATTCTTCAATTTTTCACTTTTCATTTTTCACTTTTCACTTCTCAAAACTTTCGGTTGCTATTGAAACACAGTGGTGTGTCAATACCATGAATCGTCACGAAAGCCGAAGTCTCGATGATTTTGTAACGACCGTAAGTACCATCATTCTTCTCTGATGTCGTAATGTCACGAGCTATGAGATTAGCCATGTCAGAAGAAGCATTGACAGTCACGATAGTGTTAGAAGCATCTTTAACATTGAGTTTGTCGTTGCCACCGGTAACTATTAACGTCTGGGCAATACCAAGAGCGTTAGAGCAGAAGGTGGAGAATGCTGGTTCTGGATCAGTCAGACCAGTCTTAGGATCGAAATTCTTGAAATACTTGTCAGCAAAGAGTGAACTGTTCTGCGTGTGGTAACGTACGAACTTGGTCATCTTGTCTAACTGCTGCTTCACATATTTAGAGGCATCGCTCTGGCTGGTGAAACCGTATTCGTCTTTAACGCTTTCCCAGTCATTGACGATAGCCATCACCTTCTTCCATGTTGGCAGTCCCATATTCTTTTGGGCCTGTACCATAGCCTCGTAGGTGGGCGCATAGATGGTGTAATTATAAGCACTGAGCATACCCCAGTTGTCGTTATCGTCGATAATGCGATAAGCTTTCATCTTGGTATTCTTCTGTGCTTCTTTGTCGCTGTCACTGATGATGCCTGCGAAGGTGTAGAGATCTTCGTTGTTAAACTGCAGGCAGAAGTTCAGGAAGTGGTCATACTCAGGAGCCGCATTGTCATAATCGGCATTTTCGTCGTAGAACTCCGAACGCGACAGCGTCTGCATCACACTTGTGATAGTAGGCTGAATAGGATAGTCAAGACGGTAAACGGTACCGTTTTCAATCTTGGCATCAGCGCTGTTGATATCGAAGGTCTCTGTGATGGTGGACCATTGTGAGGGATTAGCCATCTGCAGACCCCCGGCAATTTTGTTGCCATTGACTACAATGGTTCCGCCGTGCTTGGTCTTATAGTATTTGTTGCCATAGAGACCATATTGTGCACTGCCCTTACCTGTCTCAGTAGAGTCGGCGAGCACGATGGTGCAATAGTCAAGAAGGTCTTTAATCTGACTGTTAAACATACCGGTCTCAATATTGATATCCTGAGCACCAGCAGCCTCTACGTATGAGCTGAGTTGGTTGTAGGGACCTCCCTGATAGATATATTTCTTAACCAATACATGGAAAGAACCGTCCACCTGTGGGTCGAAACGGAAACGCAGACCTTTCAGACCGTCATCATCCTTCACTGATGTGGGGTCAATCACAATAAACTGCGTCTCGTTATCGGTGGGGATGAAGAGACCGTAGCGTGCTTTCATCGAGAGCAGGTAGTAGTACATGTCTGCACCCAGCTTTGAAGCGACACCGGCAGTGGTCTGGTGGTCGTTCAACATTTCGCCCATGGTGCGCATGTCCTTATACACAGATGCAGGACCGAGCACAGAGTTGTACAGTTTCGGTCCGAACAGTTTGTTCATCTTGTAGATGACACCATTGTTACCAATCGTGACATCGTAGTTGCCGTTACTTTTCAGGATAATGTCATCCTTCGTTACATCCAGGAACTCGAAGGCATCGTTCTGCACTGTCGAGAATGTGCTGGGCACTGTCTTGGTCAGATAGGGCTTCATCACGTTGTTCAGGATGCTGGCAAAGATTGACGGGTCGTTGTTGTAGATGGCATCGAGATGGTCGTTAAGGTTGGCTGGTGTCAACGCAAGACCTGGAACGCCTAAGTTCTTGAGAATATAAGCACCCTCCTTAAGGAAATAGTCTTCCACAGCCTGATCGTTAGGAGCCAGGAAAGCAGCAATCTCTGCTTCGTCATCAACAGGCTGGCCTTTCAGCGTAGGATTGTAGTAGTTCCATCCTGGGTCGAAGTCCAGCAGTCGGTTGTCAGCTACGGTCATACCGCGTATGGGCTGTGACAACTTAGAACGCTGTGAATTCTTACTCATATAACGGATGGCGAAGACTGTGTCTGTACTGCTACCGCCTGATGTTTCGTTATATTGCTCGGTCAGCGTCATGTCAGCTTCTGGGAAACAGAAGTAATCTAACAGACGTGAGATATAGCGAGTGTCGCTGCCTGAGCGCAGGATTTCAGCCATGTTGCCGGGGTTGACCAACACCTCATTGAGTTGGTGGATATATCCGTTCTGGCAAACCACGTCGGCCTTAATCACCTTGCGGTCAAAGACATATGCATCTCCATCAACATAATCCTGACCAGTCAGAATCTTAAAGTCGCTGTTCTCTCCTGTCACGGTCATGTTGTTGTTCAACATGTACTCACCAGTCAGATGCACCATGGGGGCTACCGTGTTGTCAAACACTGCCAAGATGGAGCGGCCATTGTTCTGGAAACGTGAGAAATACTTGTTGTTGGCAGGCATGTTCTGCGAAGCAAACGGTGTTACAGTGTAGGTGAGACGCATGTTCGTGGCGTGTTTCACCAACTGGCCTTGCAACATGTTGCCTGCATTGTTCTGCTTGTTTGACAGTGTTCCTACGAGGATGGCATTGTCAATCATTGTAGAGAAAAGTAGCTCAGCCTTCTGTGAGTGCGTCAACTCCTCATAGCTGCTGACACCGAACTTGTTGTTACCGCCTTTAAAGAATCTTTCAAAGGCCTCATCGTTGGCTGGGAAGATTGTCTTACTACCAGTTTTGCTCAGCACTTCCTTGTAATCCAAGTCGTCAATCAACTTGCAGTACGTGTTAAACGTGCCTTCAAGTTGTGAAGACTGCTGTAGCTCTTTGTAGATACTCTCGCCAAGCCAGGATGGCAATTCTCCCTCCGGCACCAAGTATTCCTTCTTACAGGACACAAGGCTTATGCACAGCAGGGATGCATACAAAAAGAGTTTTTTCATAAATAGCTATTTATTAATATTGATTTGTTTTCAGCTTGCAAAATTACATAAATTTATTGAATCTTGCAAATCTTTAACCTTCTTTTTTATTCCTCATACCATTTTTATCATATATCGTCATCTTCTCATAGTTCCTTAAATTTCAAGTCAATCTTCGTGTATTTCCTGTTCTTGTCGCAATGCTCCATCAAGCCCAATGATTTGGTGAGCTGCTGGCCATCTTGCTTATAGACAGTGCCGCTGGGCGGATTAGGCAGCGAGGCAGCTTCTATCAGATACTCATCGCAGAAGCTTAGGCTTTGGTACTCTGGCCACTCGCTGATGATGAGATCCATTCCGACAGCATCGCAGGCCACCTCGTCTTGTGAGACGATGAGCGAGCAGCACCACTGGTTATTGAATGGCGCTTTCTGCCACTTAGGGTAGGGCACCCCATTGACGTGGCGCGAGCCGTAGGTGCCATCGATGAGGAAGAACAGCGTTTTCTGTCCTAAATGCTTATGTGACATCCAGTCGACGAAGGTCTTGTAACCCGGCTTGCCGTTACGCTTGTCCTGACTGAAGCCATTATGGGCATTCTTTTGCCAGCGCAGGGCAATGTCAGTCGCGCCGTACCAGTTCTTCGAGGTCAGCGTCACACCGGGTCCTACGTGGGTTTTGAGCAACGACGAGTTGATGAGGTAGTCGGCATCGACGATACACTTGGCCAGTCCACGCGCCAGTTTGCCGTTATCCTGCGAATAGACAATCTGGTCAGGATAGTACTCACACTTCTCACGTCCGTCGCCACCAATGTTGTCGATGAAGCGTACCTGCGGGAACTCACGATGCACCTTATTATATATGGAGTCGGTAATGGCGCGACTGGGTTCACAGAGCACGATGTCCTGCTCACGTATGCCGCCGTCACGCACCATCGAGCGTACCAGAGCCAGCGTGACGAAGGGCGACGAGTTCAACTCAAAGGTATCACGATGAGTCAGGGCATTGTTCAGGTTCAGCTTCACAGCAATCATCTCACCCTTCTTGTAGCCACGATTGCCCTTGCCGTGTCCCTTGTTAAAGTGCTTAAACAGTGCCGCCCAGCCCTTCTTGGCCGTATTCTCGCCTGTCAGTTGAACGATAGCCTCTGTCACCATCGCATCGGCTTTCTGTTGGTCATTCCAGCGGTCTTCCACCCAAAGGCCAGTATGTCCGTCCCATTTAGCCACGCCTGGACTATGAATCCATGCCACACGTCCGGGATGGATGCCGCGCCCTTCGCCAACAGGTTTGTTTTCGCCCAGCATCAAACGCGTGGTGCGACCGTTAAAATGCCCGAAGAACAGACGGTCGCGATTCACCGCCTGATCCAATGGCTGGATGGTAGTCGATGGTCCGAGGTCAGGATCTTTCCACGCACACAGCTGCCACACAACCTTACCCTCTTTATCAATCTCAATAGCCTGAATAGGCGCATTTAGCGTGTCTATGGGTGTCCGCCACTCGTTATGCCAGTCGTTGATGATGATGTTGCCATTCTTCAGACGTACCGCTTTCTGAGGCGACTTGATGCCATAGTCGGTAGTCTTAATTTCGCGTACAACCTTATTGAGCCCGTTACTACGATCAATCTCTCGTACAATGTTACGACCGACGAAGAGCAGATGTTCCTTGTCCAGTTCGGCTACCGACCACGGTGCAGGAATCTCCCAACGCCCGAGTTCGTTGCCCTGTACCGAGTATTCTGCTACATAGCCCTGTCCCATGTGAGCTAGCAGCAGCGTGCCGCGAGTCGACAGACGTGCATTGCGGAATTGTCCGTGGACGCCCTTCGAGGCAGGTACCTCGAACTCGTGGACCACTTGGCAGTCGGGAATCGACATCACCACCACTTTGGCAGGTTGTCCGTTCTGCACGAACAGCACATGCTTGCGACCTATAGGCTGGATGGTATGAATCTCAGTGCCCTGTGGCGCATCATACTTCCAGATAGTCTTATTGTCCTGCGTCACCTCGCAGATACCATACTGATGAGCCACCAGCACGTGGCCGTCGGTCATCAGCACGGCATCACTAATCTCGCCGCGTCCTTGTGGGTTGTTATACTGCCACGTCACCTGTCCGTCCTTGACGATATACATGCGACGCTGCTTGCCCTCGCCGGCATACAGGAAATTATGACGCTTGAGACTCCTCTTGACAGACGATTGCTGCCATGCAGAGCGGAGAGAGGTAAGAGGCAAGAGGTGAGAGGTGAGAGGTTTACCATTAACTGTCAGCTGACCGTTATTCTCGTTGTAAGTTACCGTAACCTTCCGGTAGTCTGTGCCCTCACCCTTTGGAAGATATAGCTTGCGAGTGCTCGTACCCTGAGGACATACCAGATAAACCGTACGTCCGTCAACCTCCATCGGAATAATGGCGCCCTTGCGGACGTATAGGGGGAAACGGTCTATGGGATAGGTTTTGTTAATTTGTGTGCCGCCCGGATATATCTGACCACTGAAGAAGTCTACCCACTCACCACAATCCGGCAGACGGAATGTTGCCTTGCCATCAGGATTGGTGATGGCCTTGGTAAAGATGTCGTTGCCTAACATATGTGACTCCTCTTCTAATGAGGTGTTTCTCAGCAGTCCTCCACCATACAGATGGGTGTCGACGAGTACCGAGAACAGATAGGGACGCAATTGGTTGTGCAGGGTAACACACTCACGGTAGATGTCGGCAACGTCTGCCCCATGATACCAAGGCAGATGAGAACTAAAAGCGCCGTTCTCACCACCGTTAATCATACAGGCCGTCATGGCGCCGAACTGGGTATAGCGGATAAAGTCGAGACGTGTGGCTTTGGCTCCCATGAATCCTGCCACCTCACAGCCCACAGCGCCAAAGCCAGCCTGTGCCGAACGATAGATATTGTCTATCTGCAGTTTCAGTCCCTTCCAGTCGCCACCGAAGTCACCACACCAACCGACAATCATCTTTTCAGGCGTAGAGTGGAAGCCTCCCTGATGTGAATAGGGACGCCCAATGGTAATACCCGTTGCCTTGCGCATCCTCACATAGTCAGACATCGCACCATAGTAGTAGGCACGGAAATCACGATTGCTCATCTTACCGACAGAGGTCGTCACTGTGTCACCGAAATACATCTCTCCCTGGTCCACCTTGAAACCATAGACACCGTCTATAAACACTTTGTCGAGCTGGGCATACCACCAGTTACGGGCTTTCTTATTCGTAAAGTCAATCTGCAGGCCTTCACCCTTCCACCACTTCGATGGAGTGTTGTTGTTGATACCATAACGAAGTCTGTGGGCCTCGTCGTAATTAGCTGCCTTCTGCTTGGGTGTATCCTTGGCAGAGGTGTTTACACAACCCGTCAGCCAAAGGATTGTTTTTACACCCTGCTGCTTGAAGCCCTTAATCATCTGCTCCGCATGTGGATAGCGTTGACGATCCCAGTTGAAGTCGTTATAGGCCTCGCTCCAGGGACTGTCAATGATGATACCGTCAACAGGTATCTGATGACTGGCATACTCAGAATAGAGTCGTTGAGCTCCCTGTTCTGTATTGATACTGTCTTCCCAAACGATATGTCCCAATGCCCAATAGGGTACTAAGGGGGATTGTGCGAACCCCATCAGACAACTGGCCAGTACAGCCAAAACGCATAAAGTCTTTCTCATTATCATTTTTATTTGATTTGTGCTTGCAAAAATACAATGTTTTTTGGAAAAATGGAAATACTTCATTATATTTTATTGAAATTAGGTCCAAAAATATAATAAGACATACAGATTTGGATAGTACATTATTGGTTTGCAATAGTATATTATCGACATATCCAATCAAATAACGCTTTTATCCTATTGAATGATATAAAAATATCGATATATAGTTGGATAATAGAAAAACAACGAGAGCGACCCATTGAGGATCGCTCTCGTGAGATGAGTAGGGTATGTTAATGATTACTTCTGAATCTGCTTACGGCCGTTCTTGATGACAAGACCCTTATAGTCCTTACCGACCTTCTGACCAGCGAGGTTGTAGATGGCGCCGTTCAACGTTCCATGTTCAACGTTCAACGTATTAATAGCTGAAGGATCATAAGCACCAGCGGTAATGCGCTGAATCAACAAGTTGTCGAACCAACCACGACGTGCGGCAACATTGTAGTCACATTGCAGGACAAATTTAGCAGGAATAGACTCAATAGCCACCTCTCCAGAAGTCGTCGATCCATTGGGGCTGCTGACTGTGCAGTACTGGGTTCCCTTTCCGTAGTCCATAATCACCTCGAAGTGAGTCTTCTGCAAAGGATTAGCAGTCACAGAATCTACTGCATCGGCAGGAGAAGCATCGGCATAGCTGCCACCCGATTGTGACCAAATCTTGGTCAGGTCTACGTCGCAAGTATTAGTTGTGGTACCGGCGGCATTATAGAAATTATGGTATAAGCCGAAGATGTTTTCATCTGATGCATCCTTCAGGAAGAAACCAAGCTGCTTACCACTGAGTCCCTGAATGTAGAAGTCGCAGGCAACCTTCAGAATGTTAGTACCCATAGAACCATCAATAGTGGGATCGAAGGAAACGGTACCGGTACCATTACCTACACGCAGATAACCTTTCCACAACTGCTCACCGTTAGACCAGAAGCCCTTTTCATACTCTACCTGATCAGAAGCAGCTTGTTCGCTAAATGATGTAAGTAGCATCGAACCCTTTTCACCAGGGATAATATAATACTGGAATGTTTCCAAATCCAATTCTGCAGGTTTCTCGAAGTCGATATCAACAATTGTAACAAGGTTTTCTGCAGGAATTGTTGTTGTGAATAGGGTGACAGCTTCGTTCAATTCAGCATTAGCAGCAACAATGATAGCAGCATTCTCCACGCTGTACTGTGAAGCTTTCATCTGGGCCTGAACCTCTTTAGCCTTTGCAATGGCAGCCTTCAGAGCATCCTTACCGGTAGCAGTGTCATAGATGCGCAGAGAAAGGGTTGTCTCAGCATTGGCAATTGTAGACTGCATAGAAGACAGTGTGTCGTTCTCAGCTACAAACTCCTTGTTAGCAGCGATAATCCACTTGGTCGCTTCTTGATATACCTTGAATACATAGAGACCTGCTGAATCGGAAGTCGACTTTGAATAAATATCTTTGTCGAATGTAGCAATAATCTCATCTTCGCTCATTGCTTCGAATGCAGCAATCTTTGTTTCAATACTGTCTGCACAAGCCTTCAAGGCATCTTTGCCCCAGAGATATGACTCGTCTGCCAAGTATTCAGCAGCTTTGGTAAGATTGTCACGACCGGTTGTAATCTGCTCTTTCACATCCTCTTCGTATGCATATTCCAGACGCTTGTACTTCAAGTTGGTCTTAGCCCAAATGGAAGCATCCTTTACTTCAACCACAGAACCATTTGTCAACGTCTTATAGAGATCCTTACAATAGGCCTTCATGCCAATCTCGTATGTGCCAGCCTCCTCAACCTTTGCAGTAACTACAAAAGGAGTAAATACAGCAGACTCCAATCCCTTTACTTCAGTCGCAATGGTATCAGTGGCAACGCCGTCCACAATCTTAACAACGTATGCTATACCATATGCAGGATTCCAACCCTCATTAATCGTCCAAGAAGAACTTGTAGGATGTTCGCGCAGGGCTGCTTTACTTTCAATACCAAAGACGTATGAACCCTGAGCAAGCTGCATCTTCGTTGTAACACCCATAGGAGCTTCCGTATCACTCCAACACCAAGAAGTGTTTCCTGCATAGTGACCCATATCAGCATAGGCGCCTACAGACCAATGGCCTCGACCTGAAGGAAGGCAATTCCAAATGCCCATGGTAGATACTTTCTGCATCTTGTCTTCGCCAAGACCCAGATAATTGTAATTTTTGGTGCCACCAGCCAGATAGTCGTCCATATTTCCTGTCTGGAATTCTACAAGGACTTCTTTTGCTGTTTCCAAGAGCTCGTCAAGCTCTGCCTGGCCACTCTCATCACCAATGGCTTTAAGGCTTTCTATCACTTCAGAATATCCGTCATACTGTTTCCAAACATCTTCTGACCACTCGTAACAGTTCTTATATGCATTCAGCTTGTTCAGCATGACATCACGCTGGCGAAGATCTGCAAACTGCATGGCAGGTGCAATCTGGAGGTCAGCAATTTCAATAGTCGTAGCCAGAGTGGTGAACGAGATGAACCATGTGCGGACTGAACCATCACCTTGGATAGCATAGTTGAAGGTCTGCCACTCTTCCGACAACTCCTCCGCGGTATTTGCAATAACTACGCTTCCATCCTCACTCCATTCAAGCGGATAGATATATTCACCATCCTGACAACCTGCCACAACGACCAGATTTTCATCTCTACGATAGTCATTGTATCCGTCACCAGGCTTACGGTTTCTCACATGGTCCAATGCAGCACCCTTCATTTTGAAGCTTACCACATAAGCGGCATCAGAGGATGTAGGAACGAACTTGAAATACATACCCTCGCCAGCGTTATCTGCGGAAGGAGCATCCACACATGAAACAGAGTTCATGCCTGCGGCAAGGCCGTCTGTCTTTACAATAAACTTCGCATCCACAGCTTTTGCCTCACTGGTTGCTGTCCAACCTGTGAAGTCTGCAAACGTACTGCTTGCAACATTGTCGCCAGTAATCTGGAAACGTCCCTGAGGCGTATAGACAAACTGTCCTTTCTCAAGGGCAAAACCAGAAACTGCAACGCACATCGCCATTAAGGCAAAAAGTAAACGTTTCTTCATAATCGTTTGGTTTTAGTAAGTTTAGTAAATTATAATAATTAAATTATGTTTCTGTTTCAGCCATATTTCGGTGCAAAGTTAAGCATTTTCTTTAATACACAAATATATTTTAAGTTTTTTTTGCATCTTGTCATTACCTTACAACAAACGTTTTACCACCACGAATATAGATACCGGTAGGCAGTCCATCGACATCAGTAGCCGTTGACATACGGCGAACGATGCGTCCCCTCAAGTCGTATATGTTCTTCTTGTCGGTATCGGCAAACGAGGTGCGAATACCTGTTGAGGTCGTGTAACGGATGTATAGGTAACCCTTCTTGAAGTTGGTGGTATCCCAGTAATAATGCTCTGGCAATTCGGGAAGTTCAAACTTAACATTACCAACAGTAGCCTTTGCAAAGTTGAACACCATGAAGGAGTCTGCCTTGGCCTCGTCAGTACCGATGTTCGTAGTCGGATCATAAGTGGAGTCAAGGTAAACGCTGACAGTAGCGCCATCTTGGAAGGTTACGGAACCACTGGTTTCATCGCCCCAGATATGCGTACAACCAGGGGCTGTAGCTGAAGTAGAACATTTCTGTACCCCGACATAGAGCTTGCCTGTGCTGCCAAAGGTCAGTGGCTTAGTACCAAAATACCAATAGCCAGCCGATGAATTGCCATCTGAGCCTACACGTAACGCACCATTAATGGTTATACTGCTGTTGGTAAAGCCACGATTTTTCGATGTTGACCTCAAAATGGAGCTCATGCCCGTGAGCGTAGCACCATCACCCACTGTGAGTGCACCCTTGCCGAGAGTAATGCCTTGTCCGACAATGAGCGAGCCTTCGGTCACTTTCACAGTACCAGAATTCTGCCATGTCCCGCCTATGGTCATGGCACAGTTACCAACTTTCTCGAAGTTAGACTTATTGGCACCGCCAGCATCATAGATACTGCCATTGAAAGTGAAGTCGCCGAGGTCGGTATTGCCAACTTTCCACGTGACATTGCCAGAAACACCACTAGAGTTGCCGAAGTTTGCCTCTTTGTGACGCAGCGTTCCGGAGCCGATGAGTTTGCCAATAGGATATGTAATGGAGGCATTATCGCTTGCTGCAGCGATGCCGATATTGGTATTGGCACCGGTATTGAACGTCGCATGAGGCATACCGCTATTCTTCAAAGGCATCATAATAGAGGTGTTGTTATAGACGATAGTACCCTTGAAATTAGTCCAGTTACCTGTAATAGATACGCGATTGACCGTGTTTGTTGGATTGATAGTCAGCTGTCCTGTACCTGTCAGTGAACCGGAGTAAGCCTGATAATAGGTTTTTGTCAGTGTCAGGGTCGCCTTAGCTCCCTCAGCAACGTAGATGGGAGAGGGAATAAAGCCATCACCCGAGATGGAGGCTGAGCCTTGCAGTTCCACAGGCTTTGTATTGCCGGTACCGCTATAGTCCATATTACCATTCTTGACGACGGTGCGTGCCACGATAAGATTGGCTGACAAGTTTAACGCTCCAGAGCCAGTCTTTACCAGCGTGTCACCACCAATGACGGCCTGCTGGGTGAATGTGGCATCGGTCTTGAAGACGCCCTTGCCCACAAGACGAATCAACGAACCATTCGTTACGGCTGCGGTGTTCTGTAACACGGCACCATTTTCGATTGTAAACTTTGTTCCTGAAGTGGTAACGCCACCAAGATTACCATAAGCTTGTGTGGCATTGGAGAGCGAGCTGACAATCGTAGTACCGCCTGTAAGATGGTTACCACCAGTATAAGTGTTGTCATTACGCATCGTGATAGAACCACTACCGTTATGATAGAAGGTTCCTTCAACTATCTTGCCAGCACCGCCGAGTGTATATGCCTTTGAGCCAGTATAGTAGATGTTGGCTGGCTTAATCTCTGTTCCGTCGGCAATATCCACAGTCGTATTCTGGGCGTTATCAGTGAAATAGACATTGTCGCCCTCAATGAAGGTTTCGGGCGTACGTGTCGCATCGTGGGTTACGAAGTTTTCTGTCGTTGCAATGTCCCAGATAGAGGAGTTGGTGCCATCCCATTCAATGTCGGTCGGTTCGCGCGTACCTTCAATATTTAGTATTAGAACACCATCTTCAATGGCTAAAGCGGCCTTAACTTTGGCAATACCTTCAATCTTGATGTCAGCTATATTACCCTCTATCTCGCTGATGGTTCCTAAGTTATATTTGCCTGTCATCAGTTTGTCCTCTCCAGCATTAAAATGACAATTGAATTCGATGACAGGTTGCTTGTATTCCGGACCGTATTTCCAGTCTTTCTTCTCGACTATTAGTTTAGCAGTACTGATTTGGTCGGCCTTCAAGTCCTCACTGTAAAGGTCAATCTTCAGACGTGAACCGAACCCCATCTTATAAGAATCGGTAGCAGTAAGTTTGCCAATGGCATCCGTGCCACCAATAGTGGTCGTGGAGCCATAATCGGCAACGAGGGACTTAACGGTGACCGTCTTTGCCGGCGTGTTTAGACTGGTCAGACGATTAAGCCACACCGGTGAATTTGCTATAGAGCCATTCAGATTCAGCGTACCTGCCCACACATCGGTGCTACCACTGTAGGTCATATCCTTCTCGGGATAGACCAAAATACCGTCTCCCTGTTTCACGACGCGTGTGCTACCACCGAATCCGCCACCCTGTAGGGTATGGGTGTAGTACTTGTAGGTGATATTGTACGCTGCTGCCGTAGCTTCAGAGGGTGCAGAGCCTTGAACCCATGATGGTGCGTTATCAATATATAGATAGGGTGTTGCCCCGTCAGCAATATTGATCGTCATGTCGTTGGTCTCGCATGTGATAACCTCTTCGCCGTTATTAGAGATGGTGCCGCCATTGGCAATCTCGGTACGGCCTTCCATGGTGAGAGCGGGAGGGGCGGCAGTGATACCCTCCATTTCTCCTAAGAAATAGGAGGTATGAGGTGGTTGGTTGTAGCCACACATCTCCCATACCATGCCGTTACGATACTGGTGGTCGTACCAAAGTGAGTAGTTACGCCAAGGTGTCTCGATGGTAGTGGTATAGATGCGGATGTTGTTGCTGGCAGTGCGCATAATGAATTCCTCGCGCCAGTCACCTAAGATGTCACCCATATAGCAAGGGGTACCTTTCGTGTCATTATTGGTCATAGAGCCTTCAAGAACCCATGAATTGCTGGTTCCAGGCTTTAAAACAACACCTTCCGTATTTTTGCCATTGCGATAATTGAATGACTCTTCTTGTAAGTCGCCATCCCAGTAGCATCGGAAGTTCTGTGCCATACCAGAGGTAGAGGTCAGTATGTCAAGGTGCTTGTTTTCCACCAAACTGACAGGAGGGGTGTCGTGAGCTGAGAAGCCGACGGCACCAGGCAAGGTGTTAAGGAAGTTTCCTGCAATAGAACGACCGTCATCGTCGCCACCTTCAGCACGATAGTAGAGCTTGGATGTGGTAAGGTCGCGGTAGTTGTTGGAAGGACGGTCTTCATTACAGAAGAATCCCTCCTGACCATGTACGTAGGGGTTGAAGTCACCGTGATGTTGGGCATCACCATGACCTAAACCTGTGGTAGAGAGACCCTTGCCATTGTCATCGATTACCATAGAACCCCATACGATTTCATCGCGTCCGTCCCAATCAACATCTACGATAGCGTAGTTATGGTAACCCTGTCCGTACCAAGGCGAACCTGCCTGATTGTTGGTCCAGCGCCAGCGTTCTGTCAACTGGTGAGTGGTAGGGTCGACATCCAATGCTACAAACTTGTGACGTGTATAGATACCGCGTCCGAGAAAAATACTTGGCTTGCGTCCATCAAGGTATGGCGCTCCGAAGAAATGCTTGGTGGAACGATGACCGTAACCGTCACCCCAGGCTTTGTTAAGATCGGTTTCTCCATTCTCCAAACGCTTTAGCGGATAATCCATGGTAACATAGGGTACACCTGTTGCGCCATTGACATAGACCAAATATTCTGCACCATCATGCATAAACCAGTTGGCACCACCGCCTGTTGCTGCACGATAGTTGATGGAGGCATCGCCAATCACATAAGTATTGCCGTCAGCTGCATGGATGGTCGTCCCGTCGGCAGCACGGAACAACGCTTCGGCCTTGCCGTCCATGTCCCAGTCGTAGCCGACAATATTCTGTTCGTTGTTTTGGAAGTCGCCCATATTAGGTCCACAGTTGACCCACCACAGCACGGTGCCGTCAAGCTTCAGACACTCGAAAATGCTGTATTCACCGTTATGACCATCACGAGGAAAACTGGCACTAATCTCACTTTGGTTATCGTACTTCAACAAGATTTCCACCTGTCCGTCACCATCAACATCGGCACAGCAGGCATCGTTGGGAACGAGCGTGGAAGTGATGGATTTGTCGTGCTTGGGCACTATTTCAAGATAATTCTTGCTCCATGGGGTAGTGGCAGCACTCATGGGATGCTTAACACCACGTTTCACGGTTTCTATGGTATAGCTACTGGCAGTTGTGCCTGCAGCATCCGTGTAATTGGATACCTTCAGTCCTTCGGCTACAAGTGAACCATCTCGATAAAGGTTATAGGTGACGTCGTAATACTCGTCGGATTGGATGCGCCAACTGACGAATACGCCATTGGTTGTCTTCACAGCTACCACACCACGGTCAAGTTTGTCTATCACACGCTGTGCATGGACACTCACTACCGTCATACCCATCAGGAGGGCCAATAATATCAATTTCTTCATAGCTATCTGTCTGTTTTAGTAATTCTGGCTGCAAAGGTACAAAGAAGTGAGCACACTTCAAAATAAATAGCCACTTTTTTGTATTTTCAAAGTATTAGTGTTCCAATTAAATATGCCTTGTTTTGCCAAATAATATTAAAAAACAAGGCTTTATAGTTTTTATTACGATTATAATTATTATATTTGCAATAAAATTATTAGAAGCGATGAATGACATAGTAATTAACAACCCTTTTGTTGTCGGCAAATATTTGTCTGACAAGTATTTCTGTGACCGAACAGAAGAAACGGAGTTTCTCCGAAAACAACTTCAAAATGGAAGAGATGTTGCACTGATCTCTCCTCGTCGTATTGGGAAATCAGGACTTATCCAGCATTTTTTCAATCAAGAGGATGTTAAAGAGGATTACTATTTATTTTTCATTGACATCTATGCCACTACGTCATTAGCCGAGTTCGTTTATACTTTAGGAAAAGAAATATATGCCCAACTTAAGCCACAGTCTGCTGTTTGGAAAGAGAAATTCTTCCAAATTATTGCATCATTCCGCGTTGGATTTAAACTGGACCCGATGACGGGTGCTCCTTCTTTCGATTTAGGACTGGGTGACATTCAGGCTCCACAAACTACACTCGACGAAATATTCGCCTATATTGAAGAAGCTGATAAGCCTTGCATCATTGCTATCGATGAGTTCCAGCAGATTGGAGAGTATGCAGAAAATAATGTGGAAGCCCTGCTACGCACTAAGATACAAAAATGCCATAGAGCTCAATTCATATTCTCGGGCAGCAAACGCCACATCATGAGTAATATGTTTAACTCTCCTGCAAAACCGTTCTACCAAAGTGCTATTAGTATGGGGTTAGAGCCTATACCACTTCCGATATATTCAGAATTCGTTATCTCTCTATTCAAAGAACGAGACAAGAATATCGAAAGTGAAGTTATTGAATCTGTATGGAATCAATATGATGGCTACACATGGTTTGTTCAGATGATGATGAATGAACTTTTCGCATTAACTGCAACCAATGAAACATGTAAGACTGACATGATTCCAAAGGCAAAGTATAATGTCGTATTATCTCAAGAAAGTAGTTATAAGGATTTGTTGTCCAACCTTCCTCCCAAGCAGAAGATAGTGTTGCAAGCTATTGCCAAAGAAGGAATTGCTCGCAACATTACCTCTTCAAAATTCATCAAAAAATACAATCTCAATTCTGCCAGTTCCGTACAGGCTGCAGTCAAACTACTATTAAAGAATGATTTACTTACCCAAATAGACAATGGTTATCGTGTTTACGACTTTTTCCTATCGGAATGGTTGGCGACGGTGTATTAATTTAGAAAATCAGTCCCCAGTTTTTATTCCCCCAAGAACGATATCCGCTTCAGTGGCAACATATTCTTGTCTTTATCCGACCACTTTACCGAATTCTTTTTCTATGAGTTCTTCCATCCGACCTTCCTTGGCATAGGGGACTGTATCCACTTGCCGGAAGTTGCTCTGTTCTGGTTGAAGTGTGGGATCGAAGCCGAGTATATAGCGAGTGGCTATAAGATAGATGATGCGTGTTGGAGCAAATCCATACACTTGATGTTTGAGAATGTGCTGAATACGCTCTTTGTCATCAGGGATTTGTCGGCACATCTCTACATTATTATATAGTCGACGCACAATCTCGGTAATATATAGGCCAGATTTCATATAGAGGTCGGCAAATGTTTTATTGGGGTCTTCGAAGATATGGGGATTCTCCTGTTCCAGCAAGTCCACCATCTTTTTGACCACCCATTTGGGCGTGAAAATCTGGTTGGTCTTCTGCGGAGGTATATAGTCGAAGATGTCCTCGCTATGTGATTCATCAAAATAGTTGGCCAAGTCCATCCTTTTCTTTCTGAACTCAGCTATGGCATCGTCAAACACCACTTCATCGAACAGATGCCCGTTGAAGTGTTTCTGCTCTCCGTCTTCAGTATAGTTGCCGCCATCCCTCAGGAAGCGGAATTCATCGAGTGTGATACTGGTAACCTCTTTGAAGACTTCATCTTCAATGTTCTTGTCAAAATTATCGAGTGTAAGATGTCCTTCATCGTATGCCATAATGAAACTTGGAATTGTTCGGGCAAAGCCACGCAGATGCGCGCGAACTTCTTCTTCCACGCTGTCTTTTCTCCGCTCTTCCTTGTCTCTTTCAATGCGTTCGATAACCTCCTTTGGCTTATTATTGATAATCTCGTCGGTAGCTTCTTTTATGGCATCATTCACGCCCTTCAATGCCGACTCCATCTCTTTGCGGAAGGTCTTTTCAGCATCCTCCAAATCTCTCTCATTGGAAGCCTGCTTAATAGCCTCTTCGTGCTTCACCTCAGCAATTTTACGTTGTTGCTCGAAATCACCCTTTATTTTCTCTATCGTGGTTTCCACTTCTTTGTGTGAATCCCTAACTATACGCTTGGTTTGTGCCTTTGTAAGCTCATATTCTTCCGATGCAGGATTAATGATGTTTTGCTCTACTGCTGCTTTCAGACTATCGCCCACACGATTGATAGCCGTCAGCACTTGGTCGGCACTTTCTGCTGCCTTCGGTATTTCATCCTCTATCTTATCAAAGGTCTTATATAACTTGTCGCCAAATATCTGCTGTTCCTGACCTATGATAAGCTCTTCAGGAATCATTACTTCGCCGTTATCGTCAACACTCACATTCCCAGCTTCGTCAAGGTTAGTACCTGTGCTCCGTCCTCGCTCTTCGTGGGCTTTATCCAACTTCTTTAGTATCTCGCCCACTATGGCGGGAGCACTGAATATGTTTGCAATGTTCCTGAACAAGAGATTGCTCATAAACCCTCTTCTTACCACTTCCTCGCATTTAATTTTTCTCGGGATGCTGAGCACCTTGTGCTCGTCAATTTGCATCATCCTTCCTTCATCGTCTTCTGCTATGACAGGGAAGAAGTTCATCAGCTGTTTGATGTTCTGCTTGCGCTCATCAGTTGTACCGCTACCTCCAGCAGTACTCTTTTTCAGGTTATTGGCAAACTCGTCATAGAGTATCAGCGTTCTTGCCGGGTCGAAATCGAAGACATAGGCATTTTCCTTTCTCACGATTTTCCCTCCTTCTGAATATTCGTATGGGTTCTGTGCCCTGAAAGCGGCCTGCATATATAGCTGAGCACTCTGCATATTGCTGAGCATCAATACTCCGCTCCATTCAGGAATAGTCACACCCGTAGTAAGCTGGCCTACACTCAGCGTGATTGTTTTGTCGTTGTTTTTGATGGCATCCTTTACCTTGTTATATGCTTTGACAGTTTCATCATTGTCGTCCATCTTGCCGTCGCCAGCAGCCAGCACGACCTCATAGTCTTCGAATCCGCTACCTCCTTCTTTCAGTAGTTTAGCCATAGCTTTGGCACTATCGACACGGTTGAGTAGCCAGAAAGTGTGGGCCATTTCTTTTCTTAATTCCTCTGTTGCAAATGGAAACTTCTCCTGTGTTGTCAATGCCTTCAGGAATTTACGCACATCTGTCTCATGCTCAAACTTGCCATCCTCTTTGGTCTTGAAGAACTCGTTGAGGTCGAAAGCATAGTCAATCGCTCCTTCCTCGTCCAGTTCCATACCTTGTTTTACCTTTTCGCGCACGATGTCGCTCATGCGGTAAGTAAAGAGGTTAAGTTTTGGAAGTTCTTGATATGGGTTGTGGTTGTTGTCTGTCCAGTTGGCTTTAGCCTCCTGTTCGTCAGTGTAGCTCCAGTTGAATATCTGATAATCATCGAACTCTCCCGAGGCGATAGCCTTGAATGGTGTGCCGCTCAAATAGAGTGTGAACTTGCGTTGGATATTGTTGAAAGCACGATCGGTACGCATGGTGTCCACTCCCTCATGACTTTCGTCCACAATCAGCATATCCCAACGTAATTCTTTAATCCATTTCAGTTTATTATAATTTCCACCAAAATAGACGGAGCCTTTTAGTCCTTGCAGGCTTTCGAAACAAATCTGTCCTGCGAAGTTCTCATCGCGGTTTGGGAGCCATTTCAGAAACATATCTCGTGTCATAACGCCCTGTCTGCCTCGCAACGACTCGTTGTCACTTACAAAGAGGTAGCCCGTTTGCCCTGCCATATATTTTTCGAAGTCATCATACCAAGAGTTAGCTATCGATGGGCGGTTAGTGACAATCAGCACATTCTTCGCCTTCATTTGTTTGATCAGGTCGTAGGTCGTGAGAGTTTTGCCGAAACGAGGTTTTGCATTCCATAGGAACTTACCCTCTCCGTTGTGGTCTATCAGGTAGGCCATAGTCTTTTCTGTGGCATCCTGCTGCTCTTTACGGAGTTTATAACTATAGTGCAAGCCCTTTTGTTGGTAGTCTCGGCTGACGAACTCCTCGAAACACCGTCTTAGTTCCTGACCGTCTATGCGGAACCATTCCGTGTGGTCGTTGCGCTCAATGCCCTTGTGTTCTGTCAAAAAGTCATGGAAGTCATGGTCACGGAAATAGGTACAGTCATCGCGATACATGGCGATATCCTTCCATTCCAGAATAAACTGCACATCGGCAGTTTGCGTCTGCTGCTTGATGCGCTTGTGTACACCCTGCTCCGTATCGCCGATTTTCAGCCATCCATTGTGGCGTGCTATCTCAGGAGTGCTGTAAGCATACATCATCCTGACGAAAGAGTTGAAACTCTGAATTCTGGTTGCGTCCATCATACCATCTCCTTTACCTTAGTCCGAATGAAGTTCCGCTCTGCCTCGTCTAAGCCGTATTTGTCGAACAGTTGCTCGTCTATCTCTGTGATGCTCTTGCTCCAGTCAATGTCAGAGGAAAGGGTGAAGTCTTGGAGGGGAACAAAAGCCCATGTCGCTCGTTTATTATCTTGAGTAACCTTAAGAATACTGAGCAGAGCCCTACAAAAACGTGTTTTTAGATATTTCAACAATCTTTCTGCTTCTTGCAAGGTGGCTAATTTCCCTATAGAAATAAAAGTCTGAGTATGTCCTATTCCTTTAACTCCCACAAAAGGGGAACTTAAAGTTTCGCCAAAGGCTCCGCTACCATTTGACTTAGGAAGAATGACTTTGTTATAATCGAAATTGTCAGGTGGATTTAGGTATGATTTGCGAATCCACCGATATGCTCTTTTCCCCCCTTCCAAACCTATGATACGAACATAGTCATGTCCGTCATTTGGTCTTTCTTCATAGAACGCAATATCTTTTAGCTTTTCCAGGACATTAGTTGTAACATCAAATTTATGACCCGCACTCAACTTATCTACTGCGTCTGTATGTTCATCATGCAATAGCTGAGTAAACTTATACGATTCTGGTGCATATATCCATGAACTAAGATTTGTTTTAATGAAAGGCTCAATTTTCTCCTTTATTGTACGCATCTCATCGTAAACTATGAAATGACCTATGGGAGAGAACAACTTCTCTGAATTATAGTAGGTGATGGCAACTCCACCTTTAATATCAGTATTTGAAAAGATTTTGCTACAATCCCTTTCGTATGTCATAACTTTCAAATGCTTGTCTGCAAGCATTTTTATATTCCATTCTTTTGGAGTCTTTCCTGCATTAAAAAGCCATCGTGCAGGGGTTATCAGTTCTACAACTTGAGCATTCTTGTAGGACTCATCCATAAAGAAATTGTATATAGGAGGATTACTTGTACCCTCCAATTCCTCCTGATACGGTGGATTTCCAATAATTACATCGAACTTCATAATATTCTGGTTTTTAGTTTGACGTTTTTTGATGTCGTTTACTTTGATAGCTTCTCCTTTCTGCCAGTCCATGATTTTGCAAAAGGGAGTTGGAGAAATGACGGGGGCTTCATCAAAAAAGGAAAGCTGAGTATGTTGGAGTTGATCTTGTCTCTCACGAGGAATTCGGTACGAAAGTCCATCCATTTGCCAAAGGTTCCAGGAGATGATTTCGGCAAATTCTTGTAATAATGAAATTTCTGGTTTATTACCGAAGCGTTCCTCGTAATAGTCAATAAAAGTATAGAGCAGGTTTTCACGAGCCAGCAGCAAACTGTCACCCTGCCACTCGTAGCCATAGGTGCTCTGAAATGCCTGTTGCACTTGTGTGAGCCATTCTTCATCACTAATCTGCTGAGCATTGACCATGCAAAGTTTACGATCGAGTATACCAATACGCTCGTTGATGGCAATTGGCTCACCTGTTGTAGAGTCATAACGGGAAACGAGAAAAGGGGCTTCGCCACAGGTAAGTTCCAGACTGCGTGTATTGATGTCAATATCTACATAGTCCACCATTTTTTTCACTATCCACGATGGGGTGAACACTTCAGCCATACCCTTGACTCGGTCCGTCTGTTCCTCCTTTGATTTGAGTACACGAGGACGAATCACCATTCCATGCTCACCCGTTATCAGATGGGGCAGAATCTCAGAATGGTAATCATACTCTGGGCCGAGCGCTTCATAATCATGCGTAGCCCAGAAGATGTTTCGTCCTGTGGTATGGTCACGCAGCAGTGTATCAAGCACCTCCGCCGACAATGCCAGCAGGTCGTCCTCCCTGATGTCAATCAGCTGAGGACTCTCGTCTTTGTTGGACATTCTTTAATCAAATCAGACTTCACCTCAGCAATTGATGCAAGCATCATTGCTTTCGGTTTGCGCTGATTTTGCGCTTATAACTTTTGGACAATAAGCACTTATCGGAACTCTTTGGGCTTTAACACGTCAAAGCCTCTATACACGATAAAAGCGTGTCCGCTCTTACCAGATATAGAGGCTCTCGCATGCCCAACCAAGTGATAAGTGACGTCCACGCCTATAAGCGCGAACAATCACAATTATCAGCATCTTGGTTTGATAAGGAAATTTGCGAGATTTCTATATCTTCCTAATAACTGCTCATGTCGTTATTTGTTTTACCCTCAAAAGTCACACCGGCACCTCCACTGAGGCATACGCCAATGTTCAAGTGCAAAAGTACGAAAAACAATTGAATGTGCAAAATGTTTTGCCGACTTTTGCATGAAAAATGGTGAAATAGTGCGGTTTTGAGGCCAAAATTGTAAAATTCGATGCATTTAGATAGAAAAATTCAGAGAATTTTTGGCTATATTACAAAAATGTTGTAATTTTGCACAACCAAAAGTGGGATAACGTCTATTTTACAGAAATGAATAAATTACCAGGCTCCATTTCTTGGAGCGCTTTTCTTGAAATGGGGGAGAGACACGAGAACTCTCCCAACTCATAATTGTCGGTTCTTTGTTTGACAAGAATCGACTGCTTTGTTGTGTAAAAATAATTAGATAAGATAATTCCGTTGTCTTGTCAGGGTTCGTATACCCTTAAAATTAAACCAAAATTAAAAAAATAACAATGAACAAAAACATGAACAGCAATGAGGAAGCCCTCAGCTTATTTAATCGCCTGCTTGAACAACTTCATCAGGCAGGCATCATCAAAATTGATAATTTAGTATTCGTCGCCCCAAGCGCACAGTATGTTAACCACATCGACACTCAAATCTTTGGTGAGCGGCAACAGGAGAAGGACACATCATCTGCTGCACCCGTGAAAAGCACACCACTGCCACCAGAGCTCAGTATAAGAGATCGCATTCGCATGAGTATTGCATTGTTAATGGAAGAAAGGGCTGGCGACGAGCCACTATTCAATCTGCAGGGCCATTGGCAGGCCGTCTATCGCATCCTTGTGGATAAGGGCTACTGCCGTGATTCAGACTTCGACGGCTTCGATGCCTTCATCCGTACTGTGATGCCTGAGAAGGTGAATAAGCCGTACTCGAAGGGCTCACTAAAGCAGATTAGTCAGACTGACTTTGTTCGACCTTTCAGCGAATGGAGATACGACGTACTGACATCGAAGACGCGCAAACCTTACGACCGGATGGTAGCCGTGGCAAGAAGATTTCTTGAGATTCTTGAACAAAATGGGCTGTAGGAAGTAAAAAGTTAGTTAATTATTTGGAAGTTACGGAAAAACTTCCTATCTTTGCAACGTCAGAAATGACTAATCCGGTATTTTCCGCGTGGGAGTAAGACTGAACCGCCCCTGCTCCAATTTTACAAAAGAGTCGCACAAGTTGCGGCTCTTTTATTTTCCATATTTTCTGGAGAACGATAAAACAAAGTATTTGTCAAGCGCATAGCCTCGTTTGATGGAGATTGCTTGACCTCCTTTGAATATCAACACTTCTGAGGCTTGAGGATTCAACTCGAAGTATCGCTTAATCTGTGTAGCAAACAGACGTCCATTGTATGTGGTTGCCATGTTTAGGAGTACATGGTTTGTTTGGCCGATGGATTCTGCCAAGCGATTTATGATAGAAGACTTGCCTTGAATGGTTTTCAAGTCATACATTCGAAAGAGTCCCTTGCGCTCGAAGATAAAATCGGCAGTACGTATACCTTTCGGATTTGGCAGGATGAATACTCTATAGCCATGTGTGACTGCCCTCTGTGCAGCACTTAACAATGCTGGGAAATCTTCGTCGCTCTCACTGATAGCAGTGTATATGTATGTCTCACCCTTCACCAGACGGAACTCCTTCCTCATGGTGATGGACTGCAACTGACGTGAGAACTCAATGCCCCGAAGGATATGGAGCTGTGCCAATTCAAGGGCGATGTCACTGCTGTTTCGTAAATCTTCTTCCATACAGTTTGCAAAGGTACGAATAAATGAGTAAAAAAACAAATTTATAACCCACGTTTTACCCCACGCCTTAACTTTTAACCCACGTCTTAACCCAGCGGTAAAAACCTTGCAGGAAATTGTAAATCTTCGTACCTTCGCCGGTGTCTAGACAACGTGTGAATTAATAACAATTTCGAACAAAAAACTGAATGAACAATGGACAAAATGGATTCCATCGACGAGGCTATCCAGCAGGCTGGTCAGCCTGCTGACATCACGCCCGAACTGATAAAACTCGACAGCGACCGTATCACCTCCGACAGCGATGCCCCCGAAGAGGTGTTCCTCTACAAGATGTGTGGCACGCCGTGCTTCCCGCGTGGCGACCTGACCACGGTGACGGGACCTGCTAAGAGCGGCAAGACGTACTATATATCGATGCTCATGGCCTGTGCCGTCGGACATGAGGTGTTGGGATTGGAGCGGATTCGCGAGGAACCGCTCAAGGTGATGTGGTATGACACGGAACAGAGCCGATATACCACGAAGCGTATCTTGACAGACAGAGTCGGGAAGATGTTGGACCAGACAACTTTCCCCGACGAGCTGTTCTATGTCTTCAACGTACGTAACAGAACCACGGAGGAACGCCTGGAATATCTGACACAGGCCATAGAGACCTATAAGCCAGATATCTGCATCATTGACGGTATTGCCGACCTGCTGGACGACATCAACAACGGCCCGAAATCGTTGGAGGTCATGATGCGTCTGTTGGCACTGGCTGCTGAACAACATTGCAACATCACAAACGTTATACACCTGAACCGGTCTGGCGATAAGATGAACCTGCGAGGGTGGATAGGTACGGTGATGGTGCAGAAGTCGTACGAGGTGTTCAACTGCGATAAACTGGGCAAGACCGATGCTTTCACCGCAGCGTTGACATTCTCCAGGCGTTTCCCTAAAAACGACGGTCTGTGTTTTGAGATTGACAACAACGGACTGCCCGTGGCCAGCAATGCCAACCGACAGGCAAACACTCAGGAAGCGTCATCTGATGGTCATGGTATGCCCGACAAACAGTCGTTCAATCAGGAATTCGTTGACAGCGAAGCCACAGACCAGTATCTCCCCTGGGACTTCCGTAAGCTCTTCGATGCTGCGTTCGATACGACAGCCATGTTGGGGTACGATGATTTGAAGCAGCGTGTTAAGACGTTAGCGAACATCAAGCGTGGCACATACTACGATAAACTGTTTGCAGAGGCCGAGCGTCGTCGCATTGTCCACAAGGAAATGATTAAGGGCGGGCGCATCGGTGTCATGCTGCTTCCTCCTTCGTAAACATCCCCCCTCCATACATACCTCCCCCTATACAGGGGGGAGGGTATGGTATGAGGGGATGTTCTACAGGAGGAGAAGCAAGGAGTGTGATGAGGTAAGATGGCTGATGTCAGAAGTAAGAAGTAAGATGTATGAAGTTAAGTGAGATTTTTACGGATACGTTCAAGGCTCTGAGGCACGAGCTGGGCCACGACCGCCCACGTGACAATCGTCCTATGTGGCAGCAGCGGCAGTCATCCGACAGCGACTTCTGCCGTGCGTTAGTGGCCAACGGCTATATGACCGAGGCGCAGATGCAGCATGCCGCTGAGCGTTACCGACTGGGCCGCAGCCGCGACGGCGGTGTCATCTTCTGGCAAATAGACACCACTGATTGCATCTTCGACGGCAAGATCATGTACTACCGCGCAGACTGTCACCGCGACCACCACCGCCATCCGCAGTGGGTCAGCAACTGCATGAAGCGCTACTATCTGAAGGACTACAAGGATGGGAAAGTCGAGGAAGACAAGGCGCTGATAGCCAGCATCCCGTCCTACCACTGCCTGTTCGGAACGCACCTCCTTGGAAGTGAAAAACGAATAGTGAAAAGTGAAAAGTTGGCTATCGCGGTTGTAGAGGCGGAGAAGACGGCGGTGATTATGTCGGAGCATTTTCCGCAGTACCTGTGGCTGGCAGCTGGCGGCCTCTTCGAACTGACTGCCGACAAGCTCTTTCCGCTGCGCCAACACCGCATCATCCTCTTTCCCGATACCGACCCTGACCTTAAGGCCTACACCCGCTGGTACGATATAGCCCGGGAGGCCCGCCGCCTGTACGGATGTGCTATATCTGTCAGTCCGCTGCTGGAACAGCGTGCCACGCCCGAGCAGAAACAGCGGAAGATAGACCTGGTGGATTATTTGTTTGAAACCCCATAACACGAAGTATTATAACCCTTATGATTAATTATTACGACAAGAACCGTTTCATCAGCAAGAGCACGTTGGCACGGTTGGCCGACGTCTCACCACGAACCTTCAGCCGCTACCTCGCCAGCCGACGGGAGATTCTCAAGATTTTCGGTGTTTCTCCGAAAGCCCAGAAACTGCCTCCTTATGCCGTCCGCTACATCTGCGAGGACTACTGCATCGACCTTCCTCCCGAACTTCAGAATCAACAGGCCCTCAATGCCTCGCCCATCCGTGACATCATCCTTAAATCGTGGGAAGAAGAGCAGAATTTCAAAAAAAGTTCACGACTGTCGGGCAAAGTCGGACAGCGGCCTTCAGGATTGTAGTACCTTTGCATTGTCAATCAAGAGAGGTGGCAACAGTGTCCTCCAATGGTAGAAATTGCGAATATTAATAGAAAAAATTGCGGGAATTAATAGTAGCAATTGCGGGAATTAATAGTAGCAAAAAAAGCCTAAGGAGAGCACAAAACTAAATCTCGATGAGCGACACAATACAAACTTATTATCAACTTTTTAATTACAAACAGTTATGGCTATTAAAGTAATTGCACAGCGCCGAGTGCTGAAAATCGGCAAGAATCCGGGAGTGAAGAAGTTCGTGATGCGTCCCGACCTCTACATCCCGATGGCAGAGAAGAAGGTCTTCTCCGAGGCAGCCACCCATAGTGGCATCTCGGCAGGTATCATCAAGGCCGCATGGGATGCAGCAGGCGACGTCATCCGCACCTGGGCCACTGAAGGTCACTCCGTGCCCGTTCCTGGCTTGGGCACCATGCGCTTCGGCGTTCGTTCCAAAGCCGTCGAAGAGTTGGAGGATGTCAAGACGAACCTGATTACCACGCGCCGCATCATCTTCACGCCATCAGTGGACGTGAAGGATGAACTGAAGAACACCTCGATCCAGATTACCTGTATTGACGAGGAAGGCAACGTGCTGAAGCGTGTGACTTCGGGCGACAGTGGCGACATCGAGGACACCGAGAATGGAACCACGGGTAACGGATCTACGGGTGGCGGAAGTTCGAACACCGGAGGCAATAACGGCGGAGGCGGCGGTGACGACGAGCCGGATGAGAACTAACAAAGAGTGTGCCCTTCGGGGCAGGCTCTTTCTAAATGAGAAATGAGGAATGAGAAATGAGAAATGGAAATGAAGAAATGAAAAATGAGGATTGAGCGTATGAAAAAGGAAACATGGAAGGCGATTATTCAGGTGGTAATAACGATTCTGACCGCCATTAGCTCAACAGTATTGGTACAGTCATGCGGACTATTACGTTAATCGTGATTCATTGCAGTGCGGTGCGCCCAGACCAGACATCATCGGCAGCCCAGATAGACACGTGGCATCGCCAGCGGGGCTTCAAGCTCGGCATCGGCTACCACTACGTCATCCGTCGTGACGGAACGATAGAGCTGGGACGTCCGGAATGGATGATAGGTGCCCACTGCCACGTAGCAGGCCAGAACCACAACAAGTACTCGATAGGCGTATGCTACGAGGGTGGTCTGGACATCCGCGGTCAACCCGCCGACACGCGTACTGAGGCACAGAAGCAGACCATGCGGCGGCTACTCGAAGAGCTTCACGAGCGTTACCCCCGCGCCGTGATAGTCGGGCACCACGACCTAAACCCCCACAAGGACTGTCCGTGCTTCGATGCTGCGCATGAGTATCAGGATCTGCAGCCGAAATAGTTTAGGCCCGTTTCCACTTTATGGAGACGGGCTTTAGTGTTAACATCCTATCATGTTATAGTCGCTTTAGCCAAATGGCAAAGAAATGGTCATAAACAATATAGCCCGATTGGGTGCGGTAGATGATGTCTTTATCTGTCAATACGTCAAGAGCAGTCTTAACGCTGCTTGAACTGGGCAAGTCGTATTGTTTGATAAAGTCGGCACCCTGAGGACTCTCTGCCAGTCCTTCCTTGGCGATAGCCTTGACTACAGCCAGCTGGTTGTCTGTCAAGAAGCCTATCAACTCCTCGTACTGCATAGAGTTCCTGTTGACAATATGTCGTATTGCCTCATCGACCTGATCAGTCTTGGTTACATGTCGCTCGGTCTCGTATAGTCGGTTGAGCATGAGCTGGATATTGCGAGTAACGCCTTCGAAGCGTTGGTAGATGTAATGGAAGGTATCCTGACTGAGGGAGCCTTTCTTCTCTTCAAAAAATCGGCATGCAAAGTCGTAGTATATCTCCTCATGCAGGGGATAAAGCCCCATGGATACCGTACTCTGATAAAACGGGCGATCGGGAGAATAAAATATCTGCGACATCAGATGACGTTTACTGCCAGAGAATACGAAATGTACATTAGGCGCAAACTGGATATAGGAGCGCAACAGTGCCTCTATACCTGGGTCGGGATAATTGGTAATCTGCTGGAACTCATCAATAGCGATATACACTTCATTCTTACTCTGTTTCAGATAATCAAAAACGGTTTTTAGCGTCACCTCCGTCAGCGTGGGCTGTATACTTACAGATACTGTCGGCTGTCCCGTCATAGGATCGGTACTGAATACAGGACGCCATGAGCCAAAAAACTCCAGAAGCCGTTTTACGGCTTTTCGCTCTCTGGACAGAACCTCTTGAGCGATGGCTGTACCTAATAACTGTACAAAATCATGCTGATTTTTCGTAGCAAAGATATCTATATATAGACATTTTGCATCCTTTTCTTGTTCTAAAATACGATAAAACGCATTCTTTATCAGTCCTGTTTTGCCAATTCTACGAGGAGAAATCAAAACAGTATTACGTCCATTTTGTAGATTCGCAATCAATTCTTCTGTCTCTTCGGTACGATCACAAAAATAATCTGGACTTACGTAACCCTGATAAACAAATGGATTTCGAAGTTTCTGATTTTTTTTCGCCATATTCACCCGTTTATTGTAACAATGTTAATCGTGTTTAAAATAGAGGCGGAATTTCCGTCACGGAATTTCCGTCACGAATATTTCGACTGCAAAGATACAAATTAGTGAGCGAAAATGCAAATTTATTTGGACTTTTTTACTTTCATCGTATAATATTGTTTGTCTTTATTGTTTCATATACGCGTTGCCCCAATGTCTGGACACCCTCCTGTTCATCATCTTTAGACTCTTCTTCGAGGCCACGGAACCGTTCTTAGTGACATAGTCGGACGTAAGCCTCAGGTTCAGTATGGGCATTCTTTTTCCGTTCCACGGCATCGTTAGTACCCAATTTAATGCTAAAAATGAGGGGGAGGGTGGGATGAGCCTTCACTAACTCACGAGTCTTTGCCACCATATCGCCAAAGTAGGTCTTGTCACCTGCAGGAATGATATCCTTTGGATTTGGCAGAAAGTGGTAAGAGGTACTATTGTTTGATATCGTTATACCTCATAAGGTAGGTGTCATACTGTGTCAGGAAGGGCCTGAAGGGTGCAGGTACAGCGGCTGCAGGAGTGAAGAACCGCTTCAGAACTTGTGGCAACACATCGCCCTTGATATAGTAGCTGCGGAAAGTAGCACTCACAGGTCCGTCACCAGTTTTCCAACCATTAAAAGCTGTCTTGGCAAACTTAGGACCTTGTCCGCTGACAGCAGCATTGACAGTCATAACGATACCACGGTCGGTCTGTTCGAAGTTCAGGTTCAGAGAGTCGCCAACAATCAGGATGCCATTGCCCTCCTTGTCGGAGAAGAAAGCTGCATCAACACCACCATGATTGCCCTCGAAGTACAGGTCATCCATGTGCTTGGCCCAGAAACCATAGCGGTTGGCCTGGTGACGACCAGGATAGCTGGCAAAGGGACCTTGTCCTATCCACTGAACACGGTCGATATTAGCATCAAGCAAATATGCGAGACCGAGTTCCGCACGGAACACATCGGCAGTATCTGGCGTAAGGGTAAAGGTTATCTCCTCGCCACCCTCAATTGGACGACTCTGTATGTCGGCTTTCACCTGACTATTCTCTACGGGCAATAGATACTTTTGGGGTATGCGACCATTTTGCTTGATGCGTTCAGCCATCGTAGGCTTACGACCTGCGCGGATGGTTGTTTCCTGCGCCATCACGGAACCACTGCCATGTCCCGTCCATTCTGTTTGGGGCTTGTTCAACACAAAGCTCTGATGCAGGAAAGTATGTCCCTGCATGTTCTCTATGTCAAAATGAAGGATTTTTAGGGCAGAGGGCTGAGGGCTGAGGGCTGAGGGAAGTTCCAACTGATATGGAACAGACGAGCGGGGGGCACAGTCGGGACTGAAGGCACCACGTGCCACAGTATCGCGGTCGTTGGTCAGATACCAGTGGAAAGTAACGTTATCCTTGAGATTTAGGAAGTCGTAACGGTTAGAAATTGAGAGGTTGAGAGAATGAGAGAATGAGACATTCTTTAAAGTCACAAAGGCTTGTGCATAGTTGTGTTGCAACTCGTAGTAGTTGGGCAGCGGAGTACGGTCGGCATAGACGAGCCCATCGGTACCTTTGTTGCCATACATCTCGAAGCCACCCTCTTTCGATGTATAAACCTTTTCTTCGTATCCATACAACTTTTCACTTTTCACTTTTCTCTTTTCACTTCTAAACGGCATTCCCTGATCAGCCCACTCCCATACGGAACCACCGGCGATGCCTGGGGTGCGTTCGATAATCTCCCACTGGCGGTCGTGATCCTCCAGCGAGACACCCAGCGTATGGCAGTATTCGGTAAAGACGACGGGACGGTCTAAACGCTGATAGAAGCCGCCCATCTGACCCGTTGTAGGATAGTGGGGGGCATAGATGGGAGCTTGCGAAGGAAAGCCCTTGGGTTTTGCACCCTCAAAGAAACGGCGGAAGTATGAGCCGACCTGTGGAAAACAATAGGGGCGTGAGGGATCGAGTTCTCCGACATAGTCGCCTACCTCAACACAGGTCTGTGGCAACGGATTCTCATTACCAACGCTCCAGATAAGCACCGAAGGATGGTTCTTGTCGCGAGTAACAGTAGCCAAGGCACGTGTCTTCAGAATATCCTGATAGCTACGACTGCCAAGGTGTTTGTCACCATAACCAAAGGGAACCTCGTCGACCAAATAAAAGCCCAATGAGTCGGCCAGCTCATAAAAGCGTGGCTCACGGGGATAGTGAGAGAGACGCATATAGTTGACAGAGGCCTCCTTCATCATCTTCATATCCTTGAGGGTCAGCGCATCAGAAATGACCTTTACAGTCTTGGGGTCGGTGGCGTGAGCATTAACACCACGTAGCTTGATGGGCTGACCATTCAACTTCAACACCTTGCCATCGATAGACACCTCGCGAATGCCAATCTTCTGCGTAAAGGTTTGAAGGGTCTTACCTTTCTCCTTTACATATACGCGTAACGTATATAAATAAGGTGTCTCGGCAGTCCAAAGCTGGGGAACTTCTACCTTTCCGCCAGTAGATACTACATGACCTTGTGCATCAAGAATTTCGTAGTTGGTGGTTGTATGCTTAGTCGCATTCGCCAGCTCGGTCTTCACCGTCACCTCGCCGTTCATCTTCGTGGTTACCGTCAGGTCAGAGAGGTGTGTCTTGGGGATGGCCATCAGCGTCACGTCACGGAAGATACCCATCGTTGCCCAATCGTCGAAACAGTCAAACTCGTAGCCCTTGAACTGGCTATAGACACGCATAGCCAACTGTTGCGGTTCGCCCTTGAAAGCTTTTTTGGACAGATAGGGTGTCAGATCAAAGAGACAGGTGTTATAGCCAGACTCCCACGTTCCCACCAGTTGATCGTTGAGCCATAGGTTGTAACCACGCAGCACACCGTCAAGACGGATGATGACCTGCTGACCTTTCCATTCGGCAGGAATCGTAAACGAGGTTCTATAGTAGCCCGTCAGCGAGTCTGGGTAGTCGTACTTAGGCTTTGAGAAACCATAAGGTTCCCAACAACCTGGGACGGGAATATGTCCCCAACTATCGTCTGTCTGAGGAACGGTCTTGTCGTTGGTAATACCCTTGACTACCTTCAGATTCCATTCGCCATTCAGCGATTTCATCATGGCCTTGTCGGTTACGGGCCACACGCCCTTAAAAGCGCTTTGCTGAGCAAGGCTAAATGATAAATGACAAATGACAAATGATAAACTCAGCAGCAGTCGTTTCATAATTTTCAATTTTCAATTATCAATTATCAATTATCAATTTTCAACGGGAATGACGTAGAACTTACGGTCTTTCTTAAAGTCGAGCATCCACTGGTCCATAATGATATGGTCGTCGAGAGCTTTTACTTTCAGTGTATGCTGACCCTTGGAAACCTTAACAGGTGTCTGCTTTAGCGCCTGACCGCGCAGCACGCTGACCTTCCAGAACTCAGAGCGATACTTTTCTTTCAGCGAGATAACAACAGGGGGTTGATTGTCCAACGTTACCTGATAGCGCAGGTCGCCCTTGTCGTTAGGCTGCGTAGGAATCATAGCGGTATAGAGCGTGGCATCACCTTCCTTCTGCGTGGTGAAATGATAGACCAGTTCACCGCCCTTCGGTATGCTGACGGCATTCATCGAGTGGCCCAGCATCTGGATGGGCTGAGGTTTCAAGTTTGAAGTTTCAGGTTTCAGGTAGTCGCAGGCATTGCAAGCCACGACGTCGGTGCGGTCAAAATCATTGTCATGTTTCAGCGAAATCAAGTTGATGTACTTTGTATTCTTGACCTCCTCGTCGGTAGGCAGATAAGGTAGGATAGGGGGATTGAACACGTTGAGGTCGCGCGGCATCATATTCATGATACCCTTCCACTTGCCACCGGCCAGCTTGTTGTAGCGGTCGGTAAACTCCTGAATACGGCGATAAGCCTTCATACTGGCCCACGCCATAGAGTACATATAGTCCTGACGACCCTCCATAGCCTTATCGGTCTGTCCCAAATAGCGGGAACGGGCCCGTTGAGCATAGAGCATTTTTTCGGCCATGGCTTGTGCAGCGAGTACAGGATACTGAACGGCAGCAAAATAGGCATCGGCCAGTTCGGGGCGTATCAGACGCTTCGCTTCGGATACCTTTTGGGCAATCTGGTTATAGTCGGAGAGATAGCGATTCAGCTCATTACCAAAGGCACTCTCAGAGAATTCTGTGTCGATAACCTGCGAACGGCCACGGGGATAGAGTTTTTTGTCGAGTTCGACTTGCGTCCAACCCATAAACTCCGGCTTGCGAATGCCACAGAGACGATAGAAATCATGCATAGCTGGTGCCAGCTTCTTGCCAGCCTTTTCACCGAACTGCCTGCACAGCCAGCGTTCCAAATGCTGATTGATGGTGTTAGGCTGGATGCTCTCAATATCCCACGCCATGTCGAGGAAGAACTCCAGGTCGTATGCTGCCACCTTGGGGTCGTGGACATTGACAATCCACAGCTTGCGACAGTTATGGTCGTAGGCAGCTTTCATTTCAGAATAGACCAAACCAGGCTGTGTTGTTGTCAGCCACATATAGTCGTGCGGTCGCCCCCAATAGCTCAGGTGGTAATACACACCACCGCCACCGCTGCGCTTCTGCTGCTCAGCATCACTCAGACGGGTCATGTAACCGTAGTTGTCGTCACACCACATCAGTGTCACATCATCGGGCACCTTGAGTCCACTCTCCATAATCTCCAGTACTTCTTTATAAGGAATGAAGACCTGAGGCACCTTCTCTACATTCTTATCGTAGTATTTACGAATCAGTTCACGTTGATCGTCAATGACCTGCTGCAAACCATTAAGTTTCTCTTCTTTCGTTTTCACGCCTTCCATTGATCCATCATGAATGCCACGCATGCCGATGGTGAAGAACTCCTCGGAGCCTTTGACCTCCTTCAGGCGTTCTATCCAGTACTGCTGTACCTGTTCACGGTTGGTGATATAGTTGTAGGCACCACGCTTGGCGTGATCCCACTCGGCTACATTGTTGCGCAACAGTGGCTCGCAATGAGAGGTTCCAATGAGAATACCGCACGAGTCGGCCATCTCCTTATTACCTTTGATGGTAAAGAAGCCCGGTGTACCGGTATGCATACCTGGCCAGATAGCGTTGGCCCTCAGGCGGAGCAGCAGCTGAAAAATGGCTTTATAGGTCTTGGGACCCATAGCGCCGAACTGGTCGGTCTTCTCATAGTGTTTCCACGCCCAGTTGCGCAAACTCCAGTCTTCGTCATTGATGAAGATTCCACGATAGGCTACAGAAGGGGTGTGTTCCATCTTGAACGTCTCAGGTAAACTGAGACGGGCGCGACGTTTTGGAACTACGTCACCCCACCACACCCAAGGCGAGACACCAGCCATACGCGACAGCTCCAACAGACCGTAAGCGGCTCCACGGCCGTTATGTCCCTCAACAATAATCTGACCATTTTTAATGCTCAAACGGAAACCATCGTCAGAGCCTTTTCCCTGCACGATACGGATGCTGGCCTTTTTAGATGTCACCGGGCGCATGCCTGTGACTTGTTCCATGTCGTCGCAGAACATCTGTAAGGCAATCTTTACGACGGGATCGGTCTTGCCAACAAGCTGATAGCTGACGGGTTTGGTGCCATCGAACCACACGATGTCTGTAGCTATTGCTTGCATGCAAACAGCCAGCATCAAGAGTGATGTTACAATTAGCTTTTTCATTGTATAGCAGAAAAGCGCTTGCCGTCAACGGTATATAGCTGTCCACCACGTTCAATGACGAGGCGTCCCTGATGCAAGTATTTCGTTGACTTTACAGTATCGGTATTGTTGGATGTGAGCGTAGCTATACCAGTAGTTACAGGCTCGCCTGCCTCCATCTTGATGCAGTCATACATGATGCCATCTTTGCTGCCACCTCCGGAATAGGTGAAGGTGACCGTATTTTCACCAACCTTCAGCCCTGTATTGAGGAAATCTGTGGTATAGACATAATGACGGCCGCTGTTAATCGCACTACGATAGATGCAAGCATCGTTAAAGCCAGGCTTCCATGTGGCACGCTGTGTGCCATTAACCTTGACGGTAATGGTAGATCCTGAACCAGAACAGCCGGCAATAGAAGCTGTCAGATAGACGCGACCGGTAGGACGCTCATCAAGATTGAACTTGATGGTCCAGGTGCCGTTCTTCTGTGTTTGGGCATAATACCAGTCGGTAGCCTCATGGCTTTGACCGATGGTATAGGTAAGATTGGCGGGAATTTTCTCCCATAACCCATACTGACGAAGTGCATCGCTATAACGGAACTCACTGCTGCGACGGTCGTTCTGACCAATCATCCACAGCATCTGCGTGTATTTCTTCGGCGTCCAGTTGATAGTACCTAAATTGTTGTCGCCAGCACTGACGGTGATGTCGTCCTGTTCCAACATATCGGTCACCTCGCCAGCCTTAGCATAGGCAAAGAGGTTATAGTCACCAGGACGCACATTTTTCAATTCAAAGTCACCATTGGCATCGGTTAGTGTCCAGAACTGATAGCCATGCATCATCTCAATAGGTTCCTTACCCTTTTCCTGAGCCAGAATAATCCGTACGCTGTCGTTGCGCTGACCTGTGGTTACGTTAAGATGTCCACGAACGGTACCACGCTCACGAGGGTACAGGTCGTTTTCGAACCACTGATAAGGCCATGCCTCAACTTCTTTAGCCCACTGATTGCGGGCACTGCTAACAGGATTCTTGCTGTAGGTGGTACAGATGAGGAATGGACCGTAGAGCTTTTTCTCGCCTTCGTTCAGTACCATAGCCTGACCGCCAAAGTGTTCGCCCTGCAGCATCTGAATGGTAATGGGCGATTTACTGGTGGCATGAACGGTCAGTTCCTGACGGTCGCACCCGCCGTTAATCCATTCGTAAGACACTGGAATATTATACAGACCATAGTAGGTGTTGTCGCGCAACCCATGCAGCGTGTCGCGTTCAATATAGTTGGCCCAGTTGTATTTGGTATAGATGCTGCCGTCTGCCAACTTGTAGGTTGCATCCTGAATGGTGTTCTCCGACTTCTCAGCTTCAGTCATTTCTGAGTTCGAGGGGATGCGTCCGTTCATGCGCCAATCGACATAGCCGTTAAGCATGCCGTCTGCGAGACGCGAACAGACGCGTGCTTCCTTGATGGGTTCGTTGGCAGAGGTGGCGGTTCCGGTAGCAATGACGTATGAATAAATGCCAGGGACACCTTTGCGCATGATAAAACCTTGTTCGAAAATGGTATTGCCTGATGTAGCGCTGTATAGCACTTCACAATGTTCTGCAGTATTCTTAACGATGGTAACTTTAGAAGGGCTTAGTCCTTTGTTGCCTTCGGAAGTGGTATAGTCGAAATAGATGCCATTGCTGGCCAGAAATTCCGTGCCCTTGCGCTGCAGGGAACTGATGCGGCCATTACTGTTGATAGTGATGCTCCAGGTGCCGTCAGACATTTTGGTGGTCATACCGCTGACGGACATGGTGACATCGCCATCGGCGGCCATTACGTCGACACACAACAAAACAGAAAAAAATAATATAAGTAGTTTGTTCATAAGCTTTATAAAAGAACACGAATTTCACGAATTACACGAATAACTTTCGTATAACACGTGAAATCCGTGTTTATAATTACATTATTTTACCTGAACACCTGCAACATTGAAGATGCCGGCAGCAGTCTCAATAAGAAGCTGACTGTTCTTCATCACCTTACGGACAGCAGTATTCTGAGCATTGGCCTTCACCTCGGCGATACCGTCAGGATCGTCAGGAGCATCAGTAGAAGCATAGATCATGATGACGTCAACACCCTGCAATTCACCGCCACCAGCCTTCAGCGTGATGTCGGTAGCCTCGGTGATGGTCAGCAGGTCTGACTCGGTCTCAGTCCAGTTTGTGGCAGTAGCAGAGAGAAGAATCTCATTTAACTCACCTTCGCCCTTAGTCAGTGTGCAGACATAGCTGGGCTCCTTGTTAGCATCGAAGAGGACGGCACGAACCTTATAAGTACCAGGCTGCAAGGTCACGAGCTTCAGATCCTCTGTCACATAACCAGCCTTGGCCATAGATGCACGGATAGCTGCATTGGGACTGGTACACTCAATTGCACCGGTAAGGTCCTCACCCTCAGAGAGGAATACAACACCCTCGTAAGCGGTCTTGCTGTAGTTGATAACGAAAGTGGTATCGCCCTCACCATTCTTCAAATCGAAGGCTTCGACGAACTCGCTACCCTTTGTGCCATGGGTGTAGGCTACATTATTAGCATCAAGCAACCAGTAAGGATAGTTGACCTTGACAGTTGAACCAGTCGTGCCTTCTGTCTTGCCAACGAGTTCCTTGAGAACGGTTGTATTATCTTCTGCCGTATAGGCGGCTACGATGTTATAGTTACGAGGCAGCTTTTCCTGACCTTCAGTAATCTCGATAGATGTCATACGGAAATTACCAAAATAGAAGGAAATATCACCATCCACTTGAGCCTCAAACTTGTATGTTCCTTTTGCCGACACCCATACAGAGTCAACAAAGCCTCTTGATGATTCCAGTCCTTCTGGAGCAAAAGCCTCCCCATTCAATGTATAAATACATGTCTGTTTAGATGAATTGCCTTTGGTTGCATTAACACCACTGAAGACAATCACATCTCCCGTCTTACAGTCAGGGATCGTCATTTTCAGGTTGGTGGCATTGAACACCAACATGCCCTTAAAGGAACCACTCAAATCACCGACAAACATTTTATCTGCACCAGCATTGAATGTCAGGTCCTCGGTCATTGGGAAAATGTTCTCAGCATCCAGCATAATTTCGCTATCCTTAAGAGACTGGTGGATATAGTGGCGCTCATCGGTCTTGATGCACTTCCAGTAAGTTCCTCCATTGCTTTCGTTGTAGGCAGGGTCATTGCCATCGTCTGCAACGATTTTTGCCTTCGTTTCCTCGTCAATGGCAAAAGACCAAGCCATCTTGCGCTCAGCGCCACGGGTCTTAAAGTTAAGTGAATAGCCACCCTCAGCAGCGCACTCAACACCGTTAACCTTGACAGAAGTAATTTTCAGTGTATAAGCTGTAGCGGGCAGCAGTTCAAACTCAGCGAGGTCAAACGTTACGCCAGAGGCAAAAGAACCCTCAACACCATCGAAGTCTGTGTCGTTGAAAGCACCAGCCAGTACAAAAGATGTAGTTGTAGGATCGGCAACACCAGTAACATTGGGGAATGTCACTGTAATCTTACCTGTTTTGGGATTAATCTTCTTACCCTCTCCGAGGCTGAAGTTGATATCACCCAACACGACCTGAGCCATAGAGCTTAGGCAGAAAAAGAAAGCCATAAAGGCAAGCGTAGAAATTTTTTTCATAAGCGTTTATTTTAGTTAGATATTAAAATCGTAGTATCATAAAGGGCGTTGTTATAAAGACACCTTAAATGCGCTGCAAAGGTACATAAAAATAATCATAGCATCCTTCAAATCGTAGTTAAAAATGAAGTTTTTAACATTTTAAAACAAAACAATCAAAAAAAGCCCTCACGCTTTTGAGGCGCAAGGGCTTATGATAAAATGGGATAATATCCCGTAATTGTTATTATTCAGCAAGTTTGGTCAAAGAAATGCTGTCGAATGTAATATCCTTAGCCAACTCTTTACCATCGTTAGCGATGACAGTAGAACCATCACAAATAATTACCAAAGAAGAACCGGCAGTAATGGGCACATTCTCTACAACATGCTCACCTGTTACAGAACTTCCCCAATTAGGTATTTCCACATTCAGCTCGGTTACTTTACCAGATGCATCGCGCAAGCCAAGCTTATAGGGCTGAGGAATAGCATAACCTTCGGCCTGATAATAAATATTGTTACGTCCGTAGATGGTTACCTTATAGTTACCAGTCTCAGCAATAGGCTCTGTCCAAACGTAAGAGTTGGCACCAAGCGTGATACCACGACCGCCGTCAAGACGAGTCCAATAGGCATTAGTCCAGTTCCACCAGTTGGTAACAGTACCTTCGAGTTGTCCAAGACCTGTTCCCTGACCTGCGTCTTCCTTCGGCAGAGCAAGGGTCTCGAAGTTTGCATAGTAGGCAACAGAATCTACCTTGTTATAGCTCAGTGCGGTAATATAGTAGGTCTTGCCAGCTGCTTCTTTAGGAGCAATACTTCCTGGGAATGTAACTTGGACGCCATTATAGTCAGTTCTGTCAGCAAAGTAGTAAACACCATCCTTAGCATAGCCCGTTGGAGGATACATGACGAAGTTGTCACCCTCAAAGAACTTGTACTTGTCTAAATCACGGAACTGTGCCAAAGATGCTCCATCGGCTGTATTACAGTTCAATACTGCATAATAGGTCTCAGCATCACGGAAGGTGATCAAAACTTCTGCATTTTCAGCCACCTTAACACTTTCAGCATTGTTAGATGCATAAATCTTCTTGACTGCAGCCTCAGCAACAGCAGTAACGACTTTACCTTCTGCATTCAGATAGAATGAAGCGCTATCAGAAGCCAGCAAAATAGGACTTGTTCCCTCACGGCCGTTGGCAACGCGAGCCTCCTTCAGGTCTTTACCATCAGCATCTACATAGCGGATCTTATAGTCAAAGAATTTGATGGTAGGATCCTTTGCTGCGGTAATAGAAACATTATCAATGTAGCTAATGTTATTGTTAACAAAGCCGAAAACGTCCATCTGAGTTGCCTCATTTGCATCAGCCTGCCAAAAATCAACCTTACCAGGAGTGAACACTGCTTCTTCGCCTTCACCTACGGTAGTACCACTCTGAGCCAAAATTTCCTCACCATCCTTAATAACCCACTCTACCTGACGGTCGAAGTTGTAAACGCCAACCTCTACTGTGAGCCACTTGTTGCACCAATCTGCAGCAGTACCCAGCACATCGTCATTTACAAGATAACTCTTACCGTCAGAACTTGCACCAACACGGAAGATAGCACCCTTAGAGCCATAGAAAGGAGCTTTATTAATACGATCCATTCCGGCACCTTTACCGTCTTTTCCGCGTACCAAGGCATCACCAATCGTAATGCATCCACGACCTGCACCATTGAAATAGTCAAACTTCACGGTAACCTTAGTAGCTTGTGCTACCTTGTCAGTAAAGTCAAAATAAGTAAAACCATAACCATTCTGGGTGTTCTTCGCATTAATCAGAGCCAATACTTTGGAACCTTTGGCTGCATTGTCTTGAATTTCAACAGACATGCGGCTGGTTGCTGTAAATACAGCATTCCCATCCTCAAAGTCGTAAGAGGTCGAACTCTTTTCCCACAAATCCTCAATGTTACCTTGTGTAGGATTCGGACTTGGGTTGTCTTCAACTTGACATGCAGTAAATGCAAGACCGCCAACAAAGAAAGCGGCCATAGTCCACAATAAATTCTTTTTCATAAATTCGTTTTTTAAATTAGTTATTAATTAAAGATTGTATAAGCTGCACTTTATTCTTGGCAAAAGTAGGTTAATTTTTTCAAATAACAATGACTTTTGTCAAAAAACGCTGTGAATTTTAGATTTTTTAATGATTTGTCATCACTCCAACCTTATTGACCCCTGTCTTTACGAATCAATTCAAGCAGACGGTCTACAGCTTCGGCTTCAGGAATATTCTTCTCAATACACTCCTTGGCACGATAGAGTGAAATCTTGCCGCGACCAGCACCGACATAGCCATAGTCGGCATCGGCCATCTCGCCAGGACCATTGACGATACAGCCCATAATGCCAATTTTCAGGCCAACTAGATCTTTGGTGGCTGCCTTGATCTTTGCGATGGTCTCCTGGAGGTTATAGAGCGTACGGCCACAGCCAGGACAGGAGATGTATTCCGTCTTGGTAAATTTGATGCGGGCGGCCTGGAGGATGCTGTCGGCAAGAGCCGACAAATTGATAATTGAAAATTGAGAATTGAGAATTGAGAGTTTGGTGGCTTTGCGGTCAATCAGGAGCGCACCAACGGCTATAGCCGCTTTGAGTTGGAAGGTCTCCCAATCAGGAGCATCGAGTGTTAGCGTGATGGTATCGTCTTTGATGCTGGCCTCGGCCTCAGCACGTAGCTTCATGCATTCTGGAATGAGGTCAACAAGTTTGCGGGCCACGGGGATCTCGCACTCGGGCTCTTCAGAGAGCGATACGCGGATGGTGTCGCCAATGCCTTCGGTGAGTAACGCACCAATGCCTACTGCCGACTTGATGCGTCCATCTTCGCCTTCACCGGCCTCTGTCACTCCAAGGTGCAGGGGGTAGTGCATATCCTCGGCATCCATGGTCTTTACCAATAGGCGGACGGTAGTGACCATCACGACGGTATTGGAGGCTTTGATACTGATGACGACATCATTGAAGTTTTCACGACGGAAGATGCGCAGGAACTCCATGCAGCTTTCTACGATGCCCTCGGGGGTGTCACCATAGCGCGACATGATGCGGTCGCTGAGTGAACCATGATTCACACCGATGCGCACAGCAGTATGATGCTCCTTACATATATTAATAAAAGGTACAAGCTTGGCTTCAATCTTTTTCAGTTCCTCCTGATACTCCTCGTCGGTATACTCCAGATGTTTGAAGGTACGGCCCGGATCAACGTAGTTGCCCGGGTTGATGCGAACCTTCTCGCAATACTGTGCTGCCACATCAGCAGTATGGGCCGTGAAGTGGACATCGGCTACGAGTGGTGTGTTATAGCCATCAGCCTTCAGATGGGCAGAGATGTTCTTCATGTTCTCTGCCTCACGCGTGCCCTGTGTGGTAAAACGAACCAGTTCACCACCGGCATCGATGATACGCTTGGCCTGTGCTACGCTGGCCTCTGTATCGTTCGTATCGGTGGTCGCCATCGATTGGATACGGATGGGATTGTCGCCACCAATAGCGATTGTGCCTACATGGGCTACGCTACTCGCTCTTTTTTGATATTTGAACATTGAAATTTGAAGTTTATGATTAGTTGACTTTGTACTCGTACTTTAACTCTGCTAAGTCCTTGTTTGCCTTCTCAATCTTTGCTCTCAGACCAGACTTGTAGTCGGATAGGCGTTGGGCAATCGTCTCATCGCTGAGTGCTAACATCTCTACAGCGAGGATAGCTGCATTTTGAGCAGCATTCACGCCTACCGTAGCCACAGGAATGCCCGGTGGCATCTGGATGATGCTTAACATGGCATCCAGTCCGTCAAGCATACCTTTGATAGGCACGCCGATGACTGGCAGGGTGGTGGAGGCGGCAATAACACCAGGTAGTGCGGCAGCCATACCGGCAGCAGCAATAATGACTTTCAAGCCGCGCTCCTTGGCACCGTTGGCAAATTCCTCGACAGCCTCGGGTGTGCGATGGGCGGAAAGTGCATTTACCTCAAAAGGTACCTGCAGTTCGTTCAACAACTGACAGGCTTTCTCCATAACGGGCAGATCACTGGTGCTGCCCATGATAATGCTTACTAATGGTTTCATATTTTTCGTTATTTCGATATTTCGACATTTCGTTATTTCGATGTTTCGATTTTAGAGGAAGAGAATAGCAACAGCGGCACAGACAAAACCTATCCAGAAGCCGCCAACAACCTGTCCCAGCGTGTGCTGACGCAGCACCATACGACTGGTGCCCACCAAGCCTGCAGCCAGGAATACCAGACAAAGCCACCATACAGGATTGAACATCAGATACAATGAGAAGGCAAACAAAGCACCACCTACGCCACCAATGGCAGCAGAATGTGTGGATACCTTCCATACAACATTGATGATGGCACAAACAATCTGAACAAACAGGCCCGCTACCACGATATTCGACATAAAGTGGGGCAAGTGGAGACGTTGCATGACATATACGCACGTAAAATAGCAAATGATAGAAATGGCATAAGGCACCATACGGCGTTCACGATGACCTAATTCAATGAGGTTCCATCCCTGATAGCGACGGTAGAGATGGATCATCAGCGTGGGCAACAGGATAGTAAACAGGTAAACCAGCGTCAGAACCTGTAGTTTGTATGCCCATGGGAACATGCTGAGATAGCTGAACACAAAAAGGATGACCATACCCATGAAGGGCAGGTAGAATGGTGTGAACACCATGCTCACAATACGCGCAGCCAATATGAATTGCTTCTCTCGTTTCATCGTCTCATTCTTGCTATAGGAATACCCATTTGTTCACGATATTTGCTCACTGTCCGACGCGCAATAGGAAAGCCTTGTTCTCCGAGCATCTTTTGTATCATCTCGTCGCTCAAAGGCTTCTGTTTGTCTTCATGATGGATGATGTCACGTATCATCGCCTTGATTTCGCGTGTTGACAGTTCCTCGCCCTCTGCCGTCTTCAGACCATCGCTGAAGAAGAAGCGCAAGGGAAAGATACCCCAGCGGGTTTGTGCATATTTTGAATTGCTGACACGTGATATGGTGCTCAGGTCGAGTCCTGTCCGTTCAGCTATATCCTTTAATATCATGGGGCGCAGCAGTGCCTCGTCACCCTCTTCAAAGAAACGGTGCTGCCACTGGATGATGGCCTGCATGGTGATGGTCAGCGTATGCTGGCGCTGACGGATGGCTGCAATAAAGTTCTGGGCAGCATCCACCTTGGTCTTGGTATAGAGCAGGGCTTCCTTCATCTGACGGCTCATGTGCTCCTTGTTTGCCTGATATTCACGCAGTGTATCGACAAATGACTGTGATACGGTCAATTCTGGCACATCGCCATGATTGAGTGCGAAAGTCACGCTACCGTCATCGTGGGTGTCAATGATGAAGTCGGGCGTAATCTGTTGCAAGGAGTGTCCCATCGCCTCACCCATTGATGTACCTGGCTTGGGGTTGAGCTTACGCAACTCACGAATCAATGCTTCAGCCTGCAAATCAGTGATACGAAGGGCGGAACGTAGCTGTTTCCAGTGTTTCTTTGTAAAGAGGTCGAAGTACTGTTCGATGGCCTTTTGCATCAGGTCTTTCAGTCGTGACGGTTCGCGACGCTCTATCTGTAGTAACAGACACTCCTGCAATGAGCGGGCGCCAATGCCTGCGGGGTCGAACTGTTGCAACTGCAATAGCACGTGTTCTATCTCTGATGATGACGCATCGAGGTTGTGATAGATAGCCAACTCATCGCTGAGTTGTGAGAGCGACTTACGCAAAAGACCGTCATCGTCGAGCGAACCAATCAGATACTCCATGATATAACGCTCACGCTCGTTTAGACGTGCCATTGTCATCTGTTCCAGAAGCTGGTCATAGAACGAGTCGTTTTGGGCTATCACACCTTGTTCGGTATTGCCTTCATCCTGTTGGCGTTCGCCACCATAATAGACTGGCAATTCCTCGTCGTCGCGTCCGATAGACTCTAAAGCCTCATCAAGGGCAGATTGCCGCTCTTCATCTTCATATTCTGAGTTGTCGGTATTCTCCGTGTTCTCTGAACTCTCAGAGAATTCGGCATAATCATCGCCAGGACCAGCAACTTCGATGGCGGGGTTATCGTCCATCTCAGTATTCACGCGCTCTACGAGTTGCGTGATGGGCAGCTCCACGAGTTGGGCATGCAACAGTTGCTGCTGCGTGATGCTCTGCGCCAACCGTTGTTCCTGTGTGAGCCTCTGTTCCTGAACCTGATTCTGTGCCATTGTTATTTAAAATAGTAACTGAGTTGTTTGGCATATTCTGCCAGTTGGGTGGTCTCCATATTGGCATAGCGCTCCCAAATCTGGCGACAAGCCTGTAAGATGACGCTGTCGGGCAGTTCCTGACGGCGTAGGTAGGGGTCAAGATGCTGGTAGTTCAGCAACACCTCGACAGTCAGTTTGGCAGGTATGCGCATCAGACGTGACAACTCCTGAACCTCGGGTGTTTCTGCCACCATCGTGATGGGGGTCAAACGGAAATAGAGGTCAAGAATCATCACCAGCATGAAGGGCATCAGACGGTTATTCTCAGCCAAAGGACGGAAGTCGCCCTCGAACGTCTCTTCGATGGCTACACCCTCAAAGAAGTCACCAGCCGAATTAAAGCCTTTCATGTCACGCAACAGACGGACAGCACGAGTCAGTCGCTGAGGATTCTGGCTATATTCCTTCCAGATACGCTCAATACGAGGAGTCTCCAGATTGGCGATGTCCTTAAGGCGCTGATAAAGCTGCTGGGGTGCGATGTGCAACTCCAGACTCAAGCTCACCATCTCACGACTATACATAGGCTTTACGCCTACTGGTTTACGCAGATAGAGTTGCATAAGCAGCAGCCAATAGTCATCATTCCATAATTGATTTTTTGCCATATACTAACTTCTTTAACATCTCTAACTTCTCAGAACTCAATCGGGTGTTCTTCGAACAAGCCATCTTTACTAATAGTGTATCGACGTGCTTCCTCCAATTGCGGCTTAGTGGTCTCGTGTCCCATAAAGTAACGCATGACGGTAATCTCATAATGACTGGTGATGTAATACTCATTATAGGTCATGCCCTTATCTTCCTTGCGATCAACATTCTCCTGATGATAGATGCAGAGCATGTCAATAGGCTGATGCTGCTTGTCCATCGTGTACAGATAGAGTGCGGGCGTAATGGAGTCTTTCATTTCGCAAAGCAGAATAACCTGCCGGTGATAGATGGCCGGAAGTGCCATCGCCTTAAGATGAGCGTCGGCTGGGTAGCCGAAATGTTCATTGGCAGGGGCTGGTACGGCAACGAATTCGCCTATACGCTCTATCTCAGCACCAGCAGTCTGAATGGGTAACGTGCGCAGGCGCAACGTATCGAACCACGCCTCAACAGGATTTGCATTGATGCCTGATTGTTTCTGGATGTCTTTTATCTGCTCTGCACGCCGAATACTGTCTACCATCTGTTCATAGTAGGCTGCATCATGCTTCTTGTTGCCGCACGACAATGTCAGAAGCGCCAATAAGAGCAGTGTAAATCCAGTTGCTTTCTTCATATTCCGTTGCAAAGGTAGTTATTTTTATGAAGATATTCATAAATTTTACAAGTTTTTTTGTGCATTAAACTTGTTCGTTTGACAAAAAAGTATTATTTTTGCAAGCGATATGCATGTGAATGGTCTTATGAAGTGGGTAGCAGCTTATGTCCTTCTCTTATTAACCTGTACTGTCCATGCACAGCATCCGAAGGACGATATCAAGCAGAACATACGACGTTCGGCTAATAATCTTATGGCCTATCCCGGACCGCATCAGCATCGGCTTACCCCAGCTCCACAAGGTAAGCACCCTTTCTATATTTCACACTACGGACGGTATGGTTCGCATCATCTGTCACAGAAAGAGGATTTCGATGTACCTTATCATGTGTTGGATATAGCAGATAAAGCCGGTAAACTGACAGATAAGGGACGAGCCGTCAAACAGCGTCTTGAAAAAATTCGCGACGATGCCTACGAAGAGTTGGGTGAGCTGACACCAACGGGGGCCCGCCAACAGCAGTTGATAGCGCAACGCATGGTAGAACGCTTCCCTGAAGTCTTCGGAGATCAGGTTGTCGTTGATGCGCGTAGTACGACTGTTACACGTTGCATCCTCTCGATGGAACAGTTCCTGTTGCAGCTGACACGTATGAGGCCTCACCTCCATGTTTACCATAATGCTACCCATCGCGACATGGCCTTCCTTAACCAACAAGACAGACAACTTATGAGGATTAGGATGGATTCCATGACGCAAAAGCAGTATAACCAGTTTGTTAAGCGTTACAATAAGTTCGACCGCCTGATGCGTACCCTCTTCAACGACATGACATACGTGAAACAGCATGTCGATGCCAAGAAGTTGAATGATGACCTGTTTGTGTTGGCCAGTAATATGCAAAATACGGAGTTGCGGCAGAGTATTACACTCTACGACATCTTCAGCGACCAAGACTTGTACCGTAACTGGATAAAAGAGAATGCCTGGTGGTACATCAACTATGGCGGCTGTACCCTCAATGGCGGTACGCAACCCTATTCCCAGCGCAACCTGCTGAGAAAAATCATCAACGATGCAGACAGTTGCCTGAAACTGAAGAATCCCAGTGTTCAGCTCCGTTTCGGTCATGATATCGTCATTCTACCATTAGCTTGTTTGATGGATATTAATCATTGGGGCTTAGCCACCAACCGATTAGGATCATTGGGCGAGAATGGGTGGAGCTGCTATAACATTGTGCCCATGGCTGCCAACATTCAACTGATATTCTATCGCAGCAATCCTGACGATCAGGATGTCTGGTTCAAGGTGCTTTTCAATGAAGATGAGGCCACCCTGCCTCTTCCAGGCGACCATGCGCCCTACTATCGATGGAGCGATTTCAGATCCTATTACCTAAAGAAACTGGATGGCTATGAGAAGCATTAGGATACAGATGACGATGATGTTGCTCATGGTGGCAACGGTATTGTGGGCGCAGTCTGCCTACGACTACATCGTCCGTGACCATAGTTTCTCGGCCAGTAACTACTGTCTCTATCCAGACAGTACGGAATTTAGGCAGACGCCACCTCCAGCAGACAAGCATCCTTTCTATCTGTCGCACTACGGACGACATGGCTCACGTTATCTTAACAGCCGCGTTGCCTACGATACACCTTATAAAATGTTGTGCAAGGCTGATTCAATGGGACTGCTTACGGCATTAGGCAAGCAAGTCAAACAACAGTTGAAAAACATTATCGACGACTCGGAAGGACAATGGGGCGACTTGTCAGATATAGGCAAACAGCAGCTGAAGCGTATTGCAAGTCGGATGATGAAGAATTATCCGGAAATCTTTGAGGGACAAGCAAATATCCAGGCGCGCAGCACAACCATCAACCGCTGTGTGATGTCGATGGGAACGACCGTTCAGCAACTGATAGCCCTTAATCCCAAATTGAACATCGACATGAATGCCTCGAAACGAGACTTCTGGTATCTGAACCACCAGGACCTTCAGCTTCGTGACAGTATGAAGTCGAAAAATGCAACGCGTGTCTATAATGAATTCTCAAAGCCAAGAGAGGAGAATCCTCGTCTGATGAAATTATTATTTACCCATCCGGAGTCGCTGGACAAGAGCATCAGCGGCAAATGGCTCAACTATTATCTTTTGAAGACGGCATTCATTCAACCGAACACGCATATAGAGGACAATACACTACTTATTGACCTCTTTACCAATGAAGATTTTTATCAGTACTGGCTGTTAGAGAATGCCTGGTGGTATATCCAGCATGGTGGCTCGTTGTTGAATGGTGGTCATCAGCCCTATGCTCAGCGCTACCTGTTGCGAAAGATCATCACTGAAGCAGACAGTTGTATCAGTCTGAAGAATCCTGGAGCACAGCTGCGCTTTGGGCATGAGACAGTGGTGTTGCCTCTAGTATGTCTGTTGGGCATCAATGGCTTCGACCTCCAGACAGCCAATCTGGATGTTCTGGAATCGAGTGGTTGGTGGGCAGGCTTGGTGTTCCCCATGGCTTCAAACATTCAGTTTGTGTTCTATCGTAAAGATAAGTTTGACACTGATGTCATCTTTAAGGTTTTGCTAAACGAACAAGAGGCTACACTGCCTATCGAGACAGATATAGCCCCCTATTATCACTGGCGCGACTTCCGCAGGTATTATTTGAAGAAGTTGGACGACTATGATAAAGTGAAGAATAGGCAATAACTATTTCAAAGAAAATGCCAACGCATACGAACGTATCTGCTTGATCATGGCCAGCAGACCATTAGAACGCGTAGGCGACAGGTGTTCCTTCAGTCCAATCTCATCGATAAAGTAGAGGTCAGCATCCAGAATCTCCTGGGGTGTATGGTCGCTCAATACGCGAATCAGCAGCGATACGATACCCTTTACTATCAGGGCATCACTCTCTGCAGAGAAATGTATCACTCCATTTTCGTAGTCGGCTTGTAGCCACACACGACTCTGGCAACCGTCAATCAGGTTGCTTTCCGTCTTATACTGTTCGTCAAGGGGAGCCTGCTCGTTACCCAGGTCTATCAGCAACTGGTATCTGTCCATCCAGTCGTCTAACCCTGAAAACTCCTCAATAATTTCGTCTTGTATCTCGTTTATCGTCATTTTTCCTTATTATTTTTCGTTATATCGTTATATCGAAATATCGATATTACGACTTTATTATCTTAAATAATTTATCGCTGGGTCTAACCTTCTCCGGCACTTTAATGCTGACGCGAGTGCCCTGCTGTGCTGTCTGAATGCTGCTGGTGTCGTCGTGAATCTCATCGACAGTGACGTAAAGAGCACCAGTGGTGGGTCCTGTAATCAGCATCTTGTCGCCTACGCTGAAGGTGTCAGCCTCAACGGTAAACTCGGCGACGCCCAACTTTGAGAAATATTTAACGCCTTTGCCAATATATTGTTTGCGCTCAGTAGCATTCGAACCATAATTGGAGTTCCATTCACCTAACAGCTGTCCCTGGTAGTAGCCATCCCAAAAACCACGATTGAAGACAGTGGCCAGACGCTCGTCCCAAGCATCCTTCTTTTCTTCCGTAAAGGTGTCGTCAAGTACACTCTGTATCGCTTCCTTGTAGCACTGTACTACGGTGAGCACATATTCGGGTCCACGGGCCCTACCTTCTATCTTAAATACGCGTACGCCCGCGTTCATCATTTTATTTATAAAGCGAATCGTCTTCAGGTCCTTGGGCGACATGATGTATTTGTTGTCTATCTCCAGTTCAGTACCTGTCTCGCGGTCGGTCACGATATAGCCCCTGCGACAAATCTGCATACAAGCCCCACGATTGGCCGAACGCCCTGTGTTGTCGAGACTCATATAGCACTTGCCGCTCACAGCCATACAGAGGGCTCCGTGGCAGAACATCTCGATACGTACCAATTTACCACTGGGGCCACAAATATGCTGCTCTTCTATCTGGCGATAAATGTCGGCTACCTGTTCCATCTTCAGTTCACGGGCCAATACCACTACATCGGCAAACTGGGCGTAAAACTTCAGTGCCTCAATATTCGAAATATTGAGTTGTGTGGAGAGATGTACCTCCATGCCCACTTCCCAGCAATAGGTCATCACCGCTATGTCACAGGCAATGACAGCAGAAATCTTGGCCTTGACAGCAGCATCTACGATTTGGTGCATCGTCTCAATGTCCTCGCCATAGATGATGGTGTTGACGGTGAGATAGGTCTTCACGCCAGCCTCATTGCATGTCGCTGCAATCTCGCGCAGGTCATCGATGGTGAAGTGGTTGGCAGAATGCGAACGCATATTCAACTGCTCCACACCAAAGTATACGGAGTCGGCACCAGCCTTCAGTGCTGCAGCCAGCGCATCGCGACTGCCCACAGGCGCCATAATCTCAAAATCTTTTATTGTTTCTCTCATTGCGGGTGCAAAGGTACGAATAAAAGTTGAAAGTTGAAAGTTGAAAGTTGAGAATTGTGATGTTAAAAGACAATAATATTTGGATTTTATACGTTATTTAATACGATGCAGAAGCGTAACTATGCGTTATTTTTGCTGTTGTGGCTCTTTCTGACAGCAGTCAGAGCACAGCAGGAACCATCGTTCAGCCACTACTGGGCGATGGAACCGTCGTTTAATCCCGCTACTGCTGGCAAGGAGATGAAAATCAACGTTGTAGGTGCTTATGCAATGACGCTGACGGGCTTTGAGAATAACCCACGAACGATGTATATATCGGGTGATATGCCTTTTATGCTGTTGAATAAGGTGCATGGCGTAGGTCTGCAAATCATGAATGATCAGATAGGTCTGTTTCAGCATCAGCGACTGGTTGCACAGTATGCTTACAGGCAGCCTCTGTTGGGTGGTACGTTGAGTGTTGGTGTGCAGGCAGGTCTGTTGAGTGAGAAATTTAAGGGCTCAGCATTGGATTTAGAGGATTCTTCTGACCCTGCTTTCTCAAAGACAGACGATAATGGAACGGCTCTTGACCTCTCAGCAGGTGTCTATTACCAGCACGGTCCGTGGTATGCTGGTTTGTCCATATTACATGCCACTGCTCCCACCATAGAATTGGGTGAAAAGTCCATTTATAACATCAGCAGTTCGTATTATTTGACTGGTGGATACAATATTCGGCTTAATAATCCGTTACTAACAATACACCCCTCTATGTTGGTACGCTACGATGGAGTGGCCTATCGAGGTGATGTGACGTGTCGTTTGAAATATACTCATGACAACAAGGTGATGTATGCTGGTGTGGGCTACAGTCCTACGAACTCAGTAACCGCTTTCTTAGGTGGTTTGTTCCACGGGGTGATGCTGGGTTACAGCTACGAGGTCTATACCTCAGCCCTTAGTTTCGGCAATGGTAGCCACGAGCTGTTCATTGGCTATCAGACCGAGATGAACCTTTCTAAGAAGGGACGCAACAGACATCAGAGCGTGAGATTCTTGTAAAGGTAAAAAAGTAAAAAGGAAAAAAGTAAAAAAGAAATATATGAAAGAAAATGTAAATACGAAAAAACAAGAAGGCAGATGGGCAAAAAGGCTTTTACCTTTTTACCTTTTTACCTTTTTACTTTTGCTGACAAGTTGTTTTGGCAGTAAACTGACATCGTCTGCAGGTGGTGAGGTGACTGGTGCCAGCGGACGTGCTTTCAGTGAACCGGCTCCTTACGGTATGACGCTCATCAAGCGTGGTCATTTGCGTATGGGTATCGACAAGCAAGATACGCTGTGGGGTAAGCAGACGCCAGTAAGAGACATCTCTGTCGAGGGTTTCTGGATGGACGAGCGTGAGGTGACGAACTCGATGTATCGCCAGTTTGTGAACTATGTGCGCGACTCTATCATCCGTGAGCGCCTGGCTGACCCTGCATACGGTGGCGACGAGAGTTATAAGATTGAGGAAGATAAGAATGGCGATCCCATTACCCCTCATTTGAACTGGAAGAAGCCCATTCCACGTAAGCCTAACGAGGACGAGCAACGCGCCATTGAGAGTGTCTATATCACGCATCCAGTAACAGGTGAAAAAATGTTGGATTGGCGTCAGATGAACTATCGCTATGAGGTGTACGACTATACAGAAGCTGCCAAGCGCAAGTATCGTGAGGATCCTGAGCTGCGAATCTTGAATACGGACTTACGCCCCAATCCCAACGAACAAATCTGGATTTCGAAGGATACTGCCTATATTGACGATGAGGGTAAGATTCATCGTGAGACCATTAATCGCCAATATACAGGACCATACGACTTCCTGAATACCTATATTATTAATATATATCCTGACACAACCTGCTGGGTCAACGATTTCCCCAATGCCGACAACGAGTCGTATATGCGCTACTACTTCTCGGCAGCAGCCTATAACGACTATCCTGTGGTGGGTGTAACATGGGAACAGGCCAATGCTTTCTGTGCCTGGCGTACGGAGTATCTGCTGAAGGGCTTAGGTGCCACAGCACGTTATGTCCAGCGCTACCGTCTGCCAACAGAGGCAGAGTGGGAGTATGCTGCCCGTGGTAAGGATCAGAATGAGTTCCCGTGGGAGAATGAGGATGTGGTGAGTGGCAATGGTTGCTTCTATGCAAACTTCAAGCCTGACAATGGTAACTATACCAAGGATGGTAACTTGATTACCAGTCGTACGGGTATCTATAGTGCCAACTCAAACGGACTTTATGATATGGCAGGCAACGTAGCCGAGTGGACATCGACCATCTATACGGAGGCAGGCGTTGAGGCTATGAACGATATCAATCCTCAGCTGAAATATAATGCAGCCAAGGAAGATCCCTATAGACTGAAGAAGAAGAGTGTACGTGGTGGTTCGTGGAAAGACCCTGAGAGCTATATTCGTTCGGCTTGGCGCTCGTATGAGTATCAGAACCAGCCTCGTTCGTATGTGGGATTCCGTTGCGTACGCTCATTGGCAAACACGACAAGTGACAAGGTTAAAGTGAAGAAAGGGAAGAAATAATGACTCGATACAGTAAATTAAACGTCGTATACCGCTTACAAAAGTGGATGGACAGCGTGCCAGGACAGACGTTCCTGAACTACGCTTACTCATGGGGTGCCTCGATTGTGATTCTGGGTACTCTGTTTAAACTGACCCACCTGCCAGGAGCCAACTTCTTCCTGTTCTTGGGTATGGGCACTGAGGTGTTCGTGTTCTTCATCTCAGCCTTCGACCGTCCCTTCGACAAGACGACAGATGGTATGGATCTTGACCTGCATGTTGGCGAAGAGGGCCTGTCAGGTGTTGTCGTCAATGGTGAGAGCAACCTCGTACAAGGTGGGCCTGCAGTCATTGGAGGCACCATTGCTGGTGGAGGTGAAGTATCCGTCATTGGTGGTGAAGGTGGTGGCGGCACTGTCATTGGTGGTGGCGGTGGCACTATCGTAATAGGCGGAGGTGGTGGCGCTGTTAGTCCGACGGCTTCGGACTCTCAGTCCGACGACCTCGGACTCTCAGTCCGACAGGGACAGACTGAAGGCCCTGTAGTCATTGGTGGCGGAGGCGGTATCGTTGGCGGTGGTGCCGTTGTGGCTCCGCAGCAGCCTGAGCCCTTACCTATGGGTGAGGAACTGAAGGAGGCTACGTCGAACTATATCGACGAATTGAATCGCTTGACAGAGATGTTGACACAGGTATCTGAGCAGAGCCAGCGACTGACACGCGACTCTGAGGAGATGGAGAACCTGAACCGTACGCTGACTGGAATCAGCCGTGTCTACGAGATGCAGCTGAAGAGTGCATCATCTCAGATTGCGACCATCGACGAAATCAACGAACAGACACGCCATATGGCTGAACAGATACAGGAGCTGAACAAGATATATGCCCGTATGATTGAGGCCATGCAGGTACGTGCAAATATATAAATTAGTAATTAGTAATTAGAAATTAGTAATTATGATTACCTTGCAAGCCACTCGGACAGACAATCACTCTTCTGCATGTTATGCAGATAGAGTAATCATAATTACTCATTACTCATTACTCATTACTCATTAAACTGAATAATATGGCAATCAAGAAAAGACCCGTTTCTCCTCGCCAGAAGATGATTAACCTGATGTACGTGGTACTGATGGCGATGCTGGCGCTGAACGTCTCTACGGAGGTGCTCAACGGATTCTCTATCGTTGAAGAGAGTCTGAAACGCACTACCGCTAATGCGACGAAGGAGAACCAGGCTCTATACGACGACTTTTCTGAGCAGATGCAGAAGAATCCGCAGAAGGTGAAGCAATGGTTCGATAAATCGCAGCAGGTGAAGCAGATGAGCGACAAGCTCTATAACCTGGCAGACGAGTTGAAACTGGCTATTGTGCAGGAGGCTGACGGTAAGGATGGTGACGTCTCGAATATCCGTAACAAGGAGGATTTAGAAGCTGCCACGCAGGTGATGCTGTCGCCCAGTCGTGGACGAGGCAAAGAGCTTTACGATGCTATCAATAACTATCGTGAACAGCTGTTGAAACTGGTGACTGATGAGCATCAGAAGAAGATGATAGCTTCGAACCTGACTACAGAAATTCCCAAGGATGCTGTTACGTTAGGCAAGAACTGGCAAGAGTATATGTTCGAGTCGATGCCTGCTGCCGCTGCTGTTACACTGCTCTCGAAGTTGCAGAGCGACGTACGCTATGCGGAAGGTGAGGTGTTGCACACCTTGGTATCGAATATCGATGTGAAGGATATTCGTGTCAATGCGCTTAACGCCTTCGTCATTCCCAACTCGCAAACCATCGTGCGTGGCGACAAGTTCTCAGCACATATCGTTATGGCAGCAGTGGATACCACCCAGCAACCCCAGATATTCATTGGAGGCAAGGAGATGAATCTGCCTAATGGACTCTACGAGACGATAGCAGGTCGAACAGGCGAATTCACACTATCAGGTTATATCCAGGTGGCCAATGGTAATGGTGAACTGCTGAAACGTAACTTCGAACAGAAATATACCGTTGTCGATCCCTCGGCAACAGTCAGTGCCGACCTGATGAACGTGCTCTATGCAGGTTATAGCAACCCGTTGAGCGTCAGTGTACCTGGTGTACCTGTCAACAAGGTGCAGGCCACGATGTCTGGTGGTACATTGCAGCCTGTAGGTCCTGGTCGTTATATCGCCCGTCCTACCGCTGTAGGCCAGAATGTCACCATTACCGTGACATCAACTAATACAGGTCGTCCACAACAAATGGGACAGTTCACGTTCCGTGTGCGTCGTCTGCCTGACCCCACACCGTATATTGCGATGAAGGATGAGAGTGGTTCGCCTATCCGTTACAAGGGTGGTGGCCTGTCGAAGGCTCAGCTGATGGGTGTTGATGGTATAGGTGCTGCTATCGATGACGGTATCCTCGATATTGCCTTCAAGGTACAAAGTTTCGAGACGGTGTTTTTCGACAATATGGGTAATGCCGTACCGATGGTCAGCGATGGTGCCAACTTCTCAGCACGCCAGAAGGATACCTTCCGTAAGTTGCAGCGTAACAAGCGTTTCTATATCTCACGAGTCAATGCTATCGGACCTGATGGTATCTCGCGTAAGTTGAATGCTTCGATGGAAGTCATAGTGAAATAAGTTGATAATTGAAAATTGACAATTGATAATTATGAAGAGAGTATTGTTCTTATTGATGATAACACTGGTGGCAGGTGCTGTTAACGCTCAGCCTAAGGCTCGTCGCCAACAGCAGCAACAGCAGGCTCAGCAGCGTCAGCAACAGGGTCAGACGCAAACGCAGAATCAAGGCATGAGCATGCGTGCCCGTCTGATGTTCCCAACGGCTGTCGATATGCCTGAGGATGTGGTGTGGCGTCGTGACATCTATCGTGAGATAGACCTCAACCAGAACGCCAATGGTGGACTCTACTATCCTGTGGAGCCTATCGACAAGCAGCTGAACCTCTTCACTTATGTGTTTAAGTTGGCGCTGAACGGCTATGTGCCTGTTTATGAATATCGTCTCGATGGTAATGAACTGTTCAACGACTCTGCTCGTGTGCAGATGAAGACCATCCTCGACAACTTCCATATCTATTATGAAGAGAAGGACGGTAAGATTCGTGTTGACAACAGTGATATCCCCTCGGCAGAGGTGAAACTATACTATCTGAAGGAGAGCGCCTATTATGACCAGGCCAATTCTACCTTCCATCGTAAGGTGCTGGCTCTTTGTCCCGTGATGTTGCGTGAGGATGATTTTGGTGGTGAGGCTGCCAAATATCCCTTATTCTGGGTGAAGTATTCTGATCTGGCACCTTATCTCAGTCGTCAGACAGTGATGACGTCGAATTTGAATAATGCTGCTATGATGTCAATGGAAGACTATTTTACCCTGAATCGCTATGAGGGTAAAATCTATAAAACTAATAACATGTTGGGCAAGACATTGGCACAGTATTGTCAGACAGACTCGGCTTTGATGAAAGAACAGGAAAGAATTGAGGGCGAGTTGAAAGCTTTCGAGGAAAAGATTTTTGGCGATAAACAGCGTAAGGATTCACTCGATAGCATCTCGCGTCTGAGTACGGCAGATATCAAGGCTGCCCGAAAGGCTCGTAAGGGTGGCAATGAGGCTACGGTGACGAAGCAGAAGAGTTCCTCTTCTTCACGTCGTACTAAGGCCGCAAAAGCACCTAAGTCGTCCGTCTCTTCGTCAAGTACTTCTCGTATGAGTGTACGTCGTCAGAGACACTAAGCGCTGCGCTAGTGAATAGTGAAAAGTGAATAGTGAATAGTGAAAAGTGAAAAAACTGGTCGAAAAGTTGTTTATTTCGGATAAAATGCTTACTTTTGCCAGCGAATTAGCAATCAAATCACTTAAAAATAGAAAGATTATGAAGAAAGTTTTAACTCTTATCGTGATGGCTGTAGCCTTTGCTATGCCTTCACAAGCACAGGTTAAGTTTGGTGTGCAGGCAGGTTTGAACCTGACAAATATTTCGGACTTCTCTCTTGATGCTGCTGGTGTGGAGAATGCCATTCAGAGCAAGGCAGGTTTCTTTGTTGGCCCGACTGTTAAGTTTTCGCTTCCAATCGTTGGCTTAGGTATTGATGCTGCTGCTCTTTACGACCAGCGCGAGGCAAAGACAAATGATGGTACTATCAAGTCTCAGTCTATTCAGATTCCTATCAACGTACGTTATGGTCTCGGTCTTGGCAGCCTTGCTGAGGTTTTCGCATTCGCAGGTCCTCAGTTCGGTTTTAATATTGGTGATAAGAACAAGACATGGACTGACTACAAGAATAATGCTTATGACTGGACATTGAAGAGTAGTAACATTAGTGCCAATGTTGGTATCGGTGCCACTATCATGAGCAAGTTGCAGTTGAAGGTTAACTACAACATTGCATTAGGTAAGACTGGTGACATTGAAGTGAAGGATGGTACTAATGCAGCATGGGATGTTGTGACAGGTAAGGCTAAGGCTAACGCCTGGCAGGTTTCTGCCTCTTACTTCTTCTAAAAAGAATAAGGTGATAGAAATAAAAAAATGGCAGGAGATAAATTCTTTCCTGCCAATTTTGTTTATATATAGCTGATTATTCAATATCCGTCTTCTTGCGGTTTATCCAGCCATGAATAAAGGAGAAGGCAACGTAAGTGAAAAGGCCTACGATGATGCCATCGGTGATACTGCCGCTGACAGGCATCAGCAGAATGGTCAGGAAGGCTGGTAGTGTCTCAACGGGATTCGTCAAACTGATATGACGCACAGAGCTAAACAGGTAGAAACCTGCAATGACCATAACTGGCGCTGTGGCAGCGGAAGGAATGGCGAGGAATAGTGGTGACAGGAACAGACTGCACATAAAGCATAGGCCAATAACGAAAGCTGTCAACCCCGTACGGCCACCTTCAGCTACGCCTACAGCACTCTCCACGTATGTCGTCACCGTACTACATCCCAGACAGGCACCCGCCACTGTGCCAAGTGCATCGCTGAGCATGATGTTGCGCATATTGGGAATACGTCCGTTCTTACGAATCAGTCCGGAGTTGGCCATCAGACCTACCACAGAACCCAGCGTGTCGAAGACGTCGAAAAACAACATCGTGAGTACGCACACCCAAAGGTCTGGCATCAATAGCTCATTCCATGAAAACTGACAGATAACTGGTGCTGGTGAGACTGGAATGCTGACCAAACTTTCTGGCATCTGTGTGACACCCAACGGAATGCCTATCAACGATATGGCAACGATACTCATCAGCAAGCCGCCACGTACATGCATGACGGTAAGGAGGCCTGCCAGCAGTAATCCGGCAATAAAAAGAATCGAACTCGGGTTTGTCAGTGTCTCGATATGGTTGAAGATGGTGCCCTCAGCCAGGATGCCACTATTCTTGAAGCCAATCATAGCAATGAAGAATCCGATACCAGCAGCGAAGGCAAACTTCAGGGATGGAGGAATCATCTCGAATATGATTTGTCTGATGTTGCTCAGACAGAGCAGGATGAAGAGGATACCTTCGATAAGCACGGCAGTTAGGGCAAAACGCCACGAATAACCCAACGACACGCAAACCGTCTGGACGAAGAAGACGTTCAAGGCCAAACCGGGTGCCTGACCCATCGGACGCTTAGCCAGGAAAGCCATTAGCATGCTGCCAATGGTGGCTGATAGTGCCGTCGCTGTGAACAGAGCCTCTATAGGATAGCCTCTTTCAGCAAGAGGTTCAAACAATACAGGGTTCAGAGCCAGAATATACGACATCGTGACAAAGGTGGTCAGACCCGCTAATACCTCTGTTTTCAGGTTATTGCGTTGGGTTGAGAACCCTACAAGTGCGAGCATTCTTTCTTTCATATCTTCTATGAGTTTAGGCTATGGGAATAATAACATCGAATTTGGCACCATTCTGATAGTTGGCGTCGATAGTCACCGTACCGCCCATGTGTTCGGCCAGCAGACGTGCCACTGAAAGTCCCAGTCCTGCACCTTGCGAGAAATTGTCAAGCTTGGTGAAACGTTTGAATACGTAGATATGCTTGTCTGCAGGAATACCAGGACCTGTATCGATGACGCCCATGTGCAATTGTCCGTTAGCATAATCGGTTGTCAGCGTGATATGCCCTTGAGTGGTAAATTTTGCAGCATTCTCTAACAGCTTTGCAAGTATATTTTGTATAATGGTAGGATTGGTCTTGATGATCAGCTCAGGAGTTATCGACGACTGGCTTTCTATCGTAACGCCGTCTGCTACTAGTGGACGGATAGTATCAATAGCTTGGTCGGTTATTGATGCAATAAGACAGTCTTCCGTAGGCGATTGCTCAGTACGGCTCTCATAGTCGGAAATCAATATGAGGTCATCTAGGATATTGGTCAGCATTCGTGTGCTGTCCATGATGCGCTGACACATGTCGTTACGCATTTCCGACGTTATATTGGCATCGTCCATCGTTAGAATCTGAGAAAAACCACTGATGGCATTCAACGGTGTACGGATTTCGTGTGTCATACTCCGTATAAAGGATGTCTTGGCTTTCGAAGCTGCTTCAGCCTTGTCGCGTTCCAGAGCCAGTTGCTTGTTCTGGCTGACTACCACATTACGTTCACGCTGCAACTGCTGGTTCTTGATTTCTATCCTGCGTGTCCAACGACTGTTAACTGCCAGGAATGCTAAAAGTGCTACAATACCTAGAATCATGGCCACGCCACCAGTCGTAAATCGCGATCGCGATACCAACATATCATTTTGCGACTTCAGTTCGTTCACCTGATAGCGCTTATTCAGCCGGTTCAACTGTTCGCGGTTATTAGCCTGCGTAGTTGAATCGTTCAGCGCATTGTATGCTTTTACATCTGCCAGTGCCTCACGGTATCTCCCTAGTTTCTCCAATGCTTCTGCGCGACTTTCCAGTGCGTGTACTTTTGAACCATTGTTCTCATACGTGACTTTCATCATCTCTTCGGCATAGTTCAGCGCTTCGGTATAGTTTCCTTGAGCCATCGCTAAATCATGCCGGGATATGGCAATGAAGTATCGGTGGTTGTCCGTTATACCCGTTGCTTGAGCATAATAAACCAATGAGTCGATGGCTGTAGCGGCCTCCGTCAGGTGGTTGTTTTTTATTTGTAACGCAATCTTACGGGTGTAGTATAGGTAGTACCAATGGGCATAGGCTGCCGAGTCCTCTGGACAGGTGGCAGGAGACAGGTTGTCCAACATACTTCGCCATTTTCCAAGCAGCGAATCCAGCTTTGCATAATCCTTGGTAGCTTGTAGACATTCAGCATAGTAGCTGTAGATGCTGACCAATTGGCCTTTTTTGCCCTCCTCTGGTAACAAGATGATGGCTTTTCTGAAACTTTTTTGAGCTTCGTCGAAGTTGTCCTGTATCTGGTATGCAATGCCTTGCGTCATATAGCTTAATGCTAGTCCGAACGTGTCTTTCCGCTCTATGGCATCTTTCTGCATAGCCTCAGCCTCGCGTGTAGCCTCGGCAAATTCATTGTACCACGCATGGTCTTCTGCCACATTCTGCCACAACATGTAATAATATTCCCATTCATGGTGTTCGCGCAGGAAATCGAGCACCTTGGGCGCTATGGTCAATAGTGAATCGTGTTGGTCGTTGTTAAAAAGTTCCTCAGTCTCAGCAAAGCGTTTGTAGGCAGAATCGTGCCAATCGATGTTTTTGTTTGCCGCTGTTTTTCCACCCGTACCCTGCTGGCAAGCTACGGTGAAACTAATTATGAATGTTACAATTAGTAATCTAATCAATATGCTTAGTTGGTTCATGTTGGGTGCAAAGGTACGAATAAGTGTGTAAAATACCAAAACAAATTGTTGTTTCTTATTCGAAAAAGCCAAAATTTTTTGGATTTTCACTCACTTATTCGTATCTTTGCAGCATTATGCAGTATGCTGACTTGATATTGCCTGTGCCCCTTCATGGGGTTTTTACCTACGTTATACCTGAAGGTATGAAGGTGGGAATAGGTTGTCGTGTACTGGTAACTTTTGGCAGAAATAAAACGTATTTAGGCATTGTGATGCGACTGCATGACAAGAAGCCTGAAGGGTATGAGGTGAAGCCTATTCAGCAAGTGATGGATAGTGCGCCTATCGTGACAGAGCGTCAATTGAAATTGTGGCAGTGGATTAGCGAATACTATCTGTCGCCTATTGGCGATGTTTACAAAGCTGCCTTGCCTGCAGGACTGAAGGCTGAGGACGGTTATCATCCTAAGACGGAGACCTATATCCGACTGACACCCCAGTATCAAAGTGCGACTGCCTTACATATAGCCCTAAACGTGCTGTCGAGGGCTAAGAAGCAATTGGATGCTTTTATCGAATATCTTGCATTGTCGGGCTGGGACCAGGTCGAAGAAATTAGAAATGAAGAATTAGAAATTAAAAATGATGATTACCAGTTGGGCGCAGTTATTCAAGAGGTCACAAAAGAAGAACTCATGAATGTCAGTGGCGCTTCGGCAGAAACCATCAAACAACTGGAGAAACGTCAGATGCTGGAGACCTATGAGGTGGAGGTAGGCCGACTGAATCACGGGGGTGAGTATCATCCTGAACTTATCCAGCCTCTTAGTCCTGTCCAGCAGATGGCTCACGACGAGATACTCTTTTCTATGTTGAAGAAGAACGTCACGTTGCTACATGGTGTGACGGGTTCAGGTAAGACGGAAATATACATTCACCTGATTAAGTTGGCACTGGAACGTAAAGAACAGGTGCTCTACCTGTTGCCTGAGATAGCACTGACGGTACAGATGATGCAGCGCCTGCAGCGTGTGTTTGGTGACAAGTTAGGAATCTACCACTCAAAATATTCGGATGCCGAACGTGTGGAAATATGGCAAAAACAACTATCCCAGAATCCCTACGACGTCATTCTGGGGGCCCGTTCAGCCGTATTCTTGCCTTTCCAACGATTGGGTTTGGTGATTATTGATGAGGAACATGAGACCAGCTATAAGCAGCAAGATCCTGCTCCTCGTTATCATGCCCGTAGTGCGGCTATCGTTTTGGCTCAGATGTTTAAGGCTAAGACGATTTTGGGAACGGCAACGCCTTCGCTCGAGAGCTATCATAATGCCAAAACGGGCAAATATGCACTGGTAGAGTTGAAAGAACGCTATCAAGGTATTGAACTGCCTGAGATTCAAGTGGTGGATACAGCTGACCTTCAGCGACGGAAGATGATGGCAGGGCCTTTTTCTCCTCTTTTATTAGCGCGCGTACGCGAGGCATTGGAACATGGCGAACAGGCTATTCTCTTTCAAAACCGTCGAGGCTTTGCGCCTGTTGTCGAATGCCACCAGTGTGGTTGGGTGCCCACATGTCAGCACTGCGACGTGTCACTGACCTATCATCGTCAGATGAACCAGTTGACGTGCCACTATTGCGGTTACACCTATCGTGTGCCGACGGAGTGCCCCTGCTGTGGCAGTACCGATTTACGTACGCGTGGTTTTGGTACAGAGAAGGTCGAAGAACAGGTTCGTGAAGTTTTCCCCGAGGCGCGTATCTCGCGTATGGACCTCGATACCACCCGCACACGTAATGCCTATGAGCGTATCATTAGCGATTTTTCGGCACGTCGTACCAATATCTTGATTGGTACACAGATGGTGTCGAAAGGTCTCGACTTCGACCATGTGTCGGTGGTAGGTATCCTCAATGCCGATGCGATGTTGAATCAGCCAGACTTCCGGGCTTATGAACATGCCTATATGATGATGTCGCAGGTCAGTGGTCGTGCAGGTCGTAAGAACAAGCGAGGATTAGTGATTCTACAAACCAAACAGCCCAAATTACCTGTCATCGACTATGTGGTTCGAGGAGATTATGCAGCTCTTTATAAAGACTTGATAGCCGAGCGTCAGGCTTTCCGCTATCCTCCATACCATCATCTTATCTATGTATTCCTGAAGCATCGTCAGGAAACGACGGTTCATACGGCTGCCATTGAATTGGGCTCTCGTCTCAGACAATGGTTTGGTGGTCGTGTGCTGGGCCCTGACAAACCTTCTGTTGCCAAGGTGAAGCAACAGAATATCCGTAAACTGGTGCTGAAACTGGAGTTGGGCATTGACATGAAACGAGTCCGCAAGTATCTGCTCATGGCTCAGAGTCAGATGCTCGCGGACAAGCGTTATTCGTCGTTACAGATATATTATGACGTTGATCCGTTATAAAGTTTAAGACAACTTAAACAACTTAGGACAACTTTCTTTTTATTGATTTAAAAGTCAACCTGACAGCCGACGCCCAGCACATGATTTGTGCGGGTAAAGGTATCGCTGACCCCTGCTGTGGGATAGTTTTCACGGTTGTATTTGTCGTAATTGGTCTGGAAGTAGGCTGCTGACAGAGTGACGTTGTCCTTAACCTTATAGCTGAAGCCCAGACCAATGCTATAGCTGTTAACAACGAATGACATGTCGTTCATGTATTCGTCAGAGAGTCCATAGCGGGTCAGCTGTCCACCGCATGATACATTCAGACGGTCGGTGACATCCCATTCGACACCTGCCAGATATTCGTTGGTGTTATGACGCAGAAGGTCCTGCGTATTGTTATACCAGTTGGCATCCTTGTCGAAGTAGTGGTGCCAGCCGAGGTTAAGGCTAACCTCGTCGATAGGTTTCCACTGAGCACCAATGGTCAACAGGGCAGGTGCATCTTCGTTGACTTTCTCGCCATCACGGAACTTGTTAACAGCCGGAATCTCGCTGGCCTTGTTGACGGTAGACTCGTTTTTCATGCGAATCTGTGTCTTGAACTCATACTTCGCAGCGAAGTTAAAGTTCTTGTATCTGTAGTCGACACCAATCACAGGGGCAATGCCCACACCGTCCTGATTACTCAGCAGGTTGACACCCTCAGCATACTTCTGAAGTGTTCCCAGCTCTGTCTTCGTGCTTTCAAGTTGAGTCTGCTGAGCAGTAAGTTGTGCCTGCATGGCCAGAAGCTCTGCAGGAGCAGTGGCACCAGCAGCCTCGTATTGTGCGATACCGGCATTCACCTGAGCCAGTCCGGCATCAACCTGGTTGATACCATCTTCTACGTATGCGATGGCTCCTTGCATGAAGTCGCCGAATTCTACGTAACCTCCAGCCGTCTTTACCAAGATGTTGCTGATTTTAGCCTTGTAGGTGGCATCACCATAGAGCATGCGCAGACCGCCATAAACAGATAAGTTGTTGTTTACCTTATAGGCAGCACCCAGTTGGATACCGTAATAATACTGACGGCCTTTCATATAGCTTTCCATGTCGTAGCCTTGTGCGCCTAATGGCTTAAGCATGTTGGCAATACTACCTACAACACTCTCGAAAGAACCCAGACCATTGGCAAACTCGCAGGAACCACCACCGCCGGGTACTGACAGATTGAACTGGATACTCCAGTTTCCTTTGTTATATGCACCCTGAAGAGAAGGAATAATAGGGGCATCGGCAACGCCCTCGAACTCCTTGACAGGATTGCCGCTGTTCTTCTTACCTAATTCAAAGACAGGATTGGTTGACGTGATGGTACGCGTCTGATGTGCATATTGCCAGTTAAAGGCAACATGAAATCCCTCGGGCATGAAAGCCACACCAGCAGGGTTTGAGTAAACGCCGTCGAGGCCGATAGCGGCATCACGGGCGGGATTTTTCAGGAACAAAACGCTTTGGTTTGTGTTGGTCAGAATGCCACCAGCAAAAGCGTCCATAGTTGTCATCGTGAAAACAATCAGCGAAAATACAATCTTTTTCATTACTTTTTAATTAATTTTTGCTTAAAACGGGTGCAAAGGTAATGTTATTGCACAAAAGTTTGCCAAAAGTGCAATAAGTATTAACGCTTATTAACTAAAAAGTGCACACTTTCTGCACAAATGTGCCAAAGTGTGCAGAATTTTGTGTCCGCAAACACCGTATTATTATTCTATCTCTCCCTTTTTCTCAGTGTTTGCCTCTTTCTTTTCAGTAGGATAGCTGATACGGGTATGATAGACGGTCTTCAACTTCTCGATGAGCACAGTCTTGGCATACTGGATGTCACGGAAGGTGATTGGACATTCGCGGAAGTAACCTTCAGTAACCTGCGAGTCGATGATCCTCTCTACCAACTGACGTATGGATTGTTCTGTATAGTCAGGCAGTGAACGTGAAGCCGCCTCGACGGCATCAGCCATCATCAGACAAGCCTGCTCGCGTGTAAAAGGATTAGGTCCTGGATAGGTGAACAGCAAGTCGTCAACGGGTTCATCGGGATGTTCGTTGTTGTAACGAATATAGAAGAACTTAGCTTTGCCCTGTCCGTGGTGGGTCGAGATAAATTCACGAATCACCTGAGGCAGATCGTATTTGTCAGCCATCTTCAGTCCTTCTGTCACATGGCTGATAATAATCTGGGCACTCTCAATGTCGGTCAGCATCTCATGAGGATCAATACCCGACTGGTTCTCTGTAAAGTAGATAGGATTGGATAGTTTGCCAATATCGTGATACAGGGCGCCGGTACGTACCAGCTGGGCCTTGGCACCTATCTTGTTGGCAATCTCGCCAGCCAGGTTGGCCACCTGAATAGAGTGGTTGAAGGTACCTGGTGCCACCTCACTCATCTTACGGAGTACCTCATTGTTGGTGTTCGACAGTTCGATGAGTGTGATGTCGCTGGTGAATCCGAAGGCCTTTTCAATCAAATAGAGTAGGGGATAGCCAAAGAGCATGGCAATACCGTTGACAGCCAGATAGTTGTAGGTGGAATAGTCAATCTGCGACAAAGCATCGGCACGCATCCAGTCGCATGCCAAATTCACGCCCATTGCTACTGCCGTAACAATAAGTGCCGTCTTAAACAACTGCGAACGCTGGCTGAGTTCACGTAGCGAACTGATGGCTACCAATCCGGCTATGGTCTCTACGGCTATGAACTCAAAGGGGTGTTGCAACATCACAGCACATATCAGCACCATAGTGAAGTGGGTCATGAAAGCTGTTCGCGAGTCCATAAACACACGGATGAATATTGGCACCATCGCGTAGGGCAGGATATATACATGGATAAATGTGTTACGCATAAAGAGTGCTGTAGCCACGGCAAATAAGACAATGAGAGCGTAAAGCATCAAAATGCTGCGGGGCTTGTCGAAATAATCAATGCGGTAGAGGCTCAGATAGACCGTGAAGCATATCATAATGATAGTCACATACAATATCTGCCCTGTAAGTGATATCTGGTTTTGCGTGATATCTTCATTACGTCGCTCGTTTTCCTGCTTGAACGATTCTACGATGCGATAGGTCTTTTCTGTCACGATCTCACCACGACCCACGATTTTCTGTCCTTTCTGCACTAAACCGCTGGCCAAGGCAATACCTGACAGTATTTCGTCGCGACTTGCTTCTGAGCGTTCTCTATCGTAGATGAGGTTAGGCATGATATAGTCGTTCAGGTTGCAACGCTTCAGAATGTTACGCTGAGGGGCCAGCTTTGGGTCTATAAACAGCTGCTCATAAGCTGTCTTGGGCGAATATACCTCTTGAATACTGACGCTGGCAGCCTCGTTGCCGTTGACCAAACGGATGGTCTTAGACGTGTCGTTGCGCAATTCGCTATATTCCTTTTGCTCCATGATACCTTGGTCATAAAGGCTATGGAGACGATTGGAAATGAAAAAAAGATAGTCGGCTGGCAGACCGGGAATACCCTGCCCATAGTCGTTCATGAATTTATGCACCATCTGCGTTCCTATCTCCTTATTAAATTTGTAATAAGGCTCGAATTCACGCAGCACACTATCGCGTTCAGCCTTGATAGCGGCTTCTGACTTATAGACTGGGAAGTCGTAGGGGGCCGTGAAGTCGGCATACTTCCAGGGTTTACCTGTTTCTACATGGAAATAGGTACGACTGTCTCGTGGCATCGACCATACCACAATAGCTACAGAGGCTATCACTAAGGTTATTCTTATTAACATCCGACGCCAATAAGGGTCTTTGATGACATTAAAAGTACTCATGTTCTTAATTAATTTAGTGCAAAGATACAAATAATTCATAATTCATAATGCATAATTCATAATTATTTAGTAATTTTGCAGTCAAAATTAACTATTTGCATGACAGAAAGAAGAGTTAGGGTGCGTTTTGCACCCAGTCCCACGGGGGCATTGCACATCGGAGGAGTACGTACAGCATTGTATAATTATCTGTTCGCCCGTCAGCATGGCGGTGATTTGGTGTTCCGTATTGAGGATACCGATTCCACTCGCTTTGTACCAGGTGCCGAAGAGTATATCATAGAGAGTTTCAAGTGGTTGGGCATCCAGTTCGACGAGGGTGTCTCGTTTGGTGGCGACAAGGGTCCCTACCGTCAGAGTGAGCGTCGCGACATCTATAAGAAGTATGTCAAGCAGTTGCTCGACAACGGTAAGGCCTATATCGCTTTCGACACTCCACAGGAGTTGGAACAGAAGCGTGCTGAGATTCAGAATTTCCAGTACGACTGTCACACCCGCAGCCAGATGCGCAACTCGTTGACGCTGTCGCAGGACGAGGTCGATGCGCTGATTGCTTCAGGCCATCAGTACGTAGTCCGCTTCAAGGTTGAGGCTGGTCAGGAGATCCTGGTCAACGACCTCATTCGTGGTGAGGTACGCGTAAAAAGTGATATCTGCGACGATAAGGTGCTCTATAAGAGTGCCGACGAGTTGCCTACCTACCATTTGGCGAATATCGTCGACGACCATTTGATGGAGATCTCGCATGTCATTCGTGGTGAGGAGTGGTTGCCCAGTGCCCCCCTCCATGTCATGCTCTACGAGGCTTTTGGCTGGCAGGACACGATGCCTCAGTTTGCCCACCTGCCTTTGTTGCTGAAGCCCGATGGCAAGGGTAAGTTGTCGAAGCGTGACGGTGATCGTCTGGGTTTCCCAGTGTTCCCATTAGAGTGGAAAGACCCCAAGACTGGCGAGACCTCTCGTGGCTATCGCGAGGACGGATATTTCCCTGAGGCCGTCATTAACTTCCTGGCGCTGTTGGGCTGGAATCCTGGCACCGAACAGGAAATCTTCTCACTCGACGAGCTTGTTCCCCTGTTCGATATCTCAAAGTGTTCGAAGGCCGGTGCCAAGTTTGCCTACGACAAGGGCATCTGGTTCAACCACGAGTATATCCTGATGAAGTCGGCTGACGAGATTGCCCAGCTGTTCTTCCCCATTGTTCAGGAGCATTGCCCTGAGGAAACGTTGGAACGCGTAACAGCTGTGACGGCTATGATGAAGGACCGTGTCAGTTTCGTGAAGGAGTTGTGGCCTCTGTGCTCGTTCTTCTTTGTGGCTCCTACGGAGTACGACGAGAAGACAGCTAAGAAACGCTGGAAGGAAGACTCTGCAGCACAGTTGACAGAACTCATCGCAGTGCTCGAAGGTATCGACGACTTCTCGTTGGAGAATCAGGAGCAGATTGTCCACCAATGGATTGAGCAGAAGGAATATAAGCTGGGTAACATCATGAATGCTTGGCGTCTGACCCTCGTTGGTGAGGGCAAGGGTCCCGGCATGTTCGATATCTCCGCATTTCTCGGTAAGGAAGAAACTATTGCCCGTATGAAACGAGCCATAGAAGTATTAGGCTGATGTATAACATTATTATTTACATTTACCAGTTAGGCGTCATCATTGCAAGCCTTTTCAATGAGAAGGTGCGTAAGATGTGGCGTGGAGAACGTGAGGCTATCCGTATTCTGAAAGAGAAGGTAGACCCCAATGCCCGTTATGTTTGGTTCCATGCTGCCTCGCTGGGTGAGTTTGAGCAAGGGCGTCCACTGATGGAGCAACTTCGTCGTGACCATCCTGAATACAAGATTCTGCTCACCTTCTTCTCACCTTCCGGCTATGAGGTGCGCAAGAATTACGAGGGTGCCGATATCATCTGCTATCTGCCACTCGACACCATTACCAACGCCCGTCGCTTCCTGCGTACCATCCGTCCTGTGATGGCGTTCTTCATTAAGTACGAGTTCTGGTATAACTACCTGCATATTCTGAGTCATCGTGATGTGCCCGTCTATAGCGTCAGCAGCATCTTCCGCCCAAGTCAGGTGTTCTTCCGCTGGTATGGTCGCCAATACAGTCATGTACTCAAATGCTTCACCCGTTTCTATGTACAGAACGAGGTCAGTCGCGAACTGTTGGCCACTATTGGCGTCACGGATGTCACCGTCGTGGGCGACACCCGCTTCGACCGTGTACTGCAAATCAAGGCTGCTGCCAAACAACTCCCCATCATCGAACAGTTCAAGGGCTCTTCCAAATGCTTTATCGCAGGTTCTTCGTGGCAGCCCGACGAGGAAATCTTTATTCCTTTCTTCAACGACCACAAGGACTGGAAGCTCATCATTGCTCCCCACGTCATTGCCGAAGAACACCTCCAGCAGATTGAGAAAATGTTGGTTGGCCGAAAGGTGGTGCGTTATACCCAAATGAGTGCGGAAGCAAATTCTTCACTCTTCACTCTTCACTCTTCACTTCAAGACGCCAACGTCTTGATTATCGACTGCTTCGGCTTGCTATCCAGCATCTATGGTTATGCCGATGTTACCTATGTGGGCGGTGGTTTTGGTGTGGGCATCCATAATACGCTGGAGGCTGCCGTTTGGGACGTTCCCGTCATCTTTGGTCCCAACAACGAGCGATTCCAGGAGGCCCAGGGCTTGAAGACCTGTGGTGGTGGACAGGAGATTCACAATGCTGATGACTTCCAGCGCATTATGCAGCGCTTTATTGACGACCCCGAAGCTATTGCAGAGGCTGGCCGTCAGTCAGGTAAGTTTGTTGAGCAGATGACAGGTGCCACCAGCAAAATCTTGTCAGACGTCAAACTGTAAGTATCCTCTCACCTTTCACCTCATATTTCTCACCTATTACTTCTCACCTCTAGAATCTTACGAGTTGTGAGCCTGTAACGGTTTGGTCTTTACCTGTCAGTTGGACGGCATAGATGCCATTCGACTTGATTGGCAAGGGAAGTGTCATTTCTATAGCGGTAGGTGTGAACCACTGGCGATGGAGCAATGCACCCGATGTGGCATAGACGCTGAGCAGGATGGGTGCTGAGGGCTTTTGGGCGAACTGCAGTTGAAGTTGTCCGTTACGGACGCCGATTCTAACGCCTTGTGGCTGGTGGTGGCTCAGCTTCAGGATGCCAGTGATGCCGAGGATGTCGAGCAGACCTTTATAGGCATCTATCTCACCATATCCATACAGGTTGTTGGGGTATGTCAGTTCTTCCTCTGGATGTTTGCAGGTACGTTGCAGAATGCCACGGATATCGTCGGGCGTCAAAGTCGGTTTAGCCTGAAGCCAGAGCGCAATAGTACCTGCCACGACTGGTGCCGACATGGAGGTGCCGGTATTCATTCCCCAGATGTATGTGCGTCCGTCAATGTCGAAACGTTTCACATGATTGCTGGTCGCATCAGGATTTTTCTCAAAGTATTGACTGCTGAGTGACGAGACGATGTTTTTGCCTGGTGCAGTCACGTCGGGTTTTGTCCTTCCGTCCATCGTGGGACCTACTGACGAGTACCACGACAAGTGGCCAGTCTCTGGATCATAGGCATCGCTAATTCTATTACCATTGATGTTGGTGTATGACTGGCGGTGCGACGTGCTACCCACTGTGATGATATTTTCGAAACATCCTGGCGACAACACATTATGACTCTTTTCCGCAGCATTCCACCGTATGTCTGTATCGTAGTTGCCAAAGCTACATGTTGAACTGCCGAAGACTTCTGTTTCGCTGTCTGCCCCCTCAATGACCAAAGCTAAATGTTCCAGATTGTTGAACGCATGGTTGGCAGATAGCTGTATCTGATAGATAGTTTTACCCTCGATGAATGGTGTTTGGTATCTGTAGATGCTGACGGCACAGGTGTCCTCACTCATAAATAATGTGTCGATGAGCATGTCGTCCTCCCATCTGTCATTATCCATCGGCAGACGTAATTCTTGGTCTATGACATCTTTGTCTTGATAGGCAATCAGTCTGATGACGGAATGGCCGTCTGACACCAGCCTGTAGCTGGCCGAAGGACGGAAGACTCTGATAAAACTGCCTGTATGTTCAACGCCCAAAGGCTTTTGGAAGTATGTCATTTCCTGGCGCTCGTTGCCTGCTGATGCTACCAGTATGTGGCCTGGTCCTACCAGACGACTGAGGAAGATGTTGAACAGGTAGTCGTCTTCGTCCATATAGGGCGTGTATCCCTCGCTGAACGATACCACGCAGGGCTTCTGTTGACTATCGGCATAGTCGAAGAGATATTTGAATCCCAGGGCATCTGTTGCTGTGGTATAGAGGTAATAGTCGGCCTTGTCGATGAATGCCGTATCAGCAGTCACCGCATTAGCTACCAGACAGATGTCGCTTTCCCAAGCCACACCACGATAGGGTGAGTCGTAGCCGCTGCCTGCAGCAATACCTGCGGTGTGGGTGCCGTGGCTTTGCTCGTAACCGTCCGTCGAGCACTGTCTCGACAGGATGTCCTCTGCTGTCGTCCATTCACTGCCTACTGGGTGACGCTCTTTGTCTGCATTAGGGGCTATATGGTCCCAGAAGGCCTTGATACGGTATTTGCTCAGCGTTGTGTCGTTGAAGAACGTAGGGTGTGTCAGGTCAAAGCCTACGTCCATCAGTCCCATAACGACGCCCCGACCGGTAAAAGCAGGATGTTCGGCGGTCTGCTCGTAGAGGGGTAGCAGGTTGGTGATGACGGGTACGGTGTCCATCGTTGGACGGCCCTTGTCGTTAGCTTCCACACGCAGCACCGTGGGTTGCTGCGACAGAGAGTCTATCTTGTCTAAGGGGACGGTGACAATAGCGATGTCACCTAATTGGGCATATTTCTTACAATCATACCGTGTCAGCAACTCGTCGTCCACACTGTCTTTCATCTGTACAAAGACGGTGACGAGCATGCTGACGGCCTCAGCCCTGCGCCCATTCTGTGGCTTTGATTCCTGTCTGATGGCATTCTCCAACCATGCAGACAGACGCCCATTACGGGTCTGTGCGCTAACGCTTATGACAAGCATCAGCAATAGCGTGGCTATATATCGTGGAAGATGTCTCATGTTGCAAAATTACAAATTATTTTGAATTATGCATTATAAATTATGAATAATTTTGTAACTTTGCGGCAAAATTACTACTCCATACAAAATATTTGATTATGAAAACAGCACTGAAAGTATTTGGATGTGTAGTTGCCGCCTGCCTGTTGCTGATGGTGGGGACAGTATTGGTGTTGAATACGGATACCTTCCAGAACAAGATGCTCAAACGTGCCACCAGCATGCTGTCAGACAAGTTGCAGACGCGTGTCGAGATAGACAGTATCAGCATCGGACTCTTTTCACAGAAGGTCAATCTCTATGGCTTGGATATCGAGGACCTGCAGCATCGTAAGATGTTTCAGCTTGACCATTTGGCTGTCAGCGTGAAGTTGTTGCCCCTGCTGCGCAACGAGGTGCGTATCACGAATGCCTCTATCGATGGCGTCAGGGCACAACTCTATAAACCTAAGCCCGACTCTGCTGCCAACTATCAGTTTGTGATCGATGCGTTCAAAAAGGACTCTACGGAATCACGTGACAAAGAAGTATCGAAAGAAGACAAGGAAAAGAAGAAACTGACACTCAACCTCCATAAACTGTCGTTGAGCAAAATTGACGTCATCTATAACGACCAGGCTTACAAGTTGCAAAGCCTGCTGTACAAGAAAAAAGGGAAAGACAAGCATAATGCCACCATCTCCGACCTTCAACGTTCGTGGGTGAGTCATACCAAGAAAGGCGACATCGACAATCGCCTCACGGTGAGCAGTGTGCTGTTGACGGACGACGGCACCAAACGTCAGGCTACCATCGACGGCATACATTTCGTAACCGACAATCACCAACCGCGTAAAAATAAGGGGAAACCCAATCGGGGGGCCTTCGATGCAGGCCATCTCGACATCGAGGCAACCCTTAAAGCCGATATCCAGAGTATTCAGGGCGACAGCGTTGTGGCAACGATTACCCAGTGTAATGCGCTCGACAAAGGCTCGGGACTGACGCTTAAGTCGCTAACCTCCAAAGTATTGGTCGCTAAGGGCGTGGCCACGCTCAACGATGTCGTTATCCAAATGCCCAACACGCAACTGAAGATAGCCAACGCCACCGTCCAGCTGCCTAACAAAAAGCTGGAGCGCCCTCTTGAATTCTCTACCTCTCCTATCATGGGACGTGTCATACTGAAGGATATTGCACGTCCGTTCTCGCCTACGCTGTCTGGCTTCACGATTCCCTTGTCGTTACGTGTCAATTTCAGTGGCAATGCCGAGCAACTGACGTTCCAGAATGTCTTTGTAAGTACACAGGACAAACTGCTGACTATCAGTGCAAATGGCAGTATTTCCGGGCTAAAGGACAAGCATGACCTCAATGTTCGTTTCCATGTCAACAAGATGACGGCACAGGGTAATATCAAGGAACGTATCATCAACCAGTTCCCTGTCAAGAAGTTCATGATGAAACAGCTGAACAATCTGGGAACCATTCGCTATACGGGCGACTTCAGCGTGTTGTATAAGAAGGAGACATTCCAGGGACTGCTTAATACGGCAGCAGGAAATGTCAACTTCAATTTCAGCCTCGACGAGCTTAACAAATACGTCTATGGCACGGCCCGTACCGATTCCTTTATGCTGGGCAAGGTGATGGAAATGCCCGATATTGGTATGATAGCCTGCAAGGCCAATTTCAAGTTCGACATCTCCAAGCCCCGTACAGCCAAGATGCGCCAGCAAAAGGGTGGTAAACTGCCTATCGGAGAGGTCGATGCAGAGGTCTATGAGGCTAAATACAAAAAGGTAAAGGTGTGCAATGTCGTGGCCGATATGAAGAGCGATGGCGCTGTAGCCGAAGGTAATCTCACCATGAAGGGCGGACGCATCGACGTACTCTGTGGCTTCTCCTTTACCAATACCAACGAGATGCGCAAGACCAAGATCAAGCCAGGCATCCGCTTCCATAAGCTATCAGAAGAACGAAAAGCAGAAAAGGCCGAGCAAAAAGCCGCCAAACGCGCTGAAAAAGAAGAGCAGAAAGCCGCCAAACGCGCTGAAAAGGAGGAACGTAAACGACAAAAAGCTCAAGAAAAGGCTGCAAAAAAAGCTGCTAAGGCTGATGCCTAAGCAGCTAAAAGACTGAGCGTGAAGCTAATAAACAAAAACTTTATATTCCTCTTTCTGCCCAATCGCCACGGTCAAGATTGCGATAGCCGATGGCTTCGGCAATATGGTAGGATTGTACTTTCTCGCTGCCTTCGAGGTCGGCAATGGTACGGGCGACCTTCAGGATGCGGCTGTAGGCGCGGGCTGAAAGCTTGAGGCGCTCCATAGCCATACGCAGCATGTCGAGTGAGGCAGCATCGGGTTCGGCAAACTCGTGGAGCATCTTTTCGGTCATCATCGCATTGCAGTGGATGCCTTTGTAGGGACGGAAGCGCTCTTCTTGTATCTTACGTGCGGCAATGACCCGTTCACGAATCTTCTCGCTGGGTTCGCCTGGTTGCAACTGACTGAGCTGTGCAAAGGGCACGGCTTGTATCTCGCAATGGATGTCGATACGGTCGAGTAGGGGACCGCTGATTTTGTTCATGTAGCGCTGTATCTGACCTGGTGTACAGGCACAGTGGTGCGTAGGGTCACCATAATAGCCGCATGGGCACGGGTTCATCGAGGCCACCAGCATGAACGAACACGGATATTCGACATTGTACTTGGCACGCGATATACTGATTTTGCGGTCTTCCAAGGGCTGTCGCAATACTTCGAGGACGCTTCGACTCAGCTCTGGCATCTCGTCTATGAATAAAACCCCGTTATGTGCCAGGCTGATTTCACCAGGTTGCGGATTGTTGCCACCACCTACAAGGGCGACTTGCGATATCGTGTGATGCGGTGCCCGGAAGGGTCGCTGGCTGATGAGGCTGGTGTCGCGGCTTATCTTGCCTGCCACGCTGTGTATCTGTGTGGTCTCTAAACTCTCAGCCAACGAGAGTGGAGGCAGGATCGAGGGCAGACGCTTGGCCAACATGGACTTACCACTGCCCGGCGGACCTATCATAATCAGGTTGTGGCCACCGGCAGCAGCCACCTCTAAGGCACGCTTGACACTCTCTTGACCTTTGACGTCGGCAAAGTCCAGCTCGTAGTGGTTCTGCTGTTCGTAGAATTCACGACGTGTATCGATGACGGTTGGCTCGTAGCTGCTGTTGCCATTCAGGAAGTTGATGACATCCAGGAGTGTGTCCATACCGTAGACCTCCAGTTGGTTGACGACTGCCGCCTCGCGGATGTTCTGTTGGGGCACGATGAGGCCCTTGAACTTCTCGGCACGTGCACGGATGGCGATAGGCAGCGCGCCACGAATGGGTTGCAGACGTCCGTCAAGTCCCAGCTCACCCACCAGCATGTATTTTTCCAGCATTTCGTCCGTCACCTTGCCGTTGGCAGCCAGAATGCCAATGGCCAACGGCAGGTCGTAGCCCGAACCTTCCTTCTTGATGTCAGCAGGCGCCAGATTGACGGTGATGTCCATCGTGGGCATCTTGAAACCATTGTTCGTCAGGGCGGCCTTGATACGGTCGTAGCTCTCCTTGACAGCGGTATCAGCCAGACCCGTCAGGTGGAACTGCACGCCACGCGACATGCTGACCTCAACTGTTACCGTCGTGACTTCCAGTCCGTTGACTGCTGCGCAATATGTTTTTACTAACATCGTTCTCTGAATATTTCGTGCAAAGTTACGAAATAATTCCTAATTCCTAATTCCTAATTCCTAATTTTTTATTACTTTTGCACCGAATTATGGACAAACTGCTAAGATTTCTGAAGGATTGGACGTTGCCTGTGGCTATTGCCGTAGGAACTGTGTGCTATCTGACGTTCTATTATGTTCCCCAACTGGATGCGTTGGGCGATGAATTGGGACCCGTGTTCGATGTCATCTTCCCATTATTTGTCTTCCTGACGTTGTTTGTCACCTTCTGCAAGGTCGATTTTCACCAGATGCGCCCACACCGTTGGCATGTTGGCGTATTGGTGGCTCAACTGTTACTGGTGGCTGTGAATATCGGCATTATCTTTTGGGTAGAGGCTGACGTGGAACTAAAATTGTTATGGGAAGCCATACTGACATGTATCATCGGTCCTGCGGCATCGGCAGCACCAGTGGTGGTTGGCAAGCTGGGTGGTAATATCTCGACGATGACAACCTATGTGCTCATCTCGTCGCTGGCCTCGTCGCTGATGATACCTACGGTATTTCCTATCTTGGAGCAGACGGTGCATGTGGCTTTCATTGACGCGTTCCTTATTATATTAGAGAAGGTAAGCATAGTATTGCTATTGCCCTTGGTATTGGGTTGGCTGATGCAACATTACGCCAAGGGACTGTGTGCCAAGATTGCTGCTCAACCTAACCTGAGCTTTTATTTCTGGGCTATCTCGTTGAGTATCACGACGGGTATCACCGTAAAGAATATCGTGCACAGCAGTGCCTCGCTAGTCCTGTTGCTGATGATAGCGGCAGCCACCTTCCTGTTGTGTTTCGTACAGTTTGGTATTGGTCGCGCCATTGGTCGCCATCTGGGCGAAGAAGTGAATGCCGGACAGGCGCTGTTCCAGAAGAATACGGCGCTGAGCATCTGGGTGGCGTATATGTACCTGAACCCCGTATCGTCGATTGGTGCAGGCTGTTACGTGTTGTGGCAGAATGTCATCAATTCGCTGGAACTGTGGCAGTACCGGAGAAGTGAGAAGTGAGAAGTGATGAGTGATAAGTTAGAGGGGACGTGTGGCCTCTCGCAGCCATAGTCGCTCTTCATCGTTCAGATGGGGAGCGATTTTTTCGTAGACTTCGGCGTGATAGGCATTCAGCCAGTCCTTTTCTTCTTGTGTTAACAGTTCAGGCAGGAGAGGTGTAGTGTTGATGGGACAGAGCGTCAGCGTCTCGAATTCTAAGAACTTACCACATTCTGTTTCCTCAGCATCTTTTACTAACAACACGTTCTCCGTTCGCACGCCAAAGCGTCCTTTGAGGTAGATGCCGGGCTCGTCGGTAACGGTCATACCTTTGCGTAGCGGGGTGGGTTTCCACTCCATACGTATCTGGTGAGGACCTTCATGAACGTTCAGGTAAGCGCCCACACCATGTCCCGTACCGTGCAGATAATTGAGACCGGCTTGCCATAATGGTGCGCGGGCAATGGCGTCGAGCTGTGTACCACTGGCACCATCGGGGAAATGGAGCAGTTGCAGGTCGATGTGTCCTTTTAGCACCAGCGTATATACCTTGCGCTGTTCGTCGGTCAACGGGCCCAAGGCAATGGTACGTGTGATGTCCGTCGTACCGTCTTGGTATTGTGCACCACTGTCAACCAGCAGCAAGCCACGAGGCTCTAACGGCTTGTCGGTTTCGGGTGTCGCCTCGTAGTGTACGATGGCCCCGTGTTCCTCGTAGCCGGCAATGGTGTCGAACGATAGTCCGCGATACAAAGGCTGCTCGCTGCGCAGTTGTTCCAACTTGTCGCTTACGCTGATTTCCGTCTGTCCACCAGCTTCTACGGCAGGTTTCAACCAGTAGAGCCATTTGACCAGTGCGATGCCGTCCTTCAGCATCGCACTGCGCATTCCCTGCTGTTCGGCCTCGTTCTTTACGGCTTTCATGACGGGTACGGGCGACGGCTTGCGGATAATTTCGTTGGCCTTCACCTGGCGCGCCAATGACTCGTTGACTTCATCAGGGTCAATCAGGATATTCCATTCACCCCACTTCTGCAGGGCTTCGCCGGCAGCTTCGTAAGGCTTGATGGTGATATGCTGTTCGTCCAGATAGCGTTTGACATCAGCAGTGAGCTTCCGTTCGTCGACAAACAACGTTGCCTGTTGACTGCCAATCAGCAGATGACTGATGAAGACAGGACAGCAGTGCACGTCGCTGCCTCGCAGGTTCAGTGTCCATGCAATATCGTCGAGCTGACTCATCAGCATACCGTCGGCATGTACCTCACGTAAGGCCTTGCGGATACGTGTGAGCTTTTCTTCCGTCGTCTCGCCAGCCAGTTTGATGGGTTGCAACATGATAGGGTCCAACGGCATCGATGGACGGTCTTTCCAGATGCGCTGCAATACGTCGAAGTTGGTGCGAAGCGTCAGACCACCCTGTTGGCGCAGCTCGTCTTTCAGTTCGCTGATAGCCGCTGCTGTATGTGTGGTACCATCGACGCCCACCTCCTTACTGTCCATATCGGCCAGTTCCTTGCCTAACCATTCGGTAATGGTGGGTGTGCCGTCTATCTTCAGTTTCATCAACTGGTATTCGGTTCCCTTCAGCTGTTCCTCAGCGGCAATGAAATAGCGCGAGTCAGTCCATAGTGCTGCACTCGTGAGTGTGACGACAGCAGTGCCTGCTGAACCGTTGAAACCACTGATCCACTCACGGCCTTTCCATCGGTCGGCGGTATATTCACTATTATGAGGGTCACTACTGTTAAAGATGTATGCGCCTAAGTGTTCGTGACGCAGCTCCTCACGTAATTGTTCCAATCTCTTTGCAATCATATCACTCATCACTTTTCACTTTTCACTAGCGTAGCGCATATATACTCAGAGCGTGTACCGATACGGAATTTGCCGCCCCAGATGCCCAGACCACTGCTGACGTAATAACGGGTGTTGCCACGCTGATGGGGTCCAAAGGCGCATTCGTAGATACTCTCCGTAATCCAAGAGATGGGCCAAACCTGTCCGTGATGGGTATGACCACTGAACTGGAAGTCGACATGATGACGCTCAGCCTGTTCAAGGTTATAGGGCTGATGGTCCAATAAAATGAGAAATGAGGAATGAGAAATGAGCGATTCATTCTCTTTCATGATTCTCCCCAATGACTTGCGGTGCATGTTGGTACGGTCGTCACGCCCAATGATACACAGGTCACCCACAACGGCAGCTGAGTCCTGCAACAGATGGATACCGGCATCACGATAGAACTGTTGGGCATCAGGTTCACCGCTATAGTATTCATGATTGCCCAAGCAGGCATAGATGGGGGCCGCCAGACGTCGGAATTCCTCTGCCATACGTTCCTCTTTTAGTGGACGCATGCTCATATCGATGATGTCGCCAGCAACCAATACCAAATCGGGTTTCTCGGCATTAATCATGTCCACCCAGCGATGAAGTTCCTTGCGTGGGTTGTGATAGCCGATGTGCAGGTCGCTAATCATCACCAGTTTCATGGGGCGTGCCAATGGCTTGTTGGTGGTCAGCGTCAACTCCTGACGATACTTATGCTGGTAGTGCAGGTTGCCGTAGACAAAGATAGCGACCATCACAACGGTGATACCCAAGACCGTCCACCAATTATTATATAATAAGGTACGCGGAACGAGATGGACCAATCGTCCCAGATCGAGTATCAGGAAGAGTATGACCAGATAGAGCATGACGAAGACGCTCGATGTGCCTATCTCATATAAAGCGGTGCCAACAGGTAACGATGCCCTGTCGTACAACCCTCGCATGCCAAACATCATGGTCAGGAACGAACCGACCAACAGTATGATGGCTAATAGTTTCCACCACCAGGCGCAAGGCAACAGGCACCACACGTGCCAAGCAATATAGCTGATGCCCAATAGGGGTAAAATCATGAATATGACCATCCACATAGTCTTCATTTGTTATATAGAATTCTGCATATTTATTGAATAACACTGCAAAGATACATATTTTCTCAAAAAAAAGACAGAAAAATTTGGCAGAAAGAAAGAAAAAGTGTAATTTTGCCGACAGAAAGTAATAAAAAACGTATTTAGTATGACAAAAACTGCAAACTTTTGGTGGTGGCGCAACTCAAGATTCGGACAATCGTGAGAAGATAGCCACGTACCTATAGTTTGTCATAGGAGAGATACTGAGAGGCCTGTCGTTCTTGCGACGGGCCTCTCA